>CAYTJD010000149.1:0-31785 GCA_964438005.1 uncultured Solibacteraceae bacterium | reverse complement strand
GGCCTCGTAGATTAGGCTCAAACCATCGGGCGGCCGACAACGCACGGCGAAAAGTCCGCGGGATTTGAAGATCCCGTAGCCCGGCCGCCCCGCAACGCAAGTCTACTCCTTTGTCATTCCTCGCTAGGCCGTAGTGTCTTCAGCGCTCCCAAGCTAGAATAATCCTCATGCGCGCCCCCCTTCGGCTCTTCGTTCTTCTTTGCGCCGCGGCATGGTCGCTGTGCGCCGCCGTACCCACACCGAAGAGCTACTTCGGCCATGAGATCGGCGCCGACCGCACTGTGCTCGATTGGGATAAGGTCGTATCCTACTTTCAGGAGCTGTCCAAAACCAGCGATCGCATCCGCGTCCAGGAGCTGGGCAAAAGCACCGAAGGCCGGCCATTCCTCGCCGCCGTCATCGCTGCTCCGGAAACTCTGCAGCATCTGGACCGTTACCTCGCCATCCAGCAACAGCTCGCCGACCCGCGCCGCACCACACCCGCGCAGGCGGAACCGCTGTTCGCGCAAGGCAAGGCTATCGTCCTGATCACCTGTTCGATCCATGCCAGCGAGATCGCATCCACCCACACCGCCGTCGAGTTCGCGTACCGCATACTTACCGAAGACAAGCCGCGCTTCCGCGCTATTCTGCGCGACACCATCTTTCTGCTGGTGCCCTCGCTCAATCCCGACGGAGTCGATATCGTCACGCGCTGGTATCGCAAGACCCTTGGTACGCCCGCCGAAGGCACCGACCCACCCGAGCTCTGGCATCATTACGTCGGCCACGACGACAACCGCGACTGGTACATGTTCACGCAGGTCGAAACACAGCTCACCATCTCGAAGCTGCACAATGTATGGCACCCGCAAATCGTCTACGACGTGCACCAGCAGGGACCTTACGCGTCGCGGCTCTTCGTGCCGCCGTGGCTCGATCCGACCGAGCCCAACATCGATCCCATCCTGATGCAGGAAACCAATATGATGGGAACCGCCATCGCAAGCGACTTGACCGCGGCCGGCAAGTCGGGTGTCGCGCTCAACGCGATCTACGATTTCTGGACTCCCTCGCGCCACTATCAGGCATTCCACGGCGGCCTGCGCCTGCTCACCGAATCCGCCAGCGCGCGCCTGGCTACGCCCGTCGAGGTGCGCCCCGATCAAATTTCGGAAACCGCGCTGGGCTTTCGTCCGCGCGAGAAATCGTGGAATTACCTCGAACCGTGGCTGGGCGGCACGTGGCGGCTGCGCGACATTATTGATTACCAGCTGATCGCCTGGGAGTCGTGCCTCTACAATGCCGCCCTCCATCGCGAAGAGCTGTTACGGAGTTTTTATAAGGTTGGCCAGCGGCAAATCGCGCGCAATGACCCATGGGGCTTCGTCGTTCCCGCGCAGCAGCGCGATCCCGGGGCCACGCGAAAATTGCTCGAAACTCTCCGCTTCGGAATGGTCGAAATCGGCAAGGCCGCCGATGGCAGCGCCGTGATCCCGATGCGCCAACCGTACAGCGGCTGGGCCAAGGCCTTGCTCGAGCGCCAGCACTATCCGGAAGAGCATTTGTATCCGGGCGGACCGCCCAAGCGCCCATACGACGTGACCGCGCACACGCTGCCGCTCCTGATGGGGGTCGACGCAAAACCCATTTCGCAACCGGTGGACTTCTCCGGCGAATGGAAAGCGCCGCCTTCAGCGTCCGGTCCACTCTTAGCGGCCGCCGACACCGATTCCTGGGTTGCCGTGAACCGCGCGTGGAAGAACGGCAGCTCCGTGTGGCGCGACCCCGCCTCCGGCGATTTTTCCCTGACCGGGCGCAGCGGCTGGAAGGAACTGCGCCGTCCGCGAATCGGCTTGTACCGCTCGTGGATGCCGAACATGGACGAAGGCTGGACGCGCTGGCTGTTTGAACAATTCGGATTCGCTTACACCAGCCTGCTCAATGCCGATATTCAGGCCGGCGGCTTGCGTCAGAGGTTTGATGTCCTGGTCTTTGCCGACCAGTCCTCCCGCAACATCGACACCGGGTACGCGAATGCGTTGCCGGCCGAATATCTGGGCGGGCTCGGACCCAAGGGCGCGGACACGCTGCGCGAATTCGCCGCCGCCGGCGGCACTCTGGTCTTTCTCAATCACGCTTCCGACTACGCCATCGAGCATCTCGGCGTCACAGCAACAGCCGTTACAGGCGCAGCCGGATTCTATTCGCCGGGTTCGCTGCTCAACATCCACCTCGATACGCGCCATCCGTTGGCGTACGGCGTTCCCGGTGACCTGGCGATCTGGAGCGAGCAAAGCCCCGCCTGGGACACGCAACTGCCGGTAGTTGCGCGCTATACAGATGCGAACGTGCTGGCTTCCGGCTGGCTGGAAGGCGAAAAAGTGATTGCCGGCCGCGCCGCCATCATCGATGCGCCCGTAGGATCGGGCCACATCGTGTTGTTCGGCATGCGCCCGCAATATCGCGGCCAGAGCTATCTGACCTTCAAGATGTTCTTCAACGCGCTGCTCCTCAACGCGTCGTAAGGAAG
Organism: uncultured Solibacteraceae bacterium; assembly: GCA_964438005.1. Lineage (GTDB taxonomy): Bacteria > Acidobacteriota > Terriglobia > Bryobacterales > Bryobacteraceae > PSRJ01. The sequence continues at coordinate 29,273 of CAYTJD010000149.1, read as the reverse complement.
CGCGCAGCGCCACCTTACAACTTTTGACCCTTGACTTTTTCTTCCCGCTCCAGCGCCTGCTCGAGATCCGCAATAATGTCTTCCGCCGCCTCGATCCCCACCGAGAGCCGCACCAGATTCTCGCGAATCCCCATCCGCTCGCGGTGCTTGGGCGAAATCTCGCGGTGCGAGCTCATCACCGGGTAAAGCATCATGGTGTGCACGTCGCCGAGCGACGTCGCGCGCACCACGAGCTGCAGCGCGTCCATGAAGCGAAAAATTTCAGCGCGCCCGGCTTCCTTCAACTCGAAGCTGACGATCGCCCCATAGAGGTTTGCGGGGAACAGCCGGCGAATCGCAGAAGCATCGGGATGATCGGGGTTCGCTGGAAAATAGACGCGTTCGATCCGCGGGTGGGTCGCCAGCCACGACGCCACGCGGCATGCGTTGGCGCACTGGCGTTCCATACGCAGCGGAAACGTCTTGATGCCGCGCATGGTCAGATAACTCTCGAACGGACCCAGCACCGGCCCGGTGGTACGCGAAAGCGCCCGGAGCGGCTCCAGGTTCTGCTCGTCCGTGATCACCACGCCGCCCAGCACGTCGCCATGACCGGCGAGATACTTCGTCACGCTGTGCACGCTGAAGTGGGCGCCCAGTTCCAGAGGACGCAGCAGCAGCGGCGTCGCGAACGTGTTGTCCACCACCAGAGTGGCGCCGGCTGCGCGCGCGATCTCCGCAATCCGGTCCATCGGCGCCACGCGCAGCAGCGGGTTCGAAATGGTCTCGATGTAGATACACCCCGGCTTGGTTTCGGACACGGCGGCGCGCAGCGCGTCCAGGTCGCAGACATCCACAAAACGCACTTCGACGCCCGACGCCTCCAGCACATTCATGAGCAGGCTGACCGTGGCGCCGTACAACGCATTGGCGGCCACGATCGACTTACGCCGGTCCATCAGAGCCGTCTGCAGCGCCACTTGAATCGCGGCCATACCAGAGGCGCACGCCAGCGCGCCGTGACCGTGTTCCAGCGTGGTCATCAATTCTTCCAGCGCCGCCGTAGTCGGGTTCTCGTAACGCGCGTAGCTGTATCCTTTTTCCTCCTGCCCGAACACCCGATCGAGCTGCTCCATCGACTCATAGAAGAAGCTGGAACTCGCGTGGATCGGCGTCGTCACCGGAACGTGCGAACCCGGCTTTTTCCGGTCGCCCGCGTGCACAGCCTGCGTGTGAATCTTCACGGCGACTTCCTCTTCCACCGGATGCCCGACTTTGTATCTTCCAGGATTATGCCCAGCGCCAGCAACTCGTCGCGAATCTGATCGGCGCGTGCAAAGTTTTTGGCCTTCTTGGCGGCGGTGCGCTCTGCGATCTTTGATTCCACTTCGGAATCCGAGAGGCCCGAGGCCGACGACGGCTCCAGCACCTGAAACACGGAATCGAATTGTTTCAGCAGATCCAACGCGGCGCTCGCATTGCCGGCGCGAAACCCGCCCGAATCCATTGCGCTGTTGGCATCGCGGATGTACTCGAAAACCGCCCCCAGCGCCTCGGCCGTGTTGAGATCTTCGTTCATGCTGTCGCTGAACGCCTTGCAGGCCAGTGCCGTTCGCGCCGCCAATTGTTCGTTGTGGCCCTCGGGGTAACGATCCGTCTCCAGCCGCAGCTTGAAATTGCGCAGCCGGTCGATTGCAGTCCCCGCCGACTTCAGCCCGTCGAAGGTGAAGTTTAGCGATTTGCGGTACGGCACAGAGGCCAGCAGATACCGGATTGCTTCAGGCTGGTACCCTTTGGCTAGTACATCGCGCAGCGTGTAATAATTCCCTAGCGACTTCGACATCTTCTGGCCTTCCACCATGAGAAATTCCGCGTGCAGCCAGAAGCGCGCGAACGGTGCGCCGGTCAGCGACTCCGATTGGGCGATCTCGTTTTCATGATGCGGAAACACCAGATCGATGCCCCCGGCGTGGATATCCAGGGTTTCGCCGAGATACTTGATCGCCATCACGGAACATTCGATGTGCCAGCCAGGACGCCCAGGACCGATCGACTTGTCCCAGAACGGCTCGCCTTCCTTTGGCGCCTTCCACAGCGCAAAATCGCGGGCGTCGGCCTTCTCGTAGCTGTCCACATCGACCCGCGCGCCCGCGATGTTGCCGCTGAAATCGTTGTGCGACAGCTTTCCATAGCCCGGGAAGCTGGCGATCCGGAAATAGACGGAGCCGTCGGTGCGGTAGGTGTGTTGGCGGGCCCCTAGTTTCTCAATGGCCTCCACCATGTCGTCGATGTGGTCGGTGGCGGCCACCAACTGCTCCGGGCGTTCCAGCCGCAGCCGCCCGCAATCCTGAAGAAAGGCCTCCGTAAAAACCGCCGTGTATTCCCCTAAGGACTTGTGCTGCGCCACCGCGTTGCGGATGATCTTGTCATCCACATCCGTTATATTCATGACATGATTGAGGGTAAAGCCGTTCACCCGCAACCATCGGCGCAAAATATCGATAAACGTGAAGGTCCGAAAGTTCCCGATGTGGGCAAAATCGTAGACCGTAGGACCGCAGGTGTACATGCGGACCATGTTGTCGCGAGCCGGTGAAAATGTCTCCACTCGCTGAGACAGGGTGTTATAGAAACGCAGCGCCATAACGGAGACGGGATTTTTTCATCCTACCAGACACCAGGCAGGCACGCGGGTGAATCCGAAGATCTAGTACCGCGCAGAATCGTAATAGTAGGAAGGTAGGCCACGTAAAAAGTTCCCGTTCGTACTGGACAAGATCACGCGAAAACCTCAGAATAGGTTGCGGCCTTTGGATTGCACGATGCTCCACTCGCCGGAGGCGGCGAACGCAAAGGGGCGTACTCGGACATGCAGAAGTCGGCAGAAGAGCGGCGAAGAAGCACCCGGTTCGGGATTCACCTTTCTCTCCGTTTTCGTCAATCCGAGAAGGGCATCCAGCATCGGTGGAGCAACGGTATAACGCGGGACATGAGTAAAGACGGCGTGGCCTTCCGAAGCGGCCAACCGCTGCCGGTTGGCTCGCACGTCGAACTGCGGATCGATTGGCCGGTTCGGCAGGAAGCCAGCCGCCCTATCGACCTGCAAGCCACTGGATTCGTGGTGTGGAGCGGCAGCGGCGAAACGGCCGTGCGCATCAGCTCCCACAAGTTCCGCATCCACCATCCGGAAACTACCGTCTCGATGACCGAAATCGCGTAGTCACGCGGAACTTTCTTACCAATTGTCGACATGAAACATCCGGTTTGTCCCCGGGGTCCGGACTGCGTCTGTGTTGTACTATTAGTGGTTACTTCATGAACGCTTTACTGGAATCCATCCCGCCGGGCGATAAGGATTGGGACCTCGCCCGGGCGATCGATCCGGCTCGATTGCCCGAGCATATCGCGATTATCATGGACGGGAATGGACGGTGGGCGCGCCGGCGCCGCTTGCCGCGGGTAGCGGGGCATCAGGCCGGAGTCGGCCCTGTCCGCAGTACTGTGGAGACTTGTGCGCGACTCGGCGTCAAGGTCCTCACACTGTACGCGTTTTCGCTTGAGAATTGGAAGCGGCCCCGCGCCGAAGTGGAGACTCTCTGGCGGCTGCTCCGCTATTATCTGCGCCAGGAGCTACCCGAACTCCAGAAGAATGACATTCGCCTGCAGGCTATTGGCCGCCCGGATGCCTTGCCGCCTCAGGTGCGCCGCGAACTGGAATCCGCAGTGGAAGCCACAGCGGCCAACCGCGGGTTGCTCGTCAATCTGGCCATCAACTATGGTGGGCGCGCCGAGATCGTGGATGCCATCAATTCCATTCTCGAGGTCGCGCGTCTGGACGGGAGCATTGCGACTCTGAAGCTCGATGAGGAATTGATCTCCTCCAACCTGTACACCTCGAGTTGCCCCGATCCCGACCTGCTGATTCGGACTTCGGGCGAGATGCGGATCAGCAATTTCCTGCTGTGGCAGATCGCCTACGCCGAGCTATACGTGACCGAAACTCTCTGGCCCGACTTCACCCGCCGGGATTTGCTGCACGCCATCCTGGAGTACCAGAAGCGCGAGCGGCGCTATGGCGGGCTCAGCGCGGGTCCCGACGCTCCGGCGCCAGTACCAGACGTATCTAAGCCGGGTGACGAAGCGTTCATCGAAGTGCTCCGTCCCTCATGAAGCGGGTTCTTACCGCTCTTGCCCTCATTCCCCTCGTTGTTTACGTAGTCTTGTGGGCCAACTTCTGGTTATTTGCAGCAGTACTGGTAGCGGTCGCGTGCTTGTGTTACCGGGAATACGACACAATCGCCGCAGGCTATGGATATGGATCCCCAGGGCCCATGGGCTACGCGGCGGGACTCATGCTTCTTGCTCCGCTCCCCGAGGCTTGGCTCTTCCTCGGCGCGGTCGCCCTGCTGGCGCTGGTTCTGGCGATGCGTGCCGACAACCTGGCCACTTCCCTGCCCCGGGCGGCTCTGCAGTTGATGGGGATCGTTTACATCTTCGCCTCCTGGAAGTGCGCGATTCCGCTGCGCGGCCACAACCCGCACTGGCTGATGTTTGCGTTGCTGGTGAACTGGGCCGGTGACATTGGTGCGTTTTATGTAGGCCGGACGTTCGGCCGTCACCGGATGGCGGAACGCGTGAGCCCGAAAAAAACCTGGGAGGGCGCGGCCGGATCTGTCATCGCGTCGCTGCTGATTGCGGGCGGCTACCTTCTGCGATTCGTACCCGGCTTGACGATTCCGGCGGTGCTGGCAATCAGTCTGACCGCCAATGTCGCTGGCCAAGTGGGCGACCTGGCCGAGTCTGCGATGAAGCGCGGCGCCAACGTGAAGGACAGCGGATCGCTGCTGCCCGGCCACGGCGGCATGCTCGACCGGGTGGATAGCACGTTATTCGCATTACCCGCCGTTTACGCCTACGTGCGGTTCCTCGGCTGACAGACGGCTACAATGGAAGCACCGTGGCCCTGACGTGCTATCTCGACGCCTTCTCGGGAATTAGCGGCGACATGCTGGTGGGCGCGCTGGCCGACGCCGGCGCCGACCAAACCGCCATTGCCGAGGCCGTCGCCTCTCTGCGTGCCGGGGCTGTGGTGTCCTTCGAAAAAGTGAAGCGGCGCGGGATCGCGGCCACCAAGTACCTGGTTTCGGTTGAGGGGACCCAGACACACCGCCACCTTTCGCGCATCCTCGAGATGATCGGAAAGGCGGATCTTTCGCCGCGCGTCAAGAGCAACGCGGAAGCTGTATTTCGCAGACTGGGCGAAGCCGAAGCGGAAGTGCACCAGGTGCCGCTCGAAAAAGTGCATTTTCATGAGGTTGGCGCTGCCGATTCGATTGCGGATATCGTGGGCGCGTGTGTCGCGTTCGATGCGCTAGAAGTGGAGCGCGTGGTCTGCTCGCCGATCAACGTGGGCAGCGGAACCGTGCAGACCGAGCACGGCGTATTGCCGGTGCCGGCTCCGGCGACGGCCCGGCTTCTGCAAAACGCGCCGGTCTATGCGCGCGGACCGGCGGTGGAGCTAACGACGCCGACCGGCGCCGCGGTGGTGGCGAGCCTCGCCTGCGCTTACGGAGTTCTTCCGCCGATGAAGATCTCGCGAACCGGCTACGGGGCCGGTACTCGTGATTTTTCCGAGCACGCGAACGTGCTGCGCGTGATCCTCGGCAAACCCACCGGGGCGCGGGAGGCGCTGGAAGTTTCCGTGATCGAAGCGAACATCGATGACCTGAACCCGCAGGTGCTGGCTTATGCCGCCGAACGGCTGCTCGAAGCCGGCGCGCTGGACGTGGCGCTGCAGCCGCTGGTCATGAAAAAAGGGCGGCCGGGCAACCTGCTGCGGGTGATCGCGCGGCCGGAAGATCGTGAAGCGCTGGCGCAATTGATCTTCGCGGAGACGTCCACGCTCGGCTTACGGATGTACACAGCCGAGCGCAGGGTGCAAGAGCGCACGTGCGTGGAGGTCCAAACGCCGTATGGCGTCGCGCGCATGAAAATTTCGAGCGAAGGATCGTACGCGCCGGAATATGAGGACTGCCGCACGCTGGCGCTCGCATCCGGCGTGCCGCTGCGGGAGATTCTCGCAGCCGCCAACCAGGCGTACCTCGCGCAAAAGAGATGAAGTATTACATCACAACACCGATTTACTACGTGAATGCGGCGCCGCACATCGGCCACGCATACACCACCATCGTTGCCGACCTGCTGCGGCGGTTCAAACGCATGCAGGGTTACGAGGCGTTCGTTACTACCGGCTCCGATGAGCATGGCGTCAACGTGGAGCGAGCGGCAGAGCGCGCCAAGAAATCGCCGCGGGAGTTCTGTGACGTGATCGCCGCGGAATTCGCCAACGAATGGAAACGGATGGGTCTGGAAATAGATTACTTCCAGCGCACCACCAGCCCGCAACATGCCAAGGTGGTCCAGGACCTGTTCGAACGCTGCCGGAAGAACGGCTATATCTATAAAGGTTCGTACACCGGCCAATACTGTATCTTCGACAACCTGTATGTCAACGATGCCAAGCCGGGAGATCCGTGCCCCGACTGCGGCCGGCCGACCGAAACCGTCACCGAGGAGAATTTCTTCTTCAAGCTTTCTGCGTTTCAAGACTGGCTTTTGGAGCTTTACGAAAAGCAGCCGAATTTCATCCAGCCTGACACGCGCCGCAACGAAGTGATGTCGTTTGTCAAAAGCGGCTTGAGCGACCTGTCGATCACGCGCACGAACCTGAAATGGGGCATCCCGGTGGAGGGCGAAGCGCCGCATGTCTTTTACGTTTGGTTCGATGCGCTGACCACTTACATGAGCGCGGTGGAAGGCAAGGGGCTGTGGCCGGCGGACCTGCACATCATCGGCAAAGAGATCGTGCGCTTCCATGCCGTCTACTGGCCGTGTTTTCTCAAGGCGGCGGGACTGGAACTACCCAAGCGCGTGTTTGCGCATGGCTGGCTGCTGTTCGAGAACGACAAGATGAGCAAGTCACGGGGGAACATCGTGCGGCCGGACCCGATCCGGCAGGTGATGGGTGTCGATGCTCTGCGCTATTTTCTGCTGCGCGAGGTGATGTTCGGGCAGGACGGCAGCTTTAGCTACGACGCGCTGGCGGGCCGCTACAACTCCGACCTGGCGAACGGTCTCGGCAATCTGGCGAGCCGGACGCTCTCGATGATTCAGCAGTATCGCGGCGGCGTGATCCCGCAGGGGGCCGATGCCGAAATCTGCGCGCTAGCCGGACAAACGGTTACCGCGGCCGAAGCGGCGTTCGACCGCTTCGAATTCTCGCGCGGCCTGGAAGCAGTCTGGGGCTTGATTTCCGCGGTCGATAAGTTCATCGTGCAAAAAGCGCCGTGGAAGCTGGCGAAGCAGCCGGACGCGCAGGCGGAACTGGATGCGACGCTGCACACCTCCGCGGAGGCACTGCGGACCGTGACGGCGTTGCTGTATCCGATCCTGCCGCAATCCACGCCGAAGATCTGGGCGCAGCTCGGGATGAAAGAGCCGATCGAATCGGTGCGGCTGTCCAATTTGAAGTGGGGCCAGTTGCCCGCCGGTCAAAAGATCGGTGAAGTCGCGGCGGTTTTTCCGCGTCTTGAGCCCAAGCCGGCGATCGACAAGATGCGCGAGTTAGAGGTGGTTGCCACAGCGGAGCAGAATAAGCTGCTCGGCAAGACGGCCGAGCCTGCCGCTGAGGCTACGCCGGAAACTCCGAAAATCGCAATCGATGATTTCGGTAAGGTCGATCTGCGCGTCGGCCAGGTGCTCTCGGCCGAGACGGTAAAAGGCGCCGACAAATTACTGCACCTCAAAGTCGATCTTGGCGAAGCTGAGCCGCGCACCATCGTCGCGGGCATCGCGGAGGCATACAAGCCCGAGCAGATGATCGGCCGCAAAGTGGTGATCGTGGCCAACCTGCAGCCGCGCAAATTACGCGGGCTGACGTCGAACGGCATGATCGTGGCGGCGTCGGTGGAGGGTGGCAAGCCGGTCCTGGCGGGATTCCTCGAAGATATTCCCGTCGGAGCGCGGCTGAAGTGAAGCTGGTCGATTCGCATTGCCATCTCGACGACGAGCAGTTCGACCCGGATCGCGATCAAACCGTCGAGCGCGCCCGCGCGGCGGGCATCGATACGCTGATGGCGATCGGCACCGGTCACGGGCCGCCCGATCTGGAAGCAGCACTTCGCCTGGCGGACCGGTATCCATTTGTGTATGCCACGGTGGGAGTGCACCCGCACGACGCAGCCAAGGCGTCGGACGATACATTCGCGCGGCTGCGGGACCTGGCGCGGCACCCGAAGGTGCGAGCGCTGGGCGAAATCGGGCTCGATTATCACTACGATTTCTCGCCGCGCGAGGTGCAGCGCTCCGTTTTCGAAAAGCAGCTCGACATTGCCGCGGAGGCGCGCTTACCGGTGGTGATCCATACCCGGGAGGCCTGGGAGGACACGCTCGCCATTCTGGGCGCGCAATGGAGCGGCGGCGGCATCATGCATTGTTTCACGGGCGACGAGCGACAGGCGCGGCAGGCGCTGGACCTTGGATTCCACCTGGCGTTCGGCGGCGTTCTCACGTTTCCGAAGGCCGAATCGGTCCGGCAGGCAGCGCGGATCACGCCAGACGATTGCCTGCTGGTAGAAACCGACTGCCCGTATCTGGCGCCTGTTCCGATGCGGGGGAAACGCAACGAACCGGCATTCCTGGTGGAGACCGTGCGGCGTCTGGCCGAGGTGCGCGGCGTTACGCCCGAGACAATCGCCGGGCTCACCACCGCCAACTTCGAACGGCTCTGTTTGCGGGGCGCGGCCCCAAGCGGGTAAACTAGTTGCTTCCAATGAATTTGGGAAAGCTAGGCCAGGCCCTGACGGCGCGCGAAATCTTCGACCTGATCCAGGATGAGCTGGACCAGGTGGAAAAGAAGATTACGCTCGAATCGGTCGCGTCGGTAGACGCGGTCACCGCCATCGGCCAATACCTCCAGTCGAGCGGCGGCAAGCGGTTGCGGCCGTCCATGCTGCTGCTTTCGGCGAAGCTGGTGGGGAGCGCCGGCCCCTGCGCCATCCAGCTGGGCGCTGTAGTCGAAATGATTCATGCCGCTACGCTGGTGCATGACGACGTAATCGATGCCGCCCAGACCCGCCGCGGCCGCCCGTCCACAAACATCAAATGGGGTAATCATACCTGCGTGCTGGCGGGCGACTGGCTGTACATGCAGGCATTTCAGATTGCTTTGCGCGAGCGCAATTTTCAGATCCTCGACCTGCTGATCGGGCTGACCCAGATGATGGTTGAGGGCGAGTTGCTGCAGCTCGAGCGCATCGGCCGCATCGACGTCACCGAAGCCGACTGCATGGAACTGGTGGACCGCAAGACGGCTTGCCTGTTCTCGGTATGCAGCAAGCTTGGAGCCCTGGCCGGCGGGGCCGATCCGCAGTCGCAGGAGCAGCTGGCCGAATACGCGTGGAACCTGGGCATGGCGTTCCAACTGGTGGACGATGTGCTGGACTTCACGGCGCGCGAGAAGACGCTCGGCAAGCCGGTCGGCGGCGATTTGCGGGAAGGCAAGGTGACCCTGCCGCTGGTGTACGCATTGGAGTGCGCGACGGCGGAAGAGCGGCGGCTGGTGGAGACGATTTTACGGCGCCGCGATTACGATGAAGTGCCGTTCTCACGGATTCTCACTTTGTTGGAGAAGTACCGCGGCATCGAGCGCGTCAAAGAACGGGCACAAGCGTTCACCGACAAGGCCCGGCGGATCATCGGAGAATTTCCGGAATCGCCGTACCAGCGGGCGCTGCTGTCGGTCACAGAACTGGTGACCGAACGCGATCACTAACCGGTTCCGCCCCCACGCGCCCTCCTGAAGGACATCACATGAGAAGGTTCATCATCACCGGTGCGCCGGGCGCCGGGAAGACCGCGATTATCCGCCAGTTGGAACTCGATGGGTTCAGTGTGGTCGAAGAAGCGGCTACTGATGTCATCGCCGCCGCACACGCGCGCGGAACGGATGAACTCTGGAGGCATCCCTCATTTATTGATGCCATCGCCAATTTGCAGAAGGAGCGCCAGATTCGCACATCGAATCAACCGGATGAAATTCAGTTTCACGACCGCTCAGTTGTCTGTACCGCGGCGCTGGCAGTTTGGCTCGGGTATCCGTATTCGCCCTTCCTGACCAGTGAACTGGAGCGCGTCAAAAAAGAAGGAATCTACCAGAGCCGCGTCTTCTTCATTCGCAATCTCGGCTTCGTCACGCCGACTGAAGCCCGTCGCATCAGCTTTGAAGACACGGTGCGTTTTGAGAAAGTGCATGAAGAAACGTACAGGGACTTCGGCTTCGAGCTGATCTCCGTCGAGCCGGCAAGTCTGGCGGAACGGGTCCGCATCATCAAAGCGGCGACTCGTTAGGGGAAGCGGATGAGCCGAAACGGTGCCCACGCCAGGGTGCCACCGGTGCGGCCGATGAGGCGCTTCCAGAGCGTGCCCGGTTCGGAATCGAAGGCGAAGCGCTCGCCGCGGTCAAAGATGTGCCAGCTGCCGAGCTTCACTTCGTTCTTGAGTTGCGGAATGATCCAGCCGCAATATCCGAGGTACACGCGCAGATCGGCGGGGCCTTTTGAATTCTTGAGCGCAGCCTCGAGCCCTTTTCTGGTTTGAACCGCGTAAATGTCCGCGGCCACGTGCATGGCATCCGGAGGAGCGCTGACCGCCCGCACCAGAGCCGTGACGACTCCGACCTCAACAGGGCCGCCGACATAAGCGGAGTCCGCGCGCTGGCGGGTTCCCTCGAATTCGCGCAACCGCGACAACGGTACGTCCGCGGCGTGATTCAGCATCAGTCCGACCACACCGTCCGTATCATAGTGAATCAGCAAAATCACGGATTGGGCGAAGTTCGGATCGGGCGCGTCCCGCTCCATCACCAGCACCTTGCCCGCCGCCAGGTCTTCCACCTTCTGAGTTTGGGCGGGTAACTCGCAGCAAGCGATCAGGACCCCGGCGACTAACCGGCTCAACATACCTGAGACCATTTTCCGTCAAGCGGAGGCCGATGGGAAGGCGCGGCTACCACTTCATGGTGACGTGCACGAGATGATCTTCCACCGTCAGGTCCTGCGTAGCTTTCGCCTCTGCAAGCGGAGCGGCTTCGAGCTTCACGGCCAGAACTTCGTCCATGATGTAGTCGCGGTGCTGGCAAATCGCCTGTTTCAGGTCGGCGCTCTCGGTCACCAAGCCAAGCTCGATCCGCTGACTGACTGACAGGCCCACATCCTTGCGCATGACTTGCAGGTGACGGACTAAATCGCGGGACAGACCTTCCAGCTTGAGTTCGCGAGACAGGTTGAGATCGAGGGCGACGAGCGCGTCGCCTTCTTCGGCGACGCCATAGCGCGGATCGGGCGCACGCTCCATGCGGAACAGGTTGGCGGGGACCGGCAAATCGAAACCATCGACCTGCACCTCGCCGCCTGCCGCGATGCGCGGCGCCAGCGCGTCCCGGCTGCCTTCGCTCAACGCCTCGAACGACTGGCGGAAACGGCCGGCATCGCGCCGGAAATGGGAATTGGCGGCCTTCCAATCCACCCTCACCGCCAGCTGAAAGAATCCGTTGGCGTCGGCGGCGAACAGGACTTCCTTCACGTTCAGTTCACTCTGGATGAGCGCACTCTGCTCTTCGACAGCCGCGCGTTTGTTTCCCGAGTACACCACATGGGCCGCCTGCAACGGCTGCCGCACGCGAATCGTGGCTTGCGCGCGAACCTTCAGCCCAAGGCGGATCAAATTCCGCACGGTCTCCGTGCGCTGCAACAGCGCATCGTCGCGCGAACCGGCGGGAACCTCCGGCCAATCGGCATGATGCACCGACTCGGCGGCGTTTGGATCCATACCGCGCACGGCGTTCTGCCAGATTTTTTCTGCCACAAACGGGATGATCGGCGCCAAGGCCAGCGTGGTGGCGCGCAACGCCGCCAGCAGAGTGCCATAGCAAGCGCGCTTATCCGCCTCGTGGCCGCTGCGCCAGAAGCGGCGACGGCTCACACGCACGTACCAGTTGGAAACATCGTCGAGATACCGTTCGACGTCGCGGATCACGGCCGGCGTGTCGTAGGCTTCGTAACCGCTCTTGACCTCGTCGAGCATCACGGCCGTACGTGCGCGCAGCCAGCGGTCGGTCACCTGCAGTGCGTCGGCGTCAACCGGTTTCGACAAATCCGGCTGGTCGATGATCGCGTAATTCACCAGAAACGTGTAGATGTTCCAGAGGTCGGCGATCTTGCGCGCGGCCATCTCGGCCAGCTTGTAGCTGAACCGCATGTTGACGGTAACTGGGCGCGCGCAGAAGAGATACCGCATGGGATCGGCGCCCACCTTGTTCACGGCGTCGTCAAACTGGATCATGAAGCCGGTCTTGGAGAAGCGCGTGCCTTCCTCGCTCACCACCGACTCGTACGACAGCACTTTTTTATAGGGAGAGCGGCCCTGCAGCGTCACGCTCATAAAGAGCATGGAGTAGAACCAAAGACGCACCTGCTCGCGCATTTCGCTGACCCAATCGGCCGGGTAGGCTTGCTTCCACTTCTCCCGGTCGTCGAAATAGCCGAGAGTGCTGAACGGAACGATGCCGGCATCGAGCCAGCAATCACCCACCTCGACCACGCGCGGCGTCTCAGCCGAGCACTTCGGGCAGCGGATGCGCACTTCATCGATCCACGGGCGGTGCAACTCGGGCAGGTTGTCGACAGTCGAAGGATCGAGCGCCAGTTCGCGCAATTCCTGCTTCGAGCCCACCACCGTCAGCTCGTTGCATTGCGGGCAGATATAGAACGGCAGCGGCAAGCCCCAGTAGCGCTTGCGCGAGATGCACCAATCGCCCATGTTGCCCAGCCAATCTTCCATCGACTTGCCGACATAATCGGGTAGCCACTCGACAGTCTTGGCGGCTTCGAGCATCTGCGGCCGAATCTCGAAACAACTGATGAACCACTCGTTCACGAGCCGGAAGATCAGCTCCGTCTTGCAGCGCCAGCAGACCGGGTAGCTGTGCGTGTACATCTCGGCTTTGAGCAGCTTGCCCGATTCCTTGAGGGCGTACGAAATATCCTGCGCGACATCGCCGGCATGCTTGTTGGCCAACCAGCCGTACTCGGGAAGATAATGGCCGTTGCCATCTACCGGCGAGATGGCGGGCAGGCCGAGTTCCTTGCCGAGTTCGTGGTCTTCGCGGCCGCAGCCGGGCGCAATGTGGACGATGCCGGAGCCTTCCACGGCGTCGACATCTTCCCACGGCACCACCTTGTGGTCGATCGTGCTCTGCTGCGGCAATTCCGGGAAGAACGGCTCGTACTCTTCGCCCACCAGCTCCGAGCCGGGAAATTCGCGCTCCACCTTGGGGTGAAACTCCTTCAACTTGCCGAGTGCTTCCTTGCCCGCGATGAGCGTGTGATTCCAATGATGCGAACTCACTTCGACGTAGGTCAGCTCCGGATTGACCGCGGCGGCGACATTGGCGGCCAGCGTCCACGGCGTGGTGGTCCAAAGCAGCAGGCGGCGCTTCGGATTCGATTTGAGCGACGCCATCACGTAGACCGAGAGATGCTCGAGATCCTTGTGCGAGCCGGCCATCTCGTGCTCGGAGAGGCTCGTGCCGCAGCGCCAGCACCACGGCATGGGCAGGCCGCTCTGATACAGCCAGCCGCGCTTGTGACATTCCTTTAGAAACGCCCAGATGCCGGTGATATTGTAATCGAGGTGCGTGTAATAAGAGTGGTCCCAATCCATCCATTGGCCCAGCCGGATGGACTGGCCGGTGATCACTTTGGCATACTTCTCGACGCGCTCGCGGCATTGGCGGGAGAAATTGTCCAGGCCGAACCGCTCGATGTCGGGTTTGCCGTTGAAGCCGAGCGAGCGCTCGACCTCCACTTCCACCCACAGGCCCTGGCAATCGAATCCGTTTTGATATTTCGCGGAGTGCCCGGTCATCGCCTGGTAGCGCAGAAAGACATCTTTGAGAGTGCGTCCCCAGGCATGGTGGACGCCCATCGGGTTGTTGGCAGTAATCGGCCCGTCGATGAAACGGAACAGGGGCTTGCCGGCGCGCAGTTGGCGGAGCTTCTCGAATGCCTGCGAATCCCTCCAAAACGCAAGAATTTCCTCTTCCAGCGCCGGCGCCTCAAACACCGGTGGCACAGACTCCAATTTGTTCATGGGGTTCAAACTTCAATTGTCACATAGGACACGACAGCAGCTCGGTACGGTTACTCCGCGCCCAATTCACGCCTTTGGTGGTGTTGGAAGAAACAGGGCCGCTGCAACGTCCAATACTGCTAAGGGAGGTACCGTGATCCGGTTTTGTAGCACTACCATCTGCCTGTTGACCCTTCTGGCCGTCACACTTCCCTTGTGGGCTAAGGGCGACATGGTTCTTGTCGAGATCATGGGTGGACAGCTTCCATCCACGATCAAGATTACCGATTCGAATATCGACGAATTCAATATATGGGCCGGTCCCGGCGTGAATGGCGTGAGCCTGGAGCAAGCCGAAGGATTCATCATTAACTGGAAGGCCGGGGCGGCCGCAGCACCAGGGCCTGCGCTCGAACACTACCAAATCGCGTTCTACGCAGGGTGTCGAGCGATTCCAGACGATCCGAGATGTCTCGCGGAGAAACCGCATCTCGCATACGTCGTGCTTTATGACTACGATCGCAAGGCGAAGCGGGGTTTTGTCTATCTGCCGCGCATCAAAGAGCCCTGGGGTGAGCTGAACGGCGGCTCGATCTATCGCGGCAATACCATCGAAGGCCACTGGTTTCACTCGAGTGACGCATGGCAGAGTTTCGTAGAGCCGATCCTCGGCGCGGCTGCGTCCAGCCCGCGACACTGACCCTGGGGCGAAAACCTGCGCAGGCGTTGAAGTGGAAGCCTCAAATGCGACCTGCCGGCGATTCGCGCGCCTCTATAAGCGGAAGAGCCGGCTTGCCGGCGCGCAGCGTTCGTGTCCCAGGCGCAGGCGAGAACGGACTTTCTCTTTCCCGAACCGATGGTATGCGGCCCGGAAGATCGCGTGCTCCACCTCCTCCAGGATCGTTTGGAGCGGCCGGGCAAAGATTATGCCGGGCATCGCACGATAGATAACCTGGTCACGACGGTCGGCAACAAGATGAAGCTGGCGATGCCGGTCCCGATCGTCGATCGAGCCGAGATGTTTTTCGAATGTGCCATGCGCGGTTTTTAGGATTTGCGCGATTTGCATGCGGCACATTCCCCGTGTGGCGCTGTGCTGCCAGCACGATCTCGCGCTCAACCTGTTCCAATGTCACGTCCAGACCCTGCTTGAACGCTATCCCGGCCGTTACCACAAAAAGCGACGTGGCTGACGGGAAATCACCGGTGCCGGTGAATTTTAGGTCGTACTGAATCATGATGCGCTGCGGCACGTCGACTCTGGCCGTCCGGCATGCTGGAAGGGTCTAGCGTCCAATCCCAATAATGGAGCGACAAGCGAGGATCGATGCTTCGCCGTAGCGCCTCGAAGCGGTTGCAAAGCTCCCGATGCCAGGGAAGGAAGGCAGGGCAGCCGTGCACATGAGAACTCAAAAGTATCTTCGCACCAAACCACGAGAGGCCTCGACCGTATGGTCCTCTCCGGCTGGTAAGTGAGTTTGGGGAGCCCAGCGTTACACGAGACCTCGACAGGTCAGAAGCTGGGGATCTGGCCTTCGATGCTTTGCCCGGAAAACGGCGCCAGAGGGAAGCGCCCGCGCAGCCCAATCGTCCATCCCCTAAAGGCAGGGAGTTCGCAGGGAGTTCACCTGATTTTCAGCTGCTCCAGAAGCGCAATATAATCAACTATAGAATCGCAACTCGATTCTTGCGCGCTGAGCGATCGCATCTGCGCGGACCCACCTGGAGCTGCTTACTTCAGTTACATCAAAGTTCGGGACATCTGGTTCAGAGGAGGTGTGTGCCATGAACCGATTCTGCCTGCTCTTCGTCCTAGGGGTGACGTCCTCATTACCGCTAATGGCGACTACCCCAACGTTGGCCTCGGCCGAAGGCCACGTCAATTTTCTTAAACGGACCGGGCCCTCGGATGACGTGTACACGACGAATCCATCACCCTCGACGGTGTCGTTCATGAACCGCCATTGGACCCGTCTGATTACATTCTCGGGCTATTGGGACCAAGGCAATAAGCTCTCCTGGTATGGAAACGCGTGGTCCTATCTGGATTCCTACGCGATCTATTCGGACCCGGCCAACACGTTATACGCGCCACTGGTAACAGGCCATCCCGACTGGATTCTCCGCGACGTCAACGGAAATCCGCTGTACGTCAATTACGACTGTTCGAATGGGACCTGTTCGCAATACGCGGCCAACTTAACGAATCCGGCCGGATTCCGCGCGTGGTGGATCAGCCAGGCCCAGACGCTGTTCAGTCAAGCGCCACCTTTCCGGGGGATCTTTATCGACGACGTCAATTTGGACCTGTCCCGCGTGAGCGATGGCTATGGGAACCCCGTGACACCAGTCGATCCGACCACCGGCACACTGATGACTAATGCGGCATGGCGCCAGTATTTCGCCGACTTTATGACGCAAGTCCGCGCGGCTCTGCCGGCTGTCGAACTTACTCATAACTCAATTTGGTTCTGGGATTGGTCTGACCCGGCGATTCAGCGGCAGATCCAGCAGGCCGACTGGATCAATGTGGAGCGGGGCGTCAACGACGGCGGCCTTACCGGCGGCACCGGCACCTGGTCGTTGTACCGGCTCTTGTCGTTTATCGATTTTGTCCACTCTTACGGCAAAGGGGTAGTCCTCGATGCCGAATCCGCTCTCCCGTTTACCGACTCGGCCCGGGAGTATTCCGTCGCCTGTTATCTGCTGATTTCCACAGGCAAGGACATGGTTGGCGACAATACGCAAACACCTTCTACCTGGTGGGGCGGCTTCGACACGGACCTGGGGCCTGCCTTGGGCATTCGGTATGTGTGGCAGGCTCTTTGGCGGAGAGATTTCGCAGGCGGGATGACTCTGGTAAATCCTCCCGGCTCACCGGCACTGGTGGTCACACTCCCGGCGCCATTCGTTCGAATCGATGGCTCCATCGTCAATGGCATCACCCTAAATGCGGGTGAGGGCGCCGTGCTTCGCGCTTTCCCGGCCATCACCAGCGTGAACCCGAATTCGGCGAGCGCTGGCGGAACGGGATTCACTCTCACCGTGAACGGCGCCAATTTCACCAGCGACGCCACCGTCCAATGGAACACTACAGCCCTGCCTACGACCGTCGTGAACGCCACTCAAGTCGCAGCGGCTGTACCCGCCGGTCTGATCGCCGCCGCCGGCACCGCCAACATTACGGTTACGACCTCCACTGGTTCTTCTCCTCCGGCAGCGTTCACCGTCAGCGTGGCTCCTCCCATCATTCAGAATCTGAATCCGAATTCGGCAACGGCGGGAGGGCCGGGTTTCACCCTGACCGTAAACGGCGTCAATTTCACCAGCAGTGCGACCGTGCAATGGGGAACCGGCGCCCTGGCGACCACCGTGACGAGCGCAACTCAGGTCACGGCCGTGGTGCCCGCCAGCCTGATTTCCGTTGCCGGCACAGCGAATATCTCCGTCATCACCGCATCCGGAACCTCGGCAGCGGCCAGTTTCACCATCAACCCGTCGGGGACAGCTACTCTCTTGAAGCTGGACACGGTGACGCAAGGGAATTGGAAAGGAGTCTACGGGAGTGATGGCTACAACATCATTAACGAAACCGTAGGCTATCCCGCCTATGTGAAAGTCACGCCATCCGGAAATGGCAGTTGGACCTGGGCATCGTCGACCAGCGATGTCCGGGCGCTCAGCAAGGCATCGTCTTCCACGGATCGGATCGCCGCCACGTGGTATAGCTCGTCAAGCTTCCTGATCGACCTGGCATTCACCGACGGCGGCGTGCATCAGGTGGCCCTCTACTGTGTGGATTGGGACTCGACAACGCGAATTCAAACCGTGAGCATTCTGGATGCGAGCGGCACGGTGTTGAGCACGCAGAGCCTCCGCGGATTCCACAGTGGCGGGTATCTGGTGTGGCAGTTGAGTGGACATGTCAAGATCAAGGCAACCTCCGTCGCCGGCGCCAACGCCGTGGCTTCCGGGCTGTTATTCGGGACGGGAGGAGCGACCGCCAACACGGCTACCTTCTCTAACTTGGATACGGCGACGCAAGGGAATTGGAAAGGAGTCTACGGGAGGGATGGCTACAACATCATTAACGACACTGTAGCCTACCCCGCCTATGTGACAGTCGCGCCGTCCGGGAACGCCAGTTGGACCTGGGCATCGTCGACCACCGATGTCCGGGCGCTGAATCAGGCATCATCTTCCACGGATCGCGTCGCGGCCACCTGGTATAGCAGCTCCAGTTTTGTGATCGACCTTTCGTTCACTGACGGCGCCGTGCACCAGGTAGCGGTCTATTGTCTGGACTGGGACTTCGGTTCGCGCGCTCAGACTCTGAGTATCCTCGATACGAATGGCAGAGTTTTGCACACGCAGACCTTGAGCGGCTTCCAGAATGGAAGCTATCTGGTGTGGCAGATGAGCGGTCACGTCAGGATCAGCGTAAGCCGTATAGGCGGACCAAATGCCGTTGTCTCCGGCCTGTTCTTCAAGTGATACCAGCACTACGGGAATCTTGGCAACTAAGGGGTGAATGGTGATTCGATCGCCAGAGACTTCATAGGTCCCGGAGTTGGCCAGCAGCGGCCCCCAAGCGCGCGAAATTCGTCGGCGCTCGCTCTGCTCGTGTCGGCAATATGGTTCTTGCGAGTTGCGATTAACGGATGAATTTCTGCGAAGGGTTTTTGTTTACCCGTCAGTTTCTCCCGACGTGAAACATAGATATCGCCGAGATCAGCGCTCGGCCGGACTACGCCAAGGAACAGGGTCCTGGCATCCCAACTTAGCGCCGGAGTGCTGACGGCAGTCACGGTCGCGTCACCCAGATCTGCTGGACTGATGGCGACCACTGGCGCAGACCATAGCTGCGACGTCGAGGAGCGAGTTGAAACCCAGATGGATAAGCTTCCGGATCGATTAGATCGCCTGACTTTCAGCCAGGAGTGCTCCGCGCCTATCCCAAAGAGACGGTCGTTGCCGAGAAGCTGGAAGCGCTGACGGCGCTCGGTCTCCTCAACAGCCG
This sequence comes from uncultured Solibacteraceae bacterium, assembly GCA_964438005.1. Lineage (GTDB taxonomy): Bacteria > Acidobacteriota > Terriglobia > Bryobacterales > Bryobacteraceae > PSRJ01. The sequence goes on along the minus strand of CAYTJD010000149.1, from coordinate 10,087 downwards.
ACTGAAAGACTTCTACGATCTCGCCCTTCTCTCCCGCATGTATCCGTGTGAGGGAGAACGCCTGCTCAAGGCAATCTCCGCGACCTTCCGCAACAGAGGAACCACCATCGAAGCCGAACCAATTGGACTGACGCAGGCGTACTGCGATGATCCCGCGCGTGCTATCCAATGGCGCGCATTCGTGCGCCGAAGCCGGTTCGGTGAAGAAGCCGGCGGCTTGGCGCGGCTCGTCGGGGAAGCCAGACCGTTTGCTCTGCCTGTGCTCTCAGCCGCAGCGGCCGGGAACCCGCTTGGACTTCGCTGGAGGCCAAGCGGACCCTGGTAATGAGCAACTGCGAAATTCGCGAGAGCGAACGCACTGGTTGCCGCAGACCTTTGTTCTCAAATTCAAGCCGCGCCGGAAAAGAGGCGGAAGAGGACGCGAAGTAGGCCCCGCCCTCATGCTTCGTTGCGAACGAGTTTCAGACCTCTGCGCGTTTGCTCGTCCGACTGTTGCGGCTCAGCAAACGCGCAGAATTCAGAATAAAAGTCATCTCCGAAGTGACATGGATAAAGGCTGCGAGCAAAGGCCCGAGAAGTCCAAAAGCCACAAGACCCATTCCGAGCGCATCGACGGCAACTCGAAAATGTCGTTGCACGCGCCATCGCGATCGCGCCTGGTGGCGTGATCACGACGGAGTGCATTGAGTTTCCCAGACGGCTGGCTCCCTCAGGAAATGGTTGGCTAGGACAGATTCCATATCGCGAAGGGTTCAAGGCTGTGATTCGAATGGTTGAGACGGAACTCCTGAGAGCCGCACTAGCCGATGCCGAGGGGAACAAGCTCAAAGCGGCAGCTTTGCTCGGAATCCAACGCCGGCTTCTTTACGAGAAGATGCGGGAACATGGTATGCGATGACCCTCCCGGCTCCTACTTCAGGTATGCGCGCAGAGCGCTCACAAGATCATCGGCGGCTCGCGTCTGTTCGTCGGTAGCAGTGCCATTCTGGGCGAGGACGTGATATCGGACGTGCCCCTCGATCACCTCAGCCATCAGCGCATCCATCGCGCCGCGGCACGCCGAGATGTTGTGAAGGATGTCGGAGCATTCCGCCTCCTGATCGAGCGCCTTTTCAATCGCCCCGACCTGTCCCATGATTCTGCGGACGCGATGGAGCAGCTTTTTTTTCTCTTCCAGAGTGTGGGCCATAATGGAGCTTCGCCAAAAATTAATTACAGAAATGACTTTACAAGCATACCCCGGCGGGTATACTCTGTCCATGGGGCGTCGTTGAATCGGCCCTCAGTCCCAAGAGAAAGGAGGCCCCTGTTGTCTGACGGCGGTAGTCGCTTGCGCGAACAGTTGATCGATACCGACTCAGCGGAGCCTCCGTCTCTGACGGTCGCTGCCCTCTGATTCGATAGCGTCCGCTATCCGCGCTTCTTAACAGGTCTAACTACCAGTTCCTCGCCTAGGTTCCGCGAAAATGCTTCGCGCTGTTCGACGTGTGCCTTAGTCCAGACCTACTGGTTTGCCGCCGTGTGACCGGGAAAGCCAATGGAGAATACGCTTGCACCCGCTCCCGCCCAATCGATCCGGGTCTCAAACAAGTGGGCCGCGCACGCACTCACCTTTCTGATGGTATTCGGACCCGGCCTCATCGTGATGGAAGCTGACAACGACGCTGGCGCTGTCTCGACGTATGTCCAGGCTGGCGCGCAATACGGGACACACCTTCTGTGGCTGCTGTTGCTGCTGTTGCCAATTTGCTATTTCGTCCAGGAGATGGTCGTCCGGCTCGGGATTGCTACAGGGCAGGGGCATGCGGCAATGATTTATCGGCGCTTCGGAACGTGGTGGGGACGCTTTTCGCTGGCGGATCTGCTGCTTCTCAATTTCCTCACGCTGGTTACCGAATTCGCTGCAATTGCTCTCGTCCTTGGCAAACTCGGCATAGACCCTCGGCTCGGCGTACCTGTCGCGGCCGTTGCGCTCACGGCGCTTGTTTTGACGGGTAGCTATCGGCGCTGGGAGCGGATCGTCGTGTTCCTCTGCCTGGTCGATCTTGCTTGGTTTGGCATTGCATTCCGAGTTCACCCCAGCTCGCGGGATTTGTTGCAGCACACGATTGTTCCTTCGCTTCCGGCGAATGGCTTGACGGCAGGCTGGCTGTTTCTGGTGATCGCCATCGTTGGAACAACGATCGCCCCGTGGCAGCTGTTCTTCCAGCAGAGCTGCGTGGCCGACAAGCGCCTGCGCTTTTCAGACCTGCGGTGGGCAAGACTCGACACGTTCGTGGGAGCGGTGTTCACGATCGTGGTCGCCGGCTGCATGATGCTGGCGGGCAACGCCGCATTCCAGCATCGGTGGGACTTTAGCGATCCGGCGCAAGTGGCCGTGCAGTTGGGCGGCGTTTTTGGACCGTTTTTGAAGAACGCGATTCTTCTTCTGATGATCAATGCAGCGGTTCTCGGTACAACGACGATTTCACTGTCGAGCGCGTGGGCCTATGGCGAAGTCAGGGGATGGCCGCACAGCCTACAGAAGCCGCTTCGGGAAGCACCGGGCTTCTATTCCATTTACGCGCTCTGCGTATTGGCGGCGGCTGGCCTGGTGCTGATTCCCGGAGCCCCGCTGCAACTGATTATTCTGAGCGTCCAGGTCCTAGCGGGCCTGATGCTCCCGTCGGCAATCATTTTTCTCCAGCTCTTGTTAAACGACAAAGAGGTGCTCGGCGCGCGGTTCGCTAACAAGCGCTGGAACAACATTGTGAACTGGATCATCGTGATCCTGTTGTTTCTGTTGTCCTTGCTGCTCGCGGCGCAGGTGGCTGTGCCTCGGCTGTTTCCAAATTCATAAGGAGAGAAAAGACATGACCGCGACTACTCAATTCGACGAGTTGGCCCTGGAGGAGAAGACCTTCTTCACGGTGGTGCATCCGCTGGACGATGCGCCTGAGGAAAAGGTCGACACTGAGCATCTTGGTCCGATGCAGATGAATAGAACAGTGCGGATCTGTTTATTCGCGCTACGCGGATATCTGCTTCTAATGATCGGGCTGTTGGGTTTCCGGGTCCTGCAACTGGCTGGCGTAATTCATTCGTAACTTGGTGCCGCGGAAAGGAGGGACGGAGTGATGACGGTCTACAAGGTGCCGTTCGCGGGCTGCATGCTATTGATGTTTTCTTTGGCCATCTACGCGCAGGAGGCGGCCTCAACCGTCCCCGACACGTCGACTAGGAAGAAAACAAGTGGGGAGACGGAGTCGGAGCGCTGGAATCTGTACTATCAGGCGACGTCAATCGGCGACTATCACGGTACGTTCACGGCTCCTCACAGCGGCCCCCTGAGCCTGCAGGATAATCCCGAGCGCGACGCGTCCATCACGACGACGCTTTTCTTCACCGCTCGCATGGAACAGAACACGTTTCTGATCTTTAACCCAGAGATTGCGGGCGGAAAAGGATTCAGCGGCGTGAACGGCTTCGGGAATCCGCCGAATGGCGAGATCCCTCGCGTCGCCAGCGCGACGCCCAAGCCGTATGTCGCCCGGCTTTATGTCCAACATGATTTCGGATTCGGCAAGGAGACGGAGCGCCAGGAAAGCGATGAGAATCAGCTCGCTGGTGAGCGGCCGATCAATCGCTATTCCGTCTACGCGGGACGATTCACCATTACGGATTTTTTCGATGACAACAACTACACCCATGATCCGCGGACTCAATTCATGGCCTGGGGCGTGATGTACAACGGCGCTTGGGATTATCCAGCCGATACCCGCGGCTACACCTGGGGCGTTGTGCAGGAGCTGCACACGCGAAACTGGGCATTCCGCTATGGCATCGTAGCTGAACCGAAAATTGCGAACGGCTCTCAATTTGACCGGCGCCTGTTCCGTGATCACGGGCAGGTATGGGAAGCGGAGCGGCGCTACTCGCTAAGGAAGCGTGACGGAGCGATTCGCGTACTGGCCTATGACAATCGGTCGCTGGCGGGGACGTATGCAGACGCCTTGAAACTGGCGGCCCAAACGGGAGCGACACCAGATGTTACCCTTACCAGCCGTGTCGGCACGCTCAAGTACGGCTTCGGCATCAGCTTTGACCAGGCGATCAATTCTGACGTCGGCGTCTACACTCGCCTAGGGTGGAGCGATGGCAAGACGGAAGCCTGGGCCTTTACCCCAATCGATCGGCTCGCCAGCGCCGGCATCTCTGTCAAGGGAACACGCTGGCATAGAAAATTTGATGTAGTGGCCACATCGTTCACGGCCGGCGGGCTGTCCGCCGTTCATCAAGAGTATCTCGTCGCGGGCGGCCTTGATTTTAATCTTGGCGACGGTCGCCTGAATTATGCTCCTGAATACCTGTGGGAGAGCTTTTACTCCGCGCGTCTCTTCCCTGGCTTCAGCGCAACTTTTGACGTGCAACATTACGCGAATCCTGCATACAATCAGGACCGTGGTCCGGTGACTGTCTACAGCGTGCGTCTGCACATGGGTCTCAGCCTGAAACCATGGCAGCGGCAGTGAAAGAGCGGTTGCGATGGACGACTCGGAAATCCGTGGGAAGGAAGCGGAACTCGCAGCGTTGCGCAAGGAGGCTGCAGGGATAGTCGCCACAGCTTCGTCGCAAGGGCGCGAGCTCACAAAGGAAGAGGACACCCACGTGCTAGCGCTGTTGAATCGCGTGCGCTTGCTCGAAGAGGAGATCCACCGCCACGGCAAGCATCGCAGTGCAGGCTAGACCGTTCAGCCAGAACGAGTCCAGTTGGGTCTGCGAGGAAAGAGCCTTCGTCGTGAACAGCTCGTGTTCAGGTGAGGTTGAAAATGCAGATATTCGATTTTTTTCTGCGGCTTGGCGGCGCCGTCCTAATGGGCGCTGTGGTTGGGTTAGAGAGGCAATGGCGGCAGCGCATGGCGGGCACTCGCACCAACGCACTGGTTGCCGCGGGCGCCTCCGCATTCGTAATGTGCGCGTTCATGGTTCGAGACACGTCGCGGAGCGAGGCGCAGATCGTTTCTTACGTGGTATCCGGCGTAGGATTCCTCGGGGCAGGCGTGATCTTCAAGGACAGCGGCAGTGTTCGCGGCCTTAACACTGCGGCGACCCTCTGGTGCTCAGCGGCGATCGGCGCGATTTCCGGGTTGGGGAACCCGCTGCACGCTTTGATTCTCACAGCAATCGTACTGGGCACGAACATTGTTCTTCGTCCGCTCGCGTATCGCCTCTATCCTGCTCAAGCATCGAGTGAGGAACAGGAGGTCACCTACGGGTTCGAACTGAACTGTCGGCCCGAGGACGAGGCGCACATGCGGGCGCTCATGCTGCAAGCGCTGTCGCAAAGTCCGCTGACGTTGACCGCGCTACGAAGTGAAGACATCGAGGGAACCAACAAGATGAAAGTCACTGCCCGCATCAGGGGGCTGGGCCGCCAGGATCAGTCGTTGGAACAACTGGTGGTGAGGTTGTCATTGGAAGCTGGCGTCACTTCCGTAAGCTGGGCCGTGCAGTCCGAAGTGCCGGAGTAAAATGCGTGCGGCCAAGGCCGCCGGATCCGTCCATCCAACTAACTGCCGCATCTGCCCGAGCACGTCGGCTTGCTCGACAATGAGGGCCCGCTCGCCCTTGAGCTGATCGAAAAGTTTCCTGGTTCGAATCCAAGCGGGATCGGGCGGGACCGCCTGAGTGTCGGCCAGGAGGAAAAAGAGCTGAGACATCAATTTCCGGCTCGGGTTCATCGAGGCTTAATCAGCGGCGATCCGCAACATAGAAATGGAAAAAGCCGACCCAGACTTTGCCTTCGCGCGGGCGGTCAATCCTCTTGATCCAGCCCTCCGGAGCCTCACTTCCAGTCAGCTTCTCTGGCTGTGGCGTGCGACCGTTCTTCGCCATGCCCGCACTATAGGAGCGAACGAATCCGGCAGCAACTTTGGAACGGGGTGGGCAGTTTGGGTGGGTCGTTTTGCTGTTCACGGTGCAAGGCCTCGACGAAGTGCGTTGGATAAAGTGTTCGGATATACTTGACAGCCTCTCCCACTCGGAAACCGGTGCATGCTTGAAACTGCGCCCAGTAATAATCGTTCAATCGGCCCAAGATTGATTGGGTTTGGCCTACGTAAAATGGAATCTCCCTGCCGCGAACCTCGCAGAACAGGACATAGACAAATCCAGCTTCATTCCTCGCGGAGAAATCTATCGATGTGAAGTCGCTAAAATCCATGGCCTGCGTCTTTAGCTGCCTACCTCCGCATCCTTGGCCTTCGACTCCGCCTTTAAATCCCTCAGCAACCGCTCGAATGCCTTCTGGTACAAGTCGTGATCCTTCCAGGTTGAGAAATCCGGGATGAAGTACTCTCGGATCTCGTGGGCCGAATCGATGCCCCTGTCGGCGTCAAACAGCTTCCAGTCGCGGATGCGCTCGAAGGGAACCACTGTGATCGGGAACAGCATTTGGCGCTTCTGTTGTTCCTCGCGGGCGCGAGCGTTGGCGATCTCCGTCTTGACCCAACTGCTGCTCATGCTGGCATCGGACAAGATCAACAACAGCTTGTCATGGCCGCGAATGGCCTCCTCGATCTGCTCGTGAACCTTCTTGCCTCCCTGAATATCGTGAGGCGCAAACCAGCAGCGCACGCCTTTGGCCTGTAGGTCCGAATGCAGGCGCTCGGCAAACTCCTGGTCCTTTGTTGAGTAGCTGATGAAGCACGAGTAGAACTCCAACGCGCTGCCAGTGAGAGACCTCGTGATCGTGATGAAGTTCTCGGGGACACCAGCACCACGGAGGAACGACTCGGGGATTTGGCCCTCACTACGGTAGATTGTGGCGATGCCGATGGTTGAAGGACCCAAGTGGCCTAACGCATCTAATCCCTTCACGTGCCGCAGATCCACATTGTCGAAGTTGGTGTGTCCAATGGAAGATTCGGTTAGGTTTGCCCTTCCGAGGTTCGCGCTGCTGAGGTCCGCGTACAAGAGACTCGCGCCCTTGAGGTCCGCATCCACGAGGGTCGCTTCGCTGAGGTCCGCACTGTCGAGTGTTGCGTCGACGAGGTACGCTCCGCTGAGGTTCGCCAGCCTTAGCTGCGCCCCGCTGAGGCGGGCAAAGCGGAGTTGCGCTCCGCTGAGATCTGCCCTAATGAGGTTCGCACGGCTAAGGTCCGCGGCGTTGAGGTCCGGGGCCATTTCGACTCCTTCTCGCCGCCACTCATTCCATGCCTCCACACCCTTCTTCAAAATCTGCAGATGCTCGGGATTCGCCATGAGCCACCTCGGAAGAGAATATAGCGCGCGCCGCGATGAAGAACCGCTACGCACTGGCTTTTTCACTGGGCGCATTCCTGTATGTGTCGGCGGAAGCGGCAGTGTACGTGTGGATGCCAACCCTGCTGGCTGGATATCGAGGTCCTGCTGCCGCGCTCGTTGCCTACAGCATCTCCATTTTCTTTATCCTTCGAGCGGCCGGGCGATTCGTCGGCTCCTGGATGCTGGAGCGCTTTTACTGGACCAGCGTATTGGCGCTTTTCAGCGGCGCGATCGTCATCTGCTTCGTTGGCGCCGTGATCGGCGGCCCCGGTACAGCGGTTTACTTCCTGCCGGCTTCCGGAATGTTTATGTCGGTGATTTATCCCAGCATCAATTCCAAAGGGATTAGCTGTTTCCCGAAATCCGAGCACGGCGCCATCGCCGGAGTGATCCTGTTCTTCACCTGTCTGTCAGCCGTTGTGGGGCCGTTGGCCATGGGAGCTATTAGCGACGCAATGGGCAACCCAAAATACGGCTTTATTCTCGCCACCGGTTTCTCGGGTTTGTTATTCGTCGGATTGCTGTTCAACTGGCTGTTCGATCCGACCCGGGACCTTCTCAGCCGCCTCGATGACACGGAGTACCGGTAACTACGAGATCGGTCGTTCCGAGATCTATTTCGAGCCACCTGTCAAAGGCTGGGCTCCGTCCGGATTCCGCTGATCGACGGCGCGCAGCGCAACAGCCGCCATTGCGTAATCACCCATGATCCAGGCCGCTTCCACCATTCCCCGTTGTCCGAACGTCTTGACCACGTCTGCGTAGAGTTCCGGACTGACTCTATGTTCTCGAAACAGCGCTCGTCCAAACCGGATCATCAGGGCGTCTTTGGCTGGAACGTTCTTAAGATCGCGGTTGAATTGGATCGCCTGGATGGTCTGTTCCGACACCCCCGCCCGCTTTGCGCCGGCCAGATGGCCTGTCCATTCGAAGTCTTCGTCAAATTCGCGCGCCGCGATCAATGCGCAGATTTCGAACATCGGCGAACCGAGCACGGTAGCCCGCAGGCCAGAATTGAGCGTCCGGATGGACTCGGCGATCGGTGGACTGTACAGCGACACGCGCCCGGGCGCGGTGTTCGCGACATCATCGAATATCTTCTTTTCGTCGTCGTTTAACTGATCCCGCTGGATCAAAGGCAGGCGCGAATTGGATTGCGGGTCGATATCGGGCGGCAACTTCGGGCTTTGTCCGAAGATCATCCCGGCGAAAAAGACGATCAACACTCGCATGGACGCGTTACTCCCGGCACTCAAAACTGGCCGCATCTTCACTGTTGCCCTGTCCTTTGTACTGCGCGTGCAGCGGATAGGGGCACAGCGGTCGGCTGCGGCCGGGAAATGAGCGCCCGATTGCGGTGAGGCTGTCTGGGGCTGTGTCTTGTTCAACCCAGCGTACAATGGCGCCGAGTGCGTCGAATGAATCGAGCGTTTCCGGACCGCCCGCGCAGTGGCCCATTCCCGGAACCAGATACAGTCGGCTCCAGCCGCGCACCTTATCGTCGCCGCCGTTGGCTTTAGTCATGCGCTCGTAATAGCCGACCGTATCGAGCGCGGAGAACCAGGGATCACTGACGCCGTGATAGAAAATCAGCTTTCCGCCATGTCCGGAAAAGGTGTTGAGGTTCGTCCAGCGCGCGGTTGTCGAGATCGGCTCGGCCGGATCGTTGAGCACGCGTTCGACGGCGGCGTCGACATTCATGCCGATGTCGGTGAAGCCGGGGCCAACGGGAGACGATCCGCCGTGGAGGAGGCCGGGGATGCCCTGAGTGGAGGCGATGCCGGTATCAAAGAAAAATCCGGGGTAGACTTGGCGGCCTTTGGAATCCTTCGGCCCGGCGAAGCCTTTTTCGAGAGCGGCAGCCTGTGCGGCAGAGAGGCATCCGTCCGCTTTCGCGCCTTCGCAGACGAGCGTTTTGGGATCGAAGTGGCAGGCTTTTTGGTTAAAAATCATACGATCTTTGACGCCATCGAGCGCGTCGCACTGATTGATCAGGCCTTCGATCACTGTTTTCTTGTCGCTGTCGGAAAGAGCATTGCGGGTGATGGGGAGACCCTTGTCATCCTTCGGCGCGATTTCGTTGAGCGAGGCGGCAACCCAGCGGTCACCGATCCCGGAATAGCTGGTGCGCATGGCGGGCGACCCGGCGATGACGCCATCGAAGTAGGTCGGATAACGCTCAGCCATCAGCATGGCTTCACGGCCGCCGGTGGAGCAACCGGCGAAGTAGGAGCGGTCGATGGGCTTGCCGTAATGTTGCGCTACGATGCGCTTCGCGATTTCGGCGACGCGGCCAATGGCGACGTAAGCGAAATCGAGACTGGCCTGCTGATCCTGCTGAAAACTTGCATCGAAGCCGCCGCGGCCTTCATGGCCGGTGTCAGTGCTGGCGACCGCAAAGCCGCGCGCCAGTCCAGGCTCGGCGCCTGCGCCGCTCGCACCCATCGGTGGCTGAACGGAGCCGTTTAGGCCACCGCCACCCTGAAGCAGAAAGCGGCCGTTCCAGTTCTGCGGCAGTGAGATGGCGAAGCCGATGCCGTAGGTCGCGCCGGCCGCGCCGGTGCGCTTATCAATCATGCCGTCGATGCGGCAATATGCGGGCAGCTTAACGCCAGAAGCCGGCGCGCCGCGGCTGGGCGGCGCCGATCCGGCCGGGACCCATTCCGCCTTTGTGACAGCAAGATTCACTCCGGGCACCTGCAGTTGTTTCAGTGCAGCGCACGCGGCAGCAGGATCGGGCGCCTGCGCAAAAGCTGTTCCGCACAGAAGGAACGGAGCGGCGGCAATTATTGAGTTACGGCAT
>CAYTJD010000148.1:0-58220 GCA_964438005.1 uncultured Solibacteraceae bacterium | reverse complement strand
GCAGCGTGCGTCGGCAAATCCGAGGAAGGGCGCAGCGAACCTTCCACTACGCGGCCGGCGAGGTCGGTAATCACCATGTCATCAGGGCGCATCTGGTCATAGGCAACACCGCTGGGCTTGATGATAATCAGTCCCTCCGCGCGCGAAACGGCGCTGGCGTTGCCAAACGTGTAGATGACCAGGCCGCGCCGGACGAGTTCCAGGTTGGCTTCGTAAACCTCAGTCCGCAGCGTTTGCAGCAATCGGTCCTCCGCGTACCTCGGCCGCGATGCGCCGCAGCTCCGGCAAGACATCCCCGACGGAAATACTTTCCGAGTCCGGGCGGCCGAAGGCGAAGTACAGCTTCTTATAAAGCGGAAACAGCGCCGCGTAGGTCGCCGCCGCCACCGGCTCCGGCGGTACGGTGACATAGCCGGGGCACAGCGCATCCTGCGCTTCTTCAATCGACCGGAAGGTTCCCGCCGCCAGAAACGCAAAGATGGCGGACCCCAGGCTGGTCACATCACCCTTCGGCACCAGGATCGGCTTGTTCATCACACCGGCATAGACCCGGTTCAGCACGGGATTGCGCTGCGGCACGCCGCCTCCGTTGACGATGCGCTCGACCGGCACGCCGTGCTCCTCCATTCTTTCGAGAATCACGCGCGTGTGAAAAGCGGTTCCTTCGATCGCCGCGAACAGTTCGTCCTGCGGCGTGTGCGTAAGCCGCCACCCCAAGGTCGCGCCGCCGAGTTCCGGATTGACCAGAACTGTGCGATCGCCGTTATCCCAGGCCATGCGCAAGAGGCCGGTCTCGCCGGCGCGGTACCGCTCGAGACCTCTGGATAATTCGGCGACTGAGTGACCCGCGCGCCGGGCGATCGCTTCAAAGATGTCTCCCGTGGCCGACAGGCCCGCCTCAATTCCGATACGGGCGGGGTCGACCGAGCCCGTCACCACGCCGCAGACTCCCGGAATCATCCGGCCGGGCGGCTCGCTAATCGCGATGATGCAAGTGGAAGTGCCCACCACATTCACCACGTCGCCGAGCCGAACCCCGGCGCCGATCGCGTCCCAATGCGCGTCGAACGCTCCCACCGGGATCGGTATGCCCGCGCGCAACCCCAGCCGGGCCGCCCACTCGGCCGAGAGCCGGCCGGCGATCTGATCCGAAGTGGCGTAGCGGCCTTCCAATTTCGCGCGCACACCCGCCAGGAGCGGATCCACGGCCGTCAATAACTCCTCGGGCGGGAGTCCGCCCAGAGCCGCGTTCCACATCCACTTGTGGCCCATGGCGCAGATGCTGCGCGGAGCCGTCGCGGGGTTCGTGATGCCGCAAAGCGTGGCCGCCACCATGTCGCAGTGTTCGAACGCGCTGGCGAATTTCGACCGCTTCTGCGGGTTGTGCCGCAGCCAGTACAGCAATTTCGCGAAACCCCACTCGGAAGAATAGATGCCGCCGCACCACTGAATCGCTGAGAGGCCACGCTCGTGCGCCGCCCGCGTGATTTCGCCGGCCTCTTTCCACGCGCGGTGGTCGCACCACAGATAATAATCGTCGAGCGGCTGCATGCGCTCGTCCACCGGAATTACGCTGGAGCCGGTCGTATCGATGGCGATCGATTCGACGGCGTCTCCGGCGACACCCGCCTCACCCAGTGCGCGCCGCACGGCTTCCGCCAGCGCGCGCATATGCTCGGCGTGGCTCTGCGTGGCATGATCCGGATCGTCCTGCTTCCGCACCAGCGGATACTCCGCGATGCCCGCGCCGAGCCTCCCGCGCTTGCTATCGAAAATAGAAACGCGAACGCTGAGAGTCCCGAAATCCACGCCGGCAACCACGCTCACGGTACGCCTCCGCGCTCAATTGTGTGCGTGGACATTCCACCCCAGGTAGCGGCTGGCCGCTTCGTGGACAGCCCCGCCGACCTGAGCCAGGTTGGCTGCGACATGATGCTCGAATCCCTGCTCGCAGATGTAGCGCAACAACTCCTGCAGCCTTGGGATCTGCACTACGCCGGCGCCGCCGAAAGTATCGAGAGCGTCATCGGTGAACTGGCCTTCCCCCACGTACCCGCAAATGGTGCCCTGCCGGTCGTTGGTCGAGAAACGCGCGAAACTCATGGGCGATGCCTTCACACGCCCGACGCATGTTCCATAGGTGTTTTCCTTGCCCACCGTGCCCGCGATGATCTGCTGGAAGTCCATCCGCACGTCATTGAAAAAATGCTTCGGCAGGTTGCTGCAATGGAAGCACACCGCCTTGTCCGGATCGTCCCCGTAGTTGTTGTTCCAATCGAGCAGCGCACTCGGCGTTTCCGAAGCGAGTTGGAGCGCGTGCATGCCGACCACGCCGCAGATATCCACTTCGCACGCGCTCGACATCAGGTTATTGCTCATCATGCTCATTACCGTGCACGGAACTACGCCGAAAAATTCTTCGAGCGAAGTCCAGCACTGGATGGCGCTGATGCGGCAGTCCGTCTGGGCCATCCATTCGTCGATCACGGCCCCCAGCTTCGCCATTTTCAGCAAAGCGCTGCGCGGCACGCTTCCGGTCGGGGCGTATTTCTCGATTTCATTGAGCTTTTCCCGCGCGGCGGCGTGATCGTCGCTCATGCGCTGGATGCGGCCGAGGACTTCGGAAAGGTCAATCGGCTCGACCGAGATGCCGTGCGCCTCCAGCAGCTTTTCGCTGTACCGCACGGTGTTGAACGCAGCCGGGCGCGCGCCGATGGCCCCGATGCGCAGCCCCCGCATCCCCCGCACCACCCGGCAGACGCCGGCGAAGCGATTCAAATCCCCACGGAAGACTTCGGAATCGGGAGCTTCGGTGTGCCGAGTGGTGAGCGAGTAGGGAAAGCCGTACTGCTTCAGGTTGTTGCACACCGACATCTTTCCGCAAAAGCTGTCGCGCCGGTCGCGAATGGTCATGCTGCCCGGCCTGTCGGGAGTTGCCTGCACGAGAATCGGCACGGAGAGGCCGGACATCCGCAGCGTGTCGGCGATGGCGCGCTCATCCCCGAAATTCGGGAGCGTGATGATGATGCCGTCGATCGTCTCCCGGTTCTTGCGAAACAGTTCGGCGCAGCGCGCGGCCTCTGGCCGCGTTTCCACGGCGCCGTGCTTGCTGTCCTCGGGTCCGAGCGCAATCACTCGATAACCAGCCTTGGAGACGGCGGAAATCATCTCCTCGCGGCCGCTCTTCGCCAGATGGTCCGGGAAGAACCCCCGGTTGCCGACAATCATTCCGAACGTGACGGCATGTGCCTGGTTCATAGCTCAGGTTCATTGTAGAACAGGTCCCTCTTTGTGACTGCCGAGACGCATCCCATCGCGCGCTGTCCTACAATGGCAAATCGAAGGGGCTTGTGGGCCGCGGTGCCCGAACCCCGGACCTTACTTCGAGGTATACGAGCTTGCGAATATCTTGGGAAGCAGCGTTTCTGATCGCAGGTGTGACTATCATGCAAGCGGCAACTCCCATTCAGCGCGCGGATTTCGGCAAAACGAAGGACGGCGCGGCGGTCTCGGTCTACACGCTGACCAATCAGAACGGTCTCACGGCCCGCATCACGAATTACGGCGGCATCGTCCTCTCGCTGATGGCGCCGGACCGTAACGGAAAAATGGCCGACGTGGTTCTCGGCTACGATTCTCTGGATGGCTATTTGCAGAATTCGGGGCCGTTTTTCGGCGCCCTGATCGGCCGCTATGGGAACCGCATTGGACATGCGCGATTCACTCTGGACGGCCGAGCCTACCAGTTGGACAAGAACAACGGGGAAAACTCCCTTCACGGAGGTGCCCGCGGCTTCGACAAGCGCGTCTGGACGCCGCGCGAACTGCCCGGAGGCGCTCTCGAGCTGACGTACCTCAGCAAGGATGGCGAGGAAGGGTATCCTGGGAATCTCCGCGCCACGGTGACGTATCATCTCACCGACGCCAACGAATTGCGCATCGATTACGAGGCGACCACCGATAAGAATACAGTCGTCAACCTGACCAACCACTCCTACTTCAACCTGAAGGGCGCCGGCACCGGCGATATTCTGGATCACAGGCTGATGTTGAACGCCGATCGTTTCACTCCGGTGGATGCCGGGTTGATTCCCACCGGCGAACTGCGCGCGGTGGCGGGGTCGCCCTTCGATTTCCGTACCGCCACCGCCATCGGCGCGCGGATCGAGGCCAATGACGAGCAACTCAAGATTGGCATGGGCTACGACCACAACTGGGTGTTGAATCGCGGGTCTGATGCGCTGCCGTTGGCGGCGCGAGTCCAAGAACCGTCGACGGGGAGGATTCTCGAAGTCCGCACCACGCAGCCCGGAGTACAGTTCTATACAGGCAATTTCTTGGACGGCACCATCAAGGGCAAGGGCGGAAAGGTTTACGGCCGGCGGTCCGGCTTCTGCCTCGAGACGCAGCACTTTCCCGATTCCCCGAACAAACCGGCCTTTCCCACAACCGAATTGAAACCCGGCCAGAAATTTCAAAGCACGACGGTCTTTCGCTTCACGACTGCGCCCGGGCAGTAACGATGTTACGATTGTTTGTGCCTCAAACTAATGTCCTTGCCGCCCTTCTGGCCGTCGCGCCGGAGCGTTTGGTCCGGCTTGGCAGCGTAGACGCACTCATCGTCATCCTGTATTTCGCGATGGTGATCGGTATCGGCTTCTACTTGAAGCGGTACGCTACCACGGGCGAGGACTTTTTTCTGGCGGGCCGTAACATGAGCGCCTGGATCGCCGGGCTGAGCTTCGTGGCAGCCAACCTCGGTGCTCTCGAGTTGATGGGCTGGGCCTCGGCCGCTTATCAATATGGAATCCTCGCCACTCACTGGTATTGGGTCGGCGCTATCCCGGCCATGCTGTTTCTGGCCATCGTGATGATGCCGTTTTATTACATCTCCAAGACCCACTCCGTGCCGGGCTACTTGAAACTGCGCTACGGCGAGGGCGCGCGCGGGCTCTCCGCCATCACCTTCGCCGCCATGACCGTGCTGATGAGCGGCATCAACATGTACTCCATGGCGCTGGTGATGAAGGTCGTGCTGGGGTGGGACATCCATTTCAGCATCTGGGTCTCCTCGCTGACGGTAGCCGTGTACGTGTTTCTCGGCGGCCTGCTCTCCGCGATCTTCAATGAAGTGCTGCAATTCGTTCTCATCTGGCTAGGCGCGCTGCTGATCCCGATCCTCGGCCTGATGGAGGCCGGCGGCTGGAATGGAATGGTGCAGCGGATTTCGTCCAACTTGACCGGCGACTATACCCATCTGTGGCGGACCTTGGGCTCGTTTCAGGACAACCCGATGGGGATTCACTGGACCGGCATCGTGCTGGGCTTGGGCTGGGTGATTTCATTCGGCTACTGGACCACCGATTTTCTGGTGGTGCAGCGAGTGCTTTCCGCCCGCAATCTGCACGCGGCCCGCATGGCGCCCATCATCGGCGCCGGCTTCAAAATGATGGTGCCGTTCATTGTAATTCTCCCGGGGCTCTTGGGCATCGCTCTGCTGCCGGAGAAACTCGTTGGCGAGTCGGTCGCCGCGGCCACCGGCGGGCACAGTTATAACGAGGTGCTTCCGCTGATGCTGGCGCGCTATTGCGGACCCGGCCTGTTGGGCCTCGGCATTACCGCGCTCATCGCGGGCTTCATGTCCGGCATGGCGGGAAACGTCAGCGCCTTCGCGACGGTGTGGACCTATGACATTTACGGCGCCTTCTTCCGCAAGGGCGCCAGCGATTCGCATTACGTCAGCGTGGGCCGCTGGTGCACGTTGATCGGCGTGTTGATCAGCATCGGGACAGCCTATCTGGTGATGCAATTTCTCAGCATCATGGACTACGTGCAGGCTTTGTTCAGTTTCTTTATCGCGCCCCTGTTCGGCACCGTGCTGCTGGGCATGCTTTGGAAACGCGCGACCCCCGCGGGAGGTTTCTGGGGGTTGCTCGCGGGCACGCTGTCCTCCGTGGGCATGTGGCTTTGGGTGAAACTGGACCCGCCCGCGCTCGGCATTATCGCGCTGTCTTCCAATGCCAAGGACATGGCCGAGAACATGTACCGCGCGCTGTGGTCGTGGATCATCTGTGTTCTGGTGACGGTCCTGGTCAGTCTGGCAACCCGGCCGAAACCGCAATCCCAGCTGGCGGGCCTGGTCTATGGCTGCACCGAGATCCCCTCCGAACGCGAGCTGAAGTTGACCCAACGCCCGATCTTCTGGGCCGGCGTGGTGTGCGCCGTCTTTCTATTGCTCAACGTCATCTTTTGGTGAGACTATGCACAAGCCTGGAATGGTTTCGATCTGGTTCCTCATCGGGCTTCTTCTGACGGCCTATGGCGTGTTGATTGCCGCGGCCGGAATCTATCAGCTGGTAGTCCCGCCGGCGCAGCCCCCTGTGCTGGCCGGGCTGCATGCCGGTATCTGGTGGGGTTTGCTCATTCTGGCGATCGGCCTTTTCTATTGCTGGCACTTCCAGCCCCGAAAGACGAAATAACTCTTTCTGGCTGCGCTGCCTGCCAGCCGCCAAATCTCTCTTCGAGCCTGCGGGCGATGGCGAGCGCCACGTCTTCCCGCCAGGGATGCGCCGCAATCTGAACTCCGATCGGAAGCCCGCCGGCCGTTTGTCCGCACCGGACCACTGCCGCCGGCCAGCCGGTGAGATTGTGCGTCATGGTGTAGCTGAATCCGGGGAAGACGTCTTCGTCGATAGAAGTCCCGTGCGGCACGGCCGCGTGGGCCGCCACCGGAGAGATCAGTACGTCGAATTGCACGAGGAACGCGTGGAGATCCGATCGGAAGCGATCGAGGTCGGCCCAATATCCGGCGAAGCCCCCGATCGAAGTATCCAGTCCTTTGTATTTCGCCAGCCAGCCCTCGAGCAAAGGATGGGTCTGCGCGCTCCCGATGCTTCTCAAAAATTGACGAATCCCGGCTCCGCCATCCGGGCCGAGGAATTTCATTTCCAGTTCCAGGCTCCGCTCGATGCCGGGCGGCCGGCATTCCTTCGCGCCCAACGCCTCGGCGGCCTGCCGCACGACGTCTTCCACGTCCGAATCCGGCTGGGCAATGCCATTGTTCGTGAAGAACCCGATTCGCAGACGGTCCACCGGCACCTCGCGCGGATCGCCGTAAGGCATCGGGACAACGGTCGCGTCCTCGAAGTCATCACCCAGCAGAATCGGCATCAGCGCCCGCAAGTCATCCACATGACGAGCCATGGGACCGATCTGCCAGACAGCTTCAATCCAACCGCCCGGAGGAGGAACATGGCCTGCTCGCGAGAGGCGGCCGGAAGTCGGCTTAATGCTCGCAATGCCGCAGAAGTGAGCCGGAACGCGGACGCTTCCGGCGGCATCGCTGCCGAGCCCGAACGGCGAGCCGCAGGCGCTAATCAGGGCGGATTCGCCGCCGCTCGATCCCCCCGGAGTGCGCGAGAGGTCATAGGGATTATTGGTTCGGCCGTGGATGAGGTTATCCGATTCGAAGGCGAACAACAGATCGGGAAGATTCGTGCGTGCCAGCGGAATTGCTCCGGCGGCACGCAGGCGGCCCACCAACGTGGCATCCCGCGCGGACGGCGCGTTCGCGCGGTATCCCGTCGTGCCGGCGGTGCAAACCGTCCCGGCCACTTCGATTGAATCCTTGATCGAAAACGGAATACCGTCCAGAGGACTGAGTGCTGCGCCGGCCCGCCGCCGTTCGTCTGCGGCTCGGGCCGCAGCCAGCGCCTCCTCCCGCAGGACTTCGACCACGGCATTCAGCGACGGATTCACCGCGTCGATCCGCTCGATGTGCAGCTTGACCAACTCCTCTGACGATAGCTCCCCTTCACGAAGGAGCCCCCCCTGGGCCAAGCCAGAAAGTGTGAGAATCTCGTTCATTGTTCGCGTATGGACAGGTGTTGATCTGCCCTCACATCGGCCAGTTTCTGCCGGATTCCACTCGGCCACTGAATTTCGATCGCGGATGCGGTAGCATCTTTTCCCAAGCCGAATGTCAAGGCCAGATCGCTGGCCGAGCAGTACGAGGAGCCGCTGTGGACCGTCTGCCATTGCGTTCCGGAAGCGCTGGTTACTCTCACGACAGAACCAATTCCATCACGGTTGCTCTGGACTCCGGTAAGCCGCACCTGCAGCCAATGATTCCGGTTTCCGCCGTCATTGCGATATAGGTAGGCCGGTCCGTTATTCGTGGTTACCAGCACGTCCAGGTCGCCGTCCCGGTCAAAATCGCCATATGCGGCGCCACGAGCGACCATGGCTTTCTGGAACGCCGGCTCCGGCTCGAATGTTCCGCGCCCTTGGTTATGGAACAACAGCGGCAGTTCGGCATACTGCACCCTCGGCTGCACGCGCGCGATCTCCGCCTCGATATGTCCGTTGGCGGCGAAGAGATCCGGATGTCCATCCAGGTCGTAGTCAAAGAAGAACAAGCCGAACGTCAGCGAGAGGAGGCTGGCGCGCCCCACCGGCGAGCGGGGCGCCTCATCCACAAACAGGCCGTTCCCTTCGTTGTGGTAAAGCCCCAGCATCTGATTTGAAAAATTTCCAACCACTAAATGAGGCTTTCCCGAGCGGTCGTAATCCACGGCGTCGACGCCCATGGCGCCGCGCGCCACACCGTCCTCTCCAAACGCCACACCGGCTGCCAGACCTTCTTCCTGAAAATGGCCGTTTTGCAAGTTCCGGTAAAGCTTGTTCGGCTGCGTATCATTGGCTACGAACAAATCGGGCCAGCCATCGCCATTGTAATCGAGCACCGCGATCCCCAAAGCTTTGCTCCCGGAATCGGCCAGACCCGCTTTTTGTGTTGTGTCCTCGAATTTACCTCCGCCCAGATTGCGGTAGAGCTTGGGAGACGCACCTTTGTATGACTCCGGCGTGCAATATGATTTCGTGGAGCCGTCCAGCGAGCACCACAGGTCCCCTTGCGCCGTCCACTGGACGTAGTTCGCGACGAACAGATCCAGTTTGCCATCGCGGTCGTAATCGAACCACGCGGCGCTGGCCGGAAATACGGCATTCGTGATACCGGCTTCTCTGGTGACATCTCGAAAGCGCCCGGCGCCTTCATTGTGGAAGAGATGGTCGCCGCCCAACGCGGTGATATAGAGATCGTCGCGGCCGTCGTTGTCATAGTCGCCGACCGCCACGCCCAGGCCGTAAATTTCGATGTCCAGCCCGCTCCCTCTGGTGATGTCGGTGAACGTGCCGTCATGATTATTGCGATACAGAGCGGCTGTGGTGTGCCGGCCTCGTGGGACGAGATCTTTGCCATTCACGAGGAGTATGTCGAGCCACCCGTCTCCGTCCGCGTCGAGAAAAGCACAGCCGGAGCCCATGGTTTCCGGCAGCCATTTCTTTCCGGTGCGCCCCGCGTTGTGCGTAAAGTGAATGCCGGCAGCGGCCGTGATATCGGTGAAGTGCACGCGCTCAGCGGCCCGCGGCGGCGGTTGTGTCGCGCAGACCAGCGCCGCGAGGCTGAGTAACGTGATCGTGTATAGGCTGCCTTTCATTGTTATCCTCGGGGCTCAGAAGTAGAGGCCTGCCCGTCAGTTCCTGCGAAGCTTCATCGGCCTTGAAGCGGCGGAACAGCTTTTCCTCGCGGTCGGCCTGTTTGCTTTGATTCAAGCCGCGATAGCTGAGCATCAGATTGTAGTGGGCCTGCACGTCCTCCGGATCGACCGAGAGCGTCTCTTTCAGAGCCGCCACCGCTTCCGGATACTTTCGCTGCAAGAACAGAATACGGCCGATCTGGTTGGTCACAATGCGGTCTCGCGGGTATTGCCTTCGTACGTCCGCGAGGTTGTGGAGAGCGTTATCGTAATCGCCGGCCGCCTTCTGGACCAGGGCGAGGAAATACTCAGCGCGCGCCAGATGGGGAGAGAGAGCCAATGCTTTTTCCAGATAAGGCCGCGCCGCGTCTGTCTCGCCCTCCTGAATTAGCGCCCGCCCGATGTTGACCCACCCGTCCGCATAAGACGGCTCCGCCTGGGTCACTCGATGGAACGCATATTCGGCGCCCTTCAGATCGCCCTGCAACAGCATTCCAATGCCCCAGTCGTTCCATCGTTCGCGATCCTGCTCGCGCACCAACGGCTGCCAGCGAGACTCACCGAGCCCCACTGTGGCCGTGGCCGAGGCCAACGTCGTAATTGGGATGGCCGGGACCGGCTTGGAATCAAAGCTGTAGGTGCGGCTGTCATACGAGATTGCCGAGACTCCCCCGGTGGGAACGCCGGCGAAAGCGAACTTGTTGTAGTAGTCGCTAAACTTCCGGTAGTTCAGACGCGATACCAGCGTAACGGGCCCGACGGCATCTGGCGGAATGGTCAGCAGAAAATGCACCGTATCCGCCGCCCCCGGCGGAATCAGCCGGACATAGAGCACGCTCCGCGTCTGCCAGGCGTTGCGCTTGTTGATCGGGTTGCCGGCGCCATCGATCTGGAAAGACCGAAAGAAGTGGGCGCTCTTATCCACCGCGCCGCGGCCATCATTCTCCACCCAGCCACTGCGGGCGATCGTCCTTCCCCGCGCGTCGTGCGCTTGAAAATCGAGCCATACATCGGGAGCATCCACCGTGCCCCCGGGAAAGAAATGCCCGATTTTCCGAGTGCGCACCACCGCGTCGATGCGTACTGTGGTTCCCGCCTTCAGCGCAATGCCCGGCGCATCCAGAGGCGCCATTACCTTGCCCACTTCGCGCAGGACCGCTGGACCGGTCTGTTCCGCCTCTTCACCCACTGCGAACGTGGAAGAAATCCGAGGCGCGTCATTCGCAACCCGGCGCATTTCCACTTCGCCTTTGCTCGCGTCGAACGGAGCGGCTGCAAACAGATCGACGCTGATGAATCCGGATTGCAGGAACTCCTGCTCGGTCTTCAACTGAGCCGCATCGTCGTTCACCGACGCGAGCGCTGTGTTCGCCGCAGGGAATCGATGGGAGTGCACTTTCCCGTGCCGGTTGCCGGGATCCTTCGAATCCACCAGCGGCATATGGCAATCGCTGCACGTAGACGCCTGATTCGGATAATAGAACGACCGGCCGCCCTGCCCGGAGACTCCACTCGCCTGCCAGTTGTCGTATTCGTTGAAGCCGCGGAGCCAGCGGTAGTGGTTGACTGGCTGATCGAGATGAACCTTATGACAGGCCGCGCAGTACTCCGGCGAATCGGCGCCCTTCATGAACGGCTTCATAAACGTGCGGCGGTGCGGTTCCGGGTTCAAGTAGGTCACGAAATTGTCGAACGCGCGAATCCAGCGATTCTTACTGTTCGCAATCTCGTGCAGCGGCGGATACATGATTTCAAAATCGCCGTTACCCATCGAACTGCCTACGTGCACGATGGAGTGGCAGGAGACGCAGCCCAGGCCGTTTTGGGCTTCCGGGGTTTCGAGCTGGTCTTTGATCGGTTTCTCGAAGCGCCCATTGAAAAAGACAGCGTGATCGTGACAGCCCGCGCACCACTTGCTTCCCTCGGTCCCGCCTAACTCCTGCATGTGGAGAATCGTGGACTTGTAGTATTGATTGTTGAACGAAGCAAAGTGGTGCATCGAGCTCTTCCACTGCTCGTAGATGTCTTTGTGGCATTCCCCGCAGAGCTTGGAATCCATGAAAAAATCGGAGGGTATAAGCCCGCCGGTGTTCGTTCGGGAAGAAGAGGGCCAGAACGGCGATTTCGGCCCGTTGCCTTCTTCGGTCATCGCCAGCGGCACAGTCTGCGGATTACGAATCCGCTCTTGCGGCAGCCCGAACCGCAACCCTGCAGCGATGAGCGCCAGGGCAGCCACCCCCGGCGTCCACCGCGGCTTCAGCAGCGCCAGGCCAATCACGCCAAGCGCCACGTGCGCCCACAGTTCGAGCCTGTGATCTGCGGTCGCTCCTGCCGCGATCAGATAGATGCCAAGTAAGAAGGCAAGCAGCAGCGGACCAGCCTTCGCGCTCGCACGCCGCGTCCAGACCATCCAGGCGGCCCCTGTCGCCCCCAGAACGACATGAAGCAGCACATTGGCGACATAGAAGATGGTGGCCGAGGGCAGGGCAGCCACATAGGCCGCGTTCAAGAGTAACAGAAGAATCGCCCAGAACATCAGGTCCCCAACCGGATCATCCGCGAGTTAATCGATCATAACTCCCCATGGGCGGAGTTTCTACTCTTTTTGAATGTTTTTCGCGGAGTTGGTGATCGCCGGCTTACCGTGCTACCAGACGTGGCTGGCGAGAACCCGCGGACGGCCGGCAATGCGATTGACTACCGGAACACGCAGCACGATCTGCAAGTTCTTTCTCCGCCAGTCCGGCGGCAGGTGCCGTGCGGCTTCCCCGAAATACTCCGGGTTGCTGAGGAGTTCACCCGCCCCGACTGTGCCGTACTGTGTCAGCCCCGCGGCGATAATCACCGGCCGGTCGGCGGTGGCGTCCAGCATGCGCGTCACAATGGCATAATCGCTCGAGATGTCCCAGGCCGGCCAATAGTTGGTCAGCATCCAGTCCGTATTTTCCGGGTGCTGGCGATCATATACCATTCCCGTGTCATGCCGCCCGTCCTTGCGAAAGGTGAACCGCAGCGAATCCGCGGCGCGTAAGGTCCAGGGGTTATCGAAAGCCCCGATCAGCACGGCGGGAGTGTCTCGCAAATCCGCGAATGACATGGATTGCACGGCCCGGATGTGGAACGGCTTCCCATGCCGGTCCAACAGCGCCGTCAGTCGCACGAGGCAGAGAGCGTCGTCCAGCGCAACGTACCGGTCTTGCACGAGGGCGAGATCCTTCTCGCGAATTGCCGGGCGCGGCGTAGCTTCACCGGCGGAGCGTGGGAAACCGATCCCCTGCACCGCGTCTTGGGCCTCGGCGGAGCGCAAGTTGTAGGCCGCCTGCAAGCCCACACCTACCAGGACACTTCCCGGTGTCTTCACAACGGGCTCCCACAATTGATCGAGATCCGACCGCGTCAACGTGAGTGGCGTTACCGTGAACGCCAATACGGACAGACTGGTAACGGATATCGCCGCCGCGATCAGAATCAGCCGCCAGCCCGACCGCCTCGTCCCGAGGGCCGCCGCCTGGCTCCGGCCCTGATCGAACTGGAACTCCGCAATATAGGACCCTGGCGGCAGTTCGATGCGCGCTTCCGATTGATGCCCGGTTTCCTGATAGTATTGCGCCAGTTTTTTCCGAACTTCTGCGGCCGCGACGCGTACTACTGGATCTTGGCCGGTGTCGTAGTCGGCGGAACGGCCGAAAACTTCGACCCCGAGAGAACGTTCTTTCAAGGAGTCGATTTGGCCCGATAAGGTTCCGCTGACAATTCGTCTTAACAGACTCTGGCACCGGCGGCTGCCGCGAAACAGCGTACTCGCCAGGATTCCATCCAGTGCTCTGCGGATCCTCTCGGCTTTCTCCGGTGGCAGCGGGGCCGGCGGTACCTCGGGCTCGGCTTTGCGGGACATCGTGTAACCGCTTGAGGGACCCAATTCTATCATAAAAATCCCCGTATCATACATATTTTTGGAACTGCGCTACGCCCTCCCAACCCCCTCATTTCACGAGTGAAAAAGTGTGCCGCACCGTAACGTCCTTAATTCCGGGCTGCCGATGCGCGTATCCTTTCTGCCAACCGGGCGGAGTTTGTATGTCCTGGTGGACAAGGAAGACACCACGGTCGAGTTGGTGATTCCGTAGCTCCGTAAAGAGGGGGTAGTATGTGGAGGGAACGAATTCTCAGAGGGGTCTTCCTATTCATCGTTGGCCTGGGTGCATTGTACGGTCAAGAAACCGCCAACATAGTCGGAACCGTCACCGATCCAGCGGGATCTGCAGTTCCCAACGCCAAGATCACGATCACGAATGCGGCGACCGGACTCGTCCGTGCGACTACAACGAGCGACACCGGTAATTACGCGGCGCGCGAGCTGGCGATCGGAACCTATACCGTTCGGGCCGAGGCGCCCGGGTTCAAAACTTACGAACAGACCGGTATCACGTTAAACGTAATGGATACCGTCCGCGCCGATGCGTCCCTCCAGATCGGTCAGGCCACAGAGAGCGTCACCGTCGAGGCGAACGCCGTTCAGGTGCAGTCGGACACCAACGAAGTTAGCCAGACCATTACCGGGGTCATGCTTTCGGAACTCCAAACCAACGGCCGCAATGTGATCCAGCTTGCGACGCTGGTGCCCGGCGCTTCATCCTCGATTCCGGGTTTCGATTCCCCGATGGCGCAAAACCAGAACCGCAACATCTACTTCAACGGCCAGCGCCAGGACCACAACAACTGGATGGTCAACGGGGGAGAAGCTTACGATCGCGGCGGCGGCGGCATTCTGATCGTTTCCCCTTCTCAGGATGCGCTTCAGGAATTCAAGGTTACCACCAGCAACTACGGCGCTGACTTCGGCCAATCATCGGGTGGCATGATCACCATGGCGACGAAAAGCGGCACCCGGCAGTATCACGGTGGCGCCTGGGAGTACGTTCGCAACGACTCCTTCGATGCAAACTCATTCTTCGCTAATTTGAACGGCCAGAAACCACCGGAACTTCGCTACAACACTTTCGGGTTCAACTTTGGCGGGCCGGTCCCGAAGATCGGCCATGAGAAGAAGACTTTCTTCTTTTACAATATGGAGTGGCGCAGGCTGATCCAGGGAGGCCAGTTCAATCAGACCTCGGTTCCCGTTGCCGCCAGGGGCGGCGACTTCAGTTACCTTTCGACGCCCATCCACGTGCCGCAGACCGCCGACGCGGCTGAGATCGCCAAGTTGGCCCAGTATGGCTTAAGCCCCGGACAGAACTTTCCGGGCAACAAAATTCCAGCCGGCCTGATCAACACCAACGCCACTACGCTCTTGAATGCCGGCATGTTCCCCGCGGCTAACTCTGCCAATAATCTGTTCTACGCGGTGAATAACAATGTGACTTTCTACCGCGAGGAGACCTTCCGCGTCGACCACCAGGTTGGTAGCAAACTGGGCTTGATGGCCTCTCTCATCTACGACAATGGCGTCCAGTCGGCGGCCCCGGCATTATGGGCCGGCGGCTCTTATCCCACGGCGGGTTCGGTTCTGGCTGTTCCCTCCTGGGCAGGCGTCATCCGCGCTACTCACACCATTAGCCCCACCCTGTTGAACGAGGCCGCATTCAACTTCAATGGCAATAACATCAACGTTAACGATTACGGGCTTTGGCAAAAGCCATCCGGATACAGTGTGCCGAACCTGTTTAAAGCGAACGTCGATAATAAGCTGCCGGCGATTACTATCGGATCTCCGTATAACATCAGTTACAATCCGGGATGGTGGCCCTGGAACAATACATGGCGCAGCTGGCAGGCGAAGGACGATTTCTCCTGGAACCATGGCAGGCACAACCTGAAGTTCGGCGCGTCCTGGATGCACACGCATAAGTGGCAGCAGTATCAGCTCAACGCCGGCGGTTCCTTCAATTTCAACTCGGCCGCCACAGGCAATGGGTTTGCGGACTTCCTGCTCGGCTTCGCCTCGTCGTACAGCGAACCAGCCAGTGTGGACTTCGTTCACATCTCCACGAACAACTACAATCTCTACGCCATGGACGACTGGCGGATCAGCAACCGCTTGACTCTCAATCTGGGCCTCCGTTGGGAGATCATTCCGCATGCCTACGATACGCAAAATGATGCGTCGAACTTCTATCCGAGCCTGTACAACCCGGCGCAGGCAGCTACCTTCCTTGCGAGCGGCGCTTTGGACCAGAACGGCCCGGGATTCAGCACCGTTTCCGGAATTCCTCTGTCCAATCTGAAGTTCTACCTGAATGGAATCGGAATCGCCGGACGAAACGGAATTCCGGCAGGCCTGGTGGATAACCACTGGGACACGTTGGCCCCGCGCATCGGTTTTGCTTTTGACGTAACCGGACGGCAGAAGACCATTCTGCGAGCCGGAGCCGGGCTCTTCTATGAACGGCTCGGCGGGAACGAAATGTACAACCTCATTCAGAATTCCGTTCCGTTCGCGTATCAGGGCGCCCCGACACAAGTCTATTTCGACAATCCCGCGACGAGTTATACCAGCGGACTAACGGCTACGATACCGTATTTTCCCGCAGGTATTAACGCGATAGCCCAATCTTACAAGGTACCGACGGCGGCGCAGTGGAGCTTTGGAATCCAGCAGCAGCTGCACCAAAACGCGGTGATGACGGTGGCCTATGTGGGTAACTCCAATTACCACCAATCCGAAGGGATCAACATTAACAGCCTGGCCCAGAACGATCCCAATCGGCTGGGCGTTTGCGGCAGCACGTGCGGCTACACCGGGACTCAATTGAACGCCAACCTCTACCGGCCGTATCAGGGCTGGGGGGCCATCACGCCCTTAGAGACGGTGGGCAACTCCAACTACGAATCATTGCAAGTTTCCGTGCGCGCCACGGCGTGGAAGAACCTGACGCTCAACAGCACCTACACCTGGTCGCACGCCTTCGACGTTCTCGATGGCGAGCTGTTTGCCAATATCAATAATCCCTTCAATGCCCGTTGGGATTATGGGCCGACCGGTTGGGACAGGCGGCAGATCTTCATCACGAGCTTTGTCTATCCACTCCCGTTCTTCCGGAGCGCGGGCGCCCGCGCCACCAAGGCAGTGCTGGGCGGCTGGCAACTCTCCGGCATCTGGACTCTGGAGTCCGGAACTCCGTTCTCTATTGGCCCCGGCCCCGACAACCTCGGGTTAGGCGGCTCCACGGCGAACCGGGCGAACGTAGTTGCTCCCATCACCTATCCGGGGACGCGTTTCCAGTGGTTCAGCACGTCGTCGTTCACCAAGCCGGGCCCGCTCCAGTGGGGCACCGCCGCACGGAACGACGTGGTTGGGCCGGGAACCAATAACTGGAACATCGCGATGTACAAAACGTTCCAATTCTCCGAACGCGCCCGGTTCGAGTTCCGCGGGGAAACATTCAACACGTTCAACCACACGCAGTTTACCGGCTTACAAACGTCGGTGACCTCCGGCAACTTCGGACAGCTTACGAGCACGCAACCCTGGCGGATCTTTGAGCTCGGCGCGAAGCTGATGTTTTAACCCCCCCGGCGGCGTTTGCCCGACGGGCCACTGCCTCGGCCCGCCGGGAAGCGCCGGCGGTAACTCGTCGTGTTTGACACGCCCACGCTCATGCTGGTAAAAACGGCAGCAGGATGACCAGGCGCTTCGTACGCGCTGTCACAGCGTTGGCAGTGGCTTGGCGAGTAGGGGTTCCGAAGGCCGTTCTCACGGCAGCCCTGCTGCTGGCGGTCGGCTGGGCTCTCGCTCCGGGCCAGAACCGCGTATCCCCGATCCATTTCGCTTATCAGGCGATCGATTTTCGGCTCGAGAATAGCGAGACGCCCAAGCGGCACGCGCCGGAGACAATGGCCGGCGGCGTCGCTGTCTTCGACTATAACAATGACGGGCATCCCGATATCTTCTTCACGAACGGGGCCGACATCGAGTCCCTGAAAAAGAGCTCTCCCAAGTACTCCAACCGGCTCTTCGAAAATGATGGCAAGGGTCATTTCCGGGATGTGACCGCCAAGGCCGGGCTTGCGGGCTCGGGCTTCGATACGGGCGTTGCGGTGGGTGACTACGACAACGATGGCCGCGAAGATCTCTTCGTGGCCGGAATCCATGGAAATCACCTTTATCATAATGATGGCGGCACGTTCACCGACGTCACCGCCAAAGCCGGTCTCGCCGCGCGGCCCGACCCGCAGTATGGCCCTTTATGGGCCGTCGGCGCCGGATGGGTGGATATAAATAATGACGGGCTGTTAGACCTGTTCGTCGTCAACTATCTGGCCTGGGATCCAGCGAGCGAGCCTGCTTGCGAAGCCGCTCCCGGAAAGCTCGACTACTGCCACCCGAAATTCTACAAGCCCACGCCGAACCAGCTGTTTCTCAACAACGGCGACGGCACGTTTCGCGACATCTCCGCGGAATCCGGGATCCGGGCCCATCCGGGAAAAGGAATGGGCCTGGGACTGGCGGATTATGACTTGGATGGTCTCATAGACATTTTTGTTACCAACGACAAGATGGAGAATTCGTTCTACCACAACAAAGGCGGCTCCCGGTTTGAGGAGATCGCGTTTGATGCCGGCCTGGCGCTGGCGGAAGACGGCAAATTCATTTCCGGAATGGGCGCGGACTTTCGAGACATCGATAACGACGGCCTGCCGGATATTTTCTTTGTCGCGCTCGACCACGAAACGTTTCCGTTGTTCCGCAACCTCGGCAAGCGCGGTTTTCTCGATATCACCCGCACCAGTGACATGGCGCGTCTCAGTTCACCGATGGCCGGATACTCGCCGACGATCGCCGATTTCGACAACGACGGCTGGAAGGATATTTTCGTGTCACGCGGCCACGTGCAATCCCTGAACTACACCGGAGCGCAGGTGGCGCAGCCCAACACCGTGTTCCGCAACCTGGGCGGCACGAAGTTCGACGCGCTTACCGCCGAGGCCGGTCTGACGGCGTTCGCGTCCAGCCGCCATCGAGGGTCGGCGGTGGCGGACTTGAATGGTGACGGACGACTGGATGTTGTGGTAACCGCCCTGAGCGCCCCGGCGGAAGTCTGGATCAACGACAGCCCGGAAAGCGCGCATTGGCTCGATCTCCGGCTGGAAGGCACAAAGAGCAATCACGACGGCATCGGAGCCAGAATTAAGGTGACGGCGGGCTCGGCCACGCAGTATAACCACGTGTCATTCACAGCCGGCTACGCATCCTCCAGCGCCGTTCCCACCCACTTTGGACTCGGATCGGCAGTATCCGCGGACCTGGTAGAGATCCGGTGGCCGTCTGGAGTCGTGCAAGAGCTCAGAAACGTCCAGGGCGATCGCGTAATCACCGTCAGCGAGCCGTCGAAGTAAGAAACAATATTCGCGGCTATTATTTTGCATCCGGCTTGCCGAGCAGAGCAGCGATTCGGTCGGAGGCGGACTGGTCGGAAGTCATCGAGCTGGATGCCGCTGGTTTTTCGATGTCTCTTCGTCTGGTCTCCAACAAATCCGACGGCGTTTTCCCTGCCTGATTCCGGGCATGCACGGGGGCGCCGCAACCCACCAGAAACTGGACTACGCTCGCGTAGCGATGGGTGACGGCGGCATGCAGCGCGGTATTGCCGGCGGTATCGGACGCGATCACGTCGGCATTTGCATGCCACGCCGCCTGAACGGCAGGCAGAACTTTGCTTTCCGGCTCGACTTTTCCAAAATCGATCACGTTGACGCCCCGGCGGTCTTCATTGGTCCGGGAATCGGCGCCCGCCGCGAGCATCAAGGCGGTCGCGCCGTCGGGCATGGTCAGCTTGGGATCGGCGCCGGCGGTGAGCAGGACCTGCATCATTTCCGGCTCCAGGAATTTCGCCGCCAGCAGATACGGAGTCGATCCGATTAGCGGCGCCAATAAGAAATAGTCTGTAGAGTTGCGGCGCACCGGCGTCGCTTTGGTCATGCGAAGGTTTGGATTCGCGCCATGCGCCAGGAGGGCTTTCACCAGCTCCAGATCGCTGCGAAGAATCGCTGCGTGGAGGGCAGTGTAACCGATGCCCAGATCGTCGGGGTGGGCGCCCTTATCGAGCAACGCCAAGGCGACGTAGCGATGGCCGCTCATGGCCGCCAGCACGAGCGCGCTGGTGCCATCCGGTAGAGCGTCGTTCGGATCGGCACCCGCAGCCAGCAACACTTTCGCGGACTCCGCATCGCCCGAACGGGCGGCAAAGAGCAGCGGCGTGCTGCCGCCCCGTATGACGTCGTAATTCAACTCTTCGCGGCCGGCTCGTTGCGTTTGCTCCCCGACCACCGTCTGAGAATAAGACCGGGAGCGGGCTCGGACATCCGAGCCGAATTCGACGAGCAGTGCCGTCACTTCGGGATGATTGTTGGCGGCCGCCCACATGAGGGCCGTTTGGTCGTGCTCGGGTTCCTTCGCCTTCGGATTCGCACCGTGGACCAGCAGCGCCTTCACGGCGGCGGCGCTTCCGGTGCGCGCGCACGTCATCAGGACGGTTTCACCGTCGAGCAGCTTTGCGTTGGGATTTGCCTTAGCGGCGAGAAGCCGGCCGACCATCGCGGCGCCGCGGTTGGTGCAGGCCAGGTGGAGCGGTGTAGAGCCGAGATCGTTCGCGGCATCCACGTGCGCCCCGGCCCGAATCAGGGCATCTGCCAACGCGAGATCATCGTTGTAAGCGGCCCAATGGAGCGCCGTTGCGCCATCGCCCTGCTGCGCATTCACGTCGGCGTGCTGCTTTAACAGTGCCCGCGCTGACGCGTCATCGCCGCTTTTTACGGCTTGAATCAGGCGCAGGTCCGGAGCGGCGGCGACGCCGTACGGTAAGGCGAGGCTCAAGACAAACAGCAGCCGTTTCATGACCGGCCCAAAGCGAGCAGGCTCGGATCGAGTCTGCCCGTGCTGTCCCCGATGCGTTCCCGATTCACGCCGAATTGATCCATCAGGGTGAGGTGCAGATTCGCCAGCGGGACGCCCTTGAGATTGGTGTGGCGCCCTCCTTTCAGGTTGCCGGCGCCGCCGCCGGCCAGCAGGAACGGAATGTTCACCGGCGCGTGCGAGTTGCTGTCGGCGATCCCCGCGCCGTAAATGAGGGTCAGGTGGTCCAACAGCTTGCCGTCACCGTCCGGCGTGTCGCGGAGTTTTTCGAGAAGATAGGCGAACATCTTGACGTGATAGGCGTTAATCTTGGCGGTCTTGGCGACCTTCTCCGGTTCGCGCTGGTGGTGCGAAATGGGGTGATGCGCGTCGGGCACGCCGATTTGGGGGTATGTCATTCCGCTCTGCTCGTGTCCCACCATCAGAGTGATGACGCGAGTGAGATCGCTCTGATACGCCAACACCATCAAGTCGAACATCAGTTTGATGTGATCTTCCCAATCGGCCGGGATGCCGTCGGGATGGCCGACCAGGGGAACCTGCCGGTTCTCTTTCTCGGCATTCTGGATACGGCGTTCCACACCGCGGACGCTATCGAGGTACTCGGTGAGCTTGGTCCGATCGCTCGGCGGAAGCGCGCCCTCGAGATGAGAAACCTCCTGCGTCACCGAATCGAGAATGCTTTTTTGCCGGCGCATGCGCAGCAAACGCGCATTCGGATCCGTGCTGCTGCTGTCGCCGAACAGCCGCTCGAACACCAGGCGCGGATTGTTCTGCGTCGGCAGGGGTGAGGCGGGACCGGTCCAGCTGAGAGTGTTGGTGTACGCGCAGGCATAACCGGTATCGCAGCTGCCGGCGGTTTCGCCCGACTCAATCGCCAGTTCGAGCGATGCGAATTGCGTATTCTTGCCGATCTCCTGGGCGAGAATCTGATCGACCGAAATTCCGGCGTCGAGCCAGGTTTCGCTGGTGGGCGGCGAAATATCGGTGAGGAAGCGGGTGGTCGCTTTCGCATGCGCGCCGCCGGGCCGTCCCGGCGTGGGAATGCAGTTCAGACCACTCAAAATCTGGAAGTGCCCGCGCAGCGGTTCGAGAGCGCTCAGGGTGGGGGTAATCTCGTAATCGGGCCCGTCCTTGGCCGGCAGATAATTCTCCATGATCATGCCGTTCGGCACGTAGACCACGCCGAACCGGTTGAACGGTATGGCGGCCGCGCGCAGCGCCGGAGTCATGCTATCGAGGCAAGGCAACGCGATCGCGGCGCCGGCGCCACGCAACATCGCGCGGCGGGAAATGGCTTTCTTCGTAATGATCACGGCGAGCTCCTATTTTTTTGCAGCCAAAACCGGTTCACTGCCGGCTACACCCATGCGAAACGCCGGGCTATTCACGATTCCCAATGCGATGGCCGACCATCGATAGTCTTGGAATGCGGCGTCGCGCGCAATTTTGCGGATTGCCGGATAGTCGGCAGGTTCGATGCCGCGTCCGACGGCATAGGCCAGAAGCTTCTCGGTGAAGGTGCGCACGAAATCTTCTTTGTGGCTGGCGACGAGCTGGCGCAATCCGGTTATGCCATCGAAGCGCGTGCCGTCGGGCAGGGAAGCGGCGGCATCGATCGGAGCGCCGTCACTTTCCGTCCGCCATTTTCCGAGCGCGTCGAAGTTTTCCAAAGAAAAGCCGAGCGGGTCCATGCGCTGATGGCAAGAAGCACAAACGGCCGACTGGCGATGCAGTTCCATGCGTTTTCGCAGCGACTGTGGCTGGCCGTCCTGCCCCGGGTCTTTCAAAGCGGGAACATCGGGCGGCGGCGGGGGTGGAGGAGCGCCCAAAAGATTCGCCAGCAGCCAACGTCCGCGCAGGGTGACCGAAGTGCGGTTGGGATATGAGGTCACGGCCAGGATGCCGGCCTGTCCCAGAAGACCGCCGCGCACACCATCGGTGAATTCGACGCGCCGAAAACGAGGCCCGTAAATATCGGGGATGGCGTAGTGCCGGGCGAGCCGCTCGTTCAGAAAGCTGTAATTGGCCGTCACCAGTTCGACGACGCTTCGGTCTTCCCGCAATTGGTTCGCGACGAAAAGCCGGGTCTCCTGCGCCATGGAATCGCGCAGACCCTCATCGAACTCGCGATAGAGATCGGTGTCGGGAACAATGCCTGCCAGCTTGCTCAATCCGAGCCAGCGACGGGCGAAGCCGTCCACCAGAGCCCGCGAGCGCGGATCGCGCAGCATGCGATGCACCTGCTGTTCGAGCACGTTGGGATCCTGAAGCCGTCCATGCACGGCGGCGTTGCGGAGTTCCTCGTCGGGAATGCTGCTCCAGAGGAAAAACGAGAGACGGGACGCCACATCGAGATCGCTCAGCCGGTAGGGGGCGCCGGCTTTGGCATTCGCCGGGGCGCTCTCGACACGGAACAAGAAGCTGGGCGCGGCCAGGATGCGTTCCAGTCCGCTCTGAATGCCTGTGTCGAAATCTTTTTCTGCGCGGCCGGAGCGGTAGAATTCCATCAACGCGTCCAGATCTGTGGCGGTGACCGGACGCCGGTACGCGCGCGCGGCGAGGGACGAAAGAATCTTTCGCGCACACGGCTCCTCGGCAGCGGCGGAATCAGGCGTGCACACGAAGAGTGTGCGCCGGCTTGGGGAATCGCCTCGCGACACAGTGCCGTAGGGTCCGCCGATCATCACGAATTCGACTGCCGGATTCCCGTGATAATACTCATTGGTGGTGCGGGCAAAACCGATCTGCTGCGGTTGCAGCACGCCTTCCGGCTCCCAATGCCGCCGGACGAAGGAGACGCCGACTTCGTGCTCGCCAGCCTTCACGGGAACGCGCACCTCAAGGCCATTGTCGGCCGTGTGCATGTACACTTCGAAGTCCGGGGATCCCTGCGTGTTGCCGGCGAACGCTTCAGGCATGGTCATGCCCTTGGCCTCACCGCCCACAGTGAAACGCTTCACGCGGACGCCGTCGAGGCGGATATCGATCTGGTGGGGCTCACCGATGCCGACGATGTATTCGTAGTATTGGCGGCGCAGCCGGATTTTGACTGTGTAGTCGCCGTCCGCCGGAAAGAAGTGCCGAATCAGGCCGCCGCCCTGAGACCCAAAGGGCAGATCGTCACTCATGCGATCGTCCTGCGGAAGCAGCTTGGCATACTTCACGGTCTCGACACTCGCCGGCAACGTCGCATCTCCGACCGCCAGACGGCTGACGGTATGGGCAGCCGACAGGTAGTTCTCGAGCAGAACCGGCGATACCGAAAGGACGCTGGCGACATTATCAAAGCCTCCCTGATCGCTGTCGTCGGCCGAAAGCAGCGACCTGGCATCGACGTTTAACTGGAGCAAGTCGCGGATGGCATTGGCGTACTCATTGCGGTTGAGCCGGTGGACGGGGACGCGGCCGGGATTGGGGTGGGCCGCTGCCGCCCGATCGAGCGCCGCTTCGAGTTCTGCGGTGACGGTGGCATACGTGGCTTTGTCGGGGCGCGGCAGGGCGGCGGGAGGCATTTCGCCGGTGCGCAGCTTGCGGACCACTTTTTCCCAGGTAACCGAATGGTTGCCCAGATGATCGATGTCAGCGACATCCAACACCAGGCCCGCAGTCTTCAGCCTGGCGTTGTGACAGCCGAGGCAATACTGCTGAACCATCGCGCGGGCAGCCGGCGCCTCGTCACTCCATAGGATGACAGGAAGGGGCGCCAGCGAGAAGAGAACAACCCAGAGCCCCACGATTGACCGGCAAGGCACGTCGAATGAATAGTATCCAATACGCAAGCGGGCGTCAATCAGGCAGAGTCGCTAACCTTCATACGGACCGCGCGAAAGTCCGTACTTTCGCCCTTTTGGGAAACGATCGTTGCGAAGTTCGCGCAAGATTTGTTGGCAGGAAAGCAGTTGGTTCGACCATTCCGCTTGGTACCAAGCGACCGGTTTCGCTCCCATTTGCCCGCCTCGCACCAGGATCGATCCTGCCAGGGAGTAGGCTCGAGCTTCTCACGACCTCATTATCGCGCGCGGGTGCTGCGAGACGTGATTTGGGGAAGGGGCTTTTCGGCTGTAAGCGGCAGATGTGAGGCGAGATGGGAAAATTTCGTTTGGCTGTGATATCGAAAAAAGGAGTCCGCCGTTCGTGCGTGTCAACCTTTGCCGGGACTATGAAGGAGCAGGAATGAACGCCCCGCTGGAATCAGTTCAATCCTGGTTTCCAGGAGCCGGGCGCATGCCGGCTCCTGGAGGGCTTTTTGGCGGTCAGACGCCTTATCAGGCGGCCACGGGACTGGTTAAAGCGGGAAGAAGGTCACGGCCGATGCCGGGAAGTTTGCCGGCGCTATGTCGTGGGAGCCGAGCCCCCCGCCGCCGCGTGGCGCATTGGCGGGGTTGATGATCGTGGTCATGTCGACCACCGCGAGACAAACTGGTAGACCGCCCGAGTAGCCGGCAAATACGGCGTACGCATCGCCGTTATTGGGACTCGTGTAGGCTGTAATCGTGTGGGGGTCAAAGCCCGCGGAGAAGAAGCCGCACGCGGAACTGTTCGGAATTTGGGCTACTGCGTAGTCGACCAGTGCCGGAACACCCGTACCGGGAACGGCGGGAAGCTGTAGCACCGCAAACGTATTGCCGCCGAATTCTCCCGTTGCAACGGCCAAATGGCCTGAACCCTGAGCAACGGCACTGCCGGAGAGACCCGCTGCAAAGCTGTAAGCTGTGCTGAGTGTCGCAATTGTGTTAGGCGCAGAGTAGGTAGTCGCTCCAAGCGTAATGTTGTTCAGATTGACCATTTGCAGCGAATTGGTAAACTCTCCAGGGGAGATGGCAATACCCGTGGAGCAATCTTCCGCCGATGCATCGTTGGTGAGCCCCGAAGTGAAACTGGCATCGAATTCCCTCAGCGAACCGTCGGTCTGTAACTGCAGAATCATGTAATTTCCCGATTCATTTGCGGAGAGGATCAAACTGCGGGTTGGGTCGACTGAAATGTTTTCGGAAATCCTTTGATTAGTCTCAAAGGGCGGGCTGAAGGTATTGTTGGACAGGTTGAGGATTTGAACGCCGTCGCCGCTCGTGCCTGGGCCGGCGACAGTGCCCATGTTAATTGAAGCGGTATTATTGGCAGCATTGATCGCGACGCCGCAGTTATTACAACTTCCCCCGGAAAAAGAAGCAGAGTTATTGCTTCCGCTACTCAGCGTAGTATTTAGAGTTGTCCCGGTGATCAGATAGACGTCGGTGTTGTTCGCCACACAGACAGTCTCTCCTGTGGCCGGATTCGACGAGCACGAATTCGGCACGTGGGGCGTTGCAATATTGACAGCCGGGTTAATCGTGCCTTCGATATTCTGTACAAAGACGCCAGTGCCGCCACCGGACCAATAGCCGCGAGGCACATAGGCGGTGACATTACCGGTGCCGCCGCCGCTTGGCAGAAGCACTCCCATCGAACTGGTCGCGACGCATGCATTGAGGATGGGGGCGGAGCCGGTGACCTGCAACTCCGAACAACTTCCGTCCTGAGTGGTGAAATTCGCGTCGCCCACAGCGCTGTCGGAGATCGTCACAAAATAGGTCCCAGTCGCAAGACCGCCCGGAATGCTGATATTCACACGTTCGGTGGATCCAATGATCTTAGTAATTTTGTTGCCTATGGAAGTCGCCGCGGCAGCGCCATCGCATGTAGCGGCAAGCGTGGCGACAATATTGGCGGGAGTAATCGTGCCCGACGGGAATCCCGACCCGATCAAGTTTACATTTGTGACGCCGGCTACACCAGTGCTAGGTGTGGTCAGGCTGGTCAGTTTAACCTGACCAAACGCGAACTGAGCCGCAAGGAGGCATACGATGACCGCTAAAGACTTTGCGTACGGGACGGTTGCTCCCTTGAATATCCGTTTCAACAAACCTGCGACCGGCCGGCCTCGCACGGTCATTACACAGGTCAGCCCGGTGAGGAGCAGGAGCCAGGCTCCCGGCTCCGGTACCGACGACGTTCCGCCAAAATTCACTGTTAAAGTCAGATCCGTCAGGCTAACTGAAGTCGTGATCGGAAAGTCAGGCGGCAGCGCATTCGGGCCGGTGAGATTGGTAATGTCGAACTCGCCCGCATTACCGGGGAAGATCAGGTCCCAGGAGAGGACGGCTACGGGGAACAGAGCTGATGTGACCGCGTCCGTGGCATCGATGACGACAAGATCCCCATCGAGAAGATGTGGCAAATCTGAGAGCGTCACGCTGAATGGCGTCAGAATGCTGCCAGACCCTACGGGGATTCCCGAGGTAGGGCTGAAATTGCCGGTCAAGGTAGCACTGACCGGTATCGGATTCGTACCGCCAATCGGGATCGCCGTGCCGTTATAAGACAAGCCGTCCGAAGCTAGAGTGAAATAGGTTCCAGGGCCAAAAACCGTGTCTGCCGCAGCTACCGTTACTGAGGCTGCAGCGAGTCCGAGAAGAATACAAACGCGTTTCGCAATCCGTCCCATTGTCTCCCCCCTCGTCATGAATGTTTGCCCGCAAACCGAACTTGCCAACCAGGATTTCCTTTTTCGGATCATCCCAGGTCAATCAAAGCAAACCGAGAATACATCTTATTCCCGCAATGTGATCCATGTTTTCCTATCTCATCAAATAGAATTGTACTAGGACAGGAAAACTAACATACTAGGAGTCGTGCATTGTACTAGAAGCAGGGAGCGTTGCTCAGGTCTCTCAAATAGCTGACTATCCAGTGGAATGGAGTACTAAGTGCAGACGGCCGGGCTGCCAGGATTGCGGAGCGACCCGTCGAGCCTGGCGGTCTGGCTCCTGATTGGCCGGTGCGTGACGAACCACCACCTAACGGTCGTGTGGGTGATTAGAAGCGGGAGGAGTTCGGTAGTTACACTCTTACTTCTCCGGCGCGAATGCTAAGAGGACGTTGCCGGGAAGGCCGCCGAAGCGGGAGTAGCCGGAGTTCACAAACACCATGCCTTTGATCACCATGGGACCTGGACCATCGATCGCGCCGCCTTTGGCTTTCACTCCATTTACTGTCTGAAAGTCGTGAACTGTATCGTACTCCCAGAGCACCTTTCCGTCCTCTGTGGAGTACGCGCGAAGAAGGCCGCCGAGCGTTCCGGAAAAGACGGCGCCGGGGATGGAGGTGAGTGCGGCCGATTGCGCGGGGCTGCATCCGGGGCGGGTACCGCAGTCCGGCGGAGGAGCAAACCAAAGCTTGCCGCCATCGGAGACTTTCAGGGCGGTCAGGCCGCCGCCGACGGCCGGATCGAAAATACGGAAAGGGCCGCCATTGGCATCGGTAGACCGCTTTCCGGCAGCGTCGGAAACCGCGGCGTAGAGGTTTTGGCCGTCGTACGACATTCCCCACTGGACGCCTCCGTTGGCGGCACCGCGCCCCACGCGAGTCTGCCAGACGACTGCCCCTTTGTTGTCCGGGTCGAACGCATAGACCATCCCGGACTTCTGACCAGCCAGGATCAGTTCTCGGCCTTCCGGAGTTCTGATGAGAAGCGGCGGCGAACCATAGTCGAAATCGGGGCCCCGTTCCGAAGGAGAAACGTCGTTGGGAGTGGTTTGCGAAGCCCACACAATTTTGCCATCAGCGGGGTTGAGGGCGACCAGCGCGTCACTGGTGGACGTCGCGGGGGCGGAGAAGTTATCGCCCGTGGTCACGTAGATCAAGTCGCGCCGGGCATCGTAGACCGGCGTGGACCAGATGCTGGCGCCGGAAGGGCCCCATTTGACCTTCCCCGAATCCGTTTTGCCCTGCACCGTAGGTTCAGGGACCATGTAGCTTTTCCAGATTTGCCCGCCGTCCCGGATCCGTAACGCGACGAGCGCACCGCGGAACGTACAACAGAGATAATCCGCCCCGGACGAGCGCGTTTCCTCCCAAGATGCGACCGGGACATAGACGACACCATTGCGGACCAGGGCCGCGCCAGTGAGGCGGGCGGTATCGTGCTCCTCGATCCGCCGCTTCCAGAGGAGCTTGCCGGTCTCGGCTTCCAGCGCGTAATACCAGCCGATCTGATCGCCGAACAGGAGGGCATGCCGCTTTTCGTTGGGGACCACGATCATGGCGGAGCGCACCGGGCCGTTGGCGTCGAAGGTCCACTGGACGCAGCCGCTCTCGGCCCGCAACGCGTGGATGGTTCCCCGTGCACTGCCGACGAAGATCTGCCCGTCGAAGAACGCGGGGAGCGCGAAGGCGTTTACGTCACCCTCGTAACCGAACGCCCATTTGAGCTGGAGCTTCTTCACCTGATCGATGGTCAGGCCGGCGACCTCCGCGGTCTGAAAGCGGGCGTTATCGCCTCTGGGACTCCAGCCATTCCAAATGAATTTGGATTTGTCGTTGATCGAGACTTTTCGGTCTTTGCAAAACGCCTCAGCCGGCAGAGCGGTTTCCGCAGCGCCGGTGCCCAGGAATTTTGCGACCGCTTCGCGCTCCTCGCGGGTCATCTGATAGGCGACCTGCATCATCACACCGAAGTCCAGAACCTTGAGGATCCGGGACGCGGGCATTCTCTTCAGCGAATCGCGGGGTGGAATGCGAGGGTTGGTTTGATCGTGACAGCCGGAACAGCGCCTGGCATAGACCTCTTCGCCGGTTGCGGCGTCGAGAACAGGGGTCAAGAGGGAAGCAAACGCCGCCAGACCGAGGAACGCGGCACAAGAGCGGATCCATCGCATGGCCGTCAATCTATCACAGGCCGCTTGCGATATCCCGAGGAGTTGGCAAGCAGGCCTGTCCGAATGTGAGCGCCTGTCCTTCGAGTAAGGCCCGGAGGGGAACGAAAGGCCTACCGGCGCAATTCTTCTGAGCTTGCGCAAGAATAGTGAAATGCCTACGAAGCAGACGCGGGCGAAGGCCGTTGCGCCGCCGAAGCTAGACGATGGAATGCAGTTGGAGAGGGTGCGCAAGATTTGCGGTTCGATCCCAGGGACGGCGGAGAAGATTTCGCACGGAGAGCCGACGTTCTTCACTCCCAAACGGGTGTTCGCCATCTTTGACGACAATCATCATGGCGACGGCCACGTCGCGGTGTTGGTTCCGGCCGGCCCGGGAGTGCAGGCTGCCCTCATCGAGGAGGAACCCGATACGTATTTTCGGCCGCCTTATGTTGGAGGGGCCGGCTGGGTCGGCGTGGAACTCCCGCGAATCGATGATGGGCGACTGAGCGCCCTGATCCGCGAGGCTTACCGCCTCATAAGCGCTACGACATCGCGCGCGTCGAAGTCCGCGGGCAAGGGTCGAAACCCTGCACCGAAGCGCGAGAGCGGTGTTCGATAAGAGAACCAACACCCCCTGAGGCAGGTCTTCTGCCACCACGATGCCGTCCGAACGAGCCAGGCCGGCCAGACTGATGGGAAACTGGAAGGAATAATGAGAACGTCAGATCAAGTTCTTCAAGAGATTTTCGATCACGCGGCGGTCGGCATCGCGCAGATCAGTCTCGACGGCATCTTCCTACGTGTCAACCACAGGTATTGCGAGATGTTCGGGTATTCCGAGGCTGAGCTGCTGACCAAGACTGTGCGCGACATCAACCCGCCGGATGACTGCACCGAAGTGCTGGCTGGATGCCAGCAGCTACAGGCGGGTGCGATCACGTCCCATTCCGTGGAGAAGCGCTACCTGCGCAAGGACGGAACCGTTTTTTGGGGCAGACTGCATCGATCTTTGATCCGGAATCAAGAAAACGTGGCGCAATACTTCGTTGCCGTGGTGGAGGACACCACAGACAAGGTACAGGTGGAGCAGGCTCTTCGGGAACGGGAGCAGCAGTTGGTGCTCGTCCAGAGTGCCGCGCGGCTCGGGGTGTGGGACCGGGACCTGCGGACGGACGTTACTGCAACTTTCGGACACTATGCCGAGTTGCGGGGCTTAGAGCCCGACAATTCGCACATTACCCATGAGGAGTGGCTGGCCATGATCCATCCCGACGACCGCGAACGGGTGGAGGCCGACCTCCAGGAGTGCATCGAGCGAACGCACCTTTGGGATGAAGAATTCCGCGTGGTCTGGCCTGACGGAAGCGTCCGCTGGTTGCTGGCAAAGGGCCGGGTTTTTCTGGGAGAGAAGGGCCGCCCGGTTCGCATGTCCGGAGTTACCCTCGATGTTACCGAGCGTAAACGGGTCGAAGAGGAACTGCGGGAGAGCGAGGAACGTTTTCGGAGGGTGTTTGAGGAAGGACCGATCGGCCTCGCACTCGTGGGAAGAGATTTTCACTTCTTGAAGGTGAATCGCGCCCTTTGTCAAATGGTGGGCTACTCCGAAGAGGCGCTTCTGGAAATGTCTTTTCCCGACATCACGCATCCGGATGACCTGGCTTCGGACCTGGGGCTCGCGGAGGGGCTGTTCCGAGGGGAACTGCCCTTCTTCAAGCTGCAGAAGCGCTACATAAAAAAGGACGGCGGAATCATTTGGGCCAATTTGACCGGGTCCGTGATCCACGATCGGGATGGCGAACCCCGGTATGGTTTGGGGATGATTGAAGACATCACCGATTTCAAGCGCGCCGAGGAAGAGCTTGCGTTAAGCAAAGCATTACGGGAGAGCGAAGAGAAGTATCAGCGGATTGTCGAGACCATGACGGAAGGAGTGTGGGTTCTCGATCAGGACGGACGGACCATCTTCGCCAATCAGCAGATGGCGAACATGCTCGGTTACGAAGTGGACGAAATGCTGGGGCGTCATATTCTGGACTTCAAAGATGAGGAAGCGGCTCCCATCACGTTGGAGAAGC
This sequence comes from uncultured Solibacteraceae bacterium, assembly GCA_964438005.1. Lineage (GTDB taxonomy): Bacteria > Acidobacteriota > Terriglobia > Bryobacterales > Bryobacteraceae > PSRJ01. The sequence continues at coordinate 27,070 of CAYTJD010000148.1, read as the reverse complement.
TCGAACGCCGGCGGCAGGGTATCGTGGAACAATACGATTCCACGTTTCAAACCAAGGATGGCAGCCGCCTGATAGGACTGATCAGCACGTGCCCTTTGCGGGATGGCGACGGGCGCTACATCGGCTCGCTGAAAATCATCACGGATATTACCGAACGGTCACGCCTGGAGGAGCGGCTGCATCAGGCGCAGAAGATGGAAGCGATTGGGCGATTGGCCGGAGGAGTTGCTCACGATTTCAATAATTTGCTGACAGTGATCAATGGTCAAACCGATCTGCTTCTGCGTAAGGCAAGTGCCGGCGACCCGGTCTACGCCGATCTGACCGAAATCAAGAACGCAGGGCTGCGCGCGCAAGAACTAACCAGCCAGATGCTGGCGTTCAGCCGCAGCCAGGTTCGCGCAACCGAGGTGTTAAGCATCGAAGGCGTGATCGAAGACATGGAGAAGATGTTGCGGCGCATGATTGGGGAAGACATCGAGCTGATTACAGTTTTCGAGGCCGGCGTTGGACAGGTCAAGGCCGATCGCACGGAGCTCACGCAGATGGTTTTGAATGTGGCCGCCAACGCCCGGGACGCGATGCCCGTTGGAGGGACTCTTACTTTTGCCCTCTCCAATGTGGAAGTCGATGAACGGGAAGCGCAGAGACACCCCGGCGCGCGCCAAGGTCGGTACGTGCTCCTGACGGTTACCGACACGGGAGTGGGCATGGACACGGAAACCCAAAAACATCTGTTCGAGCCCTTCTTCAGTACCAAGAGTGCAGGAAAAGGGACCGGCCTAGGTTTGGCCATGGTCTATGGCATTGTTTCCCAGCGAGGCGGGTGGATCCAGGTAAAGAGCAAACTCCATAGCGGGACGACATTTCAGATCTATCTTCCGCAAGCGGACGGGCAAGGTGAGGAGAAGAGAGAGCACGCGGACGCGGCTGCTCCGCACAAACTGCGCGGGACGGAGACTGTCCTGGTGGTGGAAGATCAACCGCACGTCCGGAGGCTGACCTGCGCGATTCTCAAAGAGTTTGGGTATCAGATCCTAGAGGCGTCTCAAGGGGACGAAGCCTTGCGGCTTGTCGCGTCTTATGAGGGGCCCTTAGATCTGGTGTTAACGGATGTAATTATGCCCGGGATGCAAGGACTGGAATTGGCGAACCGATTAAAGACCATTCGACGGACACCAATCCTGTTCATGTCTGGGTACGCCGGGAGCATGGGGGGACAACAAGGTTCCGAGTTTGCCTACATCCAGAAGCCATTTACCGCGGATGGACTCGTCCGCAAAGTACGGGAGGTGTTGGGCACGACGAATTCCGACACCGAGGAGGCCCCGTCGGCTTCGGCGTGAATCTTGGTTTGGCGCCGCTGCCTCGGCCGCCCGGCAACTCCAATTTCTGGTGAAACGCGGAAGCTCTACGCCCGCAGCCGCTTTCTCGCGAACCACAGCCCCGCCAACCCCACCGTCAGCAGCACGGTCGTTCCCGGCTCCGGCACAAGCGTCGCTGTCCCTTCAAACCCCGGGTTGAAATTGTCGTTGAAGTTCCCGCCGCCCAGATACTGGGTCGACCCAAATGTGAACGCGAACCACTGCACCGTTTGCGGCAGAATCGCGTCCGACAGGTGGACTTCGAACCCCGAGAGCGACGACGCCGGCAGCAGCTGCGACATGGTCGGGTCTTCCCACACGTTGTTGTAGAGCGTGCTCGACCCGCCGAAACTGCTGTTGTCCCACGCGCCGATCAGCGTCGGATCGTATCCGGCCGGGCTGCCCACCACGTCCGGAGCACTCGTCACCACGCCGAACAGATACAGCGCTTGATCCGGTGCGCCGGACAGGTTGTTGTTCACCGTGAAATCGAGTGTCCAATTGCCCGCGCTTCCGGTGGCCCCGTAGGTCACTGCAATCGGATCGGCGGCCGCGCACATCGCCGCACCCAGTGCGGCCGCGCTTAGCAGAAACAGCTTCTTTACCCTCATGGTCGTCTCCCCTCAATTGTTGTAAGTCTGGCAATAAGCCGCGATATTCGGGTTGGCGCCTTCGTTAAAGTCAGGGTCAATCGCCGGTGCCGGCGCCGGGACCACCCCTGGAATCGCGAGGTTCAATGAATTCGAATAGAGAAAAATCGTGGCCGGGTCGATGTTGGTCACGGGCGAAGCCGTGGTCGGCTCGGTGAAATTGACGTTGAATAACGAGAGGTTCGAAATCGGCTGCGTCCCGAGCGATCCGGTCCCGTTCAGCCTCACCTTGTCCCACACCTTGCCGCCCACGGTGGCCGAGTCTGTATCCGAGTAGATATCGTGAAGGTGGATGTCGTGGTAGTAGGGATACGACGTCCCGGTGCTGCTGCTGTACTGCGTGTCGAGGTTGATCGCGCCGTTCTTCGAGCTCTTTGAGGCCGTGTTGATGCCCTTCATGCAGAGCGTGTCGTAGTATAGCGCGTGCACTTCTCCGCCGCCCGAGCTGTCGGATTTGAGCCGGATTCCATTGTCGGTGCCGTTAAAGAAGATATACTTCGCAAACACGTTGTACACGCCGCTAGCGGTTCCGCTCCCAATGCTCAACCCATGCCCCGCGCCGAAATGATTGTTCTGGATGGTGATATCGTGGCTCGGACCCTTGTTCGCGGCCGTGATCGCGATGTTGTCGTCGCCCGAAATGATGTGATTGTTCGTGATCGAAACGAATGTTGACGAGATCGGGTCGATGCCGTCGGTGTTCCGTGCCGTGCTGGGATGATCCGGCGTCGGCGATTGGATGGTCAGGTGCGTTGCCGTGATCTGCGAGGACTGGCTGAAGACGACGTGGAAGTACGGGGAGTTCTGAATGGTGATGTCGCGCAGCAGGATGTTGGTCCCCTTGTCGAGCTCGATCAGCCGGGGACAGATCTGTTTTTTGCCCTGCGCATCCGCCAGGTCGGCAATGGCCCACCACGAACTGCCATTCGACGTGATATCCCAGCCGTGCCCTTCGATGACGCCTCCCATGATCCCGACGGCCCGGCTGCCGATGATCCCGATGTTGCTCGCCGCTTTGTCGGAGCCGGTCCCCGCGCTGATCAGCGGCTTACAGCCGCTGCTCGAAGAGGCGATGCCGCCGCAGGTGCCCGAGCCCGCGACCTGGTAGTCCGTTGTCACCGTGGAAGCGTTCAGCACCACGCCGGCCGGCATCAGCAGATACACCCACGACTTCATCGTGATCGGCATGATTACGAAATTTCCGGGCAGCAGTTGGATGTAGACCGGCCGGCCGGCGGACGCGCCTACCGTGGTGCACGCGTCAATCGCGCCCTGAATGTTGGCGGTGTCGATAGTCCGGTCTCCGGCGGCTGTCACGGTTTGGGCGACTCCGCTAACGACGCATGCGATCGGGGGGGGAGCCTGGTTCTGGGCTCGAAGAGGCGCCGCTACGATCGCGGCGGCCAGTAGAGTGCCGACAAGACGAAATCTCACACCGGTCCTCCTGGGCGAAGGTTTACCCGCGGAGCAGCGGCCGGCTTTCCGCGAGTTCCGCACCGCGCAAACCCGCCGCCCATCCTGGTTTGGACACCGCGAGGACCGCTGACGCAGTATGATTCTGTTCGAGAACCTGGCCGTAATCAATCGATTGTTGCTAAAAGCTAATTTCAGAATTCCTGAACGGAAACCCCGCCGTTCCGCCGCGCCGGTACAGCTCCCCGCGGTGACGACTTGAAACTGACGGTAAGCGGATTGGTTTTCGGACCCGAGACCGTGAGGAGCACGGTGACTGGGCCCGCGCCGGCGAGGGTAGGCGGCACTGGACCCAACTGGCGCGCGCCAAGGCGGCCAACAGTTCCTGAACCTGGCGCGAAGGCGGACACCGGCACAATTCACCGGTGTCCCTCCAGAAGTCACGCGGAATCGACGGTTGGTGCTGCGTCTCTGGCAGCTAGTCTGCCGCTTCGGCGGGCCTTCTTTTCCGGCTTGCTATTGCGAGAAGACCGAGCGCTCCGATACCGAAGAAGCCCAACGAAGAAGTCTCAGGTACACTGCCGCCACCACCTCCTCCAGTGGTTGGGGTACCGTCAATCCGAAAAGCTGCCTCCAGGCCTGGCCCATCGGGGAACCAGTTCCCGGGAGCGGAGGCCAAAGTCGCGAACCCGCCCGGACCCGGAGTTGCGTCAAACAACTGGCTCGACCCGGAGATGTCGACATTCCAGGAGTAGTTATAGCCTACGGCGCTGTTTTTGGCGTTCGGCGCCACAACCAACCAATACTGCGTTCCCGCCGTCAGCGTGGGAGTCGCCACAGAGGTGAGTGTCAGCGCGTTGAGCTGGGTCAAGGCGAAAGGCTCGCCTGGTGTAATCCAGCTTTCGAGCACTGCCCCCGGCGTACCACCACTGTCGGATGTGAGATAGACATTGGCGTCCCCTTGCCCAAGGTTTTGTAAGACCAATTGCACATCGCTCAGCGTGAAATTGGCGGTCGGCGTAAACGAATCCGCGATCATCTCCGTTTCGAAGGGACTAATTGTATTCGATGGGCCGTCAACGGCATCATAATTCTGGTTGATGCCGTTATTCGCGATACAAGTGGCGTCACCGCCGCAAATGCTTGTGCCGAACGTTGTATAGACCACGTCGGCTTTAGCAGGAAAGGCAGTTACCAATCCAACCACGGGAGCCAGCATCACGGCGATCCTCAGCGTCTTCCATTTTTTCCTTTTCATGCGTATCCTCCAGACCATGTTCGAATCTGGTTGGGTTTAGGCCTGATAATTCGGGGTCAGCACCAAACCAGAATTCGCCTTCCTTCTCTTACGGGCGGAAAACACCGGAGAGAACTGTAACTGGTGTGGAAGATTCTTCCAGAGAGGGTTCTAGTCCAGGGGGATTTCCCGATGCTGGTCGCGAGTTCCAGGTCGCCAGTTGGTCAGGTGTTGGATGCGGTTAATCCGAACGATGGAGAGAACCCGCCCGCTTCGGCGCCCCAGCGCGACCAGCTCAGGAAATGGACTGTTGTGCCCTCTCTTGCATCAACTCGTCCCGCGCGGAATTGAAGTCCCCCAGCCATTGAAGCTGTGGACGCGAGCCAGATAGGTCTGGGCTCCGTCGCCCGACGCCGTGACCGCGGCGATCAGCAGGTTCTCCTGCAGACAGGCTTCATACCCGCGCACATTCCCCTGCCCAGAATCGACATTCTGGCGCTCGGGTGGCGATCGTCGTCGCTCTCATAGTCGGCATCTACTTCCGCGCCGCGCCGCCCATCCGCGGCGTTCGCGAAGCGCGGAATCACCAGTCTGTGTTCGCGCATGGCGCGAGCTTGGAGCGATCGTTACCGCGGAATGCCGATCGGGAATCAATACGCCGCTGCGCCGGCTTCGGCTACGGCGTGATCCTGATCTCCGGACCCACCACTGACGCCGATCGCACCAACGACTTTGCCGTCTCGCTTCAGTGGGACACCGCCGGCGAAAATCATGATCTTGCCGTTGTTCGAGGCATGGATTCCAAAGAACTGGCCCCCCGACTGTGAATGCGTGGACAGGTCTTTGGTCGAGATATCGAAGGCGCGGGATGTGTACGCCTTCTTGATCGAGATGTCGACGCTGCCAATCCATGCTCCGTCCATCCGGACATGGGCGACCAGGTTTCCGCCTTCGTCGGCCACGGCAATGTTCATGGGTTGTCCAATTTCTTTCGCCTTCTTCTCGGCGGCCCCGATTACTCTTCGTGCGTCTTCCAAATGAACCATGAGGGTTTCTCCTTTATAAAAAACGGAATGGAGGCTGTTGGGTTGTCGCGGGGAATTCGGTAGCACTCGCTCTACGTGCCCACGTTCTACGGGCGCGGGTGCCCACGATTTCTCCGCGACAGGCCACTAGTCCAACGAGAACACCAGCAGTGTTCCGCCGAGGTTGGTATAGTCGGCCAGGGACGTGGTCAGCCCGACTGCACCGAGGCCCTCGGTGCCCTTGGTGAGACCCTCGGCCAGACCGATCGCAGCCCATCCGCCAACGCCCGACAGGACGGCGACATACTGCTTTCCGCTGTGGGTGTACGTGATCGGGTTGCCGATAATGCCTGAAGGCGCGTGGAATTTGTATAATTCTTTCCCGGTTCCCTCATCCACCGCTTTGAACCAGCCGTCGAGAGTCCCGTAGAAAATGACATCGCCATCCGTGGTCAACGGTCCGCTGTACACCTGGAACGTATCGTCGACCGACCACTTGGTTTGTCCCGAGACGGAATCGTACGCGATGAGCCTGCCCCGAACGTTGCCGTGATCGGCGGGATACATGCTCAAGATGGCGCCCACATACGGAAAACCGCCTTTGTATTTCACGCCGAACGCCTGATAGTCCATGCAAATGTGGTTCGTCCCGACGTAGAAGAGCTTCGTCCGGGGATCATACGACGCGGGCTGGTGATTCTTAGCGCCCTGCGCGGCCGGGCAGATTTCCTTGACGTTGACGTCTTCGTGCGTTTCCTTGTCGGGGTTGAGCACGGGGCGGCCCGTCTTCAGATCGATCTCTTTGGCCCAATTCGTGGACGGGTCGAATTTGTTGGCGCGGAGAAGCTTGCCGTTGCGGCGGTCCAAGACATAGGCGAAGCCGTTGCGATCGAAATGCGTCACGGTCGGGATGGTCTGGCCATCGACGACGCTGTCGCTGAGCACGCCTTCATTGATGCCGTCATAGTCCCATTCGTCGTGCGGTGTCATTTGGTACGCCCATGCCGCCACGCCGGTATCCGGATTGCGCGCGAAGATGGTAGTCGACCACTTGTTATCACCGGGCCGCTGCGTGGGATTCCATGTTCCAGGATTGCCGCTGCCGTAATAGAGCAGGTTGAGCTGCGGATCGTAGGTGGACCATCCCCAGGTGGTGCCGCCTCCGAGCTTCCACTCGTCGCCGCGCCACGTTTTCAAACTGGAATTCTCGCCGACCGGCTGTCCGGTGGCGCCGTCAATCGTCTTTTGCGGATCGACGAGAATGTCCTGATCGGGCCCGACGTTATACGCACGCCACACCTGTTTGCCTGTATTGACGTCGTATGCAGTGATGTAGCCCCGGACGCCGTACTCTCCGCCGGCGATGCCGACGATGACCTTGTCTTTCACTACCAGCGGCGCGCTCGTCATGGTTTGGCCCAACTTCGGATCGCCGTTGACGGCGGTCCAGAGCACTTTGCCCGTCTTGGCGTCGAGAGCATACAATTTCGTATCGAGCGCGGCCGATAAGATTTTTCCGTCGGCATAGGCGACACCGCGGTTCACGACGTCGCAACAGGCGACAGATGGCGCGAACTTATCCTGCTCCGGAGCGAATTTCCAGACGATTTTCCCCACGTTGTCGAGGTCGACGGCGTAGACATAGTTGGGATAGGAGCTTTCGAAGTACATCATGTTCCCAACTACCAGCGGCTGCCCCTCCTGTCCCCGGAGCGTTCCAGTGGACATGGACCAGGCCATCTTCAGTTTGTCGACGTTCTTCGTGTCGATCTGCTTGAGATTGCTGTGGCGGACCGCGCTGTAGCTTCCCAGCGGGATGGTCCAATCGCTGGGCTCTGCCACGGCGGTAGAGGTTCCACAACCCGAGAGCGCGGCCAGGAAACAACCGAGCGTCAAAACGCAAAGAGGCAAATAGCAACGGGGCATCATCTGCTTCGTTCTCCTTTTCGTCTCAATTACTCCAGCTCAGACGGGGGCCTGCCGGAAGGCACCAGATCGAGGCTCCGGCCTTTCACATACCGGTATATGCGGACCATATCCTCGGGGCTGAGGAAGCCGGCCCAACTGGGCATGCCTTTGGCTTCCTTGCCGGCCATCGCCACCGCGATAAAATTCTGCTGCTTCATGCCAGAGTTGAGCGACATCCTCAGATCCGGCGCCAATTCGCCGCCCGTGGCATCGGTACCGTGGCAGCGGTAGCAATAGGAGTTGTACAGGGCATAACCTTTGAAAAGATCCTTCGTGACCTTCGGGGCCTTTCCTTCCGCATACACCGGAAAATCCAGTTGACGCGTGGAGCCATTCTTGAGTTTGTACGTATAGACCGGGGCGGCGGCTTTGGCGGCGGGCTGAGCGGCCTTCACCGAGAGAATCCAAGTGAGCATCTGTTTGGCTTGCGCGTCTGTCAGACCTGGATGCGAAGTCATCGCCACGTCGCCCCAATTTCCGGAACCGCCTTGCCGCACTCTCGCGGTCAGCTTGCTGATGGCATCGGCTTGCCCGGCGTACCGCTTGGCGATGGCGGCATACGAGGGTCCGACGGACTTGCGGTCCGGAGTGTGGCAGGAGGAGCAGTCATTCTCATTTACCAGTTTCTCGCCCGCCGGCGGTTGTTGAGCCGTCAGGGCGACCGAAAGCACCAGCATGGAAACCAGGATTCGCACGATCACTTTTCCGGTGGAACAAATAATTTGACGCCGGCCCTGCCGAGCGCGGATTCCAATTCCGGCCCGTGTTTTTCGATCACGCCGTCGAGTTTTTCCTTCAGCACCTTGTCGCCCGTCCGCACCGCCATCGACATCGGAAACGAGAACTGCTCGGGACCGCCCAGCGTTCGCGTATTCGGAATCGCGACCACCTCGAGGTTCGGGTAATTGCGGAGGAAGATGCCGATGGACGGCTGCCAGGTGATCAGAACATCGATTTTGCCGCTGGTCAGAGCCTTCAACATGGCCGCCGGAGACTCCTCGGAGTTATCGGCAATATCGAAACTCACGGCTTTCGGAATCATGCCCCGCAGCTTCACGGCTTCCTCGGCGGGAGTGTCGCGCTCAAAACCGATGCGGAGCCCTTTCAGTGCGGGCGAATCCATGCTGGACAGCGCGTAATGCCTGCTTTTGGGAAACACGAAGACATAGGACGAAATATAGTAAGGCCGCGTAGTGAGCTCTTCGCGGCTTCCGTACGGAATACTCATCACGACATCGCACTTTTTGGCATCGAGAGTGGACGACAGAAACTGTGGAAATCCGCCGTGACCGCGGTAACTTGCCCAAGTGTAGGCGATGGGTTCGCCCAGGGCCTTGGCTACAACGGCGGCCGCCTTATTCTCGAAGCCTTCGCCGGCGCGATTCGAGTAGGGAAGATAATCGGGATCGGCGCAGACGCTGAGGGTATTGGGCGAGGCCGCGCACGCCACGAGGGGCAAGACGAACATCGCGGATGGAATCAAGAGGCTTCGCGTCACAACTTCGCCCGTACGACAATACATCCCCGCGAGCGTGCAAGTCAAACGCACGGGCCAGGGAAGATGCAGCGCGGAAGGGACTCGCTGGGCCGGGGCAAATCTGTAACCGGGAGCCGAACCATGCGGGCGGGCGCCTTGCCAGCGGGCGCCGCAAGTTTGCCGGCGCTATGATGTTCAACAAGCCGCCCTATGAAACAAGCCGCGTTGGTGCTGGCAGGTGTGATTCTGGCCGGCCCGGCGATCGCGCAGGATCTGCCGCCCGGCGTGCTGCTTCTGTCGCGCGTCAAAGCGCATATGAGGGAGGAACTGCAGCGCCTGGCCACCGTCAGTTGCGTGGAGACTGTGGAGCGCGAGCACCAGCCGCCCAAGGGCAAGCTGCAGCCGCTCGACACCATCCGCCTCGAGGTGCTGACTAACGGCGAGAAGGAGCTGTTTGCGTCTCCGGGCGACCGGAAATTTTCCGAGAACCATCCAATGAGTTATGCCGGCAGCGGAACTCTGGGCAACGGCCTGTTCGGACCCTACCTGAAAGACATTTTCGTCAGCGAAGTCGTCGCTAGCGAGTACAAGGGCGACGAGAAAGCAGGCGGGCGGCTTCTGGCGCGCTACGAGTACCGGATCCCGCTGCTGTTCGGCGCCCAGACGATTCACATGGTGGAAGGATCGGGAACCGTGAGCCTGCACGGCTTCTATTGGGTCGATCCGCGGAATTACGATGTCGTCCGCCTGGAAATGAATGCCGGTGATTTTCCTCCCACGCTGCCGGTTACGGAAATGAAGACGGTCATCACCTACGCGCGGACCGTGCTGAGCGACCGGCTGGAGGTGCTGCTGCCCGATACGGCGGATGTGCGCCTGGTGAAACAGTCGGGTGAGATCAGCCACAACCGGGTCGGTTTCACGCATTGCCGCGTTTTCGGGGCTGAGAGCTCGATCGACTTCAACGCGCCGGATGCTCCGGAGCAGCCGCCGCGTTTCGGAGCAGCCAGCGTCGATGAAACTCTGCGGCCGCTGCCTCCGGGGCTGGCGATCGCAGTCAAGTTGAGCAGCCAGATCTCCGGGGACACCACGGTCGGCTCGCTGATCGAGGGCGTGGTGGAAAGCAACGTGACGGTGAAGCGTGAGGTGGTGGTGCCTGCAGGTTCGCGCGTGCGCGGGCGCATCCGGCGGTTGGAGCGCTACGCGGAGCCGTTCCCGTACTTCATAGTGGGCCTCGAGTTCACCGAAGTGGAAGTGCAGGGGATCCGCCGCCTGTTCTATGCCGACCTGATTTCGCTCGAGCCCGCGCCGGGCGTGGAGCGGTTCTTGACAACAAGCAACACGACGGAGCGAGTTGAGAACGGGTTCGGGGGTATGTCGAGCCGGCAGCACCAGCAGAGGATCGCTTTGTACGACCTGCCCGGTGTTGCGACATTCTTCTGGAAAGGCAGCCGGCTGGAGCTGCCGCGGGGGTTCCGCACAGAATGGAAGACGCGCCCGCTGAATCCCTGAGCGGACGCGCCTGCCGGTTTATGCGTTCGCGGTGCGCGCGTACTTATTGAACCAGTTGATGGTACGCTCCCAAGCTAGGGTGGCTGCGGCCTTGTTGTAACGTTCGGGCGTGGCGTCGCAGTTGAAGCCGTGGACCGCTCCTGGATAGATATAGCCTTCGTGCGGCACATTGGCGGCGGTTAGAGCGGCATCGTACGCCGGCCACGACATGGCCAGGCGCGTGTCGAGCTCGCCATGATGCACCAGGATGGCGCCCTTGATCTTGGCCACGTCATCCTTGGCCGGAGGACCGCCGTAGTAGGGGGCGGCGGCGGCAAGGTCCGCGCCCAGCCGGACGCCCAGCGTGTTGGCGACTCCGCCGCCGTAGCAGAAACCAGTGGCGGTAATCTTGCCGGTACAGTCCGAACGAGATTTCAGCCACATGGCCGCGGCCACGAAATCTTCTGCCATTTTCTTGCCGTCGACCTTCATGAACATCTGACCGCCGCGGAAATCGTCGCCGGGATAGCCCCCGAGCGAGGTGAGCCCGTCGGGCGCGAAGGCCATGAAGTTCTCCATCGCGAACCGCCGCGCGATGTCCTCGATGTGTGGATTCAGCCCGCGGTTTTCGTGAACCACGATCACGCCCGGCAGTTTGGTGGGTTTCTCGCTACGCGTGTCGGCGCTGGCCGGCCGCACCAGATAGCCGCGAATGCTCCCGTTGCCTTGCGGCGAGGGAATAGTCTCGTAGGTTGCCTTGATGCGGTCGTCGTCCTTGCGTACCTGCTGCCCAAGGGCGTAGTTCGGCATCAGGGCTTCGGCCAGCGCGGCTGCCGTCAGCCCGCCGACGGCGAATTTCTGCAAGCCGTCCATAAAATTCCGGCGGCTGATTTCGCCATGAATGAACAGGTCGTACAATTGAACGGCCGCGCGCGGCACTTTGGGTTTGGTTGGTTCCATCGGCAGTCTCCTTTCGAGAGAGAATATCACAAGCGAGACCGCACGATGGCGAGAGTTACGGCGCGGTAACAGCCGTTTGGTAGCTCAGGGTTTCCACCCAGCTGCCGGACCGCTTCACCCAAATCCGGGTGACCCGCAGCGGATTTCCCCGGTCGGGCCTATGCTCGGAGAGCATCAGGACAGCGTCGCCGAAGGCGAGCATCCGTGCGGAAAGCAGCGGTGTCGGAGCGACACCGGCGTCTTTGGCGCGGTCGAACTCAGCCATCCGGCTGCGTTTGCTCTGCAGCCTGTCGCTGTTGGAACTCGCAGCCACGAATTCGTCGGCCACCATCGGCGCGAACGCCCCGGAATTACGCGCATGGGCCGCGGTTTCGAGGGTCGAATACGCCTTGGCGACCTCTCGCTCCGTTTGAGTTCTCGGAGTGAAGGCAATGGCCCGGCACGGATTCTCGCAGTCCTTTCCGGCTCCCGGAGTAAAGGTGGGAGGCGCGGCGAGCGACATCACCTCCTGATACACGAGCGCTTTCCAAGCACCGGCCCGCTTGCCCCACACTCGAAGCACATGCGCCCGTGCCAGGTTTGCCTGAACATCGGCGAGGTCTCCATACGTGTACGCTTGCGTTTCCGGTTTCTGCGCCTGCGCAATCGCCATTTCCGGCAGTTTCTCTAAAACCTCCGATTTCGTATGAACCTGGCCGGCTGCATTAATCCAGATAAAGCCGGGATCGAGCAATGTTTCCACGGCGTGCGTATCGCCGCGGGTAACCGCATCCACAAACCGGGCATCGGCCTGCAGCATTTTCGAATCCTGGGCGAACGTGGCGGCGCAACCGAGGAAGATCGCGGCGGACAGTCCGATACGAGCACGTGGGGCTGCTCGATTCGTTCCGGTCATGGGGCGATTATAGCCAAGTTGCGTATGCCTGCCAGGGCGCCGGCAGTAAACCGATGTTAACGTTCGCCAATCTTCCCGTCCGCGAGCGCCGCCCCCACAATCTGAGTAGGAGGGTATCGCCGGGTGAAGTCCATTGCTCCGATGCTGGCGGGCTGCCTGCTGATCTGCTCCGGTTGTGGCGTGGACCGCCCCAAGCGTCCCGAAGTTGCTGAGGAGCCGCGGCATCCCTCCAACGAAATGACCCCTTTAAAGAAGGTAGAGCCGGAGTCAACCGAACCACCGAAACGGGCTTCCGCCAAGCGGCCGGCGCCAAAGCCGAGCGTGCCCGTGTTTGAAGATCCGCGCAAGATTCCGACCGGTATTCAATACGTGGAAATGGTGCGCCGTTTTGGTCCGCCCTCGATGAAGGTGGTCGACGGCCCGGCACGGACTACCTTTTCGTACTCCAAGTTGAAGACGCAAGTGCAGGTGGAAGTCCAAAACGGGAAAGTGGTTTCCGTCGCCTCGGTCAGTACCGGATTTTGAGATTCGAATTGACCAGTGTCGTATTTTGAGAAGCGGATGTCTCCCCTCACCCAGTATCCGTGTTGTATACTGCCAACAAATTTTGTAAAGGAGCAAGACAAATGCAGAGGAGCTGGATTCAGCGGATGGCGCTGCTCGGTCTCAGCGCCGCGACGGCGCTCACGATGCATGCGGCAGGAGTCACTTATGTCGGTCACGACAAGGTTGCGGAAGCGATCAGCAAAGGCGGGGATCTGGTGAAGGCCTCCGACCTGACCGTGCTCGGCTCTCATCGCGCGGGCCCCGGCCAGGTGGAAGTGCACGACAAGGAGACAGACGTCTTCTACGTGGTTGAGGGCAGCGCCACGTTCGTCACCGGCGGCACGATGGTCGAGGGCAAGAAGACTCGCCCCGACCAGTGGCTCGGCAAGGACATCAAAGGCGGCGAAATACACCACCTCAGCAAAGGCGACGTCATCGTGATTCCGGCAGGCACGCCGCACTGGTTTAAAGAGGTGTCGCCTTCCATCAATTACTATGTGGTGAAAGTGCTGAAGCCGTAAGGGTTGGGGGATTACGGCTCCCCCGGGCTATGAATTGGGTGTACAATACTAGGGCTTACTAGCCGTAGTGGTGATTTAACTGTTTTCTTCCCGCAAGGGTTTTGGGGGATTGCATGGACAAGCCGGCGCAAAATATCCAAGACAGTTTCTTAAACAATGCACGCAAGGACAAGATTGTTCTTACCATCTACCTGATGAGCGGCGTAAAACTTTCCGGGCGTATCAAGAGTTTTGACAAGTACTCGCTCGTACTGGAGACCAACAACCAGGAGCAGTTGATCTTCAAGCACGCGATCTCCACCGTGGTGACCCAGAAAGTGGCCCATGCTTACGCCGGGAGTTCTCAGGCCGGTCAGGCGAATGCCGGCGGGAACGCACCCGTCGCGGTGCATCAGGAATCCTCGGAGGGCTAGCCGACGGCGACCCGCAATCCTGTCCGCGAGCGCGTGATCCTTGTCGGACTGGAGTGGAAAACGCGCGGCACGCCCGGCCGCCGCAGCTTGCAGCGCACCGAGGAGTCTCTCGAGGAATTAGGCGAGTTGGCGGTGAGTGCCGGTGGTGAAGTCTCTGCCCGGATCATCCAATCGCGCGTAGCGCCCGAGGCCGCCACGCTCGTGGGGCAGGGCAAAGTCGAAGAGATTGCCGCCTCCGCGCATGCCGGCCCCGCCGACACGGTGATCTTCGATCACGACCTGACCCCCACGCAGCAACGCAACCTGGAAAAAGCCATTGGCGTGAAGGTCATCGACCGCACCCAGCTCATTCTCGATATTTTTGCTTCGCGGGCGCGAACGCGGGAAGGCCGCCTCCAGGTGGAGCTGGCGCAACTGAACTACTTGCTGCCACGGCTGACCGGGCGCGGCGCGGAGATGTCGCGCCTGGGCGGCGGCATCGGAACCCGAGGCCCGGGCGAGACGCAGCTCGAAACCGACCGGCGGCGCATCGCACGCCGGATCAAGAAACTGGAAGACGAGCTGGAGGGAGTGCGAGCCGGGCGCGCGCTTCATCGCCAGCGCCGAAGCACGGTGCCTTTGGCCACTCTGGCCCTGGCGGGTTACACCAACGCGGGCAAATCGACGCTGTTCAATCGCTTGACCGAGGCCGGCGTACTCGCCGACTCCCGGATGTTCGCCACGCTGGATCCCACCGTGAGGCCCCTGATTCTACCGTCGCGGCGGCGCGTGTTGGTCAGCGACACGGTTGGGTTCATTCGCAATCTCCCTACTACGCTGGTCAAAGCATTCCGCGCCACGCTCGAGGAGGTAAAAGAGGCGGCGCTGGTGTTACACGTGGTCGATGTCTCCGCGCCTGCGGCGCCGGAACATGTCGCCCACGTGCGTCAAGTGCTGGCCGATATCGGCGCGGCTGAGATTCCGCAGATTCTGGTCACCAACAAGATCGACCGGTTGCCGGAATCTGGAGGCGGCTTCGACGTGCTCCGCCAGCGCCTGTTGAGCGGCGCTGAGCAACATTCGGGAATGAGCACGGTGTCGGTGTCAGCGCTGACAGGCGCGGGCGTGGATCAGTTACTGCAGAGAATCGATGAACTTCTTCCGCTCGATCCGATCGTGCGCGCGAAGCTGCGGCTATCTGCCGGCGATGGAGCCAGCCTCGCGCTCCTACACGAATTCGGGCGGGTCCTGGAGACGCATTACGACGGGGACGTTTGCGAGGTGGAAGCCGAGGTTCCCGAGTCGCTGCGGCGGCGGTTCAAGCACCTGAAACAAATCCACTGAGTTGTGGAAATAGTTGTGGGAATCTGGCAGTGCTGGACGCTTCAAATCTTGTGAAATTGCTCACTTGCGACCCATTGAACCAAGTTGCAGCAACATGGATGTGATTGGAATGGCAGGGACTTGATTCGGTAGGACATTCTAGTACGTACCAACGGATTGCCCGAACGAGCCTATCCATCGAGTTTTCAGTCTTTTTCCACAACTTGCCTGGTGGCGCCGCGATTCCGGGCGCGACAGTTTTGCTACACTTGGACTGAAGTTTTTGGGCGGCGTAGCTCAGCTGGCTAGAGCGAGGGTCTCATAATCCCTAGGTCCGCGGTTCGAGTCCGCGCGCCGCCACCACATCGTTTCAATCACTTCCAGCTCTTCCCGCTCGCGTTTTTCGGCATCCGAAGGCTCCGTGGGTATCCCAGTGGGTAAAAAATCGTTCAAAAAGCTGGAGAGTCTGGCATATGCGGGATGGACCCCGGAATTGCCCAAGTGCGAGTAGCGCTCCGTGGTCGTGATGCTCTTGTGGCCCAGAAACGCCTGCAGCCGCCGCAAGGAGAGACCGCCCAGAGAGCACCACGAGGCGAACGTGTGCCGCAAGGAATGCATCGTCAGGTTGTCGGGTGCTTTTCGCTGCAGCCCGGCGCGGTCGACCAGGGTATCGAACGATTTCGCAATATCGCCCCACCGGGACCCGTCCACGCGATGGAACACCAGCTCAGAGGTCGGATGCTTCAGTTCCGCCATTTTCTCGAGCGCCATTCGTGCCGGCTCCGCCTCTTCAAACGTCAGCTTCCTTTCCCGCATCATCCGGATCGACTCGCCGAACCTATCGCGGTTCCTTTCGGGGATGGCAACCGAAGCGACCACTTTGTCCTGAGGCCGAGATCACGTTTGTTGAACGGCATCCGGCGTGGAACAAATAGTGGTGCCGGTTCGACAGGTGTTCGACGTGGCGAATTCGGTGTTCAAAGACCCCATTCGAATCACGTCGTCGCGTCCCAAACGCGTCTTGGCGGTCACTTAGTAATTAGAGGGGCAATCAAACAGATGCACATCGCAAGGGCCAAAGACGCCAGAATTGCAGTAAGGGTCAGTACCCAGGATCAGGGTGAGATCGAAGACGCTGCGAAGGCCCGCGGATATTCCAGCCCGAACGCGTTCATTCGAGCCGCGATCCCGAAATGAGCTTCATGGACACCAGGAGATTACCGGAATCGAGGAGCGAATCAGTGCCAGCTTTGAGAAGCTGTCAAATGACAATGTCCGATTCGGCCGGGCAATTCAGGCGTTGTTTGCCCTGGTTGATGCCCTCAGCAAAACGGTGCTCACCTGTATTCCCGAGCCGCCGCTAGACGCGAAACCGCAAGCGGTTGCACTCGCCAAGGATCGCTACCATCGCTTGATCAAGTCCGCGGGCCTTGCGATGTCTGGCGAGTCGCGGGCGGCCATGCAACGCATGGGCCTCGGTAAATCGGTTGGGCCGAACACCTGGCACGTCCGACGCGATACCGAGGAAGTTTTGCGGGCTATGCAGCGGACCAGGGATCGCCAGAAGCCGCGTGCTGGTTCATGGGCAGGACGACGACTCAGGCCGCAACTACCTGATGCTGGAAGGGACCGACGCAAGAGTCCACTTCGTCTATTACACGCCTGAAATGGAAGAGGCACGAAGCAACGGAGAAATGCGCACGAACTCCTTTGTCCGCCTACGCAGGATCAATGCTGAAGGCCGTCCCATCATCGACGTTCGTGACTTCGGCGATGCGGAAGCCCTGCTGAAGAACCGCAGCCTGCTGCGAGAAAAAGGGCGGGCGTTGATCGAAGAGGGCATCATCCCGGAGCACGAGGGCTGGGGCGGTTGGCATAAAAGCCGATCAGGCGAATTTCCGACTTGGAGGCGATGGGTCGCAGGCAGAATCACCCCAGCCCAAGGTGGTCAATTGAGCGGCAAACGAAGAGAAACCTTCTGTCTTGTTTACCGATGGTAGTACCTGCCTTGCGGTTGTTTGGTGTCCAATTTAGGTGTGGACGTAGGCGAAAATCACAATGGGGCTCTCTGGGTTGATGGCCGTTTTGGGAAGATCTTCGGAGTTGCCTGGTATTTTCTCGTGGCCTCGTCTGCCTTCGGGCAGGCAGCGGTCGCTGAATATTCGGTCGACGGCGTTGTGCGAAATGCGGTTACCGGGGCGCCGGTCAGGAACGCTCTCGTGCTTCTCGACCAAGCGCCGGACCCCAACCAACTCAACGACCCACCCCCCGAGGAGTCCAAGTCGATGCCGACCAAAGCTACGCTGTCGGGACGGGGCGGCGAATTCCATTTCGACGGTCTTCCGGCCGGCTATTACCATCATTCCGCGCGGATGCCGGATTACCTGGAAGACGAGTACTCCGAGAAAACTGCAGACTTTGTCGTCCCAAGGCCGCCGTCCGATGGCCCCGTGCAAATCAACCTGACTCCGTTCGGTGCCATTCAGGGCAGCGTATTCGATCAGTTTGGAGAGCCGCTTGAGAAAGTACTCGTCATCGTTTCCTTTTTCGATGACGAGAATGGAAGCCCAACTACGCGTGAAATAGGGAGGGTCCGGACAGACGACCTGGGTCACTATCTGCTGACACGTGTGCAGCCGGGCAAGGCCTATATAAGAGCGCTGGGCCGCGATGGCGGTACGGAAACTCATGTGGACCACGAGAAGACACGCTACGCGACTTGGGAGAGCTTCGCGCCCGTATACTCCGATGGCGCGACAGACCTGGCGTTGGCGGCTCCGATTGAAATCGCCCCGGGCGCCATAGTGCAGGCCGATTTTCACATCGATCTTCAACGTGCCTTTCGAATCAGCGGCAAGCTCGAAGGCTATCGTGTGCCGGAAAGCGTCCGCTTCGGGCTTTTGCGAGGCAATGAGGCAGAAGAGGCGGAGCGGGCTGTGCTCGATGGCGCTACCGGGCAGTTTGAAATCCTGGATGTTCTTCCCGGAACGTACACGCTCCGCGCAACACAGGGGGAGACGCGCGGTGAAGTGTCCGTCACCGTCACGAACAGGGATCTCGGCGGCGTCTCGATCCCTCTCGTTCCGGGCGTGACGATTCACGGCTCCTCGCATTTCGTGGGAAGTACCCCGCGTTCCATTGGTTCATGCGATGTCGTCTTTCACCCACGCCGAGGTCTCGATTCTGAATTCTCCGGGTCGGCCCCGACAGACGGTCCGTTCAGCATCCAGGGTGTGTTCCCTGGCGAGTATCGCGTCGGCGTTCATTGCAGTCTCAGTCTTTTGTCGGGCGCCTCATTTGGCAACGCCGATCTTCTAACCAACCCCGATATCACCATATCACCCGGTCCGGTACCGCCGATCGAAATCACAGTACAGGCGGGAGGGACTCTCAAGGCCAAATTCGCCAACGAACCCACCGAGCGAGGAGCCATGCTACTAGTGCCTTCCCTCGCCACGCTGACCGAGCCCCGCTGGGTAGTCACGCAGGAATCGTCGTTCTTTTCCAAGCTTGCCGGAGTCGGTTTGTTCGGTTCGCTGGTCCCCGGAGATTACACGCTCTATGGGTTTTCGAAGCTGGCAGACGTTCCGTCCTGGGATCCGGCCTTCGTGCAATCTCTGTCAGGCGGCACCACCGTTCACGTCGAAGATGGCCAGACCGTGGAGGTGACTATCACCGGGATTTCCAAATGAGAACGCGGCTGGTTGCCCTGGCAGGAATGCTTGCGTTCGCTGCGGCGGCGCAGACCTTTCGTGTTTCGGGGAGGGTGGTCGATTCCGAGAACGGAATGCCTCTCAACCGAACCCGAGTGGTCCTCAGCGGCGAGCCCGTGGGGGAATTGAGTTTGGTCACGACAGCGGACGGGCGGTATTCCTTCGACGTGCCTCAAGGAAGATATGCGCTGTGGGCCGCGCGTCGTGATTGGAAAGACACTTACGGACAACCTATGCCAGGGAACGAATCGGGATCTGCCGTCGTCACCGGGCCGGCTCGTGATACGACCCAGCTCGTGTTCCGTTTTCGTGGTCCGGCTGCCATCCGCGGGAAGATCCTCGATGAAAGCGGCGAGCCTGTGCCATCCGCCAAAGTGGAATTGTTTCAGCAGGCGGTCGTCGGGGG
The DNA here is from genome assembly GCA_964438005.1 of uncultured Solibacteraceae bacterium. Lineage (GTDB taxonomy): Bacteria > Acidobacteriota > Terriglobia > Bryobacterales > Bryobacteraceae > PSRJ01. Next base: position 7,689 of record CAYTJD010000148.1, on the reverse strand, counting down.
GAGAAAGCGTCTCTCCTCAATGGGACACGTAGAATCCAATGGTCTCGGCGATTATCGCTGGTCGCCCCTCGCCGCCGGCATCTACTATCTCCTAGCCTCGGGCGAGCCCTGGTATTTCTCCGACGAGCTCACGAAGGAGAAACTCACCGAGGCCGGAATCCCACCTGTTTCCTATGCGCCGGTCTATTTCCCCGGTACTGCCGATCCGAGCAGGGCCCATCCGGTAGTCCTTCGCCCAGGAACAGAACTGCGGGCGGACTTCATTTTGCGTCCGGCCGCCGGCGTGGAGTTACGCCCCGTGTGTGCTAGCTCGAACGACTGCAATGGCACCTTAATTTTGTCTGTGATTGGGCCGGGCCGGGCAGAAGCTCCGATCCACACTGCGCATGTGAATCCGTTTGAGATCCCTGTGATAACAGCTGTCCCGCCCGGGAGGTACCTTCTCCACTACAACAGTCCAAAAGGCACCGCGCGAAAGCCGGTCGATGTTCAGGGCCGCGACATCACGATTGAATTCGCTCCCAAACCGGCTCCCAAGCTGACAGGTAGGATCATTTTTCAGAACTCCACCGAGCGGCCTCCGCACACCCTTTACGCCAACCTCGAGGATGACGACACGGGCCAGATTCGTGCCGTCGCCGTTGACGCCGCCGGCGGCTTCTCCTGGCCCACAGTGACGGCCTCGCACGCGCGCGTGTTTCTGTCCGGATCCGATGGTTTCTTCGTTGCGCAAATGTCGGTGGACGGCGCCGGTGTCAAGGATGGCGTGATCAACCTAGTGGATGGTGCAACCGTGCGGGTCAGCCTCCTCGCAAGTAGCGAGCCTGGTAGCCTCAATGGGTTTGTAAAAGATGAGGACAACCCTGCTCCAGGCGTCTTGGTGATTCTCGCACCAAGTGACGCGTCCAGCGATCCGCATCGCTATCTTGCCCTCCAGACCGCCACCGACGCCAGCTTCGAGTTCCGCAATGTGCCCGCTGCTGACTATATCCTATTCGCGGTGCCCGATGTGGAGTTTGAGTATGCCACTGCCGACGCGGTACTCCCATATATGGCTAAGGGCAAGCGAGTGCGAATTCAACCACACGTCGCTTCAACCGAGGACATTCCGCTCGCACTCGCGACACGCAATTAGCTCGGCCATCGCAGCAGCCCCGGACACATTGCGGAACCAGGGTTACCGGACCCAACAGCCCTGGCTACCCCGGACGGCACACGGGCGAATTCCGATCTGTTGGCCGGACTACAAGTGAGGGCGGTGGTACTGGATCGTATCACGAGGCACCCGACGGTGATGGGGGGCAAGCCCTGCGTGCGCGGAATGCGTGTGACCGTGGGTATGATGGTCGGGCTCGTCGCTTCCGGCCATACAACGGCTGAGGTATCCGAATGGCTAAAAATCATTCAAGAAGTGGGAGAGTCTTGCTATTTGCTCACGATGTGCTGGGAATCTTTCTCGTTTTCGTTGCAAACGTATTCCAGCAAGTCGGTGTCGAGTTTGATGTGTTCGCGTATGCTAACGGTCCAGGGGGCCGTGAATGCTTTGGTATCGTCGACCGTAATCTCGATCACCAGGCTTCCGAAGTTGGGCCGGCGGAACCGTTCGGCTACCTTTGCAGATTCCGTTATGGGAGTGCCCTCCTCGTCCGCCCAGGTGCCATCCCGCAGGCCGATGGTTTGCACGATCAGTGTATCGCCGTCCCACTTGCCCGATGAGTAACCGTAGAACGAAGGCTGCGGGTCTATTGGCAGTGGCCGTCCATCCGTAAAGATTTGCCGATACACAAAGCTCTTTTCATGGAGGAGAACGACTAGTCCCGGAACCTGAACGATTTTCCGCGGGAATCGGTTCGAGTGATCCATGAACAAACCCATCGGGAGACACTTCCCGTCCGGGCTGTCCTTGCTGTTGTCGGCCTTGCGGGCAATCCGGAGGTCGCGTGCCCAAGGGCGAAATGGTAAACCGTCCTTGAGTTGCGCACCGATGTTGTACCACTCTGGAGGAAATACCACATCTGTTTGGAACGTCGATACGTCAGTTCCATCTCGCGTATCGGGTTCCCACAAGCCGGAGAGGTCGGGCTGGCCATTCAGAGTTCGCGGCGCAGGCGCCGTGCGGTTTGCCCGCCCGTCCGGCAGGCGCGGGACTCCCGCTGTGGGGTAGGTGAGCCACTGCGCGCACGCAGCGACCGGCAGCAATAAGAGAATAACGCGGACGCTGCAGACGAGATGCGAACGGCTCGCCAAGGAACCAACGGATGCCGCGCACGCCGCAGCATTAAATTCACGGGCGCGGTTTGTCGTCATGTCCGCCACCCCTATGGCTTCGCGATATGCTGGACGTCCTTTTCGTTTTCCTCACAAACGTACTCCAAAAGGTCGCTGTCGGGGACCAGCCGCTCGGTGTACTTGATGGTAAACGCCTTGCTATACGTTTTAGGGTCATCGATCGTCACCTGGACATCCAGGTGGCCGAAATCGCGGCGGTGATAGAGTTCGGTCAGGTGCAAAGCATCACTGTGCGGGTGGCCCAGCGCATCGAGCCAGCTTTTGTCGTTGAAACCGGTCGACGTGACCACCAGTGTGTCACCGTCCCATCTGCCTGTCGAGTAGCCATACCATAAGGGCTCGGGGTCGGAAGGGCGGGTCCGGCCATCAATGTAGATCTGGCGGAAGTTGAAACCGGCCTCGTGGAGAATGGCGATAAATCCCGGCGTTTGGATGAACTTGGAAGGTATGGGAAACAAGTAAATGAAAGGCAGGCCTCCCGGTAAACACCGAGTTGTAGGATTGGCACTGCCGCCTTTTGCCAGGGTCGCCCGGAACCGGGCCTCGGCTTCGGGCCTCATTGGGATTTCGTCCGGTTTGAAGTCCGCCAGAATGTTGATGGCGTATTTGGACACGGCGGATATATCGTCTCCCGGAACAGTTAAAGCTTCCACCGCTTTGAAGTCGGGGAAAAGGCTTCTCAATTCCGGCAGGGGTGACGGCTCCACGATCCAGAGTCCGGAAAGATCAGGTTTCCCGCCAGCCGCACGCGGCGCGGACGCTAAGAGGTCAGGCTTCCCATCCGGCGTGCGGGGAATTCCCGGAGCCGGATAGCCGATCCATTGGCCGTAACTCCACCACACACACACGAGCATGGCAAGAGCAATTTTCACGGTCCGTCTCATACCCTCACCTCTTTATCGCGGCAGCCTGCGCGCAATTGTGACGACAGGTGGTGAGGCCCGCCAATACGTGATTCCTGTTTTATTCATTTCTCCGGAGCCTCGATTGCAGTAACAACTGGCGTCATCCAGGTAAACGGATTCTGCTTGGAAATTCGGACAATTTCAATAGAACCAGCGGCCGGATTCTGGACCACTCTTGCCGAACTCTATCGCGATCTCCGCTGTTTCGGCTGCATGAATTCGGGTGGAGATCGCGGTGCGCGGGCTTTAGGTGAAGGCGGGTCCAAACTCGGGCCTGACCTTGCACGGCAGTCTAATCATCGGAACGTCCGATGGATGATGGAGCACTTCAAGAACCCGTCAGCGATGCGGCCCGGCACATCCATGCCGCCCATCCTGCTGAGTGACGCGCAACTGAGCTCGATTGCGGCGCTTCTGGTGAAGCTAAATGCTAGAAACGTCTCCGCTCTCCAAAATGCGCCGGTGTTCGCGGTCGAAGGAGCCCGTCTTTACCAGGCGAATCACTGCAGCGCCTGCCACACGGTCAACGTTGCCGGTAACGCCATTGGCCCGTCGCTGAACGGCCTGTCGAAGCGGCGCAGCCGCAGTTGGGTCGAGCAGCACTCTGCGGATCCGCGAAAACTCTCGGCCGGGTCGATCATGCCGCCCTACCGGCTCGGCGGACAAGAAATAGAAAACCTGACGGCGTACCTGCTCTCGCTGGAGTAAGGCATCCCCCGGGGTGGCGCGGGACGCCCGCGTCGCGCCCCCGGATCTCGGCAATCGCGCGGGCGACGCGACTCGGTGGACTGCCGTTTCCGGTGTTGGCCGCCGTTTTCGATCGTTGTATCCGCGTAAAACAGGTAATTATACCCTATACTCTATATCTACTCTTGCCGATATGTTCCTTGGCTAGCCAAATCTCGGGTGGACTCCTGCGAGCGCCGGTGAGCCGCGTGGAGTCCGGTTGCGCCCTTGGCGCCCGGAGCGGTGCCCAGACCGAGCGGGAAGGCAGAGGGTGAACGGGGAAAGCCCGCGATTACAGATTCGGGGCCAAGCGGGCTGGCTTCGGCCCGGGCGTGGAAGGGACTGAAGGATCGGATGGATGACCGCTCCTGGAGGCCGATTGTGGTTGCGCTGAGCATCACTTTCGGGTGCATGGCCGGGACGGAAGGGACATCGGAATACGCGCTAAAGGGAGCCTACGTGTATAACTTCGTCAAATTCGTAGAGTGGCCCCACGGTGATGTAGGCACAGTGTTTACGATCTGCTTCTACGGCAAGACGCCTCTAGCAGGGTTTATGGAGGAGATGGCACAGACCAGGTTCGTGAATGGCCTGGCTCTGAAAATCCGCAGAATTCCCGAAGGAGACGGGAACTGGGACCAATGTAAGTTGATGTTTTTCGGGACGGTGAGCAAGGTAAGACTGCGGCCCGCATTGGACAAGCTAAAGGGGCGAGGCGTTTTAACGGTCGGCGAGTCCGACGCTTTCACAGAATGCGGTGGAATGATTACTCTGGTCGTCGCAGGAGACAGGGTACGGTTTGATGTCAATCTCCGGGCAGCCGCCGATGCGCACCTTAAGATCAGTTCCAAGCTGCTGGGGGTGGCCCGCAAGATCAGCTCGGGGGATTGAAGGTGGCACGTTCCGGACGCGCTCGGCGGGGTTTTATCGCGAATGTGGCGATCTTCCGCCCGATGGTACACCGCAGCAGACGATACCGTTCCGCCCTCGCGACAATCATTGCCGGCCTGCTTCCAGCCTTCGGCAGCCTCGCCGGTTGGCCCGCCCAGGCTCAGGGCGCTGGGCATTCGACCCAAGATCTTACGGCCCTCAGCCTCGAAGAGCTCTCCGCCATACGAATAACCACGGTGTCCTTGCATGACGAAAGCGTCGCTGATGCTCCAGCAAGCGTCACCGTAATCACGGCAGAAGAAATCGAGAGGTCCGGCTCCAGGACGCTGGCAGAGGCGCTGTCCTGGGTTCGCGGGTTCTTCACAAGCTCCGACTACACATATGATTCGATAGGAATTCGCGGGTTCTCACTGCCCGGGTTTGAAGCGCGCTACTTGATAATGATCAACGGCCACAAGATATCGGATAATATCCTGGACTCCGCGCCTGTAGGGACGGACTTGCCCCTGGATATGGCCCTGGTGGATCGGATCGAGGTGGTCCGGGGGCCCTCCTCGGCATTGTACGGCAGCAGTGCGATGCTGGCGACTATCAACGTAATTACAAAGAAGCCGGTTGATGTGCAGGGGCCGGCCGCGCGGATAGAGACCGGCAGCCTGGGAGAACGGAAGTTTGAAGCCAACGGGGCCACGGCGCTCGGCCAGCGAGCCAACCTGCTTGTAGGGGCTTCGCTTTTCAATAACGCCGGGGCGCACCAACTCTATTTCAGCGAACTCGACACGGCCGCGACGAACTTCGGCCGCGCCCTCGATTCGAACGGCGAGAAGGGCTACCACGTCTTTGCCGATTTGGTCCGGGGCAATTGGGAAGTACTCGCTCTGGCAGGGGATCGTGTCAAGACTCAGCCCATTTCCTGGGGCGACACGGTTTTCAACGACCGGGGGAGTCGTGCGGAAGACTCGCGCGGCTTCATCGAGCTCTCCTACACGCGAGACCTTCCCGGAGGTCGCTCTTTGAGCTGGCGGACGTCCTACGATGCTTATCGCTTCCGGGGCATCTATCACTACGCCTCTGACAACGGAGTTGAAGATTCTCGAGAGCGGGATTACGGGGACTGGCTGACGTCGAGTGTCACCTATCGGCTGGCTGATAGCAACGCCGGCCACCTTACGCTCGGAACGGAGCTGCAGCTCGATTTGCGCGCTTTGCAGAACGCATTTGACGTCGCGCCAGTGCCGATTCAGTGGCTATGGGCTGACCGGCGAGACCGACATGCCGGTGTGTTCGTCCAACAGGAATGGGAGTTCGGCCGGCACTGGCAAGTAAATGTCGGGGCGCGCTTCGACTGGTCCTGGCTCAAGCGAAATGCCCTTTCCCCGCGGATAGCAGTAACTTACCAACCCATCAAGGGGACGGATCTCAAGCTCATGTACGGCCGCGGCTTTCGGAATCCGAGCAGCTATGACATGTATTGGGAGGACGGCTTTACGCAGATTGGCAACTCTTCTCTGGGGCCCGAAACCAGCGATACGTACGAATTCGACATCGACCAGCAATTTGGCAGGAGGCTGCGAGCGAGCGCGTCGGCGTATCACTATCAGGTGAATAGTTTCATCGAGCAGGTTTTCACAAACGGCGGAATGACTCAATATGTCAACGCCGATCGCGTTCGTGCCGCGGGAGTGTCATTGGAGCTGAATTGCGTTTTGCCGGGAGCGGTCCGCCTGTCTTCGAGCTTGGAGGTGCAGCGGGCGGTATTTAAATCGACGCGTGCCCTGCCCAATTCGCCAGGGCAGGTGGGAAAACTGCGCGTGGCCGTACCGCTATGGCACGAACGGTTCATCCTCACGGCAGGGCTTCAGGCGCTCGGGCAGAGGCAGACCTACGCCGGCGCGACCGTGCCTTGGGTGATCCTACCTCAGGTCGTGGTGAGCGCCGAACACCTGGGAAAAGGCTTCGAATTTAGTGCGGGGGTGAGGAACCTCTCCAACAGCTTTTACCGGGACCCGGGCGGTCTAACGCCCACCGTCGACAGTATGATTGGGATGGGCCGCTCTTATTTTCTGAGTCTCACCTGGCATAGCGCGGCGGACCGGGCCGCGAGATCCGATTGATCTTTCATTGATAACGGGTGAACCCCAGATCCGCGCGGACCCTCCGCCCCGGCCGTTCGCATGGCCCACAACACCTGGGCTCAGGCCCGAGCCAAATCCCAGTCCCACAATTCTTCTATTGAGGATATAGTTCCTCTATAGGGGATGAAGAACGCCACACCACCCACCCTGTCGACGGGCCTCCGGCTCGATGCCCTTGGCGAGCGGATTCGTGATGAGCGCAAGCGGCGCAATTTGTCTTTGGATGAACTGTCAGAGCGAGCCGGGTCAGCCGGTCGATGCTTTCCGCGGTAGAGCGGGGAGAGAAAACTCCATCTGTACTCGTGCTCGATCAGATCGCAACCGGGCTCGGTAGTTCAATCGCCCGGCTCTTGGCTGAAGAGCGGCAGGATCGCGGGCCGCGATCGTACGCGCCGAGTGTGAATTGGACGCGGTTCCCGTGAAGTTTATACTCGCCTGCGATCCGCTTCCTCTGGCCCTCGATGGTTTGATAGACCACCGGCTTGCGCAACGTGAGCGGGGCGCCATTGGCCGTAACTCCACCACACACACAAGCATGGCAAGAGCAATTTTCACGGTCCGTCTCATACCCTCGCCTCTTTATCGCGGCAGCCTGCGCGCAGTTGTGACGACAGGTGGTGAGGCCCCCCAATACGTGATTCCTATTTTATTCATTTCTCCGGAGCCTCGATTGCAGTAACAACTGGCGTCATCCAGGTAAACGGATTCTGCTTGGAAATTCGGACAATGTCAATAGAACCAGC
>CAYTJD010000147.1:0-73547 GCA_964438005.1 uncultured Solibacteraceae bacterium | reverse complement strand
ATAGGCTTTCAAGAACACGTCCTGCGTCAAATCCAGAGCGTCTTCGCGGTTGCCGGTAATGCGTAGGAGGTAATTGTAGACACGTTTCTCCCACCGGGACACGAGGAGGTTATAGGCCTCCACCGCCCCCCGGGCAGCCTGCCGAATCAGGTCGGTTTCTTCCACCGCCCGAAAGATCAAATCTCTGGCTCCTGTTGCCTAGACGCACCCCGTGCGGAAAAAGACGGGCGCGGGCTTACTTTCCAGTGTACACACGCGTGAGGTCTGCAAAAATTGAGAAAAAAAGCGGTTAGGCGGCACGACCAACACGAAGCCCATGTCCTCCGTCTGCCTGATCCTGGCCGTCTTCGCCGGAAGCGCGGCACAGGCGGCGGCGCCGGTTTACTCCGCCGAATCCATCGTCAATGGCGCCAACTTCGCGCCGGGACCGCTGGCGCCCAACGCCATCGCCACCATCTTCGGCACCGATCTGGCGTGGTCCACCGAAGCGCTGACCGAAGAGAATACACGCGCCGGCGCCCTTCCGAACAGCCTCGCCAATGTCCGGGTATTTGTCGGGAACTATTCGGCCCCGCTGCTCTACGTGAGCCCGGCGCAAATCAATTTCCTCATCCCCGGCAACCTCCGCACAGGGCCCCAAACGGTGTGGGTGGCGCGCCAGGGCGTGCATGGGCCGGAAGTCACCATCACGCTGGCTGACGCCGTACCTCAATTTTTCCGGAACCCGGATGGCTATGTGATTGCCCAGCATACCGATTACTCGCTCGTCACCCCGGACCATCCGGCCCAGCCCGGGGAAGTGATCGCGGTGTACGCCACCGGGCTGGGAATGACGCATCCGAATCCGCTCCCTGGCGAGATTCCCATCTATCCCGGTCTCATCGACCGTCTGGGCGCGCTGCAGGTGACGGTTGGGGAGGCCGTTTTGCCTCCGGACCGGATCCTGTACGCCGGTCTAACTCCTGGCTGGGCCGGGCTTTATCAGATCAACATGCGGCTCCCCGACGTGCTCGACAGTGAGCCCGGCCTGCAGGCGGCGGTGGGGGATCAGAAGGGTGCTCCGGGATTGAAATTAGCCACTGGTTTGCCCTGAGCGCAACTTTTTGCAGGCCGGCCGCGTTCCAGTCATAGGCTACAATCTCTTATTAGGAGACCAGCAAATGTGGGTACGGGCTTTGGTTGTAACGGGACTGTGCGCGCTGGTCCTGGCGGCGCAGGACGCAGCACCGGCTCCGGCTCCCCCAACTGATGGATTCCGCAAGGTAGATGCCCCGGCTTCCGGGGATTATACGGTCGATACAGGCAGCAAAATCGCCCTGAGCCTGATCAACAGCGTCAGCACCAAACATTCGGTCGAAGGCGACCGCGTGTATCTGGAAACGGTGTTTCCGGTTCTGGTGAGCGGCAAGATCGTAGTGCCGGTGGGCAGTTATGTGGCCGGCACGGTGACCCAGATCAAGAAGCCCGGCCGCGTGAAAGGGCGGGGCGAGTTGTACGTGCGGTTCGATTCGCTGACGCTGCCGAACGGCGTCACGCGCGACTTCCGCGCGCGCATGGACGGCCTGGACGGCAACGCCAACTCCGAGGTCGACCGCAAAGAAGGAAGAGTTTCTGCTCCCGGTAACAAGAAGGGCGATTTGCAGACCATTGGCGAGGCCGCTTCCTCGGGCGCGGCCGCGGGTGGATTGATTGGCGGACTGGGCGCGGGACATCCCGGCTTGGGCGTCGGCATCGGCGCGGCCGCGGGCGCGACGGTGGGCATGATCGGCGTGCTGCTCTCGCGCGGGCCCGACGCGGTGCTGGAAAAAGGCGCGACCGTCGAGATGGTACTCGACCGCCCCATCCGGTTCAATGACGCGGAACTGAATTTCGGCGGCTACCAGCCGCCCCGGTCGGTTTATGTGAACCCGCCCGTTCCTTCCAGCAGCGGCGCCTCGGTTCCGAACCCGCGCGGCCGATTCCCCTTCTAACCTGTCAGCCGTTAGGTAAGGAACCACCCAGGCGGAGAATGGCGTTTTTGGGCGCGGGCCGAGGGAAACCGCGTCGATTAACCATCGTTATGAGCGAGTACCCATCCAGCATGAAGAGGACTGGCTGAACAGCCGATAGATGCGTAAGAGTAGAGCTATGGACGCGCTCTGGTCACGGGAATTTCTGATTGCGCTGGCAGGTTTTCTGGCGCCCGTCACGATTGCGGCGCTCTTGGTCTATCGCTGTGTGTTGCATTCGAAGCTGGTCCGCAGACAGAAACGCGTTCTGGAGACCCAGGCGAAGATGCGGCGCGTTATGGAAGAAGTAGCGCAGCCCGTCGCCGACGTCCGTCCCCCTACCGACGCCCGCGCACCGGCTCCGCGAACGTTACACACATTAGAGCAGCCGCTCGCGAACCTGCGACAGTGCCTGGTTGCTTTTCGCAGTTCGATCCAGGAATCGCGCAGCGCACTAGGCGTCCTGCAGGAGTGCGATAGCCGCTTCAGCCTCGACCTGGGCCGCGCCAGCGAGCTGATGCATCACGCCTTCCCCAAGTAGCGGCCGCGGCGCGCGCTAATCCAGCGGCTTGATGCGAATGTTCTTGTAGTAGACCGTGCTGCCGGGGTCGTGCGCCTGCAGGGCGATGGTTCCGGGACCGATGCGGCGGCCGGGAAAGCTCTTGCTGCCATTCCACGAGGCCGGCTGCGTCCACTGCTCCACGACTTTGTCATTCACCTTAATGGTGATGGTGTTGCCTTTGACGACGATGTCTTCGGTGAACCATTCGTTGTCTTTGGCAACCGGAGCGAGGTTGTCGGACACTTCATAGAGGCTGCCGGTCAGTTTCGGATCGGTGGGGTAGCTGTTGTTGACCTGCACTTCGAATCCCTTGCCCGGCCAGCCGGTCTCCTGGTATTCGGTTTGAATGTAAACGCCGCCATTGGCCTTGGGAAGCGTCATCACGTCCACTTTCAGCTCGAAATCCTGGAAGGTGTGCCGGCGGAAGTCGCCGACGTAAAAGCAATGGCTGCGGGTGCCGTGCGCCACGATGGCGCCGTCCTTGACAGAAAAAGTATCGGGGTGCTCGGCGGCTTTCCAGCCGGTGAGATCCTTGCCGTTGAAGAGCGAGGTAAAGCCATCTTCGGCCGCGAGCAGCGGCGCCGCGGCGAGCAGCATAACCCAGAGGTATGTTTTCACGCGAGTCCACTCCTCTTAAGAGCGTAATCCAGCGACGCCTGGGGAACTTTGAATTCGGCGGCGCCTTTGTTGCCGAGGTACCCGATCTCCTGGATGCCGGCGGCGCTCGTGTAATAGGCATCCACCGTCATGCGGCGCGCCCATTCGAAGAACTGAATGCCGGGCGCGAGGTCGGGCGCCGGGTTGTGGCGGTAAGCGATTTTGTCGAGCAGGGCAGCCTGGTCGGCGAGACGGGCGTCGAGGAAGGTCGCGTCTACAGCGTTCTTCATGGCGTGATCGAGCCACGCGAGACCGCCGGTGTAGATGGCCGCCAACTCCGGGTTCTGGCTCGACAGCAGATCGATGAACTCGGCGGCGCGGCCTTTCGAGGCGCCGGGGACGATCAGCTCGCAGAGCGCCCGCAAGGTGGCGAATTCGTGCTCCGTGAGGGCTCTCGGATGGTAGACGCCGTTGCCGCTCTGTTGGGCCGTGGCCTGGTGGACGTGGTCGGCGGCTTCGGCGCTGAGGGAGCCGGCCAGCGCGGCTGCCGCGATTTGTTGCAAGAGGCCCCGGCGCGTGGTGTCGCTAGACATTGCCTTTCCTCATTTCGTCGGCCAGGTATTCGGCGGTGCGCCAAGCCAGGGCGCAGATGGTGAGCGTTGGGTTTTTGTCGGGATTGCTGACGAACGGCGCGGCGTCGGCGACAAACAAGTTCTTCACGTCGTGCGCCTGGCAGAAGCGGTTGAGCACCGATTGCGATGGGTCGTTGCCCATGCGCGCGGCACCCACTTCGTGGATGATCTCGCCGCCGGCGGAGATTTTTTCCGAAGCCGGAGCGTTGCGGCGGTTGGTCACGCGGCCGCCCATGGTTTCGATCAACGCCGTGAAGGTCTGCTCCATGTGCTCCATCTGCTTCAACTCGGCGTCCGTCCATTGGAAATGGAAGCGCAGAACCGGAATCCCCCACTTGTCGACCACGGTAGGATCGATCTCGCACCAGGTATTGGGATTGGGAATCATCTCGCCGCGGCCGGAGAAGCCGACGTGCGTGCCGTAATCGGCGGCGATGGCTTTCTTGAGCGAATCGCCGTAGCCTTCGTGCTGCGCGCAAACGCCGTGAAAGCTACCGACGCCGGGCATGCCGTAACCGCCGCCCAGCTCGATGTGATAGCCGCGCGGAAAATCGAGCTTCTTGTCCCAGAGCCACCATGGCATATATAAATGACTGCCGCCCATGCCGTCGGAGTCGTAGTGCGGCATGCCTTCGAGCGCCGGAATCTGGCCGTTGAGGCTGAAGCCGACGCTATCGGTGAGATTGCGGCCAAGCTGGCCGGAGGAATTGGCGAGGCCGTTGGGATGCCGCGACGAGCGGGAGTTGAGCAGCAGGCGCGTCGATTCGCAGCAACTCGCCGCCAACACCACGGTGCGGCAGCGGATCTGCTGTTCGCGGCGCGTGGCTTTGTCGATGTAGGAGACGGCGGTCACCTTGCCGGTGTCGTCGGTGATCAGCTCACGCGCCATGGCGTTGGTGATGAGCCGCACGCGGCCGGTCTTCAGGGCAGGGAAGATCTGGACCTGGCTGGAGGAATAGTTCGAAGCCGTGACGCAGCCGCGGCCGCATTGCCCGCAGTAATGGCATGCCGGGCGGCCATTGGTTGGCCGTGTGATGACGGCGAGCCGCATGGGGATGCACGGGATATTGAGCTTGTCGGACGCTTTCTGGATGAGGACTTCGTGCGCGCGCGGCGGCGGGCAGGTCTGAAAGATGCCATCGGGCGCGCTGCGGATGCCTTCCTTGGAACCGGTAACGCCGATGAACGATTCGACCTTGTCGTAGTAAGGCGCGATGTCGTCGTAGGAGATGGGCCAGTCGGTGCCGACGCCGTCGCGGGTGTGGGGCTTGAAATCGTAATCGGCGAAGCGCAGGGAAATGCGGCCATAGTGGTTGGTGCGCCCGCCGAGAATGCGCGAGCGGAACCACATGAATTTGCTGCCTTCGGCGCTGGTGTACGGCTCGCCGTCGAGTTCCCAGCCGCCGGCGTGCGCGGAGAACCAGCCGAACGGCCGGCCGCGGCCGAAGTAGCTGGCGCCGCCTTCGCCCGAGCCGCGATGCGGCACCTGGTAGGGCCACAGATGCTCCTTGAAATCGCGCGCCGGGTTGAGCAGGGGGCCGGCTTCGAGGAGAGTGACGTTGACGCCGAGGTCGGTGAGGACCTTGGTGACCGTTCCGCCGCCCGCGCCGGAGCCGATCACGACCACGTCCGCCATCGGGCCGCCGCGGAGGATTTGAAACATGGGGAGATTATATCGACAACGATTACCGGCGGCGACGCCCAGCTAGACGCCCACGTTTTCCGGCGCCAGCAGGCGAGTAATGAAGTTGGTGTCCATGCGGCCGGCCTGAAAGTCCGGGTCGTTCAGGATGCGGCGGTGCAGCGGGATACTGGTGTGGATGCCTTCGATGATGAACATGTCGAGCGCGCGCTGCATGCGGCGGATCGCTTCGGCGCGGTCGTTGCCATACGTGATCAGCTTGGCGACCAAGGAATCGTAGAACGGCGGAATCACACAATCGGTGTAGGCCCAGGTATCCACGCGGACGCCGATGCCGCCGGGGACGTGGAAGCCGGTAATGCGGCCGGGCGATGGGACGAACGTCTCCGGGTTTTCGGCGTTGATGCGGCATTCGATGGCGTGGCCGCGCGTGGCGACGGGGCCGCCTAGAATCGACGAGAGGAGCTCGCCTTGCGCGATGCGGATCTGCGCTTTCACGATGTCGATGCCGGTGACGAACTCGGTCACCGGGTGTTCCACTTGGACGCGCGCATTCACTTCGATGAAGGAGAGCTTGCCGCGCTCGTCCATGAGAAATTCGATGGTGCCGGCGTTGGTGTAGCGGGCCGCGCTTAGCGCGTTCTTGAGAGCCGCGGCAATTTCGGCGCGCAGCTTGCCGGTCATGGCGGGCGATGGGGATTCCTCGATCAGTTTCTGGTGGCGGCGCTGGATGCTGCACTCGCGCTCGCCGAGGATCTCGATGGCGCCGTGCTCGTCGGCCAGCACCTGGAACTCGATATGGCGCGGAGCCGGGATGAATTTTTCCAGGTAGACGTCCGGCGTGCTGAAGGCCGCACCGGCCTCCTGCTGGGCCTGTAAGAAGAGGGCCGGCAGATCGGCCGCCTCCTGGACGACCCGCATGCCGCGCCCGCCCCCGCCCGCGGAGGCCTTGAGAATTACCGGATAGCCGATCTGCGCGGCGACGTCGAGCGCCTCTTCCGGGCTCTGCAGCACACCCTCGGAACCCGGCAGCACCGGGACGCCTTGCTCGCGCATGAAGGCGCGCGCCTGCTCCTTGACGCCCATCAGGCGGATCACATCCGGCTTGGGGCCGATGAACTTGAGTCCCGACGCTTCGCAGACTTCGGCGAAGCCGGCGTTCTCACTCAGAAAACCATAGCCGGGATGAATGGCCTCGACGTTGGTGATTTCAGCGGCGCTGATGATGGAGGGCACGTCGAGGTAGCTGCGCGCGCTTTTCGCCGGACCGATGCAGATGGCCTGATCGGCGAAGCGGACGTGCGAGCTGTAGCGGTCGGCTTCCGAGTACACCGCCACCGTGTGAATGCCCAGTTCCTTGCAGGCGCTGATGATGCGGATCGCGATTTCGCCACGGTTGGCGATCAGGATTTTCTTAAACGGCCCGGATGGCAAACAAGGCCTCCCCGTACTCGACCGGCTGGCCGTTGCGAACCAACTGGCTTTCCACCACACCGGCCAGCTCCGCTTCGATTTCGTTCATGAGCTTCATCGATTCGATGATGCAAAGAACATTGCCGGGCTGCACGCGCTGGCCGACGCGCACGAACGGATCGGCGTCGGGCGCGGGGCCTTCATAAAAGGTGCCGACGATGGGCGATTTGACCAGGATCAGATTGGGGTCGGCCGGCGGTTCGGCGCGTTCGCGCGCCAGATCGAACGAAGCGGCCGGGACGACCGGGGTACCAGCCGTGTTGTGGGCGGCAGCGGGGACAGCCGGCGCGCCGATGGTCACATTGTGGTCGGCGCCGGCGCGGCGGATGCGCACCCGGTCCTGGCCGCGCTGCACTTCCAGCTCGGCGATGCCGGTATCGAGGGCCAACTGGATCAGCTCGCGAATCTCGTCGACTGTCATCAATGGACTAGAGTAACAGACCGAGGCTCCGGGCCCCGCCGGTGAAGAGTACGGTTCTGGGACGAAATCGCTTGGAACCTGCTGCGATTTATGCCGGTTCGATGCTATGCTCAAGACACTGAGGGCATTAGGTTGCGAAAGTCCCTGCTCTGGCTGGGTTGCGGCGTCATTCTGGCGGGCACTCTGTACGGCTTCCAAAAGCCGTGGCGGCTTTATATCAGCATGGAGCCGTACGACAACATTCCGCTGCCCGTCGACTGGCAGGAACCGTCCGAGTTTGTATTCGGGCGCTTGATGTACCCCCAGCATCCCAATGCGCGTTTCGGGCGGTATGGGTTTCGGTGGGGCCGGCTGGACTGGCGGGAAGGCGGAACCAGCTGGACGCAGGATTACCCGCGCGCCGACCGGCACTTCGCGCAGGCGCTGCGGCGGCTCACCCGCCTCCACGTGCGGTCGCTGGAGCAGCCCGTAAATCCGGACGATGCCGACGACATTTACAACTGGCCCTGGCTCTGCGCCGGCGAGATGGGCGATTGGAAGCTGACGGACACTCAAGCCAAAACGCTGCGCGAGTTTCTGCTGCGCGGTGGTTTCCTGATGCTGGATGATTTCTGGCGCGAAGACGAGTGGGCGCGGTTTGAAGAAAGCATGAAAGCGGTGTTCCCCGACCGGCCGATCGTCGAGATCGAGAACGCCGACGCGATCTTCCATACGGTATACGATCTGGACGACCGGTACCAGGTTCCGGGGCAATGGGCGCTGAGCGGCCGCGGCGGCATCAACTCGCAGCGGGCGGTCGGCACAGTGGCGCACTGGCGCGGCATCTTTGACGACAAGGGCCGCATCATGGTCGCCATGTGTTTCAACTCGGACCTGGGCGATTCGTGGGAGTGGGCCGACGATCCGTCCTACCCGGAGAAGTATTCCGCGCTGGGAATCCGCATCGGCGTCAATTACGTCGTCTACGCGATGACGCACTAGCGCGCCTCCCCCCGCTTATGAGCTTCCGCGAACAATTCTGGCGGCGTCCGCAGAACTTGTGGCTGCGGAAGGCACTGTTTCAGATTCACTTATGGACCGGCATTGCCGTAGGGCTGTACGTGATTGCGATCAGCGTCAGCGGGAGCGCGCTGTTCTTTCGCAGCAAGATTCTGGAAATGGCGCCGGGACGCCGGGTAGTGGCCGGCTCGGGGCCGCTGTTGACCAAGGACGAGTTGCGGGTGGCGGCGCTGCAAGCGTATCCGGGCTACCAGATTGGCAACGTCTGGCAAGGAAGCATCCCCGGGCAGGAAGTCGAGATCTGGCTGTCGCGCGGCAGCCGCGAGAAGAAGCGGATCTTCGATCCGTACACCGGCAAGGATCTGGGCGAATCGGTGCCGTACAGTCTGCAGGCGCTCACGTGGTTGCTCGATCTTCACGTGAATCTGCTGGCCGGGCCGAAGGGAAAGATCATCAACGGGGTCGGGGCGATTCTGCTGACGCTGCTGGCGCTGACCGGCGCGGTGATCTGGTGGCCGGGCGTGAAGAACTGGCGGCGCAGCCTGACGGTGAACCCGAGAGCCGGGTGGAAACGGATCAACTGGGAACTGCACAGCGCCTTCGGCTTCTGGACGTTCGCGTTCCTGTTTATGTGGTCGCTGACGGGAGTCTATCTGGTATTTCCGACGCCGTTCCAAACCACGATCCAACGCTTTCTGCCGCTGGACTACTACAAACTCGTGGCGGACGCTTCGCAGCCCGCGGTGGCTCCACCGATCGTGAACGTTGCGGATGAAGGAAGCCGGCCCGCGCGCAAGCGGCGGCGTCCGGTCTTTCACTACAGCGCGGGCGACAAGATCATCCGCGCGTTCTACAGCCTGCACTTCGGCAATTTCGCGGGGCTGGGTACGCGAATCGTGTGGGCGCTGTTTGGGCTGACGCCGATGGTGCTTTTTCTTACCGGGGCGATCATGTGGTGGAACCGGGTACTGAGCCGGGAAGCCCGGCGTCTACGCCGCGGGGCCGAAACGGCGGTGCCGGCGTAATCTACCCTACTTAAGATCCCAGATCTCCCTATGTCGGGCGAATGCGATGGGCACGCCATGTGCTCCAATAAAAGTAGAGGTCAGCTGGATGATTCCAGAGGTGGAAGTTCCGGTCCTGTTCGAGACGCATCCGAATTTCAGTGACGAGATCAACCGGAACATCATTCAATCGGAAATTGAAGGTGGCGTGTTCCTTCGCGATCTCCACGCCGGCGCAGTGCTGGAAGTGCAAACGCAGCATCACTTGTACCGGATTGTGAACGAACGAGACGGCATGGCGTGGATCTCGGGGCATCCGGTTTTCTGCCCGGAGCCGGTGCTGGTGGACATTCACGGGTCGACCTGGGGCGGCAGCATGATCCGCGAGCGTTTTATCGGGCGCGGCATGCACCTCGAGTTCGGTCATCCAGACTACTGGCAAGTCACGACTTCCCGCATCGTGGACGTGCAGGAGAAACGGTAATCCTGAAGACTAGTGGCGGCCGCGCGCCGCGGCTGCCGCAGTGAAGCGGGCGGCATCTCCTCCACATTGCCGATAGCCGGTCTCCAGCGCCGGCAGGCGCGTATTCCATGCCGGGTGGGCCGGCGAAGGATACTTTGCGAGTGTCGCGAGAGTCTCCTGTAAATCGCGCGCCTGTAAATTGGATTTAGCGATCGCGCAACCGGTCCAGGCGTCAGCCTTCAGTTCCGGCGGCCAGCCTGATTTTACCCACGCGACAGGCGCGGTCTCGCTGAGAGCATGACCGAGCTCATGAGCGATGACGGCGATGATGGCGCCGTCACCGGCGCTGTTGTAAATGGAAGTGAAAAATTTGGGAGCGTAGACGATTTTCGCGTCGCCGGCGGGAGTCGCTACCAGCATGGCATTCGGCGCGGTCTGGTTGCGGAAGATGGCGATCATCGGGCATCTTGGCGTGCAGATCGGGGTTAAGGCGGAGTTGACCCGAGCGGCCAACTGCATGACATCGGGCGAAGGCCGTTCATCGACGTAACCGTTGTAAGACGCAGAGGGACCGAGGGCGCAGACAACGTCAGCAGCGGCGATTGCCGGGAGGAGAAAAGAAACGAGCAGGAACCGATTTCGAAGCACGGGCTTATCCCATTATAGGAATGGAATAAGGTGTAACGCCGGTGGCGGGAGCCACCGGCGTTACGATTGCCGAGGTTAGAACGTGAAGCGCGCCACGATCTGGCCCGAGCGGGGCGAAACCCAGCCTTGGGCCAGCGAGCCGCCGTTGAGCCAGTTCACGTATCCGAAGCCGCCGGACAACAGACCGCTCGTTCCGCTCAAGCTGTTCGCTTTGAGGGTGGGCGACGTCGTAAACACTGGCGCCTGCCCGAACCCGGAGCCGTCCTGAGGCGGTTGATAGAAGTGGCGGTTGAATATGTTCTGGAACTCCGCCCGAATCTGGAACTGGGCCCTCTCCTTGATGCGGAAGATGCGCCCGATTGCCATGCTTTCGGCCGGCTGACGCTGCCAGCGGAAGTCGCTAAAGTACGGCGCGGACGCCCCGAACGTGCCGAATGCCGGCTCGGTCCAAGCTGCCGGATTCAGGACCAGTTTCGAGGTGGGATCAAAGTGTGAATTCGGATCCACCAGGAACAGAGGCTGGCCCTGCACACGATTCATGAAGGTGTAGCCGCCGCCCCAGAGAGCCGGGTTATTTGCCGGTCCTCGTTGCAGGTTGGCGAGCAGCTGGTTGGCCGAGGGCGGCGTCTGCAGCAATTGGCCGCTCTGATAGCGCAGAACTCCGCTGTAGGTCCAGTCTCGTGCGAACCACGAGAGCGCCTTGAATCCGCCGCTGCCACCCGCCAGCTTCGGCGTGGTGTAGTTGAACGCAATCACGAGCTCTTGCGGCAGGCTGAAGCCGGAAATCTGCTTGTCCAGCGCCTTGTTGTACACGTCGTTGATCAGCGGTGGCGAGGGCGTGACATAGCTGGTGTTGGAGTTGGTGCCGTTGGTGAGCTCCTTCTCCCACGTATAGGCCACTTGTCCGCTCAGGCCGTGCGAAAAACGCTTGGTCATCTTCACCTGCAGCGAGTCGTACCAGGTGTTCCCCATGGGCGGCCCCAGGAAGGGCGGGATGCCGTTCCACTGGGGATACGGCCGTAGCGCCTGACCGAGAGTCTGCGTGGCGGGGAAGCCCTGGTAGACTACGTTCGGGTTCGCCAGCCCGGGGTAGCGGGCGAGCACCTTGGGCGAATTGATCTGTGTATTCAGAAGCTGGGCATCCGTGGGGTTGGTGATGTCGATGCCCTGAGTCGCCCCGTACGACCGGTCGGCCATCAGGCCTTGCGGCGTGAGCGCATTGTAATTCAGGCCGGACAGCAGAGGCGCGGCCCACCAAGCGCCGCGATTGCCTACATACGCGGCTTCCACCACGATGTTGCTCGTGATTTCGCGCTGGAACCCGAGACTCCATTGGAACGTGCGCGGCAGGCGCCCGGCGTTCGGAGCGATCGAAACGAACGGCGAGGCCGGAGGAATGACCAACGGGTTCGTGGAAGCCGGAACCGGGAACTGCGGACTAAAGTTCGGCCAATGGACAACCGGGTTGCCGTAAGGGTTGCCGGGGCCAAGAGGATCGCCGAACTTCAACTGCGGCGCGGAAGCGCCGTAGGCCGCAGTGCCAATGGTATAAAAGTCACCCGCGCTACTGTTCAGCCCGGCTTGATCCGAAGTCGCGGCGTAGGAAACCGCGCCGCCCGCGCGGAACACCGTCTTCGGCGTGATCTGGTAGGCCACGCCCAGGTGTGGTCCGATCGCGTACGGGTATGCATGAGCGAAGTTGCAGTGGCAGGTGGCCTCGTATTCCACGGTGCCCAGCCGTCCGCCGATCAATGAATTCGGCTGGTCGAAGGCGGCGCTCTGCATGCGGCCGTATTGCTCCTTCCAGAGAGTGGCGTAATCCCACCGCAAACCGTACTCAAGGGTCAGTTTGCGCGTGACCTTCCAACTGTCCTGGACGTAGATTCCGTAGGAATGCATGCCCAGCCGGACATCAGCGGGCGCTGCCGACGACGCGCTATTCGTTACACCGAGAAGGAAGCTGGCATACGGGAATCCGCTGCTGGCGGTATTTGCAAACGCCAAGCCGTTTTGCGAGGGGTCGGCAGTTTGTACGGCCGAGAATCCAAATTGTCCGTCAGCCCGGCTTTCGTTCAGGCTCTGGATGCCTTCAAACAGCGCTGTGGCGCCTACTTTGTACGTGTGGTTGCCCTTGACCCAGGTCAAGTTGGTGTTGAAGGTCGGCTTATAATCATGCGCGATCGGCGTCAGAGTGAAGGCGACGCCCGTGTTGCCCGGCCCCGGGAATCCGGTTCCTCCACTCCAGCCGCCGCCATTCGCGCTGAACATGCCCGCCATGTAGGGGAAGTAGTTCTTCACCGTGAACGGAACGCCTTGCGGAAACAGCTGGTTTTGGTCATAAGTGGGAGCCGTCTGAGGATTGGAAGTCTCCAGGTAACCCGCGCCGATATGAAGGAGCAGAGTGGGAGTCAGCGTCGTGTCCAGGTTGATGCGAACCGTTTGCGATAAGGCAGCCTGTGGCTGCAAGGCGGTGTACGCTTGCGTGAAGCCGTTGGTCTGCGGCGAGTTGGTCTCGGTCGCGGAATAATACCCGGCCAGCTTCATCTTCGCGCTGAGGTTCTGATCGATCTTCAAGGAAGGAATCGTGGTGTGGCGGAAATTCGAATAGGCCGGCGCCGTGTAATTTGTCAGTCCGGGGCCGTTGGGCAGCGGAATCATGTTCTGAATGATCAACGCTGTGGGATCGAACATGTTCTTCGGCACCACATTGCCCACAAACGGGTCGCGTTCCACGACGCCATTTACCACGTGGTTCGTCGTGGGGTTGAAGATTTCATTGAGACAGACCTGCTGGCCGGCTGGATCGGTGTTGCACGTGGGCCGCAGGGCCGCGCTGAAATCACCGTTGCGCTGGTTCGCGTCGGGCACGATGCCGACCGTATTGCTGGTCACGGCGCTTTGACGAAATTGCTCGAAACTAAAGAAGAAGAACGTCTTGTCGTGACCGTTATAGATCTTGGGGATGGCGATGGGGCCGCCCAGGGTGAATCCATAATCGTTTTGGCGCAGCGCGTTCCGGATGTGCTGGCCGGCCTTGCTGGCATTGACCGAAGTGGCGTCCGTGAAGGGCAGCCCGGCGTTCAGAGCCTCGTTCACGAAATAGTCATAGCCGCTTCCATGAAGCTGGTTGGTACCCGATTTCATGGTGTAGTTGAAGTACCCGCCGCCTGCCTGGCCATATTCGGCGGCGAAGTTACTGGTCTGGATCGCCACTTCTTGAATCGCTTCCACGCCGGATTGGTTGATCTGGTTCTGCTGCTTCACGAACCCGTTGGTCGCGTCCTGGCCCTCAATGTTGATGGATTGGGAGTTGGATGGCATGCCGTTGATGCGCATGATGGCATCGGTTTGCATGCGCGCGCCCGGCAGAAGTTGGACCGCCGACAGCGGATTCCGGATGTTGCCCAGGGTATTCGTACTTCCGATGGAGGCCGCCGAACCTGTCAGCGTGAGGATGGGCAGGTCATTCAGGGTATTGGTCTGAACGTTGCTGGAGACAGCGCCGCTCTCGGTCTGCAGTTGCGAAGCCGCGGCTTCCACGGTGACGGACTCGGTGGCGCCACCGACTTCGAGGGCGACGTCGATACGCAGGGTGCCGGCTACCTCGACCTGCAGGCCCCCGCGCACGTATCTCTTGAAGCCGGGGACGGTTACCGACAGCTCATAAGGCCCGGCCGGCAACTGCGCGACGGTGTAATTGCCGGTTCCCGAACTAGCGACGGGATAAACTGCGCCGGTGGAGACGTTCTTGGCCTCCACGGCGGCGTTGGCAACCACGGCTCCCGCCGGGTCCGCAATGGTGCCCGTGATCGTGCCGCGATCGCTTTGCGCCCAGGATGCGAACGCAATCACAAAGAGGCAAAAAACAACCTTCCAAAAACGCATCGTAACCTCCACCGTCATCTGTACACGCCTGAATGCAGGCGCCGAAAAACCCTAAGAAGCCAAAATGTTACGAAAGATAAAAACCCTGTATTGGGGGGAGTCTATATCAGCCGCAGACGAACGTCAAGGTGCGGAATGCAAAATTTGATTGCGCTTTGACTGGAGTTTTACAGCGGGAAGACGCCGAGCGCCACGGAAACCAGGGTCATCAGCACCGACGCGCCCAAAAGAAACGGGAAAGCGAACTTCTGGTGTTCGCGCAACTCGATGCCGGTCAGACCCACGATCAGGAAGGTGGCGGGCGTCAGCGGGCTCACCGGAAAACCGGTGGTCATCTGGCCCAAGACCGAAGCCTGCGCCATCTGGACGGGCGGAATTCCGAAGGCGCGGCCGGCCTCGGCCAGTACCGGAAGGACGCCGAAATAGTACGAATCCGGATCGAAGACGAGGCTCAGCGGCATGGAAAGCAATGCGAGCAGGAAGGGGAAATGCCGTGCCGCGCCGACGGGAGCGGCCGCCACCGCCGAGTGCGCCATAGCGGCGAGCATGCCGGATTCTTTCAGAATGCCCATGAAAGCTCCGGCAGCGAGGAGGATTCCGGCCATCAGCAACGCGGTGCGGGCGTGCGCGTCAATCCGGTCGCGCTGCATCTTCAGGCTCGGATAGTTGATGGGGAGCGCGCAGGCGACACCCACCATGAACACCGCGACCGGATCCAGCTTGACCACGGTCATGCCGGCAATCATCAGCAGAGTCAGAATGAGATTGATCCAGAAGCGCCCGGGCCGGCGGAGCGCGCGCTCCTCTTCGGAAAGTTGGCGTTGATGCGCAGATTGCCGGCCGGGAAGTTGCGTGACGAGCCGCCGCGATTCCCTCTTTCCCATCCACCAGGAGCACAGGAAGACAAAGGCGAGGCCGGCCGCCTGGACCGGAACCAGCGGATTGAAGATGTCCGCGGTCGGGAGATGCAAGGAGGCAGTCGCGCGGATCATGGGCCCGGTCCAGGGGAGGAAATTGACGCCGGCGGCCAGTGACGCGGCACACGCCAGCACGCGCGGATCCATGCCGAGGCGCCGATAGAGGGGGAGCATGACGGGGATCGTCACCAGGAACGTGACGGCTCCGGAGCCATCCAGGTGAACCAGCAGCGCGAGCAGGGCGGTGCCGATCACAATCCGAACCGGACTACTGCCGGCGGCAGCGAGGATGCGGTCGATGATCGGATCGAGCAATCCGGCATCCGTCATGATGCCGAAATACAGGATGGCGAAGATGAACATGCCGGCGACGGCGGCGACATCTTGAATGCCCCGCACCATGAAAGCCGCCGTCTTTACTCCGAACCCGGCGAGCAGGGAGGCAAGTGCCGGGACGGCGATGAGGGCGCCGAGCGGCGTCATCTTTTTGGTGAGAATCAAGCCGAGCACGAGGGCGATGGTGGCAAATCCGAGGAGCGCCAGCATGCCGGTTCAGGAGCGTTGCGGGGAGACGGCGGCATCGAAGATCACGCCGCGCTCCGCCAGCGCGGCGAGGGCCGCTTCGCCGATGCCGAGCAGCTCTTGCAAGGCCGAGATCGAGTGTTGCCCCAGCAATGGCGCCGATGACGAAGACGCGCCGGGCGTCCCGGTGAGTTTGATAGGCGTGCCCGTGACACGGTGCGCGCCGGCCGTCGGGTGCTGGAGAACGGGAAACATCCCGCGCGCGGCCGATTGCGGATGTTCGACCACATCCTGGAAGCTACGCACCAGAGAAGCCGGGATGCCGGCGGCCTGCAGCCTTTCGATCCATTCGGCGGCAGGCCGCTGGCGGAAGATGCTGTCGAGCAGCGGCTCGAGCACGGCGCGATTGCGAATGCGGGCGGCGTTGCTTTCGTAATCGGGATGTTTTTCGAGGTCGGAGCGGCCGATGGCGCGGCAGAACGCGCCCCAAAGCCGTTCGCTCCCCACCGCGATCGCGATCGCGCGGTCTTGGGCATGGAAGACGCTGTACGGAACCACAGTGGGAAACGCAGTGCCCATGGGTCGCGGCACGATGCCGGAGCCGAGATAGCTCGAGTAATTGGAGCTCATGGTGGAGATCATGCTGTCGAGCATGGAGATGTCGACAAACTGGCCGCGGCCTGAGCTTTCGCGCGCGCGCAAGGCCAGGAGAATCCCGATGACAGCGAATAAGCCCGCAGTGACATCGGTGACGCCGTAGCCGCACCGCACCGCCTCGCCGTCGGCGGTGCCGGTAATGCTCATCAGGCCGCTCGACGCCTGCATCACCAGGTCCATTGCCGCTTCGTCGCGGGACGGCCCGTTCTGGCCGTAGCCGGAGATGGAGCAATACACCAGGCGCGGATTTCTTTTGTGCAGGGCTTCGAATCCCAGCCCGAGACGATCCAACGCACCGGGACGGAAGTTCTCGATCAGCACGTCCATGCGGTCAATCAGGCGCAGGCACAACTCGAGACCTTCGGGATGCTTGAGATCGATGGAGATGCCGCGCTTGCCGCGATTCAAGCCGAGGAAAAAACTGGCCACGCCACCGGCGAAGGGTGGGCCCCAGCCTCGGCCCATATCGCCGTCGCGCGATTCGAGCTTGTAAACCACGGCGCCGTAATCGGCCAATAACAGCGTGCAATACGGTCCCGCCAAGGCGTGAGTGAGGTCGAGCACGCGGATGCCGTCAAGGGCCGCCGGAGACATATCCGTATCATAGTGCCTGGTGAGCGGGCCAGCCCGGATGTACAATCAAATTCCTTCGAGGAGGCGATATGCGGGGAGGCATTCGAGTGAGATGCGGTTGGATGGCTCTGTTGGCGGCAGGCGCAGCGCTGGTGCAGGGGCAGGGCAACCACGGGTCCGCTGGGCCGTTGGCGCAATCCTGCGGGGTGCCGGCGGCTGGTGGAGGCCGCGCGAGCGGCGGGCGTGGTCTTCCCGTTTTTCCTTCGGGCGAGTATCCAGTGAAACTGCCGGCAGTCTCGCTGCTCGGTGCGCGCAACGATTTGCCGGATCCGTATCAGGCGGGCGAGAGTTGGGGGCAATTGCCGGAAGGGAGGAAGTGGGGCTCGACGGCGAGCGTGACGACTGCGCCCGATGGCACCCTCTGGGTGACGGACCGGTGCGGCAATTCCGGCGCGGGCGGAACCACGTGCGGGGGGTCGAGTGCCGGCGTCAATCCCATCTTCCAATTCGACACGTCGGGCAAGATGCTCAAAACGTTTGGCGCGGGGCTTTTTGTCAGCCCACACAAATTGTCAGTGGATAAAGAAGGATATCTGTGGCTGGCCGACAATGGCGGCCACCAGGTGTTCAAGCTCAGCGCGGACGGGAAAGTGCTGCTGACTTTGGGGAAGAAGGGCGTAGCGGGGTCCGGGCTGGACGAGTTTGACGCGCCGACCGACGTCGCCGTCGCGCCCAACGGCGATATCTTCGTGGGCGACGGGCATAGCGGCGGCGGAACCGCGACGGGCAACGCGCGGATCATGAAGTTCGATAAGAACGGCAAGTTTCTCAAGACGTGGGGAAAGAAAGGGATGGGTCCGGGAGAGTTCGACGTGATCCACACGCTGGCCTTCGATTCACGCGGCCGGCTGTTCGTGGGAGACCGCCAGAACAACCGCATTCAGATTTTTGATCAGAACGGCAAGTCTCTCGCGCAATGGCTGCAATTCGGGAGGCCGAGCGGCATGTACATCGACAAAAACGATGTCCTCTATGTCGCCGATTCCGAATCGCGCGACGCGCGGACCAACATCGGACAATTCGCGCTGCCGCAGACAGGATATGGCTACAACCTGGGCGCGCAGCGCGGCATACGCATCGGGAGCGCGCGGGATGGTTCGGTGAAATCCTTTATTCCGGATCCGTGCGCGTATCCGTACGCGGCCGGTTCGAGCATGGCGGAAGGCGTGACGGCGGACGCCGCGGGCAACGTGTACGGCGCCGACTTTCTGGGTGATGTCCGGAAGTATGCCAAGAAGTAGGCGGCGAAAGGGCGTCGCGTTCGGAGTCTTGATTCTCGGCTGCGCCGGAGCCGCGGCGGGCCAGCCCCGTCCGATCGATGCAGCCAAGTCGGCAGTAACCATCCAGGTGAAGAAGGCCGGCCTTCTCTCGGCGTTTGGCCATGACCATGACATTGCCGCGCCGGCGGCTGGGGGCACCGTGGACTCATCAAGCGGAAAAGTGGAGCTAAGATTTCGCTCGGCGGCGCTCGAAGTGCGGGATCGCGGGGTCTCGGAGAAGGATCGCGCGGAAATCCTAAGCACCATGCTCGGCCCCCAGGTTCTGGATTCGCAACGATACCCGGAAATTGTATTTCGATCGTCGAACGCGAAGGCGGCCGGCGCGGGGGCCTGGCACGTGGAAGGCGAATTGACGCTGCACGGCGAAACGCGGCCGGTCACGGCGGAGGTCCGGGATCAGGGAGGGCACTACACGGGGACCGTGCACCTGAAGCAGACTGAATTCGGGATCAAGCCGGTCAAAGTAGCCGGCGGCGCGGTGCGAGTCAAAGATGAGATTCAGATCGACCTGGACATTCAGTTGGCGCGCTGAATGAGTCCGCCGCGTCATATTGTGGTGGTCGGTAGCGCCAATGTCGATCTGACCACGTTCACCGACCGGTTTCCGCGGCCGGGAGAGACGGTTTTCGGGAGCCGCTTTCAACTCGGCTTCGGCGGCAAAGGCGCCAACCAGGCGGTGGCGGCGCGGAAGTGCGGCGCGCGCGTCTCGATGGTGGCGCGGGTCGGCGACGATCTGTTCGGGCCGGCCACCATCGCCAATTTCGATGCGCAGGGGATCGACACGACGCATGTGCGCGTGACGCCCGGTATTGCGAGCGGCGTGGCGCCGATCTTCGTGGACGAGGCCGGCGAGAACCGGATTCTGGTGGTCAAGGGGGCGAACGATCATCTGCTGCCGCGCGATATCGACGATGCCGCGGATTTGCTGCACCACGCGGACTGCGTTGTGCTGCAACTGGAAATCCCGCTGGAAACCGTGTACTACACGCTACGGCTGGCGCGGCGGGAGGGCATTCGGGCGGTGTTGAATCCAGCGCCCGGTCAGGTGCTGGATCTGATAGAAGTCGCCGCGGCGGATTATCTGATCCCGAACGAGACTGAGGCCGAAGCGTTAACCGGGTCGCCGGTGACCACCGTGGACGAGGCCCGCGCCTGCGCGCGCGACATTATGAAACGGGGCGTGCCGCGCGTGATCGTGACGCTCGGCGCCAACGGCGCGCTCTATGCCGATCGCGAGAGCATCGACCACGTTCCCGGGTACCCGGTGGAGGCGAAGGATACGACCGGGGCTGGTGACGCGTTCATTGGAAGCTTCGCCGCGTTTCTGCTGAGCGGCTGTCCCGAGCGGGAGGCAGTCGAACGGGCTAATGTCTATGCCGCGCTTTCGACCCAGAGTGCAGGCACGCAGAGGTCGTTTGTGACGCGGGATCGGTTCGAGGCAGAGTGGCGCCGGTGCAAAGGGGCGTGAGGCCTCAACTCGCTCTTTTCACGAGAAGCTCCAACGGCATTCCGAACACATCGATGGTGAATTTGATCTGGTCTTTCGCGACGACGCCTTTGTAATTGAGGGTGATCGGCATCCCGCCGAAGTCAAACGTGATCGAAAACGAGATGTTGCTGCCGTCGATCTTCCCATTGGAGATCTTCACTTCCGCGCCATCTGGGCCCATGGTGGAGCCGTTCAGCTTGTCGTTATCGGCCATGAAGGTGAAGCCGACCGGCACATCGCCGTTGGGCGTGGTCATTGTGCCCGTCCACTTTCCGTCTACGTCGGCAGCGAAAGCAACCCCGGCAAACACGAGAAGAAGCGCTGCAGCGGCAAATCGTTTCATGGAGAATCTCCTGGTCAAACTCATGAGTATTTATAGCAAGACGCACCGGGCCGGCAGTTCTTAGCGCTTCCGCACAAAATTTTTGTCGGTGGCTTATTTGAGGCTAACCGCCGGGAAGTAGAGGCCTTCTTCTTCGCGGCGCCACCATGCGCGCTGGCCGAAATGCGTGAAGTGATACAGGAAGATCCGGGCGCGTATGTACTTCGGTGGGGACCTGGGGAACGGATTGCTGCGGAGCAGTCGGAGCACGCTGCGTTCGCCCTGCAAGAGCCGGATCATGAAATTGGAAAACCAGCGGTTCTCCTGATACGTTCCGAGCGCCGCGAACCACATCTGCCAATCGAGCCGCGGCTGGTAGGGCGCCACCACCGGCGGCATCCGATCTACATCCCCGGGCTTGAATGGAAATTGGTACGGCAGCCAATGCTCCCCGTCGTTGGAGCCCTCCACCTGGATCTCCGGCCGGTTGACGGTCATCACCGTGAACAGCCCGTAGGTATTGACGATCCGCAGGGGAGCGACTTTGTGCAACAGAGCGGCGCCGCCGGGGGGCAGGTTTAGTGAGAACAAATCCAAGACCAACAACCCGGAAGTGACTCCGATAAAGGACGCCAGCCCGATGCTGACCGCGCGATGCCACACGGCACGGGGAGCGCTCTTCGACTCCACAAACAGGAACAAAGCCAGAACGATCGTGAGCAGATTGAAGAAGGTGTAATTGCCGGTGAGCAGGATCAGCAATTGCAGCACGATGGCGATCCAGGCGCCGGCCAATCGAAAACGCCGCGGCGCAAAGAACAGGAAGGGCACAATCACCTCGGCCAACAGGACGAACGCCGTCGAGGCTTTCTGAAACCACATCGGCAACTGGTACATATACCAGGCGGGCGGCGTGGGCAGCGGCTGTGTTTCGTAGTGATAGTGGAGCGAGGTCAAGCCGCGCCACGAGGGATCGCCGCTCAGCAGTTTGCCCGCGCCGGAGAAAAACATCAGGCGAAAGATCAGCCAACGAAATAGCCACACCCGTACTGGCGAGTCATCCGCGAACAGGGCGAGAAAGCCGGCTTCGAGCAGCAGCACGTCCCACTGAAAGGAGAGGAAGTCCTGGCCGACCGCGCACAGCGAAAGCCACAAGACGAGGCACGCGGCCAGCGCGATCCGCGGGCGGTATCCGGCGGCCGCCACCAGCGCGAAGAGGGCGCCGAGTATCCAGGCCATGGTCAGTGCGCCGTCGTGCCAATTCAGCCAGAGCAGGCTTGGGATCGCCCAATAGGCTGAAGCGCCCATCGATGTTTGGGCCGCGCGCAGGTATTCGGCAAAGGGAAGGATGCCGCGCGAGCCGATGAGGCCGGCGGCCTGCACGCCGAAGGAAACGAACGCGATGAGGTAGATGAGCCCGAGGGCGCGGAGCAGGGTCCGGATCATTTCACCCGCGCGCGAGCGCCAGGATGGTCAGGTCGTCGTGCAACTCGGCGCCATCGAGGAACGAGGAGAGATCCGCGAGGCAATTGGCTACCAGTTGGCGCGCCGGTTTTCCGGCCGAGCGCGCGAGCACACGAGCCAGCCGCTGGTTGCCGTACTCGTCGTCGCGCGCGTTGACCGCTTCGGTCAAGCCGTCCGTATACAGGACCAACGCATCACCATCCCGCAAGACGGCGGTCTCCGGACAGTAGCGCCGGCCGCTCCCGGAATCCACGTCTAGCCCTAGCGGCGGTCCTCCGGTCTCCACGCGTTCGACCGATCCGCCGCCGCGAACGACTAAGGGGGCGCAGTGCGCGGCGTTGACGATTTCGATTTCGCCCGACCCCTGCGCGCGCCCGCACACCAGGGTGGCGTAATGTGAGTCGAGCGTGCTTTCCGCCAGCAGGCGGTGGGCTTCGCCGAGCGCTTCCTCCGGAGACAATCCTCTGCGCGCAAGGCCGCGTAGCAGCGCGTTGAGGTGCGACATCAGCAGCGACGCCGCCACACCTTTGCCGGACACATCCCCCAGCATGAAATACAAACCCGCCCCGGCATCGCGCGGCACCAGGTCGCAATAATCGCCGCTCACCGGACCATGCGGCAGGTAGCGGTAATGCGTAGTCCATCCTGCCGCGGAAAGCCCGAGCGGCGGAAGCAAGGCCGCCTGCACGTGCCAGGCGAGGTCCAGGTCGCGTTCCAGAGCGCGCTGCCGCTCCGGAGTCAAGTGGCAGAGGCAATACGAGGCCATCGGATTGGCTTCGAGATCGCTTTCACCGACTTCTAGATCGCAGACCACGCACGTGCCGTAGCGGTCTCCGTCCAGCCGGCTGAGCGCGGAATCGACCTCGGTGAGCAGCCGCAGCAAATCCTCGGGCCGGTCGAGCTCGGCAATGCTCGATTCCAGGCGGGCGCGGCGGTCCGCCAACTGGTTTCTCAGTTTCGATTGCAGCGCGGGAGCCAACGCCGAACTCATAACGCCTCCGCGCTCAGTGTAGCGCCATTCGCCGGCGCGGGCTTACTGATACCAATACCTGGTTTTTTCGGTCCACTCCGATTTCGGATAGCGGTTGTGAAGGAGTTCGAAGGCGGTGCGGCCGTAAGCGACCGGCGGCTTTTGCAGGTCGCGGCAGGCGCGGCGTCCGGCTTGCACGACCAGATGCAGCGCCTCGGGCACGCGCGGATCGTCCGGATGGGTTCCGGCCCAAGCCAGCGTTTGCGCCGCGAGGTACGCGCCGCCGCTCGGCGCGGCCGCCGCCATCCGGTTCCACTCCTCCGTATTCTCGTCGCGTTGTGCCGGGCTGAGAAAAGCCGGCGGCGCCGGCGCTCCGTGATGCTCTTGCGACTCGCAACCGGCGGCGAAGCCCCACGAGATCACGCCGAGATGGCTGACCTTGTTGAGATCGCCAGCGGCTTGCCCGGCGAGAATCGACGACTGCAGCTCGGGCGTCCGGAGCAGAAGGAAGACCCCTGCGAACCGCGCCGCACTTGCATCGGATGCCGCCAGGACGTCGCGCGCGGGAGCGGCGAACGACGGATCCAATTGCACAATCCGCTGCATCAGCTTCCGCGCTTCGGCATCGCTTCCCAGCACGAGCACGCGAACCCAGGCTGCCTCCGCGGCCTGTAATTGCAGGTTCGGCGGCAGCTCAGGATTGTTCGCGGCGTCCGTCCAAAGCGAGAGCGGCACGTTGTGGTTGAACGCATCGGCGGAATCGAAATCAAGCAGCGCCGCGGTTCCGCTGGAAACCGGCGGCTTGTCGATATCTTCTTCGCTCCCGTCGAATGATTGCAGCTTTGGTTCGGGCGAGCGTGGCGCATAGCGCAGGAACTCGGCCCAGTTGCGCGCGTATCGGAGGCGCTGCTCGAGAATCAAGTTGCGCGTCGAAAGCAGCAAGTTCCGTTTCAACACTTCATCGGCCCACGCGCGGGCTTCCTCCTGGTTGGAGTCCGCCAGAATGCCGTAATACGAAACCGCTTCGTACTCCGGCGCATTCGGGTCTGTACCGCGGGCCGCGCGAATCGCCTCCGCGTCGTGTCCGTACACAAGCGCCGCGATCAACCAGGCCGGGCTGCGCGTCTTATTCCACTGCGCCAGCGCGTGCGCCTGGTCACCGGCGTGGCCTTCGAATGTTGCCAGCCAGTCGGCCAGGTCGCTGGTCGCCGGCGCGTCCGGAGCCCGTCCGTAAAGGTACAGGAAATCGGTGGCTGACTGTGCGAGATCGGCCACCGGCCGCGTGCCTGTCAACTCATCGCCGAGTTCCGTCAACCTTAGTGTGGGATCGGCGCGCAGCCGCAGATACTCGAGCAGCTTGCGACTCGGCTCCCGCCAGGCCTGTTGCGCGGGATCGTCCACGATCGCCTGCAGGCGCTCGGCCGCCTGCTGCAGCGCTTCGGGCTTTTCATCGACCGTGGCTTCGCGGATATACGTCCGGGCGATGAGATACGGAGCCATGGTTCTCCACGGAGACCCCTGGTCTTGCCACACTTGTGCAAACGCATCACGCGCCTTCTGCCACTCCGCGGCATAGAAGTAGGAGGCGGCAATCTGGTAGCGGCGGTCGGATACCAGCAGCGGGTCCATCCCGGGAGCCGGTGCGTCCGGGATCACCGCATCCTTGCCGGAACAATTCGCGAACACCTTATCCTGCGCCGCGAACCATTCGCGAAGCCGCGGATCGTTGGGGCCCCACTGCGCGGCGCGCTGTTGGAACGTCTTGACCGCGGACTCGAATGCATCCTCGAGGCAATTCGGATAAGACACAAACGAACCGCCATCCGACTTGTTGCGGTAGGTACCGACGAACGGCGGTCCGCCCGCACCCATTTTCTTCCGGACATCGGGCCACCTGATATCGGAAAAAGACGGCTGCGACGGTTTTTGTCCCGCGTAGAGCGCCTGCGCATCCATGACTGACAGCGGCTTTCCGGAAAGCATCCGGTAGGCCCCAATCAAATAGCGGCGCTGGTACGACGGCCGGATCACGCCGATCTTGCCCTTTGCAAATTCTCCAATGTCCGCCGGGCGGTGCGCCGTTGCGAAGACCGGCACCGGCGGCGCGATGCCGCAGCTGTCGGAGCCGGTCGGGAATGCGAGAGCCAGGAGTCCTGCAAGTTCAGCGGAAAAGCGGAGGAGTCTCATCGCTGCCACCTTCCTGCCTGCGCGACCACGGCTTCATACGCCTGCCGGTTCCAGGCGCGCGGATAAAAGAAGTAGAGGCGCCGTCCGTGGGGCACGCGAGCCGGCATTTCATCGGTGCCGATGCCAATACTCGAACGGCACAGCGGTACGGCGAAGTCTCCGGTTGGCGGACGCTCGCCTGGTCCCATCCGAAACAGCATCGGTGACGCGTCGGCCACCGGAAGGTTGCGGATCCAACCATCCTGCTCACACCACGATTCGAGTGCAGTGATCGTCAGTGGCAGCGACGCCGGAAGCGTTTTGCGCAGATCGCCGAGCAGCCCGGCGTACCAGGCACGCTCGCTTTCTCGCGCGTCGAAATCGATTTGCAGGGCGCGGACACCAGGCAGGGCAGCCGCCTCCTGGATCTCGCGGACCACGCGCTCACGCGCCGGGAGACCATATCCGGCCGATTCGATGCGCACGACCGCCATCAGCGGCGTGCCGGGGTTAAAGCGCAGGGGCTGCAGCCGTGGACGCCCCGACACGTTGTTCCCGTCCACCCACACGGTGCGCGCCAGGAAAGCGATGCCGGCCGTACGGGGCTGAATGAACCGCAGGTCCTCCGGCCGCTCCCAAGCCCACAGCATCACGCGCGGAAGTGACGGCAGGGGATCAGGTTTGGCAGTAGACCGCAGCAGCAAGGCTGACCCCAGCGCACCAGCCGCCAGTAACCCGATTTTGATCCTGCTGCTCATAGGATGACCCGGATCTGTCCGGATGTTCACCAACCTAGCAACCGGGGGGCCGAACCGTCCGGCGAAAAACACCGCCGCTCACCCCCCCAATTCCCCCATTCCACCAGGAAACACGCCATTTAATGAAATCCTATTTATTTCAATCGGTTAAACGGGGAAGATGGCCCTAAATCTGGAGTTCTGACACGATGAGCACTCAGCCTGTCCAACCGAAAGCGATGCCGCCCGAAGGGCTGGTTCAGATCGGGACGTCCATCGAAGACATCATTCAGCAGCGGCTCGCCGAAGAGCGCGCGCGCCTGGAGCGGGAAGCCGGCGTGGCGAAGCGCGAAGTGCACCACTTCAAGCGGCCCCAGGAAAAACCGTTCACCAAGGAGCAGCGCGGCCACACCACACTGCTGTTCGGCGGCCTTACGTGGAAACACGAAAAGCTGGTGCATGGCGCGCTCGAAGGGCTGGGTTATCGCGCCGAGGCCGTGCCGACTCCCAATGTCAAAGCCTTTCAGACGGGAAAAGAGTACGGCAACAACGGGCAGTGCAATCCAACCTACTTCACGGTTGGAAATCTCGTTCAATATTTGCAGACACTGGAAGAGCAGGGGTTGAGCAAGCAGGAGATCATCGATCGCTATGTGTTCTTCACAGCGGGCGCCTGCGGGCCGTGCCGGTTTGGCATGTACGAAGCCGAATATCGGCTCGCGCTGCGCAACGCCGGCTTCGACGGCTTCCGCGTGCTGCTGTTCCAGCAATCGGGCGGGCTGAGCCAGTCGGATGCCGACGCCGGGCTCGAGATGAATATCGATTTCTTCCTGGGGATTCTCAACGCGCTCAACTGCGGCGACGTGATGAACGAAGTGGCTTACGCGCTGCGGCCGTACGAGGTGAATGCCGGCGACACCGACCGCATTCTGGACGAGACGATGGACTACCTCCACGAGGTCTTCCGCAAGAAGCAGCCGTGGAAGCTCGAAGGAAGCCTGAGCAAGTACCTGGGCGGGTTCTCGGATACGGCGGAGTACATCGGCAAGTTCGTCAACCAGCTCAAGGGCGACGAATATGTGCCCTCGCTGGAGCGCTGCCGCGACCGGTTCAACGAGGTGGACATCGACCGGCTGCGCGTGAAGCCGATTGTCAAAATTACCGGTGAATTCTGGGCGCAGACTACCGAAGGCGACGGCAACTTCAACATGTTCAACTTCCTGCAGCGCGAGGGCGCGCAGGTGCTGGTGGAGCCGATCGGCACCTGGATCATGTACATGATCCACCAGGTGGTTCAGAAGTACAAAGACTTTAAGGGACTCGACGAAGGCGCGGTGCTGCCGCCGATCTGGAAGCTCGGCACACGCACCAAGATCGAATGGAACTACCGACAGAAGGTGGCGAAGCTGAAGCTGGCCGAGGCGATCTTCAAGAGCGAATATCACAAGATTGTGGACGCGGTGGGTGGGATCGCGCATCATCTGGCCGATCAGTACGAACTGCAGCGGCTCGGGCATCCGTTCTACAATTCGCGCGCCGGGGGCGGCGAAGGGCACCTGGAAGTCGCCAAGAACATTTACTACTCGAACAAAGACCTGGCGCACATGGTGCTGTCGCTGAAACCGTTCGGCTGTATGCCGTCGACGCAGTCGGACGGCGCACAGTCGGCCGTGGTTTCCAATTACAAGGACATGATCTACCTGCCGATCGAGACATCCGGCGAAGGCGAGATCAACGCGCACAGCCGGGTGCAGATGGCGCTGGGCGAAGCCAAGAACAAGGCGAAGAAGGAATTTGCGGAGTGCCTGGAAAAGACCGGTCTGACGCTGGATCAATGCCGGGGCTGGGTGGAGGCGCATCCGGAGACCAAGCGGCCGATGTACCAGGTGCCGCACACCAAGGGCGTTGTGGGCCAGGCCGCGAATTTCGTGATGCATATCGCGGAGCGGATGAAGACGGAGCGCAATTAAGCCCTGGCCGTGAGGCCAAGGTTACGAGATCCACATGGATAAAAACTTCCTCATCGGCATGGATGTCGGCTCGACCACGGTGAAGTCCGTGGTGATCGATGCGGCGACCGACCAGATTCTGTGGCAGGACTATCAGCGGCACGATACCAAGCAGCCGGAAAAAGTGCTGGAGTTCCTCAAGCGCTTCGAAACCGAAGTCGACGGTTTCGCCGCAGACCGCTCGCGTATATTCATCACCGGCTCGGGCGGCAACGGGATGACCAAATTTCTCGGCGCGAAGTTCGTGCAGGAAGTGAATGCGGTTTCCCTCGCCGTGGAGAAGATGTACCCCGAGTGCGGTTCGGTGATCGAACTGGGCGGGCAGGACGCCAAGATCATCGTCTTCAAGGACGATCAGGATAGCGGCCGCAAGAAAAAGATCCCGTCGATGAACGACAAGTGCGCGGGCGGCACCGGCGCCGTCATCGACAAGATCAACGCCAAGCTGCGCATCCCCGCCGACCAGCTGTGCCAGATGGGCTACAAGGGGGTGAAACTGCACCCGGTGGCCGGCAAGTGCGGTGTGTTCGCGGAAACCGATATCAACGGCCTGCAGAAGATGGGCGTGCCGCCGGACGAGCTGATGGCCTCGTTGTTCGAAGCCATCGTCATGCAGAACCTGTCGGTGTTGACGCGCGGAAACACGCTGCAGCCGGTAGTGCTCTTACTGGGCGGCCCGAATTGCTACATCAAGGGCATGCGCGACTGCTGGAAGGCGAACATCCCGAAGATTTGGGAAGAGCGCAATACGCCATTGCCCGAAGGCGTGCCGCCGGAAGACCTGGTCAAGACACCGGACAACGCGCAGTACTTCGCGGCGATCGGCGCCGTGGAATTCGGCAAGACCGAAGACGAAGGCGTCGGCCAGTACGTGGGCTGGGACAAACTCGAGTGGTATATCACTACCGGCCGCGACGAAGAGAAAACGAAGCGCGGCGGCACCGGCGGGCTGGCGAAAGACGAAGCGGACCTGGCGGCGTTCAAGGAAAAATACCGCACCAAAAAGTTCACTCCCACCACCTTCCAGGCGGGTGAAGTGGTGGAGGGTTTCATCGGCATCGACGGCGGCTCGACTTCCACGAAGGCCGTGCTGATTTCGAAAGATCACAAGCGGCGCATCCTCGCCAAGACGTATCAGCTTTCGAAGGGCAACCCGATCGAGGACACGGTCGAGGTGCTGCAGAAACTCGACCGGCAAATTCGCGACCAGGGCGCGGAGCTGAAGATCCTGGGCGTCGGCACCACCGGCTACGCGAAAGATATCCTGAGAGACGTGATCGGCGCGGACGCGGCGCTGGTCGAAACCGTCGCCCACACCGAAGCCGGCCTTCACTTCTATGACAACGTGGACGTGATCTGCGACGTCGGCGGCCAGGACATCAAAATCATTATTCTGAAGAACAGCCGCGTCAAAGATTTCAAGTTGAACACGCAGTGCTCGGCAGGCAACGGCTATTTCCTGCAATCCACCGCGCAGGGCTTCAACGTGCCGGTGGAGCAGTACGCCGACACCGCGTTCGGCGCCAAGGGATTCCCGTCGTTCGGCTACGGCTGCGCCGTGTTCATGCAGAGCGACATCGTCGATTTCCAGCGCCAGGGCTGGAAGCCGGAAGAGATCATGGCCGGCCTGTGCAACGTGCTGCCGAAGAACATCTGGCTGTACGTGTCGCAGATTCCGAACCTGTCGGCGATCGGCACGCGCTTCCTGCTGCAGGGCGGCACGCAATACAACCTGGCCGCGGTGAAGGCGCAGGTGGATTTCATCGAGTCGCGCTTCAAGGGCAAAGACGTGCAGGCCGATGTGATTGTGCACGAGCATTGCGGCGAAGCCGGCGCCATCGGCGCGGCGCTCGAAGCCGGGCGCCTCTGGGACAACGGGCGCAAATCGACGTTCATCGGCCTGGAAGCCTGCCAGAACATTCAGTACAAGACCACGCGCAACGAATCGACGCGCTGCTACTTCTGCAAGAACAAGTGCCTACGCACGTTCATCGACGTCAAGACCAGCGTCGTCAATATTGACTACAAGCCGCCGGCCAAGACCAAGGTGCCGCTCGAGGTGGGAGCGCAGCGGCTGATCATCGCCACCTGCGAAAAAGGGACGGTCGAGAATATCGACGAGATGCGCCAGATCAAGGGCAATCTCGACAAGGTCAAGAAAGAAAATCCGAACTTCGTTGAAGTCGCGGCCAAGGCCGTATTCCGCGTGCCGGATATGCCGCTCGTGGCCGACGTGCCGCCGAAATTCCAGTTCACTGCCGCGCAGAAGAAGCGCGCCGAGCTGATCAAGAAACGCGGCGAACTGCGCATCGGCATGCCGCGCGTGCTCAACATGTACTCGCAGACGCCGGTGTTCACGGGCTACTTCTCGTCCCTGGGCGTCAAAGCCGAGAACATCGTCTATTCCGATTTCACCAGCGAGGAATTGTACAAGGAAGGCGCCAAGCGCGGCGCCATCGACCCGTGCTTCCCCTCCAAGCTCGGCATCCCGCACGTGCACAACCTGCTGTACAAGATCCACGCCAAGAAGCCGCTCGACATCATTTTCTTCCCCATGATCGATTGCCTCACCAGCGACCTGCACTCGGTGCAGGCCAGCCGCTCGTGCCCGACCGTGGCTACGACTCCGGCGGCCGTGAAGGCGGCCTTCACCAAGGAAGGCGATCTTTTCAAAGAAAAAGGCGTTTTGTTCCTGGACACCTTCGTCAACATCTCGCAGCCCGACCTCCTCGAGCGGCAGCTCTTTGAGCAGTTCAAAGACATTTTTGGGCTCTCGCCCGAGGAGAACAAGCGAGCGGTGGAGGAAGGTTATCGCGCGCTCGACCTGTTCAACAACGTCACCATGCGGGCCGAAGCGCGCGAGGCGCTGGAGCAACTGGAGCGCGAAGACAAACTGGGCGTGGTGCTGCTCGGCCGTCCGTATCACAACGACCCCGGCTGCAACCACGAAATTCTGGAAGAATTCCAGAAGCTCGGCTACCCGGTGTTCACCGAGGACTGCCTGCCGATCGACGACGACATCCTCTGGCGCCTGTTCGGCGACGAAGTGGAAGCCGGCGAGATCCCGCACCCGCTCGCGATCACGGACGTCTGGAAGAACTCGTACAGCGAGAACACGAGCCGCAAGGTGTGGGCCGCGAAGTATGTGGCGCGGCATCCGAACCTGGTGGCCTTGGAGCTATCGAGCTTCAAGTGCGGTCACGACGCGCCGATCTACAGCGTGGTCGAAGAGATCGTCGAGCACTCGGGCACCCCGTATTTCTGCTTCAAGGATATCGACGAGAACAAGCCGACCGGCTCGATCAAGATTCGCGTCGAGACGATCGGTTACTTCCTGAAGCGTTACCGCGAGGACATGATCAAGAACAAGCAGAAGGCGAACCGCGTCGATGAGCAGTTAAAGGAATTCGAAGCGCGCCTGCGCCGCGAGATGCTGCGCGAGAAGCTCGACAAGCTTTCCGACGCCTTCGAGACCGGCGCGATGCCGCAGATCCACGTGACCATCGGCCAACTGGCGGCGTCGAAGCCGGCGGAGCAGACGTTCGAGACGGTGTCGGGGGATTAGCCGTTCACTGAACCGGCTCCCGAAGGAGAACCAACGCCAGGAGACTCGAAGCGAGCCTGGCTGCTGCGAATGCCTCCGTCTCATCATTGAATTCGAAGACTGAGAATTACGGGTGTTTCAGCGGATCCCACTGATACGCGTGGATCATTTCTTCACGGCTGAGATGCAGCGCGGCCCACAGGGCCATTGCGTGTGGATCAGTGTCGGAATAAGGCTCGGCATGCCGCGTAGCAAAGACTCCGAACGCCCTACTGCTTCATACCCCGCTGCCACAACGCGCACAGCGCCGTGTTGTACAGCGCCAGCGCCGTGGTGATCTGGCCGAGGTGGTTGTCGTGCGTCGAAAGATATGCGGCCTTCTGCGCGACTTCGGGATGCAGGTTGCCTTCGGTCGAGCAGTCGATCACCACCGCGCCTTCTTTGATGTGCCGCACCAGGTCGGCCTCGCTTTGCGCCGGGAACGCCGAGACGACGATATCAGCCGTAGCCAGATACGCCTTGCGATCTTCGGCGCGCGTCTGGGGGTGGATCATTACGGCCGTGGCCCCCATGCGCATGAGCATGCTTTGCAGCGGGATTCCGATGCGCGGCGAGCTATTGAAGATCACCACCGAGGGACCCTTCCGCGACGCGTCGCGGGGAAACATCCTCAGGACTTCCACGTGCTGGTGCAGCAGCGTCAGGATCGCCTTGGCGGTGCAGGGCACAACTCCCTCGTATTTCTCCTCCTCGTCGACTGTCCGGATGTTGAGCGCCATGCGGCCCGTGTTTTCCACGGTCAGGCCTTCGATGTCCTTCTCCGGCCGGACGCGGCGCAGAAAATAATCCTCGGTCTTGCCAAACGGCGCGGGGAAAAAAATGAAGGTGCCGTAGATCTTGTCGTGCACCTGCGCGCCCATCAGCAGCAGTTCGAGCGCGTCCGCGCTATGCGCTTCCTCGACGCGGAAATCGAGGCCGTGCTGCCGGAATTTCTTGCCCATGTAGCTCGCGTAGCGGCGGCAGCCGCGATCCACTTCCACGTTGGGGAGACGCGGCAGAAAGGCCGCCACGCGGATCTCGGCGCGGTCGAGCCCGGTTCGTTCCACTTGCGCGAGTTTGCGCTCCGCCTGCGTCAGCACGTCATCAGCGGCGGCGATACAGTTCAGTTGTTTGGCAGGCGGAATATCCCTTGTCCAGCTCATGTCCGGCACGAAGGAGCTTTTCGGCGCGGAAGTCCCTGCCATTTCCAGTATGTTCATGTCCTGAGTCAATTATCGCCGAGGCGGGAGTCTAAAGCCACGCGCGCGCGCGCCACAGCAGATACAGGGCTCCGGCCGCGAAACCGGCGGCGGCCTGATATTCCTGGTTCTTCCGGTACAGCGACCAGCGAAAGGCGCCCGGCGTGGGGTGGCGGCGGAGCTTCGGCCAGAGCGCGGGAACTACCGCTGCGTACTGCGCGTATTCGGGAAACAGCTGCCGCAGGTGCTGCTGCTCATTTTGGATCACGGGCAGATACACAAAGAAGAACACGGCGGCGAAGAGCGCGGCGAGGCCCGGACTGCGCGAAGCCAGCGCCAGCCCAAAGCCAACAATCAGCGTGCCGAGGTAAAGCGGATTGCGCGTGTAGGCATAGGGTCCGCCGGTGGCGAGTTGCTGATTCTTGGCGAGACATCCGGCCGCCCACGCGCGCAGAGCCAGGCCGAGCAGCGAAACAGGAATGCCGAGGGCCAGGGAAGAGGCGGTCGGCCGGGAGAACCAGGCGAACGCGGCTACGAGCAAAAAGCCGCTGGGCACACGAAGCCGCGCTACCAGGTCGGCGTAGCGCTTCGGGAATTGGAGCATCAGCTCCTGCAGCCGGCGGACCGGAAGCGCTGCCCCAAAACGGATCGCAAGGCGGAGAAAACCTGATCCGCCGTGATTCGCGTCATGCTCGGATCGATGACGGAGCTTCTCTTGTAAGTCGTGACCGCATCGGCGCCGCGCAGCACCTGGAGGGAATCGCCATACGGCCCATTGCGTCCGGGATCAGTCGGGCCGTAGAGGGCAACGCCGGGCTTGGCGAGCGCCGCCGCGACATGCAGAGGACCGCTGTCGACACCCACCACCGCGGCAGCGCGGCGCGTCGCATAAATCAAGCCGGGCAAGCCGGACGAATGCGGAAAGGCGTCCTCCACCTGGCGAAGGAGCGGTTGCGCCGAGGGCGGGCCATCCAAGACCAACGGTACCCCCAGCTCGCGCCGGAGTA
The DNA here is from genome assembly GCA_964438005.1 of uncultured Solibacteraceae bacterium. GTDB lineage: Bacteria > Acidobacteriota > Terriglobia > Bryobacterales > Bryobacteraceae > PSRJ01. The sequence goes on along the minus strand of CAYTJD010000147.1, from coordinate 40,278 downwards.
AGCGCGCCAGCTCCTGATAATTTTCTATCGGCCACTGCTTGGCCTGCCAGCCGGCCAAAGGCGAAGCCAGCACGAAATCCCCTTCCGGCAACGGCGATTCCGGCTCGCCGGGCGGAAGCGGAAACTTGCGGACGGCGTTAGCGGCGCCGGCCCCCGCGGCCAAATCGAGATTCTGGTCGACTACGTGAACCGAGCGGCTGATGGTCTTGTTGGAGTAGAACAACGCGGCGGCGCGCTCGCGAACCTGGCTTTGGTGGAAGCCGAAGAGGCGCTCCGGCCGCGCGGACGACGCCACCAGGGCAGATTTGAGCAGGCCTTGGAAATCGACCGCGAAATCATAGCGGCAAGACCGAAGCTCGCGCCAGGTTTGCCGCAGGCCGCGCGGTCCGTCGCGCCGCAACAGCACCAGGCGATCGACGAAGGGATTTTCTGCGAGCAGCGGCGCCCAGCGCGGTTCGACTACCCAAGTGAGGACGCTCCCCGGAAAACTGTGCTTGAGCGACGCCACGGCCGGCAGGGCGTGAATGATATCGCCCATGGCGCCAAGCCGGACAATCAGGATGCGGCTGCTATTGGTGTTGCCTCCGTTGAACATCTTCGATCAACTGCTTCCTACGGCCGAGCTCCGCCGCGTCGAGGCGGGCGAGTTCCACGGGCCGGAGGCGCTGGATGAATGCGTCGAGTTCGTCATGGTCGGCAGTCACCACGTAGTCTACCATGCGTAATGCCGCTACTAGTTCGGCCCGGGACCGGCTGTCCATCAACTCGCCGGGAGCGGCCAACAGCGCCACCAGCACTTTAGCGCCCCGCGCACGCTCGCGCAATTGCTGCAACTCGATGAGGTGCCAGCCGCGAAGCACGTCGAAATAACCGGTGACCAGAATCAGCGGAGGCGCGAGAGCTTCCGCCGCGGGTAGGGTCAGGATTTTGGTTCGTGTATCCACGCGGGAACGCATTCCTCCCAGAGTTGAAGCGCGGCGGCGGCAACCTGTTCGCTGGTCACACGGGTCATACAACGGTGGTCGATGGGGCATTCGCGCAGCAGACAGGGACTGCATTCGGCATGCGCGCGCACCACGCGCGCCGAACGGCCGGTGGGGCCGGTGGTGGTATCGTCGGTGGCGCCGAAGACGGCCACGGTGGGAACGCCGAGCGCGGACGCCACGTGCATCGCGCCGGAGTCATTGGTCAGAAACAAGCGGCAGACGGAAGCCAGTTCCAGGAACTCGCGGAGACTGGTGGCGCCGGCGAGATTGCAGCCGTTGGTCTCCGCCGCGACCTGCGCGCAGAGATCGCGTTCGGCCCCGGAGCCAAACACGAGCACGGGACTCCCCAGCTTCCGCGCGGTTTCCGCGAATCGTTCCGGCAGCCAGCGCTTGGCATTGCCATAGGCCGCTCCCGGGCTGACACCGACGGGTGATCCGGTGATGCCCAGTTCCGCGAGGCGGCGCAGTCCGGCCTGTCGGGCGCCGGGAATATCATCGAGCCGGATTGCGGCCGGATCCGGAAAGTGTTCCATCAGTCCGGCGCGGCGCAGCAGTTCCAGGTAATAGAAGCGCTCATGGCGTGGGATCTCGCCCGGATCCGGCACGGCGATGGCCCGAGTCAGGAGCAGCCCGCGCGCGTCGCGGTTGTATCCGATGCGTTCGGGAATGCCGGCCATCCACGCCATCCAGGCGGCGTCGAACGCGTTCTGCAAGAGGATGGCGCAATCGAAGCGATGCGCGCGCAGCGCGGAGGCGAATGCGCGTTTTGCACGCAAGCCGCGCGCGGCGTATGCGACGACCTGATCGACGGCGGATTCGCGGGAGTACAACTCGGCTACGGACGGACGGGCTGCGACCGTGATGTGCGCGCGCAAAAAAAGCTGGCGAATGGAGCGCAGCGCCGGAAGCGACATGACCGCGTCGCCGAGCCAGTTCGGAGCACGCACCAGCAGTCGCGAGACCGAGGATGGGTTGAGAGCCATCGAATCCATAGAATAACGGAAAATGGCCGCGCAGCCGCCCACCTGCTCACTTTTGACCTTTGACTTTTGACTTCTTCATACTTGTGGTATGGGCTTTCGTTTGATGGTCAACTACCGGCCGCGCGGGGATCAGGAAACGGCCATCGAGGAATTGACGCGCGGGGTGCGCGACGGCGAGCAGCACCAGGTCTTGCTCGGTGTCACGGGGTCGGGTAAGACCTTCACCATGGCGAAGGTGATTGAGGCTTTGGGGCGGCCATCGCTGGTACTGGCGCATAATAAGACGCTCGCGGCGCAGCTGTATCACGAGTTCAAATCGTTTTTTCCGGAAAACGCCGTTGAGTACTTCGTCAGCTACTACGACTACTACCAACCCGAAGCCTATATTCCGTCGGGCGACGTTTACATCGAGAAGGAAGCCACGATCAACGACGAGCTCGACAAGCTGCGGCTTTCGGCCACCAAGAGCCTGTTCGAGCGCCGCGACTGCGTGATCGTGGCCAGCGTCAGCTGCATCTATGGACTGGGCTCGCCGGAAGCGTATTACGGCATGCTCCTCATGCTGGAAAAGGGGCAGAAGATTTCGCGCAACCAGATAGTTTCGAAGCTGGTGGAGATTCTATACGAGCGCAGCGACACCGATTTCCGGCGCGGCGCGTTCCGCGTGCGCGGCGACGTGATCGAGATTTATCCGACGTACGATGACAACGCCTACCGCATCGAACTGTGGGGCGATGAAGTGGAGAGCCTGGCGCAGATCGATCCGCTGCTCGGCAAGGTGAAGCAGACGTACTTGCGGCTGCCGATTTACCCGAAGACGCACTATGTGATGTCGGAAGAAACCAAGCTCAGCGCCATGGACAGCATTCGCGAAGAGCTGGCATGGTGGCACAAGGAACTGGAGAAGCAAGGAAAAACGATCGAGGCGCAGCGGCTGTACCAGCGAACCATGTTCGACCTTGAAATGATGAAAGAGATCGGCTACTGCCATGGGATCGAGAACTATTCGAGGCATTTCTCGGGGCGGCTGCCGGGCGAAGCGCCGCCGACTCTGCTCGATTATCTGCCGCATGATTCCGTGATCTTCATCGACGAGAGCCATCAAACCGTGCCGCAGCTGCACGGCATGTATCATGGCGACCGGTCGCGCAAGGAGGTGTTGGTCGCGCACGGATTCCGGCTGCCCAGCGCGCTGGACAATCGGCCGCTCACCTTCGAGGAATTCGAGCACCGCGTCAATCAGGTGGTGTACGTTTCGGCGACGCCGGGACCGTATGAATTGACCAAGGCGGCGGGTGTGGTGGTGGAACAGATTATCCGGCCGACGGGGTTGATCGATCCGGAAGTGGAGATCCGCCCTGTCAAAGGACAGGTGGACGACCTGTTGGGCGAGATCCGCAAACGCGTCGATGCCAACCAGCGCATCCTGGTAACGACGCTGACCAAACGGATGGCGGAGGACCTCTCGGAGTACTATTCCGAGGTTGGAGTGCGGTGCCGCTATCTCCATTCCGAGGTCGAGACGTTGGAGCGCATCAAAATTCTGCGGGATCTGCGGCGCGGCGAGTTCGACGCCCTGATCGGGATTAACCTGCTGCGGGAGGGGCTGGATCTGCCGGAGGTGTCACTGGTGGCGATTCTCGATGCCGACAAGGAAGGCTTTCTCCGGTCCGCGGGATCGCTGATCCAGACGATCGGGCGGGCGGCGCGGCACATTGAAGGTCGCGCAATTCTGTACGCCGACGTGATGACCGACAGCATGAAGAAGGCGCTGGAGGAGACCTCGCGGCGGCGCCAGATTCAGGTGGAATACAACGAGGCGAATCACATCGTGCCGCAATCGATCGTCAAGCCGATTGACATGAGCCTGGTAGCAGTGGCCGAGGGGGATTACGTCACCGTGGAATTGGAAGCCGATGATGAAATCGATAGCCTGACGCCGGAGCAGCGCGAGAAATTCATCGGCGAGCTGGAAGAAAGGATGCGCGAAGCCGCGCGCAAATTCGAATTCGAAAAAGCGGCGCAGCTTCGCGATCGGGTCAAGACGCTGAAAGCGGTGGGATAGATCGCTGCCGATCGCGGTTGTTTTTCTTTAGCCCCGCGCGTCAGCGCGGAGGCATCCGTGTTCTCATAGGTGTTTATGCCTGATAAGCTCACCATTGACCCGGCAGCCACGCCGTCCGCGAACACCTACAAATTGCTGATTGGGACGGTGGTGCCGCGGCCGATCGCGTTCGTTTCCACGATCTCCTCCGAAGGCGTGCTCAACCTGGCGCCGTTTAGCTTCTTTAACGCGATCTGCGCCAATCCACCGGTGGTCTCGTTCGCCTGCGGCGTGCGCGAGCCGGTCAAGGACACGCTGGCGAACGTGCGGGCAAACGGCGAGTTCGTCGTCAATATCGTGACCGAAGAGATCGCGGAACGGATGAATCTCACTTCCGGCGACTATGAAGCTGGAGTCGATGAATTCCAGCTGAGCGGGCTGACACCGGTGCCGAGCGAACTGGTGCGGCCGCCCGCCGTACAGGAGTCCCCGGTCCACATGGAGTGCAGGGTGTTGCAGATTATTGACGTGAGCCTGCAACCGCTGGGCGGCAGCCTCGTCCTCGGCCAAGTAGTTCGGTTTCATATCGACCGCGCCCTGTTCGACAATTTCCGCATCGATCCGCAGAACCTGCGCGCGATCGGCAGGATGGGCGGCAGCGGGTACACGCGAACGCGGGACCGGTTTGACATGATGCGACCGAAAGTGTGACCGATCACTTGCCGCCCTCCAACGCGTCCAATAGTTCGCGGAAGCGGCGCCGGCTCACTTCGAGGCGCTGGCCGTTCTTAAGCACCACTTCGCCGTGTCCCCCGGGCAGCGGATGCACTTCGGCCACAGCGTTGAGACTGATCAATGCGGCCCGGGAAATCCGAAAAAAGCGCGATGGGTCCACGCGCTGCTCCAACTCGTTCAACGTCGGGCCCATCCAATACTGGCCGGCGTCGCTGATTAAGCGCGTCAATCCGTTTTCGGAGGAAAAGAAGAGCACGCGAGACTCGTTCACCACGGCATACGAATGAGCGCTCTTCACAAGAAAACGCGCGGGGTACAGGGCTTTGCCGCGGCCGCCGGGCGCGAGCCCATTTTCCGGCGTGGCCGAACGGACGCGGCACAGAGCCTGGTCAAGGCGCGCGCGGCTGACCGGCTTCAAGAGGTAGTCGGCCGCAGCCAATTCGAAGGCATCTACGGCGTGCTCGTCATACGCTGTGCAGAAGATGATTCGCGGACGCGGCTCGGGCAGGCTGGCGGCGATCTCCAGCCCGGTGCAGCCTGGCATCCGGATATCGAGCAAGAGCAGGTCGGGCTGCAGACGGCCGGCGAGCTCCATGGTTTCGACGCCGGTTTCCGCTTCTCCGACGATCTCGATATCGGTGTGGGAGGCCAGCAACTGGCGCAGCCGGGCGCGCGCCGGCGCTTCGTCATCGGCGATCACGACGCGCATCGCTGTCCCCTCTCCCAACCTCGGCCGGCACCGGACATGGGATTCTCAGCCGGACCCAAGTTCGCCCATCGCTCGATTCCCAACGCAGCTGAGCCAAATCGCCATAATACCCGGCGAGTCGCTCGGAGACATTGCGCAAGCCATGGCCGGTCGAACCAGCCAGCGAAAATCTCGCGGGGAAACCCGGCCCATTGTCAGACACTTCGACCAACAGAAATTGGCCCTCGACAGAGGCGCGCAATTCGACAAGTCCTCGACCCGATGCCAACGAAGCTCCGTGCCGCACGGCATTCTCGATGAGGGGTTGGACGCACATGGCGGGAATCGGGACCTGGGCGGCAGCGGGCTCCACGCAGACCTGTGTCCACAGACGGTCACCAAAGCGGGCCCGTTCCACACGCAAGTACGCGCGTACAAACTCGGCTTCCTCATCCAACCCCACCCACTCGCTTTCGGATTTGCGCAGCGTGTACCGGAAGACCTTGCCTAACTCCTCCACGGTCTGATCTGCGAGCGCGGGATCGGTCGGAATGAGGCCGGCGATGGCGTTGAGCGCGTTAAACAGGAAATGCGGATTGATCTGGGCCCGCAAGGCCTTGAGTTCGGCGCGGCTCGCCAAAACCAGAAGTTGCCGCTCACGCTCCTGCTGGCTTTGTTGCAGATCGCGGAAGCGAACGTTTTGAAGAATGACGGCAAGTGTCCGGCCGAAGGAATCGAACAAGCGCTGATCGTCGCTCATAAACGGTATGCCGGAAGCACGCGGTTGGACCACGGCCCATCCGAGATCCCGCAGAGCTGCTGTCATCGTGTCGCGCGCGCCCTGCGGTGCGGGATCGGCGCCGAAGTACACCTCGGCGGCGGCTTGAAAAACCCTCGAGAGACAACCCTCCGCAAGGGAACGCAGTTCCCGTTCCGTCGAGGCCAGTTGGAGTTCGTTCACGAAGAGCAATTCGGCTTCGGCTGCGGAGTAACGGCGGCGCAGCCAGACTCGATCGATCCATGCTCCCAATCGAGTGTCCACCCAAGGCGCGAGTAGCAGGAACGGCAGCAGGGTAAGAGCCACCGTAACCGGATCCGGGGACGGCTCCAGCCAGGCGAACAAAGCGACCACGACGGCCGCAATCCCAAGAAAGACGCCGCGCTTGATCAGCAGGTCAAAGAAGATGAGGCGCTCCTGATAGTAGAGCGTGACGCAAAAAACCGCAAGGAGCAGGTAGTCCGGCGCCAGCCTGGCGATCGCAGACGGCGCCGTAAGGTTCACGACCGCGACCACACCGGTCAGGAAGAGCAGAATGCGGTACCACCTGCGGAGCGGCCCCGCCTCGACGCGAACCAAGACCGCGCCCAGCAGACCGCCAAGTCCAAGCAGGATGGCGGGCAGTTGATCTCGAAAGGGCACCGACATCGCATCCAGATCATCAAGAGCGGAAATCAGCGCCGCCACAGAACTGATCGCATAGAAACCAATCGTCAGGGGACGCCCGCGGCCTTGCAGCACCACATGAAGAAGGAGCGCCGGGACCAGGCTCGTGACAGCGTCGAGCAAAACCGTGAGCGGCGTTTCCCAACGCGGCACAATCCGCAGCAGAAGATTGATCAGGAAGGCTGCCGCACAGACTTGCGTGAATACAGTGAACGCACTTCGCGGCCGCGAGCGGCGCTCGCGCCAGTAAAACAACGCCAGCACCGAAAAGAGCAGGGCGCTGCACGCGACTGTGACCACAGTGATGAGATACAGTGCGTTGTAACCAGCCATGGTCATGGACTATTCTGCACCGGTTTGCCCGTCACTGTCCTGAGGGCCTGCAGGATCGGGAGGTATTGGTTCTTGTCGGCCTCCAACAACACCACACCGGCCTTTCCGTCAGTGTCCCGAAATTCGATGCTGACAAAATGATTCTTGCTGTGGTGGAGAATGCCGAACAGGACCAGGGGATTGACGAAGACAACACTTAACGCGACCATATCCGCCACATGGCGATATGCCTTTTCGCCATAGATCAGCCTCGTGACGCTCGATGGCGCCAGGATGACTGTCGATCGTCCGGCAAAGACGAGCTTGATGGAATCCGGCGTTACGGTGAGCGCCGTATTCCAGTCGTATGGATTCACCTTGGCCGGGACAGTGCCGCCGATGTACCGAATCTTATTCCAGGAGTTGCCGTCGGCCCAAAGGAATCGAGTTAAGAGAGTGGCAAGCGCGATCCATCGTGTTCGCCGGCCTCTCATAACGAGTCCAGTATAGGAACACGGAGGTGGGCCAACAACGCTTTTCAGATGGCTGGCGCGATCCCGGCAATGAGTGGAAGAAGCAGGGGTATTCGAAACCTCTGCCGCCCATCCCGGAATTTCTGCCGGTCACCGGAAATTGGTGGTCTGGCTGGAATTCGCTCCTTATGATTCCCACATGCGACGGATGTTAGCGGTCTGTGGACTGATCGGTCTGCTTGGCGCATGCCGAGTGGAAGCCCAAAACAGCGATCTCGCGCTGCTGGCGGGTATCACCGGACCGCGCGGCCGGGTAGTGGGCGGGCCCAACCTGGTTGCGTCCGGCAGTGTGGGCGCCAGCGGACAAATCAATTATGCGTGGCAGGCATGGCAGCGAGCCCTCGATCTCTATATTGAACTGCCGCTGGTGTTCACGGGTAACTCTTCGGGAACGGCGACAACCCAAGGCACGGTGAGTTACTCGAGCGGCGGGATTTTCTTTACTCCTGGCGCCCGCATCAAGGTCTCGCCTCAATCTCGAGTTTCCTTCTACGCGGCCCTTGGTGGCGGGATCGGGACGATTGGCACGACACAGGTTACTGCCGGCGCCACGGCGAGCGTGGTGAGCAAACGGAACACAAGTCCGGCGCTTGATTTCGGAGGCGGGCTGGATTTCCGGCTGACGCGTCTCTTGAGCCTCCGGGCGGACGCCCGCGATTTCGTCACACGCTCCGGCTTCGGTTTATCGAGCGGCAGAAACCGGTGGATGTTCCTGGTAGGGGTGGCATTTCACTTCTGACACCAGAGAGCAGCGCCAGTTGAGCCAAAAGACGCTAGCCTGTTAGGTTATGAGCGAACTGGTGAAGCTGAGCGTGGAAGGCGACGTCGCGGTCGTCACGGTCGATAATCCCCCTGTGAATGCGTTGAGTCCGGGCGTGCCGGAAGGGATTCGATCGTCCATCGAGACCGCAGCGCAGAACCCGGCGGTCGGCGCAATTGTGGTGATCGGGGCGGGCCGCACATTCATCGCGGGCGCCGACATTCGCGAGTTTGGCAAGATCGTCCGGGGCGAGAGGCCGCGGCTGAGCCTGCTGCCGACACTGCTCGGAATCGAGGATTGTCCGAAGCCGGTCGTCATGGCGATCCACGGCACGGCATTCGGCGGCGGGTTGGAAGTGGCAATGGCCGGACACTATCGCGTCATTGCGCCCAATTCGCAGGTTGGCCAGCCCGAAGTGAAGCTGGGAATCATCCCCGGCGCGGGCGGCACGCAGCGGCTGCCCCGGCTGGCGGGAGTGGCGAAAGCCCTCGAGATGTGCGCGTTCGGGGAGCCGGTGAGTGCGAAAGAGGCGCTGGCGGCGGGAATTGCGGACCGGATGATCGAAGGCGATCTGCGCGCCGGGGCCGTGGCGTTCGCGCGTGAAGTGGCTGGCCAGCCGATTCCGAAGACTCGCGAGCGCAACGGAAAACTGCGGGATGTGTCGCCAGGATTATTTACGGCGACGCACGAACAGGCGCGCAAGACCAAGCGCGGGCAGAAAGCGCCGCTGGCGGCGATTGACGCCGTCGAAGCGGCGACGCACCTTTCTTTTGAGGATGGCTGTCGGCGGGAGGCTGAGCTTTTTAACGACTGCTTGTTTTCGACGCAATCGAAGGCGCTGATTCACGCGTTTTTCGGCGAGCGCGCCGTCAACAAAATCCCGGATGTGCCCGCCGAGATACAAGCGATGGACATCCGGCGCGCGGCCGTGATCGGCGCCGGGACCATGGGCGGCGGCATCACCATGAATTACGCGAATGCCGGAATCCCCGTGATTCTGAAAGAGACCGACCAGGCGGCGCTGGACCGCGGCGTGGCGACCATCCGCAAGAATTATGCGAGCGCGGTCGGCAAAGGCCGTATGTCGCAGGCGCAGATGGATCAGCGCATGGCGCTGATCACGCCGCAGCTCACGTACGACGGCTTCGAGCAAGCCGACATCATCGCCGAAGCTGTGTTCGAGAACATGGCGCTCAAGAAGCAGGTTTTTGCCGAAATCGATAAGATCGCCAAGCCTGGCTGTATTTTGGCCTCGAACACGTCGTACCTCGATATCGACGAACTTGCTTCAGTGACCCAGCGGCGGGAACTTGTGGTGGGCCATCACTATTTCAGCCCGGCGAATGTCATGCGGCTGCTGGAGATTGTGCGCGGGCGCGCCACCAGCAAAGCGGTGCTGGCGACTTCCATGGCGCTTGGCAAGCGGCTGAATAAGGTTGCGGTACTGGCGGGTAACGCGCGCGGGTTCATCGGGAATCGCATGCTGGGGCCGTACCTGCGCGAGGCCCAGTTCCTTGTCGAAGAAGGCGCGACGGTGGAAGACGTCAACGGCGCGCTCTATGAGTTTGGGATGGCGATGGGGCCGCTGGCAATGTCGGATCTGGCCGGCCTCGACGTGGGCTGGCGGGCGCGCCAGGAGTTCAAGCACCTGGAGAAACCGGGCGTGCGGCGGCCTCTGGTGGCCGACCGGCTGGTCGAAATGGGGCGGTATGGGCAGAAGACCGGGCGCGGCTGGTCCAAATACGATGAGACCCGCAAAGCTGCGCCCGATCCGGAGACCGCGGCGCTGATCGAGAAGACGGCGCGCGAGGCCGGCATCGAGCGGCGCACGATCTCGCGCGAGGAAATTGTCGACCGCGTCATTTTCGCGCTGATCAACGAAGGGGCGCTCGTGCTGGAGGAAAAGATCGCGCTGCGCGCGGTGGACATTGACGTCGTCTACCTCAACGGTTATGGGTTCCCGAACTGGCGCGGCGGACCCATGTTTTATGCGGACACAGTGGGTTTGCCGAAAGTCCTGGCGCGGATCGAGGAATTCCAGAAGCGGCATGGAGCGGACCTGTGGACGCCGGCTCCGCTGCTGAGACGACTGGCGAAAGAGGGGAAGGGATTCGAGAGCTTGAACTGAGAGAGGAAGGGCGGGCCGGAGACCCGCCCTTCGATTCTAACTACGGCTTTTCGAACTTCGCGGCGTCCACCGGAACGTTGATCTTCACATCCGTCAGCTTGAACGAGTCTTTCCCGTCCAGCCAAGAGAAAGTGTACTGAAACGGAAACTTAATCCCGTTTACGTCGCGATAGTCGCCGAAATCCAGCTGGGTAGGATCGCGGCCGATCGGCGTCGGGCTGTAGCGGACCACACGAATCAGGTAGCCCGAATCGCGCTCGAAGTAGAGAGTGGCCAGCAGGCCGCGCGGGCCGCGTCCCTGCACCACATTGACATCCTTGCCGTTCACGCTATCGGGCACTCCGGCGCGCCAGTTGGTCAGAGCCGTCTTGATCTGGGCGGGGAACGCCAGCGTCGCGTCCAGCTTCTGCCCGTCCAACTCGGCGCCGGTCACCTGGAACTCGCTCAGCAGGCCGCGCGGCGATTTAATCCAGCCCGCCGTGCCGTTGAACACACGCGTGTTATTGCCGCGCTCCGGGTGTTCTTTGAAATCGATAATCACGGCGCGCTTGTCGGGAGCCTGCCCAAGGATCTGGAAAGAACCGCCGCCGCCCAGTCCTTCGTAGCCGAGGCTTGTGCCGGAGGCGATGAAGCTCTTCATCGTGGCGAGCTTCTGGGCGCCGCCGACGGCCTGGATGTATTTGTCGAGAATCTGAGTCGCGGTGGGCAAACCTTGCCCGCCGGGGGAGACGATATCGGGCGTCTCGGAATTAGGCGGACCATACAGAGTGTCCAGAGCGATGGTGGTGGTCGGCAGATCGCGGCCATGATGACAGGTAAAGCAGGTCACGTTTTGAGCGCCATTGAAGTAGGTCTTGTTGATGGCGGTCACCATGTCGACCATCTTGCGGGCTGTCTTCTTCTTGGGAGTGTCGATCACCCAGTCAACCTTGTCGGAGCCGGCCCCGGGATGGCAGTCCGCGCAATCGTAACCCAAGGCGGCCGCCATCACTCCCATGGCGCCGAGGAAATCGTCTACCGTGAGCACCTTCAGCGGAGCGGTGGTGACGTTCTTGAATGCCTCGCCGGCGGGCTGGCCTTTTGCCGGCGCGGCCTGAGCTCCGGCTCGCTTCACCAGCCCGAGCCCCGCCACCGACACAATGGCAAAACAAGCCGCTGCCACGACGAGTGGCTTCGACCACAATCTCATGTTGCTTCCTCCCTAAAATGTAAGATTGCTGATTGTACTAAGAATTATCGCAGGACGGACCCTCACCCGGCCGAGGCAGATGACAGACAGGCTCGGAACAGCAGGCCGGTATCCGGGCACGACCGCTCGGATACCGGCCTGGAGGGACAATCTGATTTCTACCCGCTTTAGTTGCCGGCTTTGGCGTCGCCGGTCTCGGTGGCCGAGCCTGCGAACACCTGACGTCCGTCAGCCAGCTTGATGGTCCGCGCATTCGCGAGGCTGGAGCCATCCTTGGCCAGCGAACCATTCACCGTTACCGTGTCGCCCTGCTTCAGCGAATTGCGGGTCCAGCCGCGGCGCATCAAGCCGTTCGGGCTGCCCAGCTCGAATTCCCAATTCGTGACCTTGCCCGCATCGTCCTTCACGTCGATATAGAACCGGGCGTGGGGGTTCATCCACTCTACTTTCGTGACGGTGCCCGTCAGCGTTACCGGCTTGGCGGCGTCATATTCGGCCGCGAACGAGTGATGGGCGAACGCCGGAACGGCCGCTAAACCGATTACCGCCGCCAGACCACACAGCAAACTAGTTTTCATGCAAAACCTCCATCGGGGTAGATCTAAAACCAGACAATCGAGAGTATTCTACTACGCTATTCCAAATGATGCCAGCCCCTAGTGCCAAGGTTACGGGTGCACCCCATTATTTGCCAACCAAATGCTGGAGATCCCGGTTATTTTCCTGGCAGATGTACTCCAGCAACTCCTGGCCGGGGGCCCAGGCGGAAGTGGTGACGACGGTCCAGGGCTTGGTGTAGAAATCCGGGTCGTCTATCGTGGCTTCCAGGCGCAGGGTGTTTGAGTCAGGACGCGTGAATTTCTCCGTGACGTGGAGCTTTTCGCCATGCATATGGCCGGCGGCATCGAGCCACGTCCGGTCATTGAAGCCTACCGTATCCACCACCAGGGTGTCGCCATCCCAATGGCCAATCGAATCGCCCAGGTACGTGGGGTTCGGGTCGGCGGGGTGCTGGCGGCCGTCCATCCAGATCAAGCGCCACACGTGGGCGCCGCCTTCAAAGATGAAGAGGATCCGGTCGGCCATCTGGTAGATCTGGGTGGGATACGGCGTGTACATCATGCGCGGCACGCCCGGCGGCAGGCAGAAGCCTTCCGGGTCGTCCTTGGAGTGGTTGGCCGTGCGCTCGTCGAAAATCTTCTTGGCTTCGGGCTTGAACGGAACATCGACCTTGCTTCCGTCAGGAGCCGTGCCCTGACGCTGCATGTCGATGATGTAAGGGACGTTCCACATCCCTTTGCCGCCGAAATCCGGCTTGCCGGCATTGACCCCGTAAAACGGGTTATCGGGAAGGCGGGGAGCGGGACCGGCGGGAGGACGGTTGGCGCCACGGCGTCCGCCCCGGCCCGCTCGAGGCGCGCCCTCAGGCGCGGCTGCCGGCTCCTGGCCCAAAGTCACCGATGCCAGCACCAGCGCGCCAATCACGCAAAGATAGCTCTTCTTCACTGCAAAACCTCCGAAATAAAACGAATACCCCCGCGTGAACGACCGTCGCGATGGTAGCATTGCCGGATTTCGACTGTCAAGGCGAGAGCCTCGGCTTCGTCGACCTTCACCAGGGCGCGCTCTGAAGGGCGGACGTCATGGAAGCATAGGCTTGCTTCGGCTGATAGTCTGCACGGCGGTACACCCCCAACCGGCGCAGGTTCGACTCTACGGAGGCGATCGATAGAGAGTTGAGCCGGCGCAAAACCGCCGCTGGTCAGCCAGGAGGGGAGTTGGTTGTGCCAGACGAGCGTATGGCCGCGGACCACGCCGTAGCAAGGCGGCCTGCGCGAGTGCGATACCGTAGAAGATTCGTCAGGGAGGTCTTCGAAATGGCCGCTTACCGTTTTCTGCCACTGCTTGTGGCCGTGGGCATCCTGTCCGCGCAAGACGTGGCAATCACCAATGCGCGCATCATCGTGGGCAACAGCACCGTGGTGCCGTCCGGCGCCATTGTTGTGCGGGGTGGCAAGATCGTTTCTGCCGGCGCGGGCGCCGTCAATACGCAAGGGCTCAAGGTCCTCGACGCCAAAGGGATGAGCGCGATGCCGGGGTTCATCGACGCTCACAAGCACATCAATACGGGGCCGAATGAGAAAGAACAGATGCAGTCACTGCTCGAGGCCGGGTATACGACGGTCCTCTCCGGCGGCGGGCCGGGCGATGGCAACCTGACGCTGCGCGAGCATATCGAGTCGGGATTGATCAACGGCCCGCGCATCATTCCCTCGGAGCGCGTGAACCTGAGAGGCACGCCCGAAGAAGCGCGGGCCGCGGTGCGCGCCATGGCCGCAAAAGGCATCAAGCATACGGGCGAGATCGCGCTGACACCCGAACCCGGCCCGACGCCGCAGGAAATCGAGGTGCTCAAGGCCGTGGTCGATGAAGCCGCCAAAGCGGGCGTGCAGGTGAATGTGCATGCCGTGAGCAGCCCGGCGATGGTGGCCGCAATCGACGCCGGAGTGCGGCGCCTGGTGCACCTTCCCAACAAGGACTGGACCAGCCGGGAGGCGGCCGCGAGAGTGGCATCGACTGGTTCGATTGTCCTGGGTCTGATTGCTTTCGGGGCGCCGATCATCGATCGCGAATCGCCCGCTCCCGCGCCAGTCACCTTTCCCAGGGACGACGCGCCGCGCTTCCGCGACGGCAAAGCGTGGCCGGAAGCCATCGCCGGGGCGAACCGCGACGCGCAGGGCCGCGCGATGGGCACCGAAGCCGGCTACACCATCGTCAACGCGCGAACCATCTGGGATGCGAGCGGAGGCGCCGCGCTCGGCTACTGCACGGATCAGAATTACGCCGATCTCGTGGTGCTCGAGCACGAGCTGAAGTCCTACAGCGTCATGTTCTCCATGGCGGACATCATCCGGATCATGGGGCCGAACACGGCGGAGTATCTCCACATGTCGGATCAGATCGGGACGCTCGAACCCGGGAAGCTGGCCGACATCATCCTGCTGGACGGCAATCCGCTCGACGGAATCCAGTACATGCTCCACACAAAAGTAGTACTGAAGGCCGGCAAAGTCGTGGTCGATAAACGCTAGCCGAGCCTCGCAGTCGTCAGATGGGGTGCTCGTATCCGATCGGTACGCTTACCGCACTCGGCCGGGCGAGACGAAATCGATCACCTGGCGGTCATTTCGCCGATACACACCGAAGTCGGTGCGATCAATGGTTAGCACCTGGGACCGAGCATGCAACTCGGTCATGACCACGACCGAGGCATCCGCCAGGTCCATTTGCCGATAACGCGACATCAGAGTTCGAACGCGAGGCCAATGCGCCGAAAGATCGAAGGCGAGCCGCATTGCTTCGCGTTCGAACAACTGAAACAAAGGATCGAGCGCCAGGCCGTCTTCCCGCAGGAAGTAGACGACTTCGGTGAGGACCGGTTCGCAGACGAGCATGGGAGCTCGCACCTGTTTCATAAGCGAAACAGCCCACTTGTGATGCGGATCGTTGCGATTGAGATAGGCAAGCAGTGGACCCGTGTCACAGATCGTGATCACTGGCGCTTGAACCTCTTGCGGGCGTTCGTCGCCGGTGCCCGGCGGCCGGCGAGGCTCCCAGCGAGGTCAGCACTAACCGCGTAGACCGAGTCGCCAGGTGAGACCTCGAGGCGTTCGCGAATCAGCGCCGCGACGCTGCGTCCGCTCTGGCGCGCTTGCTGCCGGAGGCGTCGGGCAACGGAATCCGGGAGTTTGATCGTGATTCCTTTCATTCCGCCCATAAGAATAAGGTAACTGATATCTGACAGATCGGCAACACCCACAAAACTCACAGAAGTCCCATGGACGGAATCCGGAAGGGCTCTTTCGGTGTTGCTCCTGGCTACCCGATTGGCGTACCATGCCGGTCATGACCCGGCGATCCGCCATTTTGTCGACGAGTCTGGCGCTCGCGGCGGCACGAGGCGCCGGGGCAGCCCCCAAAGGCCGTCTGAAACAATCCGTCTGCCGCTGGTGTTATGCCAAAATCCCGATGGACGATTTCTGCCGACAGGCCGCAGAGATCGGGCTGAGCGGAATCGACCTCGTCGAACCCGATGACTGGCCGACCGTTCGCAAGTATGGCTTAGTGCCCACCATCACGACGGGAATGGCCAAGATTCCGGACGGCTGGAACCGTGTCGAAAGTCACGAACGGCTGGAGCAGGAGATGCGCGCACGCATCGCCGGCGCCGCCGCGGCAAAGGTGCCGAACGTCATTACGTTCTCCGGCAACCGCAAAGGACAGCCCGACGACGAAGGCAAGGCCAACTGCATCGCGGGGCTGCGGCGCGTCAGCAAATATGCCGAGGATGCGGGCATCACCATCTGCCTGGAGCTGCTGAACAGCCGCGTCAACCATCCGGATTACCAATGCGACCATACGGCCTGGGGCGTGGATGTCATGAAGGGCGTCGGCTCGCCTCGGGTCAAGCTGCTGTATGACATCTATCACATGCAAATTATGGAAGGCGATGTCATCCACACCATCCGCGAGAACATCCAGTACATCGCTCACTTTCACACGGGAGGCGTCCCGGGGCGTCACGAGCTGGATGACACGCAGGAGTTGCACTGGCGAACGATCGCGCAGGCCATCGCGGATTTGAAGTTTGACGGCTATTTCGCGCACGAGTTTTTGCCGGTGCGGGATCCGATGACCAGCTTGCGGCAGGCTGTGGAGACGTGCACGGTATGACGTGGGCCCGGACCGCACTGTGGTGCGCTGCGGCAGTGATGGCCGCCGCACAGCCGCGCGCGCCGGAGTTCGACCGGGCGGCCGTGGAGCGCGGACGCTCACAGTTCAAATCGAGTTGCGGGTTCTGCCACGGCGACGATGCGACGGGGAACCGGGCGCCCGATCTGATCCGTTCGGCGGTTCTCAGCCACGATACCAATGGCGACCAGCTCGGACCGGTAATTCGCAACGGGCGGCCGGACCAGGGGATGCCCGCGTTCTCGACACTCAGCACAGAGCAGATTTCCGACCTCGTCGTTTTCTTGCACAGCCAGGCGAATGCCGCGCTGCAGAGCAACCGGGTTCCGCGCGATTATCCGCTGGCCAAGCTGCTCACGGGGAATGCGCAAGCGGGCAAAGCGTGGTTCCAGGGCGCCGGCGGGTGCGGCGCCTGCCACTCGCCAACCGGAGATTTGGCGGGTGTGGCGCGCAAGTATAGCCCGCTCGATCTGCAACAGCGATTTCTCTTCCCGGGCGGCCGCGCGAAGATGACAGCCACGGTCACGCCGCGCGACGGGCAGGCGGTGGAGGGAACGGTCGAGCATAACGACGAATTTGAGATTGCGATCCGGGGGAAGGATGGCTGGTATCGCTCCTGGCCGCTTAGCGAAGTGAAGGTTGAGATCCGCGATCCCCTGGCCGCACACCGGGCCTTGATGGAGAAGTACACCGACCGCGACATTCATGATGTCTTCGCCTACCTGGAGACCCTGAAATGATGCTGAATCGATTGCTTGCCGCAGCCCTCCTGTGGATACCGCCCTGCCTCGCGGCCGATGGGCTCGATCCGGCGGCCCTGCTGCGGCCGCCCACGGACACGTGGCCCACATACAACGGCGATTACTCCGGCCGCCGGTTCAGCCCCCTCTCGCAAATCAGCCAGTCGAATGTGGGCCAGCTCTCCGTGGCGTGGGTGGCGCAGCTGCGGTCGGTCGCGATCAAATCAACACCGCTCGAAGTCAACGGCATCCTCTATCTGACCGCGCCCGACAACGTATGGGCGCTCGATGCGCGCACGGGCCGCACCATCTGGCATTACCTTCGCGAATCGCAAGGCGATCACATCGGCCAGCGCGGCGTCGGCATGTACAAAGACTGGCTGTATTTCGAAACGCCCGATTGCCACCTGGTGTCGCTGAACGCCAAGGACGGCACGGTACGGTGGGACATCGAGCTGGCCGATCCGAAGCTGGGCTACTTCGCCACCATGGCGCCGCTGGTGATCCGCGATCACGTGATCGTGGGAGTATCCGGCGACGTGACCGACGTTCCGGGATTTCTCGATGCGCGCGATCCGGAAACCGGCAAGCTGCAGTGGCGCTGGTACACCGAGCCGAAGCCGGGCGAGCCGGGCTCCGAGACGTGGCCTCGCGGCACCGACGCCATCTCCCACGGCGGCGGCATGACCTGGATGACCGGCACCTACGATCCCGAATCGAACCTGGTGTACTGGGGGATCGGCAACCCCAATCCGGTGCTGAACGGCGAGGCGCGCAAGGGCGACAACCTCTATACGTGTTCGATTGTGGCGCTCGACCCCGAGACCGGTAAACTGAAGTGGCACTTTCAGCCGTCTCCGCACGACACGCACGATTGGGACGCCGTGCAGACGCCGGTGCTGTTCGACGACGTGCGCAACGGCGTGCGCCGCAAGCTTCTCGCGCAGGGCAGCCGCAACGGATATTTCTTCGTGCTCGACCGGACCACGGGCGAGCACGTTTTGACGAAGCCGTTTCTGCCCACCAACTGGGCGGAGGGCGTCGACGCGCACGGACAGCCGCGGCCGAAGAAGGAGAAAGAGCCAACGCCGGATGGCGTGCTCGTCTCGCCGGGCTCCGACGGCGCGACCAATTGGCTGGCGCCGAGCTACGATCCGGAGACCAGCCTGTTCTATCTCAGCGCGCGCCGCTTGTGGAGCGTCTTCTATATGACCGCCGAAGGCAAACCCGAAGGTTGGGCAGGCCGTGACCGCAACCTCTGGGCGCAGTCTGTGATTGAGGGCATCGACACCAGGACCGGCGACATCCGCTGGCGCCACGAGATCGGCGAAGGCGAAGGCGCCGCCGGTATTCTCACAACCGCCGGCAAGCTGCTCTTCACAGCCGACAATTCTGACAATTTACTGGCGCTCGACCCCGAGACCGGCAAAGCTCTGTGGCATGTGCCGGTCGGCGGCCGGATGCAGGCATCGCCGATGACCTACGAACTGAACGGCCGGCAGTACCTGGTGACGCCCGTGCAGAACGTCATCTTCGCCTGGGCCCTGCCATGATTTTTCTACTCTGTGTCATCACCGGCGCTGTTCCGCTGGCAGCGCAGTGGCTCAGCTACCCCACACCGGGTATCCCCCGTTTGCCGGATGGCAAGCCGAATCTCGCGGCGCCCGCCCCGCGCACCGCTGACGACAAGCCGGATCTTTCCGGACTGTGGGAACCCACCGGCGCATCCTCTTCGACGTTTGTGGGCAACTCGGACCGCGACCCGAAATTCACCGATGTCGGTTTGGGAATGCAGGGCGGCTTGCCCCTGCAGCCCTGGGCGGCGGACCTCGTGAAGGCGCGCCGCGCGGCCAACAACAAGGATGATCCCGATACTCACTGCCAGCCGCTTGGGCCCATCAAGATGCATCTGCACCCGTACCCGAGGAAAATCGTGCAGGTGCCCGGCCTTCTGATTATTCTGTTCGAGCGCGACACGGCCTACCGTCAGATCTTCACCGACGGGCGCCCCTTGCCCGACGACCCGCAGCCCGGCTTTAACGGATACTCGACGGGACACTGGGAAGGCGACACCCTGGTGGTCGCGACGAACGGAATTCGCGACGGGACTTGGCTCGATACCACGGGAGATCCGCTGACCGCTGCCGCGCGCCTCACCGAGCGCTTCCGCCGCCCGAATTTCGGCAAGCTGGAAATCGATATCACCGTCGACGACCCGAAGGCCTATACCAAGCCTTGGAGCATCCACGTGAACCAGGCGCTGGCCGCCGACACGGACTTGCTGGAGTTCGTCTGCCTGGAAAACGAAAGAGATCAACGCCACCTGGTGACGAAATAAGCGCAAGTGATTGTCCGGGAATCCTGACACGGTATCGCGACCGAAGGGAGCGGACTCCCTGTGACATAATTGTCTGGCTGACCCATGTTCGTTCCGCTCACTCCGATCCGCTGCCTCTATCGCGGGGTCGACTTATACGCTCACAAAACCGGTGTGGTCTCCGGCGCAAACCGCTACACCTATGCGCAATTCGGGGAGCGGTGCGAACGGCTCGCGGCAGGACTGCTGGCGGAAGGGATGCGGCCGCAAGACCGCATCGCCTTCCTCAGCTTCAACAATAGCCAGCTGCTGGAAGGCTACTTCGGTGTGCCGCTGATGCACGGCATCGTGATGCCACTCAACGTGCGGCTGCAAGCGGCGGAACTGATTGCGATCCTCAATCATGCGGGAAACCGCATGCTGATTTTCGAGAACGATTTTGCGCCGCTGGTGCAGGCGCTACGGCCTTCGTGTCCCGCCATCGAACGCTACGTCGCGATCGACGGCCCGGTGGCGCCGGCTGATTTTACTTATGAGGAGCTGCTGAGCCGCGGGCGCCTGCCCCGGCCCGACATTTTCTCGTTTGACGAGAACGAAATCGCGGAACTGTTTTATACCAGCGGCAGCACCGGCACGCCGAAGGGTGTGAACCTGGCGCATCGCACGCTGTATCTGCACGCGCTGGCGGTGGGCATGGCGTTGGTGCATGACGATACCGCCGTGGAGCTGCATACGATTCCGCTGTTCCACGCCAACGGCTGGGGGCGGCCGCAGACTGCCACCATGAATGGCATCAAACAGGTGATGGTGCGGCGCTTCGAGCCGGCGGGCGTGCTGCGGCTGATCGAGGAAGAACGCGCCACCGCCATGTCGCTGGTGCCCACCATGGCCAACGCGCTTTTGAATTTTCCCGACCTCGCGCGCTTCGATGTTTCGAGTTTGAAGGAGATTCATATCGGCGGCGCGGCGGCGTCTCCCGACTTGATCCGCCGCATGGAGGCGGCGTTCCCGTGCTTCGTGATGGCAGGCTACGGGCTGACCGAAACCTCGCCGGTGGCGACCTCGGCTCGTCTCAAAGGCACGGTCCAATTTACTGACGAAGCGGACCGGTTGCGCCACATGGCGATGGCCGGCTGGCCGATGCCGGGCTGCGAGGTGCGCGTCGTCGATTCGCAGATGCGCGATGTGCCGCGCGATCTGCAATCGATCGGCGAGATCGTGGTGCGCGGCGACCTCGTGATGGACGGCTACTACAAAGAGGCGGAAGCCACGCGGGCGGTCATCACGGACCACTGGCTGCATACCGGCGACATGGCGGTGTGGGACGAGGAAAGCTTCGTCCACATCGTGGACCGGAAGAAAGACATCATCATCAGCGGCGGCGAAAACATTTCGTCAATCGAAGTCGAAAAATGGATCTCGATGCACCCGGCGGTGTTGGAATGCGCGGTGGTCGCGGCTCCCGATGGAAAATGGGGTGAAGTGCCGGCAGCCGTCGTGTCGCTCAAACCGGGGCAGAAGCTGACCTGCGAGGACCTGCTCGCGTTTCTCGACGGCCACCTCGCCAAGTTCAAGCTGCCGCGCATGGTCGAGTTCGTCGAAGGCCCTCTGCCGAAGACCGGGACCGGCAAGATTCTGAAGCGTGAGTTGCGCGAAACGTTCTGGGCCGGCAAAGAGAAGCGCGTGCAAGGGTGAGCTATGGCGTTCGTCGAAAATCATGGCGCCAAGATTTATTGGGACGACGAAGGGCAAGGGGCGCCCGTGCTGCTCATCATGGGTCTCGGAGCGGCGTCCGCGCTGTGGTGGCGAACGCGGCCAGCCCTGGCGGCGCGGTACCGGACGATTGCGCTCGACAATCGGGGTGTCGGTCAAAGCGACGTGCCGCCCGGCCCCTATCCCCTCGCCGTCATGGCTTCGGATGCGGCTGTGGTGCTGGACGCGGCGGGCCTCGAGCGCGCGCATGTGTTCGGCCTGTCGATGGGCGGCATGATCGCGCAGGAATTCGCGCTGCAGTATCCGAATCGCGTGCTTTCGCTGATCCTGGGCTGCACCGCGCCGGGCGGGCCTAACGCGGTGCGCGCCGAACCTGCGGCCACCGACGCCTTGCGGGCACGGACCACCATGACGATGGAAGAAGCCGAACAGGCGTTAATTCCCTTCCTGTACGATGAGAGCACGCCGCGCACTCGTATTGACGAGGACCTCGCGAAGCGGCGCGCCTGCTATGCCACTCCTGCCGGCTACAACGCGCAATTGCTTGGGATCTTCATGTGGCATGCGTATGACCGGCTGCCGCAAATCACCGCGCCCACGCTGGTCATCCACGGCCAGAACGACCGGCTGGTGCCGCCCGGCAACGCCGAGTTGATCGCCTCTCGAATTCCGGGCGCGCAACTCGTCTTGATTCCCGCGGCCAATCACCTCTTCACGACCGACCAGCCCGAAGCCGCCCACGCCGCAGTGCTGACGTTCCTCGGCGAGCAGTCGCGGACAGCGCAGGCATAAACAGACAATTTCGACAGGTTCGGCAGGTCCTTGACATTCTATCTATGAGCACGTATGCTTCACCTAGAATGTCTACTAAAGGCCGGGAAGAGCGTATCGATCTGTTGCAGGGCACACTGGACCTGCTGATCCTCAGGACCTTGCGTCCTGGGCCAGGCCACGGCCATGCCATCGCCAAGATGATCGAACAGAACTCGCAGGATGTCCTGCTGGTCGAGCAGGGTTCGCTGTATCCGGCTTTGCACCGCCTCATCAAACGCGGATGGATCTCGGTGGAAGAAGGCACCTCGGAAAACAACCGGCGGGCCAAGTTCTACCGGCTGACCGCGAAGGGGCGGAAACAGCTTCAAGTAGAGACCAGCAAATGGGAAAAGCTGGCCGGAGCCATTGCCCGCATTCTGCGCCCTGCGAGCGAGGAAGGCCGGCCCTGAGTCATCCGCTGGACAATCTCGGCGATGATATCCGCGATCACATCGAGCGCGAGACGCGCGACAACATGGACCGCGGGATGTCACCAGGAGAAGCGCGGGCAGCGGCGCTCCGCCGGTTCGGCAATGTGACCCGCGCGATGGAAAACACGCGGATTGTCTGGCGGCCGGTGTGGGTCGAACAGCTCGTCCAAGATGTCCGGCAGGGTATCCGCATGCTGTACCGCAACCCGGGCTTTGCCCTCGTGGTGATTCTGACGCTCGCGCTCGCAATCGGGTTGAATACGGTGGTTTTTAGCGTCGTAAACGCCGTCTTGATCCGGCCGTTGCCCTATCCGCACGCGGACCGCCTCGTCTGGCTTACAGAGGCGAATTCGCTGTTGAAATCGGAAATGGTCGCCGGTGTGGATTACCTGGACTGGAAGGCTCGGGCGACGTCGTTCGATGAGATGGTGGCATACGGTTACTTTCCCGGGACGCTCAGAACCGAAACCGGAGCGCAGGCGCATTGGTTCGCTCAAGTAACCAGCAACTTTTGGAATCTGTCCGGCGCGCGGGCGGCCCTTGGCGGACTGTTTGCCGAGGGAGACCGCAGCGTGCTGGTGCTTTCCGACAGCTTGTTCGAGAGCCAGTTCGCACGTGATTCCAGGGTCATTGGCCGGACTGTCGCGTTAAACGGGCAGCGGGTGACGGTGGCGGGCGTGCTCTCTTCCGGCTTCCACTTCGCGCTTCCGCAATCGTTGCAGGGCCTCGGCCCGCGGGGCCCGGCTCGCAAGGAAATCGACGGATATATTTTGAATCGCTTGGCGCCCGGCAGCGAGACGCGCCACGGGCCCATGTCCATTCAATTGGTGGTGGCGCGTTTGAAGTCCGGTGTGTCGCCGGCGAGCGCCGACGCCGAGCTGAAGGAAATCCAGGCGCGGATCGCCCAGGAGAACCCAGGAATCCGCTACGATTTGCAGAGCGTACGGGTGATGCCCCTGCAGGAAAAGCTGGTGGGCTCCGCGCGTCCAGCTCTCTTGATTCTGCTGGGTGCCGTGGTGTTCGTACTGCTGATCGCCTGTGTGAACATCGCCAGCCTGCTTCTGGCGCGCGCCGCCTCGCGGCGGAAGGAGATCGCCGTCCGTGCGGCGATCGGCGCCGGACAGTGGCGGGTAGCACGGCAATTCGCGGGTGAGAACCTGGCGCTCGCTTTGCTTGGAGGCACGGCCGGGCTGTTGCTGGCACGCTCGGCCGTGGCCTTGCTGGCGCGCTCGGCGCCGCAAGCGGTGCCACGTCTGGGGGAAGCCAACTTGGACTGGCGTGTGGCTTTGTTCGCTCTCGGCATCACTGTAGCCGTGGGTACGCTAACCGGCATCAGCCCGGCTGTTTCGCTCTGGCGAGCCGGCTTCCTCGAGGATCTGAAGCAGGGCGGGAAGACATCCGGCGCAGCGGGTCCGGGTCTCCGCCTGCGCCGCCTGCTCGTGGCTGCCGAGATGGCATTGGCGATCATACTTTTGACCGGCGCCGGCTTGCTCATACACAGTTTCTTGCGGATGAACGCGCATCCTCCGGGCTTCGATCCGGAACGTACTTTGAGTGTCCAACTCATGCTCACCGGGCCGCGCTACCAGGCTCTCCCACAGCAGCAGGCGTTCTACCGAGACCTGCTGAGCCGGATTCAAGGCCTGCCTGGCGTGTTCGGGGCGGGCGTCACTTACACGCCGATCCATGGACTCATGCGAAAGGAAGGGGATCCGATGCAACTCTCTGCTCCGAGCCGGGTCGGCGCGTACACCGTGGTGTCGCCCGGGTTCGCGCGCGTCTTGGGGATTCGCCTGATGAAAGGACGCTGGCTCACCGATGCCGAAGCCACGCCGGCAGTGATGATCAACGAAAGCTGCGCGCGTCTCCTTTTCGGAAACTCCAACCCGATCGGCCGGCGGATCGCGGTCCCGCTCCTGGCGCCGGGTTTGCAAGACACTTTGGCCCCGGTCGTGGGAATCGTCGGCGATCTGAAGTACACGCGGCTGGACGCCGATCCTGATCCGGAAGTCTACCTGCCGTACCTGAAGACCACTTTCCTGACAGGCGCTCCTCTGATGGTGCGGACCACCGGGGACGCCTCCTGGATTGCGCCGGCCGTCCGCAGCCAGATAACCGGAATGGACGCGACGCAAACGCCGGGCGAAATGAGAACTCTGCAAGATTCGCTGACGGAGATGATCGCCCCGCGCCGCTTCAACCTGTTCCTGTTCGGGATTTTTGCCGCGGCGGCGCTCCTGCTTGCCCTGGTGGGGATCTACGGCGTGATGGCCTATGCGGTGACACAGCGGACGCACGAGATCGGCGTGCGCGCCGCGCTCGGCGCCCGCCAGAGCCAAATGGTCTGGCTGGTGGTTCGGCAAAGCATGAGGGTCGCGCTTGCCGGCGTCTGTGTCGGGTTGTTTGCGGCTCTTGGCCTGACCCGCTTGATGGCGAGCCTTCTCTACGAAGTGAACCCGTTCGATCCGGTGAGTTATGCTGCTGTCAGCCTCATCCTGATCGCTACGGCATTGGTTGCCTCCTGGATTCCGGCGCGCGTAGCCGCCCGCGTGGATCCATTGGTCGCGCTGCGCTTCGAGTAACTACGCGGCCCTGACGAACCGACGGCGGATGGGACGGGCGGAGGCCGTGAAAGCGTCCGAACCACACCCGGCGTGGCAATTTGGCGACGCGGTACTCCAACGCATCATTTGACAAGTAAGTCAGCACTTACTTATAATGATCCGAAATGCTTCAGGCCCAAACGCGCCCGCGTATGTCGGGTTCCGACCGCCGCCATCAGCTTGTGGAAGCGGCGCTGGAAGTCTTTTCCCGTAAAGGATTTGAAGGGACTACCACCAAGGAAGTGGCGGCCGCCGCAGGGGTCACGGAAGCCATCATTTTCCGGCATTTTCCAACCAAACAGGCGCTTTATACGGCGGTTCTCGATCATCACGTAGAGTCTTCGGAAGTGCAGGACTGGCTGGTCGAGATCAAGG
Organism: uncultured Solibacteraceae bacterium; assembly: GCA_964438005.1. Lineage (GTDB taxonomy): Bacteria > Acidobacteriota > Terriglobia > Bryobacterales > Bryobacteraceae > PSRJ01. The sequence goes on along the minus strand of CAYTJD010000147.1, from coordinate 14,732 downwards.
GGTGGATGGACCAGAACAACGACGAGGAGGTGCTACGCTCGATAGCCCGTGTCATCCTGCAATCCTACCGGAGAGACACGCGGTACGAGCGCGTCCTATTGTTTGCGGCACTGGAAGGTCACGAACTGGGGCTCGCGCACAACCGGCAAATCGTCGCGCCCATTTTTGAATTGCTGCGCGAGTATTTTGCGCGAAGGCAGCGCGAAGGAGCACTCGCGGAACTGCCTCCCGGCGCCATCATTGGCGCCATCGGCGGCATGACCAAGAACCACGCCATGATGACGCAGATGTTCGGGTACAACACGGAGATGGCCTCCGACGAAGAAGTCATCGAAAGCTTCGTCCGGATCACGATGAACGGAATCCGGCAGCCCTGCGTAACATCCAACACGGTACAAAAATGATTCGCTTCGCTACATTTCTGGCACTCAGCGCCTTTTTCTGGACGTCGGCCTGTTCCAAACAGAGCCAGACCGTCAACGCACAACAAAACGCCAGCACAGCCATTCCGGTCGCGTCCGCGCAAGCCACGGTGAGGACCGTGCCGGCGTCGTTCGAAGAGACTGGCACGTTCAATCCGGACGAGACCTCGGACGTGGCGCCTCTGGTAGCCGGCCGCGTGATCACGACGCCGGTCGACGTCGGCGATTTCGTCCAGCAGGGGCAGGTGATCTGTGAGCTGGACCACCGCGACGCGCAATTGAAGCTCGACCAAGCCAAAGCGCAGCTCGACCAGGCGGTATTCGCGCTGCGCCAGGCACAATCGCGTATCGGCGTGACCGAGGGCGCGGATTTCGATGCGGACAAAGTGCCGGAAGTGGCGGCGGCGCGCGCCAATTACGAATCGGCGGTAGCGCAGGCCAAGCTGGCCGCGGCCGACGCCAAACGATATGAGGGGCTGGTGCGCACCGGCGATGTTTCGCGGTCCACGTATGAAAAAGCGCGGACGCAGCAGGAGACGGCGGAGGCGCAAGTGAACGCGGCCAAGCAGCAATACGAAGCGGCGGCAAACCTCGCCCGGCAGAGCTACCGCGGCGTCGAGTGGTCGCAGGCGTCGCTTGAAGGCGTACGCTCGCAGCTGGCACAGGCGCAGAAAGGTCTGGAGGACACGACCATCCGCGCACCGTTTGACGGTTACATCACGGCCCGGACCGTTTCCGCCGGGGAATACGTCGGGCTCAACAACAAGATCGGCACCATTGTGCGCGTGGGTATTGTGAAGCTGCAGCTGCAGACTCCGGAGCAGCGCGCCGGGCAGACGCAAGTGGGGATGACCGTGGTGGCGCGCGTGGCGGCTTATCCGAACCGCGAGTTCACGGGCAAAGTGACAGCGATCAACCCGTCGGTCGACCCCAACTCGCGCGTGTTTACCGTCGAGGCGCGATTCGAGAATCCGAAGCGGGAACTGCGGCCGGGTATGTTCGCGACCGCGCACGTGTTGCTGCCCGGTGGCGAACGTGCGGTTTACGTGCCGCGGCGCGCCGTCATCCGCGACAAGACCACCGATTCGTACCAGGTTTTCACTGTGTCTGGCGGCAAGGCCCATTTGCGCGTCGTCGTGACCGGCGACGTGGACGGCGACATGATTCGGATCACATCCGGGCTTTCCGGGGGCGATCTGGTGGCGATTAGCAACCAAGGCGAGCTGTTCGACGGCGCGCCGGTTCAAACGAAATCATAAGAAAGCGGACTCATGCACGCACTCGCGCAACTCTGCGTCAAACGGCCCGTCTTCGCGACCATGCTGGTGCTGTCGCTGGTGGTGGTCGGGCTGTTTTCGTACTTCAGTTTGGGAGTCGATCTGTTCCCGAAGATCGATATTCCGACCGTCTCCATTACCGTCCAGAATCCGGGCGCCTCGCCCGAGGAGATCGAAACCGAGATCACGAAGAAGATTGAAGACTCGGTCAACACGATCAGCCAGGTCGACGAAGTGCGCTCGACTTCATCGGAAGGGTTTTCGGTAGTCACGGTGACCTTCGATCTGTCGAAGGACGGGGATGTGGCGGCGCAGGAGGTGCAAAACAAGGTCAACCTGGTGGTGCCCGATCTGCCGCAGAGCGCCAAGCAGCCGGTGGTGCAGAAATTTGATCCGGATGCGACGCCGGTGATGCAGATCGCGGTATCGGCGCCCCGGTCGCTACGCGACGTGACGCTGATCTCCGACAAGCTGATCAAGCAAAAACTGGAGAATGCCCGAGGCGTGGGCGAGATCACGATTGTCGGCGGCGTCAGCCGCGAGATCCACGTAATGGTCGATCCCGACCGCCTGCGCGCCTACAACCTGACGGTCGCGAATGTCTTGAACGCGGTCCGGGCACAAAACCTGGAGCTGCCGGCCGGCACGCTCAACGCGGGCGCGCGAGAGTTCAGCGTGCGCACTACCGGCCGAATTGTCGACGCGGTCCAGTTTAACGAAATCACCATCGCCAACCGCAAAGACTACGTTGTGAAGGTGAAGGATATCGGCTACGCCGAGGACAGCGCGGAAGAGCCGCGCAGCGCCTCGCGGCTGGACGGCAATGCCGCCGTCACCCTGGTGGTGTCCAAACAATCCGGTGTCAATACGGTTTCGACCGCCGATGCCGTGCGGCAGCGGCTCGACGAGATTCGTCCCACGCTGCCGAGGGACGTGCGCGCCGAAATCATCAGCGACCAGTCTACCTTCATCAAAGCGTCAATCGACAACATCAAGCGCCACCTCATTGAAGGCAGCATCTTTGCCAGCGTCATCATTTTTCTGTTCTTGACCAACATCCGGACCACGCTGATCGCCGCGATCGCGATTCCGACGTCGATCATCTCGGCTTTCGCGCTGATGGCGGCGATGAACCTGACGCTGAATTCGATTTCGATGCTGGCGCTGACCCTGATGGTCGGCATCGTGATCGACGATGCGATTATCGTGCTCGAGAATATTTTCCGGTTCATCGAGGAGAAGCACCAGACACCCTACGCGGCTGCGATGGAAGGCACCAAGGAGATCGGACTGGCCGTAATGGCGACCACGCTCTCGCTGCTGGCGGTGTTCTTGCCGGTGGGTTTCATGGGCGGGATCGTCGGGCGCTTCATGAGCTCATTCGGCTTCACGGCGGCCTTCGCGGTGGCGGTCTCCATGCTGGTCTCCTTCACGCTGACGCCGATGCTGTGCTCGCGCTTCGTGAAGGTAACGGAAAGCCGGCAGAAGCATTCGAAAGATTCGGGATTCTTTCGCTTCCTCGACGGCCATTACACTCGAATGCTCGAGTGGGCCATGGCGCACCGCAAAACGATGGTCGGCCTGTGCGTGGCGACCGTGGTGAGCATCGTGCCGCTGTTCCTGTTGGTGAACAAGAATTTCACGCCGGCGACCGATCAGGGGATGTACAACGTGTACCTGCGCGCGCCGGAAGGCACGTCGCTGGCGGCCACAACCAATATCGCGGAGCTCGTCGCGCAGGATATCCGCAAGCTGCCGGGAGTGGATCACACGCTGACCACCGTAGGCTCCGGCGTGGAACGCGCCGTAAACAATGCCACGGTCTTCGTCAAATTGAAGGACCTCAACAAGCGCGACATCGGCCAGTTCGCGCTGATGGCGCGGACCCGCGAGCTGCTGAAGAGAGTGCCGGTGGAAGTGCACACCGGTGTCGGCCAGGTGTCGCAAGTGGGCGGCGGCAACAATTTCAACCAGGCCGATGTGATGTACGCGATCCAGGGGCCGGATCTCGACAAATTGTCGAAGTACTCCGATGCCATGCTGGCGTATCTGAAGACCCTGCCGATGACGGCGGACATCGACACCAGCCAGCGGAACGGCACTCCGGAGGTGCGGCTGGACATCGACCGGGCGCGCGCCGCCGATCTGGGCGTCTCGGTCATGGACATCGAGCAGGCGCTCAACACGCTCGTGGCCGGGCAGACAGCGTCGCAATTTGACGCCGGCGAAGATCAGTACGACGTGGTGGTGCGGGCGCAGGAGCAGTTTCGCGGCAGCCCGGAGGGCTTGGCCAAGATGACGGTGCCTTCTTCGAAAGTCGGCTCGGTCGGGCTCGATGAAGTGGTACACATGCGGCCCGGAACCGGACCGGCCTCGATCAACCGCCTGCAGCGGCAACGGCAGGTGACGATCTTGTCGAACGTGCTGCCGGGCGGCTCGCAATACGAGATTCAGAACAAGCTCGCGCAGTATGCGCAGAACCTCGGCATGGATCCGGGTTACGGCGCCGCGCCCACCGGCCAGTCGAAGGAGCTCGGCCGCACCGGCTACTACTTCATCCTGGCGTTTTCTCTGACGTTCATCTTTATGTACATCGTGCTGGCGGCGCAGTTCGAATCGTTCGTGCATCCGATTACGATCCTTCTGACGCTGCCGCTGGCCATACCGTTCGGAATCTTGTCGCTGCTGATTGGCGGTCAGTCAGTGAACATCTTCTCGGGTCTCGGCCTGCTGCTGCTGTTCGGCATCGTCAAGAAAAACGCCATCCTGCAGATCGACCATACCAACGGTTTGCGGGAGCATGGTCTGCCGCTGCACGACGCGATTATTCAAGCCAACCGCGACCGGTTGCGCCCCATTCTGATGACCACCACGGCGCTGGTCGCCGGTATGATCCCGCTGGTCGTTTCGGGTGGAAGCGGCTCGGAGCAGAACCGTTCGATCGGCGTGCTGGTGGCCGGCGGTCAGACGCTCTGCCTGCTGCTGACGCTGCTGGCGGTGCCGGTGTTCTATTCGCTGTGGGAAGACTTCGGACCCGCCCTGTCGTCGAGCCCTCTGGGTCGTTTCTTCGCGCGTATCCGCGCCCTGCTGCCGAAGCGCGCCAGGCCCGAGGCGATCGGAGCCCCGGCGGCGCGACAAGCCCTGCCCGGGGGGAACGCCTGATGCGGCGGATCGGGGCGATTGGCGTCTACTTCATACTGTGCATCGCCGGCGTTCTGGGACAGCAGCCGCCTGAAGCGCCGATCCAGCCGTTGACAGAAGTCTCGGTCGCTTCGCGCATCGGCGTCCTGGGTCGCACAACGATGAGCTTGAACGAGGTGATCGAGCGCGTCCTGAAAAACGACCGGGACCTGGAAATCTCGCGCATCCTGCGCGAGGAGTCGGTTTACAACGTGACAGCCGCTAAGGGCGCGTACGATCCGGTGGCCGGGCTGCGCGGCTACCACAGCAAGGTAGTCACTCCGATTGCCTCCCTCATCGGAGGCGCACCCAACGGACAACTGGTGCAGACCGAATGGAACGCGGCGCCGCAGATCAGCGGCCTGATTCCCGAGACCGGCGGCTCCTACACCGCTACCTTCACCAATTCGCGCCAGATCACCAACAGCACCTTCGCCACCGTGAACCCGCAATACCCGACTTCGTTGCGATTGGATTTGACGCAGCCGCTGTGGCGCGGCCTCCGCTTTGACGACAACCGGTACCGGCTCCAGGTCGCGCGGAAGAATGAACAGCTCAGCGCGGAACAGTTCCGGCAGCGCGTAATCGAAGTCGTAACGCAGGCGACGCAGGCGTATTGGGAACTGGTGTATGCCTCGCAGGCTTACGATGTGCAGACTGAAGCAGTGCGTCTGGCCGAGCAGCAATACGCCAGCAACCGGCGGCAGGCCGAACAGGGGATCCTCTCGCCAATCGATGTGGTGGCGGCGCAAACGCAAGTAGCCACCTTCCAGCAGAATCTGTTTCTGGCGCAACAGGCGCTGACTCAGGCCGAAAACAACCTGAAGACCATGATTCTGCCGAACCGCATGGATTTACTTTGGGGCGCGGAACTGGTGCCGGAGACGCCTCCGGCCACCGAGATGGCGCTGCCCAATCTCAATGATGCTCTCGAAGAGGCGTTGCGGTCGCGGCCCGAGCTGGCAGAGAGCATGATCAACCTCGAGATCAACCGGTTGGACCAGAAACGCAGCCAGGAACAGGTGAAGCCGCGGGTGGATGCCTTCGCGACATTGACAACGTCGGGATTGGCGGGGATCCCGCTGCCGCCGCAGCCGAATCCGTTTACCGCGGGTTTCATCGGCATCACCAACTATGTGAATCAACTGGGTGCCCTCAACGGCTTGTCGCCGATTCCGCCGCTGGCGTTCGGCAGCGGAGGCATTCCCGCGGCGCTCACGGGAAGTTACGGGCAATCTCTGAGCAATCTGTGGAGCGGCAGCTTTCCGACCGCCCAGATCGGCGTGCAGGTGTCCCTGCCCTTGCGCAACCGCACGGCAGAGGCGCAGGCGGCCGTATCGAACGCGGAAGGCCGGCGCCTGCGCGCTGTGCAGGACCAGGTCGGAATGGCGATCGAGACTGACGTCCGCAATGCCATGCAGGCCGTGACTTCGGCCCAGGCCCGGCTGGCGGCCGCCTCGGTGGCGAGCCGCTCCGCGCAACAACAGTACGAGAGCGAACAGCGGCAATTACAGGCCGGCACGTCCACCGTATTTCTTGTGCTGCAGCGGCAGACCGATTTCATCAATGCTCGAAATCGCGAAGTGCGCTCGCGCGCCGATGCCGCCGAAGCGATTGCCAACTTCGAGCGCTCCACGGCGCGTACCATCGAGGCGCATAACATTCGCGTGCAGCCGTAGATCCGAGTCTAAAATGTTCGGCGCAATCGAAGCCGGAGGCACCAAATTCGTCTATGGCGTAGGCACCGGACCCGAAGACTTGATCGTCGAATCTGTCCCTACCACCTCACCGGATTCGACTGTGGCCGCGGCTCTCCGTTTTTTCAGGCGGCAGAAGCCGATCGAGGTGCTCGGCGTCGGTTCCTTCGGGCCCATCGATCGTCCCCGCGGCTGGATCACTTCGACGCCAAAGACCAATTGGAAAAATTACGACATCGTGGGAGCGTTTCGAACCGCCCTCGATATTCCGGTGGAGTTCGATACCGACGTGAATGCCGCCGCGCTGGCGGAAGCGCGGTGGGGCGCAGGCCGCGGGCTGACGGACTTCGTGTATCTCACCGTCGGCACGGGAATCGGCGGGGGCGCGATCGGGAACGGCCGCATCCTGCACGGGACGATGCACGCCGAAATGGGCCACCTCCGCATCCCGCACGACCGGACAACCGATCCGTTTGCCGGATGCTGCCCGTATCACGGAGATTGTCTGGAGGGATTAGCGTCCGGCCCTGCGATTCACGCCCGCTGGGGAACGCCGGGCGAATTCCTGCCGGCCGATCATGCCGCGTGGCGTCTGGAAGCCCACTATCTGGCGCTGGCCGCCGCCAATCTCGTGTGCATCACGGCGCCGCAGCGGATCCTGATTGGTGGAGGAGTGATGCGGCAGCCGCGTCTTTTTGATTTGATCCGAAGCGAATTGGTGGAACTGCTCAACGGTTATATGAGCGCACCCGACCTCATTGCACCCGGACTCGGAGACCGGGCGGGCGTGCTCGGTGCCTTGATCCTCGCCGAACTCAAGTACAGTCAAGATTCCAGCCGGTGATGACGCGTGTTTCGCGCTCATAACCGAGCGTACTAATAGCGGCCGTTCCTAGCGCGAACAGGCGTGCGTCCCGAGGCGGGAGACCGAGCCATCGCGCGGTTAAGATGCGCAGAATATGGCCGTGACCGAAGAGGGCAACGTCTCCGCCGGCCTCGGTCGCTCGCCCGATCACCGCTTCGGCGCGCGCCGCCACCTCTTCAATGCGCTCTCCGTTCGGAACGCCACCGGCCCAAAGCGACCAACAGGGGTCCTGCGCGCGAATCTGGGCGGTGGTGCGGCCTTCGTAGTCACCGTAGTTCCACTCGCGCAAGTTGGGCTCGATCTGGGCGGCATCGCCGTAACCTGCCAGCGCGCAGGTCTCGCGGGCCCGCTCGAGAGGACTGGTCAAGACCAGCGCAAATTTGCACCCGCCGAGACGGCCGGCGATGGCGTGCGCCTGCTCACGTCCGGCTTCGGTCAGAGGAAGATCGGTCCAGCCGGTGTGAGCGCCCGAGAGGCTCCACTCGGTCTCACCGTGCCGGATCAGCCAGAGTTCGCCCGGCATTATTCCGACATGATCGGTTCGGAGCGCTCGCGCGTGCCGGGCTGCAGGTGCGGGTTGCGCTTCAGCAGCCGCGCACAGGTGTTCCAGCGCAGGAGCGCATCGTCGTTGGCCGGCGGCCGGAGGGCCTCGGCTTTTTCGTAATACTCCATGGCTTCCCGCAGCCAGTCATAAATTGCCGAGCCGGAAGCGTGGCGCGATTGGTGCAGAAGGGCTTGCGCGCGGCGCTCAGAGATGATTCCGGAATAGTAGGCGCGTTCGTATTCGTCCGAAAGCCTTGCCGCCACTTCCTTGGCCTCGTGCACTTTGTATGCCTGGCCGAACTGATCGGTCAAAGCCAGCAGCAGCGTGACCAGGGCAACCTGGTTCTCCGGATCCACGGTGAGCACATCCTGACAGATGCTTTCGCTCTGCCACGGTTCGTGCAGCAGGCGATAGCGCTCGGCCTTGGCCAGAGCGTTCGGAATCGCGTCCTTGTGCAGCGACTTCAGTTCCATCGGACTCTCCGCGGCAGGAGATTGACCTGCAGCCACTTCAACTGCCGATGATCTTCATGACCAATTTTCGCAGCGGATCGTAGTACTCGTCCACCACCCGCTCTTTGAGCGGGATAATCGCGTTCTCGGTAATGGTGATCTCTTCGGGACAAACCTTGCGGCAGCAGGTGGTGATGTTGCAGTAGCCGACGTTGTGTTTGTCTTTCAGATCCTTGGTCCGGTCCTCGGTATCCATCGGGTGCATTTCGAGCGCGGCGGTGTGCACGAAGAAACGCGGCCCGATAAACTGGTCGAACTTCTTGTGCTCGCGCAGCACGTGGCACACGTCCTGGCACAAGTAGCACTCGATGCACTTGCGGAACTCCTGGATCCGGTTCACGTCGGCCTGGACCATGTGCCAGGTGCCATCTTCGAAATCGGGCTTCCGAGGATTGAGCTTCTTGATGGTCTTCTTGACCTTGTAGTTCCAGGAGACGTCGGTGACCAGGTCCTTGATGGGCGGGAAGGTGAGCATCGGCTCGACCGTAACGGGCTTGTTCAGATCGAGCGAATTCAGGCGGGTCATGCACATGAGTTTGGGCATGCCGTTGATCTCGGCGGAGCAGGAGCCGCAGCGGCCGCACTTACAATTCCAGCGCGCCGCGAGATCGTTGGCCTGGTCGGCCTGGACCTTGAGGACGGCATCGAGCACCACCATTCCTTCTTCGACGTCCGTGGAGTAGTCGACGAATTTCCCGCCTTTTTGGTCGCCGCGCCAGATCCGGAAAGTTGCCTTGGCCATTACTTCATCTCCTCGATTACTTGTTTCAACTCCGCCGGCAGTTCGGGAATGGGAACGCGCGAGATCTGCATTTCGCCGTTGGACCCCTGCTTCACCATGATATTGAAATGTCCGTAGTCCGCGCTCTTTTCGGGGTAATCTTCGCGGAAGTGGCCGCCGCGGCTCTCCTTGCGCTCGATCGCCGCACGGGTGATGGCCTCGGAAACGGTCAGAAGATTGGGCAAGTCGAGCGCGGTGTGCCAGCCGGCGTTAAATTCTCGGTTGCCGTAGACACCACAGCGGCTCGCCTGCTCCTCGAGACGGATGATTTCTTTGAGCGCCACTTCCATCTCGTGCTCGGTGCGCACGATACCGACGTTGTGCTGCATCATTTCCTGCAGCTCGTGCTGGATCTGGTAGGGACCTTCGGCGCCCGAACCGGCGCGCTCGAAGGGCGCCAGCGCTTCTTTGGCAACTTGATCGACAGCCGACTGGTCGATGCGACCGGCGCCTTGCTTTTTGGCGAACTCCGCCGCGTGGTCGCCGGCCCGCTTGCCGAACACCAGCAGGTCGGAGAGAGAATTGCCCCCCAGCCGGTTGGCTCCGTGCAGCCCGGCCGCGCACTCGCCCGCCGCAAATAGACCCGGCACCGTAGACATTTCGGTATCGGCATCCACCTTGATGCCACCCATCATGTAGTGCGTGGTGGGACCGACTTCCATCGGCTCTTTCGTAATATCGATATCGGCAAGCTGCTTGAACTGGTGGTACATGCTCGGCAGCTTTTTCTTGATGTGTTCCGCGGGATTGGGAATCTTTGCCTTGATCCAGGCGATATCGAGGTATACGCCCTTGTGCGGGCTTCCCCGCCCGGCCTTGACTTCGCGCATGATGCAGCGCGCCACGTGGTCCCGCGTCAGCAGCTCCGGAGGCCGCCGCGCGTTGCGGTCGCCTTGCGTATAGCGCCAGCCTTCCTCTTCGTTGTCGGCGGTCTGGTTGCGGTATAGTTCCGGGATGTCGTCGAACATGAACCGGCGGCCTTCCTTGTTCTTGAGAATGCCGCCTTCTCCGCGCACCGCTTCGGTAATGAGAATGCCTTGGACACTAGGCGGCCAGACCATGCCGGTCGGATGGAACTGCACGAACTCCATGTCGATGAGCGCGGCGCCCGCGTGATACGCCAGCGCCAGCCCATCGCCGGTGTATTCCCAACTGTTGCTGGTGATGCGGTAGGCGCGGCCAATACCGCCGGTGGCGAGAACGATGGCCTTGGCGGGAAACAACAGAAAGCGCCCGCGCTCGCGATCGTAGCCGAACGCGCCCGCCACGCGGCCGCCGTCCATCAGCAGCGTCAGGATCGTTGCCTCCATATGGACTTCGATGCCCTGATGGATGCCGTGATCTTGCAGCGTGCGGATCATTTCCAACCCGGTCCGGTCGCCCACGTGTGCCAGGCGCGGGTAGCGGTGGCCGCCGAAATTGCGCTGCAAAATGCGGCCTTCCTTAGTGCGGTCGAACACGGCGCCCCAGGCTTCGAGTTCGCGAACGCGGTCCGGAGCTTCCTTGGCGTGCAGCTCGGCCATGCGCCAGTTGTTGACGTACTGGCCGCCCCGCATGGTATCTGAAAAGTGGACTTTCCAGTTGTCCCGCTCATCAACGTTGCCCATGGCCGCCGCGACTCCGCCTTCGGCCATCACGGTGTGAGCTTTGCCCAGCAGCGACTTGGTGACCAACCCTACCTTGCAACCCCCGGCCGAAGCCGCAATGGCCGCGCGCAGGCCCGCGCCGCCCGCGCCGATTACCAGTACGTCATAGGGGTGCGTCTGATATTCGGCCATTACAGGATTCTCCAGTCATGCCAGATGCCCATCGCGCAGAGACGGATATAGATGTCGGCGAATCCCACCGAAAACAAGCTGGTCCAGGCCCACCGCTGATGCCCGCGGTTCAGGCAGCTTACGCATTGGTAGGATGTGGCGCGGATCGGCCCGAGCAAATCGAACCGGCCTCCGACCAGATGCCGCAACGAGTGGCAGCCCAACGCGTAACAGCCCAGAAATGTCGTATTCGCTGCCAGGATGATGGTGCCCAAGCCGATGCCGAAGTGCGTCTGGCCGGTGGCTGGGTCGGTGAACCAGAGGGCGTTCCACACATCGTGGATGAGGAAGAACAGAAAAATCAGGGCGACGTAGAGGAAGTAGCGATGAACGTTGTGCAGGATCAGCGGGAAGTGCCGCTCGCCGAGATAGATCTTGCGCGGCTCGCCCACCGTGCAGGAGGGCGGATCGGCCCAGAACGATTTGTAATAGGCGCCGCGATAGTAATAGCAGGTGAGGCGAAACAAACCGGGAAACGGGAGAATCAACAACGCGGGCGACCAGGGCAGCCAGCCTGGAAACCATCCCGGCTTGGCACCGAACCACGCATGCGGAGAATCGCCGAATAATTCCGGTGAATAGAAGGGGGACAAATAAGGGCCGTAGAAATAGTTGTTTCCTTGAAACGCCGCCCACGTGGTGTAAACCACGAACGCGGAAAGTCCCAGAAAGACGAGCAGCGGCGCGGCCCACCATAGATCCTGGCGCATGGTCTGGCCGAAACGGCGCCTCTCCCAGGACACCTGGGCAAAAGACATAGACGGATTCCCTCCTGCCGGCCCTCAGGCCGGATTGTTGATGTGAGAGCGGTTCTTTATGATACCGAGTCAGGGGAAGTCATTTCAACAGGTTCCAGAGTTCGTCCGATCGAGCGGCGCCGCGGGAGGTTACGCGGCGGCGCCGAGTTGGCGATCGCGGACCGGCCTGAGGCACTGGGCGCCGGCCGCGGAGCAACCGCCGGCGAAGGCATTCTGGAGACCGGGCGGCGCTCAGCCCCTTTCCGCTCCCCACTTTCCACGCGCCGCGAAGCTGATGAGACCTTTTCCATCGCAGATATGACGGGTTGCGGATCTCGTTGAGTCAGAGTAGCATTAAGCCTGCCCGGAGGAGCCGTTGTACTGGTCATTTCAGGGCCGGTGCCCGAATTGCGGATCATCCGAGAGGTTCGTACGCTCTCGTCGACGCAATTTCCGAGAACAGTGCTCCGGGGTCCTCTTCCTCCCCTACCGCTGCGACCAGTGCGATTTCCGATTCTTCCGGCTTCGCTGGCTGTCGCGGCAACGCCAGCCACAGCTACATGAGCCCAGCGCGGCTCCGCTGTGGACCAGAGGGCGCTTGCGAACTGCGATGGCTCTTATGGTCATCGCGGCGAGCCTGGCCATCCTGGTCGTCCGTTGGTCGCCCAATCGGGAAGCCCGCGAGGGAACCGCCAATCCTGCAGGGACTGTATTGATTCAAAGGGATGCGCCGGCTTCGCCGCCAACAGCTACAGAGCGCGAGGTTGCGGGCGCGGATCGAATCGACCAAAGGGCGCCCGCGAGCACGACCAGACCACCGCTGCGGGATTCGCACGTGAGCGGCGGGGTCAAGAATGGTTCCTATCTGATCAGTCGTGGTTCCGTCGTGGTCATAGCCGCAGACGAAGCAACGGCGTTGCGGCTGCGCAGGCGCAGGCGTCCCGAGAACCTTAGCGAACTCATCCGGCAAGGCTCAGTATTTAGTGTCCCGACTGGCACGGCGGCGAAGATCCTGGCGAGAAACGTCGGCTTGGTTCAGGTCCGAATCCTGGACACCGCAATGGCGGGAAGAGATGGCTGGGTACAACCGGGACAACTCGCCCTCCGGAGGCAGCGCTAGCCTTTTGAAAACGCGAGCGTTAGCGCGCCCGGAAACGTGAGACAGGCCAACTACTACAGATCGGAATTCCTACAGAGGCAGCGTGTGCGTGGCGGAGGAAGAGGGATTCGAACTTTCAAGCCGCACGTGGAATCCGTAACTTACTGATTCTACGTTCGGCCTAACAGGTCAAAAAGGCCAAAAAGGCGGGGGCTGGGCACAATTTGGGCACAGCGGTGTGGGGTGAAACTCGACCTAGTTGTTTTGCTGTAGGTGCCCACCCCACCGCCAATGCCTAAAGCGCCATTTGGTGCGTGCGGTGCGCGAATCCTCCACTTGTTGTCCATTCGAGGAGCGGGGTGCCAGGACCGGCAGGGGAGCGGGTGCGACGATCGGAACTCAGAATTTGAAACCACGATTCAGTGAACGGCCGGCATCGACCAGCAGAACCATAGCGCGACACTTACCTTATAAGAGCCATGGAAATGCGGGTGATTACGTCCGTTACTTCGTTGGTAAGCCATTCCAAAACAGGAACGACTTCCGTCAGGGTCTCTCCAGATGAGCCTTTGGCATGGCCAATCGCGATCACAAGAAAGTTTTCGCATTCATATTTCAAGGCGGGATCGGGAGGGTCAATGGTAAACCAGGCGATTTCTGCACCTTCCTGCACGGGTCCTCGGTAATACCCAAAAGCGGTTGGCACGATGGGACGTTGAGGTGGAATCGCGCTGAAACGAAATCTGTCCAGCGTGTTTCTGGATACGACAACACTGAGGAGTCGATGCTTATCTGCATCGTCCAAATCCCTGAGCACAGAAAGAAGAGGCGGCAAATGGGCATGACACCGGTGATACGGTTGGATCAGTTCGATTTGAGTTTTCGCCTTGCTACTCAGCGATTTGATGCGATCGAGTGGCCGCCCGCGAAACTGAGCCTTGGTGTCCGAGATAGGGAACTGGAGTTGCCGTTCGTTTGGCGGCGGATTCTTACCGCTTTCGTGGACGGCAAGTGCATAAACAAAATGATCGAGCGCACAACGGAGGGCATGAATGCAGTCTCCGCCGATCAAAGACCAGCGGTCCAAAGGTGGGGCGTTTTTGATATGGACAAGAATACTATGGCGGCTTCCGTCACCGTTCTGCTGCCTGCTCGTCGCGAATGGTTCAGTGGCCACCCACGCGAGAAGTTCGCTCTTGAGAGCAGCGAGGTGTTCGTTGGCGCGCTGCATCTTCAGCCAACAGCCGGCAAACTCGGGTCCTGAAATCATTGCTTCCTCAAGTCCATACTGTATTTCAAACGCCGGTGAGAAGCCGGATCGAGAGACCGTGAGGGACGATGTCAAGGACCTGCAAGACGGACTTGGGAAGCACGGCTTCGAGCTTGTCAGGGTTGGTGAGCCGGATCTGATGGCGGACGACCCTGGGCGCATCCTGGTGCGTCAGATGATGGGCGCTGCGGCGCAATACGAGAACTCCCAAATTGTGCTCAAACTCCCAAACTCCGCGGTGCACGGATGAATGAAAAGCACATCCCAAGCCGTACCGGGAAGCCGTGGCACGGCGTGGTAATCAATCGTATACTCACCGGAACGAGGTAATCCGGGAATACCATAATGACCAGCAGACTTGAGGACTTCGTAGGACGTGCAGCGTTTTATGGATGTGTTGCAAATAGCCAACCCTTGAGCGAAGCGGAAGCCGGGTGGCTAGCACGTCATGCTGCAATTCCGTAAATCTGGTGTATGAACCGGATCTGCCCGACAACATCGCCCTTGGCTAGCCAGCGGATTTGACCCTTT
>CAYTJD010000146.1:0-32832 GCA_964438005.1 uncultured Solibacteraceae bacterium | reverse complement strand
GGGATGCGCGCGCGCGGTCAATCTTCATCCCACACTCTGCATGGGCTAGTTCCTCCGCGGGTTCTTCATGCGGCTTTCGGAATCAAGGAGGAATGCGCCGGCGGTAACCACGCGTTCACCCGGTTTGAGTCCGCTGCGGATTTCCACGCGGTCGCCGTCCTGCCAGCCGGTCTCCACCTCGCGCAGCTCGTACTGCCCGCCGCCCAGGGCGATGAAGACCCGCTTGCTGGTCCCCGAGTCGATCAGGGCATCGGCGTGCACCGTGATGGCGGAGCGCGCCGGAGCGTCGAGCTGGACGGCTACGATCATCCCCGGAACGAGACGGCCGCGCGGATTGTTCACTTCGAGCCGCAGCTTTCCGGTGCGGCCCTGCTCGTCGAATTGCGGAGGAACGGGCGCGACCTGTGCCTCTATCGGCGGCAGGCCATCCATGCGAATCCGGGCCCTTCCGATGGCGCCTAGTAGAGCCGCATCGGCCGGATGGACGTCGGCCAGAATCCAGACACGGGCGAGACTGGCGATGCGGTAGAGCAGTTCACCCTTCATGAACCGCTGGCCTACCGCCACATGACGCTCGAGGATCTGGCCATCCGCGGGCGCGGTGAGATTGACGTCGAAGACCTCACGGCGGGTGCGGCCGAGTTCCTCCATCTGGGCGTCGCCCATCCCGACGAACTGGAGGTTGTCGCGCGCCGTGGCCAGTTGCTGAGTAGCCAGCGCCAGAGGATCGGCCGCCGGTGACGGCATTTGTTTCAAGCGTTCGTAGGATTCCAGCGCGTAGACATAGGCTTGCTGCGGAGCCGAGATATCTTTGCTGTAAAAGGCGGCGAGCGCGTCGCCACGCTTGACTTGGGTGCCGGTTCGATCGGAGAACACGCGGCGCACCCAACCGTCCACGCCGGCCGAGACGCGATAGGTTAGGGCTTCGTCGGGCGTCACACGCCCCACGGTGTGCATGCCGTGTGTGGCAGATGCAGCCTGCACCGTCTCGGTCTCCAGATGGGCCGCCTGTTCCTGATCCGGCGTCAGACGCAGGGTGGCGGCGCTCATCGCCGCCGGCTCGGAGATCACGCCTTCGGCGTATACCGGCTGAAGATCCATCCCACAATCGGGCGCTTTTCCCGGCTTCTGCGAGCGGTAGGCCGGGTGCATGGGATCGACGTAGTAAAGCACCCGAGGCCCGCCGGCGCCCTTGGCCTCAACCGCGGATGGACGCGAACCGCACCCCGCGAGGTATGCGATGCAGACCAGAGCCGTTACGCTCAAGCCGAACATCCAGCGCCGCCGGCCGGTGGCGTCCGGCCGCGGCTCGAAACGATTGCCTGTCTCAGACACTCTGGCAGCTATTTCATTGCGATCCCGTGGGGCCGCGCCGGGCCTGTGGAGAAGGCTGTGTTGAAGTCGAGATTGAACCGCGTGTCCTCGGAGATGGCATCGTGAGTGACCTTGACCACGTGGATCTTGTGGTCGCCTTCAAAGTGAATAATGCCCGCGGCGTCCTCATTGAGGAAGTAATCCGAGACCACCAGGCGCTTATCGTCGCTGCTCAGCACCATGTTGTGCGGCCCGGTGTTGGCGCCGAAGCTGACGACCGACAACTGCTTTAGATTGGCGCGGTCGGTGGTGTCCAGGAGCCCCACCTGCCCGGCCTGGAACAGGGCGAAGATCAGCCGGTCGCCGCTTTGCGGAGTGGCCAGGAGCTGTCCCATTCCGCCGATTACCGGCGTGTCCACGTGAGGGGTGACCGTGGCGCAATCGAACGCCGACACGCCTGTGCCCGCGATGGGATCGATCAGGTAGATGTGGCCGTCGAACATTCCCGATACGTAGCCGAAGCCGTGGGGGTCCTTGGGCAGCATCTTTACGTCCATGGTGCCCAGAGCGGGACCGCGGTCGGGCGAGTTCAGCTGGATGGACTTCGTGATTTTGCGTGCGCGGTAATCCCAAATGCGCACGGAGCCTCGCAGAACGGGTCCGGCCGAGCCAGCCAGCGTGCTGGTGGGCAGGATGAAGTCGGAGGTCATCATCAGATTCAGGTCCGGACGCGAGGAAATGCCGTGGGGGTTGAACCCGTCCAGCGGCGGCGTCGTAGGCCACTCCTGGAACAGCGACACGGTGCCGAAGTGGTTGGCGATGAAATGCATCCGGCCGTCGAATTCGGCAACGCGTCCAGGCGCCGAACCGTCGGCCGCACCCATCTGCGTGATCAGGAAGCCGCCGTTTTCGATGGGCAGGAAGTCGTCGGTGATACTCGATTGCACGGCTTTGGTGGAGAACAAGAACCGCGGGTTGGTCGCATCGGTGACGTCGAAGAAGAAGATCCCGTTCTGCCCCTTCAACAGGCTGAGCAGCCCTCCGCATCCGAGGATGGTTCGGCTCGAATTCAGATGGCAGTGATGCGGTTCGTTGCCGATGTTGCCGGGAGGCGGGACCGGTACGGTTTTAATCACCGTCCCGTATCGAGAAGAGTCCTCGTCAAAATCGATCACCGCCAGAAAATCCGGCGCGATGTGAGCCTGGTCCTGCGCCCAGATATAGAGGACCTTATCTTTATCTTTCACTCCGCTATGGCCGTCGTCGTCGGCCAGCGCGAATGTGGATGCGCTAAACGCCAGGGCCGCCGTCAACAACAACTTCGTGGTTATCGCGGCAATTCCGTTCGCTTTCGTCATTGCAACCCTCCCCATTACGCCGAGGCAGATAGGCCAATTTCGGGACTTCCATCACTGCCGGGTATGGCCAAAGCATATCACGAGCCGCCAAGGTCCGATCCTCCGAGTCTGATCCTCCGAGATACGGTGTTTCCCTGTGCTTGCCCCGGTTTGCATGGGGCTTTTGCGGGCTCGAGATGAACAGTGTTGGCCGCAAGCAGGACAGTCGCGGCACTGCCGTTTTTCCCGATCACGCTAATGCACAAGTAGGCCAGGGTTCGGTGGCGGCTTCCAGAAAGAGGCGGGCGACGCGCGGGGCATCGAATTGCTGGACCCATTCGGCTCCTGCGGCGGCTTGGGCGCTGCGCTGTTCCGGCCAGCGATACAGGGATTCGAACGCGGCCGCGAGCGCCGCGGGATTTTCAGGCTCCACCAGTGCCGCGTGCGGCACGACTTCGGGGATGGCTGCGACGCACGCCGCGACAATCGGCCGGTGTGCGGCCATGGCTTCGAGGAGCACGATGCCGAACCCTTCTTGCACGCTGGGAAGACAGAACATGGTGGCGCGGTTGTATTCTTCCGCGAGAGCGGAACGAGAAACGTCACCGAGCCACGTGACGGTGTTCTCGAGATGTAAGTCGTGCGCGAGGCGGCGCAGCGGCGGCGCACACGGACCGTTGCCGACGATGCGCACTTCCAACTCGGGAATTCGGTGGCGCGCCTGGGCGGCGGCGCGCAAAAGGACGTCCACGCGCTTGCGGCGGTAGAGCCGGCCAACGAACAGAACGGTGAATTGGGAGGACTCGGCAGGATGGCGCGCGAGCCAATGGCGCCATTCGGCGAGATCGATCAATTCGGGAACCACTGAGGGGAGGCGGTCCAATTGGTAGAATGCGCGGGCACGCTCGGCGGAGTAGCGGCTGGTGACTAGAACCCTGCGGGCGCGGCGGACATGCAAGCGTTCGCGGCGCGCCTGGATTCCCATAGTGAAGCGGGTGAGGCCGGATTCGAAGCGCACCTCGTCGGCGATGACGCCTTTCAGGGCGGCGATGTCGGCGCAGCGATAGCCGTCCATATCGAAGCCGATGGTGAGGTCGAAGCCGGGCTCGGGACGGAGAAGGCGATTAAACAGAAGGCGCTCGGCAGTGTAAATGGGGAGGTGAATACGCGGGGTGCGGAACTCGACGTGGTGACCGAGAGCCTGGAGGGCACGGGCCAGCGCGCTGATTCCGACGTAGGTGCCGCTGCCGCGGGCGACATCGAGCGGAGTTGAAGTGAGAAACCGCAGACGCACAGAAGCTACCATGATAATTGGTGAAGAAAGCGGTTTGCCTGCTGAGCGGAGGGCTCGATTCGGCGACGTGCCTGGCGCTGGCGCGGCGCGAAGGCTACGCCTGCTACGCGCTCTCGTTCGACTACGGGCAGCGGCACCGGGTGGAGCTGGAGGCGGCGCGGCGCGTGGCAGAATGTCTGGGGGCCGAACGGCACGTGGTGGCGCAGATCGGGCTGGACGCGTTCGGGGGATCGGCGTTGACGGCGGACCTGGCGGTGCCGAAGGCGCGATCGCTGGGGGCGATGAGCCATGGGATTCCGATTACGTACGTGCCGGCGCGGAACACGATTTTCCTGTCGTTCGCGCTGGCGTGGGCCGAGGTGCTGGAAAGCTCGGACATCTTCATCGGAGTGAATGCGCTGGATTATTCCGGATATCCCGATTGCCGGCCGGAATTCATCGAAGCCTACGAGCGAATGGCGAATCTGGCGACCAAGGCGGGGGTGGAAGGGCGCACGCAGGTGCGCATCCACACGCCGCTGATCCGGCTCACGAAGGCGGAGATCGTGCGGCTGGGGGCCGAGTTGGGGGTACCGTTCGGCTTCACGCACAGCTGTTACGATCCGGGCCCGGACGGCAAGCCTTGTGGCCAATGCGACTCGTGTCTGTTGCGGCGCAAGGGCTTTCAGGAGGCCGGGATTGAAGATCGCTGAGCTGTTTTACTCACTGCAGGGAGAAGGAGCGCTGCTCGGCGTGCCGTCGGTCTTCATCCGGACGAGCGGCTGCAACCTGCGGTGCGCGTGGTGCGATACGCCTTACACGTCTTGGCAGCCGGAAGGCGCGGAGATGCCGCTAGACCGGATCCTGGATGAAGTGAAGGCGCATCCGGCGCGGCACGTGGTGGTGACGGGCGGGGAGCCGATGATCGCGCCGGAGATCATCCCGCTGACGGAAAGACTGAAGCGGGCGGGGTTGCACATTACGATCGAGACAGCGGGCACGGTGTTCGAGCCGGTGGCGTGCGACCTGATGAGCATCAGTCCCAAGCTGGCGAACTCGACGCCGTTGCCGGGGCGGAGTTCGTGGTCTGGAGGCGATCCACAGGTGGCGCAGCGCTGGGCGGCGCAACATGAACGGCTGCGGATCAACCGCGAGGTGCTTCGGGACCTGATGGCGCGGTACGACTATCAGCTCAAGTTCGTGATCGAGAAGACGGCCGATTTGGAGGAAGTGCGGGAACTGGCGTCGTCCCTGCGGGCCGATCCGCAGCGCGTGGTGCTGATGCCGGAGGGCACGGATCGCGACTTGCTGCGCGAGCGCGGCGCGTGGCTGGCGGAGATCGCGAAGGCGGAGGGTTTCCGGTTCACGCCGCGGCTGCACGTGGAGCTTTGGGGGAACAGGCGGGGTGTATAAAATGGTTCCAACGTGGAACTGAAAACCGCTCTTCTCGCCGATCCGATCTACCGCGAGCACCTGGCAGGCCGCGACCATCCCGAGCGTCCCGAGCGCTTTGACGTTGTATTCCAGGCATTGCAGAAGGCCGGGCTGGTCGAGCGGATGACGCGAATCGGGCCGCGCGTGGCGACACCAGAAGAGATGCAGTTGTGTCATACGCGGGAATACCTGCGGACGGCGCAGCATGACGTGGAGGCCGGCTATGGGTCGCTGACCACGGGCGACACGGACATCACGAGGAATTCGTGGGACGTGGCCGGTAAGGCGGCGGGTGGGGTGCTGAACGCGGTAGATGCCGTGGTGACGGGCAAGGCGCGGAATGCGTTCTGCGCAACGCGGCCGCCGGGGCACCATGCGACGCCGAATCGCGGGATGGGCTTTTGCCTATTGAACAATGTCGCAATCGGGGCGCGGTATGCGCAGCGCAAACACGGGTTGGAGCGCGTGCTGATTCTGGATTGGGATGTGCACCACGGCAACGGCACGCAGGAGATCTTTTATAGCGATCCGACGGTGTTCTACTGCAGCACGCATCAGTGGCCGCTGTATCCCGGGACGGGGCGGGCGGACGAGACGGGGGCAGGAACGGCCAAGGGCACGAAGATGAATTTTCCGTTTCCGGCGGGATCGGGGCGGAAGGAGATTCTGGGAGCGGTAGTGGATTCGCTGGCGCCGGCGGCGCAACGGTTTCGGCCGGACCTGGTAATGATCTCGGCGGGGTTCGATTCGCGCGTAGGAGACCTGCTGGGGAGCTTTACACTAACCGACCAGGATTTCATCGACTTGACCCGCGCGGTGATGAAGATGGCGGACGAGCACGCGGGAGGACGGATCGTGTCGGTGTTGGAAGGAGGATATGCGCTGAGCGGGCTGGCATCGGCGGCGCTGGCGCACGTGCAGACGCTGATGGGGTAGGCGGACGCCGCGGGCGGGCGGCCAGACTAAAATAGAGCAAGAAGGGAGGAAGAGGACGACGATGACTCTGAGGAGGAGTCTGATGATAGCCGGGATCGCGGCGGGCATGGCCGCGGTTGCTACGGCCGAAGAGGTGAAGGGAGTCCTGATGGACCAGATGTGCTCCGGCAAGGCCGAGGTGCGCGTGCTGTCCACTGGGATTGAAGGCGGGATGATTGTCGCGGAGGCGCATACCCGGGAATGCGCGCTGATGGCGTCCTGCCAGAAGAGCGGGTACGGGATCTTTACCTGGGACAACAAATTCCTGAAGTTCGACGCGGCCGGGAGCCGGAAAGCCCTGGAGGCCATTAAGGCCTCGAAGAAGCTGGATGACCTGGAAGTGACGGTCACCGGCGAAGTGAAGGGCGACACGATCAAGGTCGAGAGTCTAAAGCTGCTTTAGGGCAGACACGAGCGAGAAATTCGCGACAAGAGGCAGGTCCCGGCGTCAAACGTCCATGATGTACCTGCGCACGGCCCTTCGGCTCATCGGCAAGACGCCATCGGTTTCGGCCACCATCATCGCGACGCTGGCGTTGGGGATCGGGGCCAATACGGCGGTGTTTTCGGCGATCGACGCCATTCTGCTGCGGCCGCTGCCGTTTCCGAACGGCGACGAGCTCATGGACCTGGGCCAGTTTAACCGGAAAGGGAAGAATCCGCAGACGCCCGTGGCGCCGGTGCGGCTGGAGGATTGGAACCGGTTGAACTCCACGTTCCAAGCGATTACCGGCTACTACACCGAAGATGTCTCGGAGACCTCGGGACCGCTGCCGGAAAAGGTGACCAAGGCTTCGGTGGCTCCGCGGTTCTTCCAGGTCTGGGGTATCGGGCCGGCGCAGGGACGGGAATTCGCTCCGGAAGAGCAGCAGTTCCGAGGACCGAACGCGGTGGTGGTGAGCGACCGGTTCTGGCGGCGGCGGTTCGGCGCCGATCCCCACGCGGTCGGCAAGAAACTCCGGCTGGAGGGATTCCCGTATACGATTGTCGGCGTGATGCCGCCGTCGTTCCTGTTTCCGGAGCGCGACGTGGACCTGTGGTCTCCGGTGCCGGTCAATTTTCCGTTTGCGGCGGCGAACCGGCAAATCACGTGGTACACGTGCGTGGGGCGCCTGAAACCGGGAGTGGGCGTGGACCAGGCGCGCGCGGATCTGGCGACGGTGCAGGCGCAACTGGGGAATCAATTCCCGCGGCCGGACGCGAACCTGGGCGTGAAGATCACGCCGTTGAAGGACGTGAAGGTGGGCGGGGTGCGGAGTTCGTTGTGGGTGCTGTTCGGCTCGGTGTCGCTACTCCTGCTGCTGGCCTGTTCGAATATCGCGGCGCTGCTGCTGGCGCAGACGGCGAAGCGGGAGCAGGAGATCGCAATTCGTTTTTCGCTGGGGGCTTCGCGAGCGGCGGTATGCCGGCAGTTGCTGACGGAGGCAATGGTGCTGGCGCTGGCGGGCGCCGTGGTGGCGCTGGCGGTGGCGGGCGGGGCCTCGGCGGCGCTGCATGCGCTGGCGCGGAATGTGCCGCGCGCCGACGAAGCGCGGCTGGATTGGCGGATCTTGCTTTATACGCTGGGCAGCGCGATCGGCGCGACCTTGATTTGCGGACTGCTGCCGGCATTGCGCGCGACCAGCCAGAACGTGCGCGGCTCGCTGGCGCACGCGAGCCGCAGCCAGGTCTCGTCCCGGCACCCTTTGCAATGGGCGCTGGTCAGCGTGCAACTGGCGCTGGCGGTGACGCTGCTGGTGGGCGCCGGGCTGCTGCTGCGCAGCTTTCAAGCGCTGGCGCGGGTTTCGCCGGGCTTTGAGCCCACGCATGTGCTGACACTGAGGGTCAGCGGGAATTACGGAGAAACGGGGGACATGAAGGGCCTGGCGCAGCGGATCGATCGCACGCTCGACGGGCTGCGGGCAGTGGCCGGCGTGGAGGCGGCCGGGGTTTCGGCAGCGATGCCCGGAACGCCGTTCGCTTTCCGAGCGGAATTGCGGGTTTCGGGCGAGCCGGTCGAGAGCGATCGGAAGATCGTGGTGGATCCGCGGTATGTTTCCGCAGGTTATTTCGAGGCCATGGGGATGCCGCTGTTGTCGGGCGAGACCTGCCGGTCCTCGGTGAGAATGGACACGCTTGTGGTGAATCGCAGTTTCGTGGACACGTACTTGCCGGGCGCGGCGGTGATTGGAAGGCGGCTCCAGCCCGCGAATCCGGGTCCCTATTCGGCGCCACCCTCCGAGATTTTGGGAATCGTGGGGGATGCGCGGGAGCAAGGCCTCAATCGCGAGCCGGCGCCGACCGTGTATTGGTGCATTAGCGCCGCGACGCCGAACCCAATCTACCTGGTGCGGACGCGCGGGAACCCGACGAGCATGGCCGAAGCGGTGCGGCGGCGGATTCACGAGATCGAACCGAGCCGGTCGGTTTTCGACGTGACGCCGCTCACGCAGCATTTAAGCGACAACTTCGCCGAGAACCGGCTGCGGGCGGTCCTGCTCTCCTTCTTTGCGGTGACGGCCGTGTCCCTGGCGTGCGTAGGGCTCTACGGAACGCTGACGTACTTCGTGAGCATGCGGCGGCGCGAGGTGGGGCTGCGGCTGGCGCTCGGGGCGTTGCGCGGCCAGATCGTGACGCGGTTTCTGACGCAGGGAGTCCGGGCCTGCCTGATCGGGTGCGTCGCCGGAGTAGGCCTGGCGGCAGCGTTTGCGCGGGCCCTGACGAGCATGCTGTTTGGGATCTCGTCGTGGGATGCCGTGACCTACGCGGGCGTGCTCGCGCTGGTCCTGTTCACGGGAGTGGCGGCATCACTGATTCCGGCGCTGCGGGCGTCGCGCGTGGAGCCGATGCAGGTGTTGCGGGACGAATAGATCAGTTGAACTTTGCGGCCAGCCAATAGCCGAGGCGGGTCTGGACCTTGGCCACGTCGCGGCGGCCGGATACTCCGACGGTAATGTGATGGAAGCCGCCTTCTTCCTTGTTGCTGGGGTTGTAGCTGATCAGATATTGACTGTGCAGCTCTTCGCCGATGTGCTGGACGGCTTCCTCAAGCCCTTTCTGGCGGTAAAAGCTGAACTCGCTACCGCCGGTTCCCTTCGTGAATAACTCGACGGGGTTGTCCTTGAAGATGGCTTTCACATCTTTGAACAGCTCGACCATGAGCGGAAGGAACTCGGCGCGGCCCCCCTCGAGTCCGTACGTCTGGGCAACAGTGGTCGGTGTCGACGGGACGCCACCGGGAAGGGGACGCGAGGCGGCGGGCTGCTGCTCGGGGCGCGGCTGCACCGGGGGAGCGCTCAACGTGCTGAGGAAGCGCGACATATCCGCGCTGTAGAACACGATGTTGGCCAACTGCAGGCCAATCAAGGCTTCGCGGGCGCGGCTCTCGCTGCTGAGGTCGCGCGTCTCGCCGATCAGCAGCATGATGCGGCGGCGGTTCTTCGGGCGCGAGTCCAGCATGCGGCCGCCTTCGACCACGGCATCGATCAGACGGTTGGAGGTGCTACCGGGCGTGATGCTTTTGACGGCTTTGGTGATTTTCTCGGGGTCGGAGGTGAAATCCTGGAGCTTGCGGATGCGCGAATCGTAGGCGATGATGGCGGCTTCTCCCTGATCGCCGATCACCAGGGGGGTAATCAGGTTTCCGATCTTTTGCACCTGCGGCAGGATCGATTCGACGTGGGAGTTCGCCTGGATAGCGATCACGATCGAAATCGGCTGGTAGGCGATATCGACGTGGATGTTCTGTTCCTTGTCGTTGTCGTAGAGGTGAAACTCTTCGGGCTGAATTCCATTGATGTAGCTGCCGGAGCGGTCAAAAACGGTAACCGGAGCCACCACCAGGTCGGTACTGA
This sequence comes from uncultured Solibacteraceae bacterium, assembly GCA_964438005.1. Classification (GTDB taxonomy): domain Bacteria; phylum Acidobacteriota; class Terriglobia; order Bryobacterales; family Bryobacteraceae; genus PSRJ01. The sequence continues at coordinate 22,666 of CAYTJD010000146.1, read as the reverse complement.
CACGGAAGGGAGGCGGCACCTGGATGTCGTCGCGGCTCTGTGCGAAGAAGAGGATGGGCAACAGTACGATCGCGAACAGTCGAGGCATGCTACTCCTGACGGGCCGCTGCGTGTTCGGTATGCCCGCGGAGTAACTCCAGCACGTGCGGCACCACTTCCACGATAGCATCCAGCGACTCGATAGCGCCTTTGGGGGATCCGGGCAGATTGACAATCAGGACCTTGCCGCGGGTTCCGGCCACGGCGCGAGAAAGCACGGCCAAAGGAGTGGATTCGCGGCCGCGGGCGCGCATCAGTTCCGGCAGGCCGGGAATTTCGCGGTCGATCACGGCGCGGGTTGCCTCTGGGGTGACGTCGCGGGCAGCCAAGCCAGTGCCCCCGGTGGTAAAGATGGCGGCGATCTGGCCTCGATCGGCCAAGGCGGCGAGCCGTGTCGAAATGGCGGCGGCTTCGTCGGGCACCACCTCCAGGATTGAGACCTTCCAGCCCAGCTGTTCCAGGCGTTCACGGACAGCGGGGCCGGAGCGGTCGATGCGCGTGCCCGCCGTTACGGAATCGCTGATGGTGAGGACGGCCGCGTGAATCATCGGGCACCTTTGCGGCGGAAGTCTCCGCTCTTGCCGCCGGTCTTCTCGAGAAGGTAGAGGTCCTGGATGGCAATGGATTTATCCAGGGCTTTGGTCATGTCGTAAACAGTAAGCGCCGCCACCGAGGCGGCGGTGAGTGCTTCCATTTCGACACCGGTGGGTCCGGTGGTGGCGGCGCTCGAGACGATGCGCACGCCTCCTTTCTCGAGGGAGACGGTAACGTCGGCGTGCGAAAGCATGAGGGGATGGCAAAGCGGGATCAACTCGGAGGTGCGCTTGGCGGCGGCGATTCCGGCGATGCGAGCGATCTCGAGGGGGTCGCCTTTGGGATTCTCCGGGAGCTTGCGGAGCACAGCAGGATTGATTTTGACGAACGCATGAGCGCGGGCGGTCCGTTTGGTCTCGGGCTTGGCGCTGACGTCGACCATTCTCGGGCTGCCGGCCGAGTCGTAGTGGGAGAGCTTCTTCATTTGAGCAGGACCTGAATGAGTTCGCCTCGCGGGTATTCGGCGCGGTCCGGATCGGCGACCAGAAACGCGTTGGCGCGCGTGAGCGCGGGGACATCACCGGAGCCGCTCCAGTGCAGCGGCGTCACCTCGCCGCCGTTGGCGCTGAGGCGGGCGGGCAGGAAGCGGGTCAGACCGGGTTTGTGACGAAACTCATGGGTGAGGCGCGCGAAGGGCATGTGGAGGGCGATTTCCTCCTCGCCCGAAAGCAACTCGAGGGCGGCGCGCGCGAAGACTTCGAACGTCACCATGGTGGAGGCCGGGTTGCCGGGAAGGCCGAAAAAGAATTTCTCACGGGCGCGGCCAAACACCAGAGGCTGGCCGGGTTGGATGAGAACCCGATCGAAGAAGAACTGCGCGCCGAGGCTGTCCAAGACTCTCTCGACGACGTCATACTTGCCGGCGGAAACGCCGCCGGAGAGCAGCAGCATGTCGGCGGCAAGGCCCTGTTCGATCATCGTTTGCGTGTGGTCATCGGTGTCGCGGGCGATGGGAAGGATGCGCGCCACTCCGCCGGCGCGATGCACCTGCGCGGCGAGGGAATAGATGTTGGAATTGCGAATCTGAAAGTCGCGCGGCTTCTGGTCAACTTCGACGATTTCATCGCCGGTTGCGATTAAGGCTACAGCCGGTTTGCGGTACACGGAAACCTGGCCGTGGCCGAAGGCGGCAAGCATGGCGGAATCGGTGTAATCGAGACGCTTGCCGCGGTGCAGAACCACCTCGCGGGCGGCGGCCTCACAGCCGCGCGGATTGATGAACTGGCTGGGCTCGGCGGAGCGGTCGATGCGGACGCGACCATTGGCGCGGCTGGTATGTTCGACCATGACGACGGCATCGGCGCCGGCGGGGATGGGAGCGCCGGTCATGATTTCGACGGCCTGGCCGCGGCCTACGGCTCCCTGAAACTGCTCGCCGGCACGAACCTCGCCGATCACTTCCAACTCGCCGGGGAGATCGCCAGCGCGCACGGCGTAGCCATCGCGCACCGAGCGGGACAGGGCCGGCGTGTCGCGGTCGGCAGCGATGTCCTCGGCGAGCACGCGGCCGGCCGCGTGCCGGAGTTCCACGCTCTCGGCAGGCGGAACCAGGCGCGCATCGCAGACGTTGGTGAGCACGCAGTGGCGCGCCGCGAGGAACGTGAGCGGGGGCACAGTGCTATTCTACCGCCAGGATTTCGGGTCTTTCGCGGAAACGGACTATTCGGCCGCGGCGGGCTCTTCCGAGTTGGCCTCGCGAACCGCCTCGAGCTGCCGGCGATACCGCTTCTGCAGGAGCCTGCGATACGAGTGCACGGGCATGCCGGCGTCGGCGGCGCGGGCGTTGAGGCGGTCCTCGGCCAGCTGGATTCCCGCTTCGATGCGGCTGCCGCCCCAATGCTGATACTCGGGGTTGTATTCGAAGCCGGACGCCCACAATGCCGGCAGAGCGCGCTGGTAATTGTCCGGCAAGCCGAGTTGTCCGAAAGGAAAGCTGGAGGCCCAGTCCACGTGGAGGCCGATCTGCATGTTAGCGGGATTCACGGAAACCTGCGCGTGGGTGACGCAGTTGGCGGCAGCGATATGATAGCGGCTCCGCAACATCTCGGTGAGCATGGCGGCGGCGCGAAGCTGTGCCGGACTCATTTCCGCCTCCACCTGCCCCGGCTCGGTCCGGGCTTCAATGGAGACACCGAAGAAGCTCTGGTTCAGGTTGAGATAGAGCCACTGATCGTCGGCCCAGATGGAATTGCCGGAATGGTTGGCAGCGTCGGTCTCGGCGACGATTCGGTAGACGCGGCCGAAGCGGTCGATCAGGAAATGATAGGCGCGCTCGCGGCGGACATATTCCAGCAGCGATTCGCCCAGCTTTTTGAGGACGCGGTTCTGATCGGGCTCGAACGGCGCCTGCCGGCTTTCCGTGGTGTGGAAGACAATACCGGCCGGCACGGAGCGTTGGACGCCCTCGGTCTGGGCGGGACGATCCATGGGAAAGGCGAGATAGGAGCGGGGGTGGTTCGGTACGGCAAAGCGCGTGTCCACGCGCAAGCCGTTGCTGTAGACCTCAGAACTGGCGGTTTTTTCGACCTGCCAGACCTCAGCGGGAGTCTGCGGAACAGCCACGCCCGGCGCACTTGACCCGCTCGCACTCTGGACGGGACGAACCTGAATTACCATGGGCTGGTCCAGCTTGTGGTGCTGGACCAGAAAGAACGCGGCCAGGCTCGCCGTGACTCCCAGCGCGGCCACCAATCCCATCATGCGCCACGGGATGCGCACAGCCGGCCGCAGACATGGGGCGGCCTTCTGCAAGAACTTCAAGCGCGCCACAGGATCCTGAATCTGACCCGCATACCAGTTCACGCTCTGCCGGGAATACCGGCTCAGCGGTGACGACGTTTCCGGTTTTGGCGGGCACAAGAAAAGCTTCGACTCCGGAGGGTTACCGGCGCCGCTCTCGCTCTTCGGCCGATTCAGCCAGCTGTCGCGTTTGGCGAAGGACACGGTTCAGGCATGGCGCTGCCGTTCAAACGGATGAGGCAGCTATGCAATTTGCATGCTAGCGAGGAGGCGGTCAAGGGCACAAGGGTATCGATTGGCGTAAGCGTTCCGGATAACCGAAGTTAAGTAGGAGACGGAAGAAGGCCGCCCGGCGCCCTAACAGGGGCCGCCGGTTGCGGCTCGGTGAGCACTCGCGTCAGCAGAGCTTCCCAGTACTCTCATAGCGTCGTAAGCCTAACTAACGATGGTCTATTATTCAAAAGCATCAGACTCCTAATATGCTAACTGCGCGGCAGGCAGGAGCCGCCGCGAGGTCACACGCCGTCCTGCGATCGAGGAAGCGCCAGGAGTCTACATGCTACGGAAATGGTTTTCAGTTCCCGAGGAAGAAGAGATAGCGCCAGCGGTCCGGAATGGACCAGCGGATCCCACCAGGGAGCACACGCCGCAACACGAAGGGCCGGGAGCACACCCGCCCAGCGCGGCGGGGCCCGCACCGGCGCCGGGCGCCGCGCCCGGCCGGTACAGCTCGTTCGAGCAGATCTATCAGAGCATCACCAACAAGCTGCCGCGGGTCAATTACAACATTTTGAAGGTTGCGGACATGATGACGAGCCCGCATCTTTCGTCGATGTCGACGGAGGCCAAGCGCTGTTCCTTATTGATGGCATTGGAGGCGGCCGGAGTAGCGGTCGAGGATGTCCTGCAGGACGCGGTTCTCCGGCAGAAGGCGCTATCGGAATACGAAGAGGTGCAGAAGGCGCGGCTCAAGGGCTTTGAGCAGACCAAGGCCGACGAGAACTCCAAGATCCAGGCGGAGCTGGAAAAGACTACCAAGGCGCACATGGCGCGGATCCAAGCCAATCTCGATGAGATCGCTCGCGAGCAGGATAGCCTCAGGGCGTGGCAGAAATCCAAGAACCACGAATGCGACCGGCTCACGCAAGCGGCGGAGTACTGTGTGCCCCAGAGCAACGGAATGAGCGTCAGCAGCCTGGCCGCGGTGTTAGAACGAGCGACGTCGCAGCAATAGAGGGGTAAGAGATGTTGATTGTATTCCCGATCCTGACCATCGTGTTCCTGGCGGTCGTGTCGGCAATGCGCGGCAAAGAAATGCCGATGGACCGCGAAGTAGTTCTTCGGATCAGACGGTTCGCTGACGACCTGCGGCGGGAGCAACTGCTTCCGTACGAATAGATGTTTCTTTTTCTTGGGGAGGACATAACCAAATGAGTAAGCCCGAAACCGAATACACCCAACCGATCGGCCTGGATGTAGGCACCAGCCGAATCGTCGTGGCGCGGAATATGGAGAAGAAGTATCAGTACGAGACCGAACTCAACGCGTTTCTGACGATACCGTATTCGAAATTGGCCGAGAGCCTTCTGCAGCGCGAAAAAGTCTTTCACGAAGTGCAAGGCCCGGAAATCCTGGTGGCCGGCAACGACGCGCAGAAGTTCGCCGAAGTCTTTCACGTGGAGACGCGGCGGCCGATGAGAAACGGGGTGCTGAACCCGCAGGAGCCGCACAGCCAGTCGGTGCTACGGCTCATCGTTACGCGGCTGCTCGGCAAAACCTCCACGGCGGGGCAGAAGGTTTTCTTCAGCGTACCCTCGGCCGGTCCGGATGGAGAAGGCGGCCTGATGTACCACGAGGCGACGGTCCGCCAGATCCTGGTGGATTTGGGCTACGAGCCCACGCCGATTGCGGAAGGGCTTGCCGTGGTTTTTGGGGAACTGGGGAACTGCAACTACACGGGCATCGGCATTTCGTGCGGCAGCGGGTTGTGCAACGTGTGCCTGGCGGTGCTGTCGGTGCCGGTGATCAGCTTCAGCGTGCCCAAGGCCGGCGATTACATCGACGGCAAAGCGGCCGAGGTCACCGGTGAGATCGCGACGCGGCTCCGCGTGCAAAAGGAGGAGTCGTTCTACCTGAACGGATTCAGCAGCGACCGCATCCATAACGCGCTGACCGTGTATTACCAGGAGATGATCACGCACCTGGTGGAAACGCTGCGCAACCACATAGCAGCGGCGCAGCGGATGCCGAAGCTCGATCAAGCGATTCCGCTGGTGCTGGCGGGTGGGACGGCCATGCCGAAAGGGTTCCTGGACCAGTTCGGAAAGGCGCTGAACGCCAGCAATTTCCCGGTAAGGCTTTCGGACGTCCGGATGTCGGCCGACGCTCTGCACGCGACCGCGCGCGGCGCCCTGATGGCTGCGCTCTGCTAGCTGGGTTCTCCGTTGAAGGCCAGCCGCGGCTCCGTGCCCCACACGGAACCGCGGCTTTTTTTGTTAGAAGGTTAGCTTCGCCCCGATCTGGATCCGGCGCGGAGCCCGGAATGCGGTGATCTGGCCGAACAGGGCATTGGTGTTGTTTGGCGTGGCAGGCGTGAATGCGTCGGGATTGGGATGATTCAGGAAGTTGAACGACTCTCCCCGAAGTTGCAGATTCACCCTCTCACCGATCGCAAAGCTCTTCTTGAGACTGACATCCCAGTTGCCAAAGCCGGGACCGCGAACTACGCCGCGGCCTGCGTTGCCCGGACGCACCGTGCCTTGCGGAACCGGCGCAAAGCAGGCGGTGTTGAACCACTGGGCTACCGTGTGGGGCGCGCCGGCATTCGGGTTACAGATCATGTCGGGACGCGAACTCGCGCTGCTGGACCCGAGAATCCCAAGTCCTGCCGGATCTACACTCGATGTCACTACTGAGAAGGGTGAGCCCGTGTAGTAACTGGTGATTCCCGAGACTTCCCAGCCCTTCAGCAGATAGGCCGCCGCCCCGCGCCCATTCCGGAAAATGGGGAGTGTGTAAACGTAGTTGAACGTGAAAACGTGGGTTCGGTCGAGCGTGGCTGGCCCGTATTCCCCTTCATGCCAGTTGTAGCTGTTTTGCGGAGCGTTCGAACGGTCTGACGCATTATCGGTCAGGTTCTTCGAGTACGTGTAAGCCCCGCTGATCTGTCCCGCGCTGCGAAACTGCTTCGAGACGCTCGTTTGCAGGGAATGGTAGTTCGAATCAAAAGCCGATTCGAGGGCATTGATGTAATTCCAGCCCAGGTACGGACGCGCCGCATTGATGTTCGGGTCATCGGCGGTCGTGAAGATCGTATTCCCATTTGGTGCGTGCAAACCCGCCGCGAGCGCGGCGCCGGGATAGGCTTCGTTGATATCCACGATGCCGAACAGGTGCGTGCCCTTCGAACCGTAATAGCCGACATCGAGCACGACGTCGTGCGGAAGCTGCCGCTGGATGTCGAGGCTCCACTGCTGGACGTAGGGAGTACGGAACGGAACGGGGGTTGCGTGCAGGCCGAGAGGCGCGGCGCTTACGCCCAGCGTACCGCCACTCACGTTGGAAAACGACGCGTTGCTGTAGGTCACGCTTTGCACATACGGCGGATTCGCGAACGTGTTCTGCTCGTAGACACCGAACAGCGGCGAATCATAGTAGATGCCGTATCCGGCGCGGATCGAGGTGATGCCGGTGCCGAACGGATCCCAGGCGATTCCCACACGAGGCGCAAAGTCTTTGTAGCTCCTGTTGCTGATCGCGTCCCCATAGGGCGAGCCCTTCCCGCCCACGGTGATGCCGTTCGACAGGATATTCGTGCCCGTGCCCGGGACGAGGTTTCCGTTGGCCGGGTTGATCTGCGGCGCGTTGGCCCGGTTGTAGCGGGTTGGGTCGAAGTTCGTGAGCAGATTATTCGAATCGTTCGGTTGGCCGAAGAAGGACCAGCGGACGCCCGCGTACAACGTCAGGTGCGGGGTGAGCTTGAAATCGTCCTGGGCATACGCTTCGTGTTGCCAGGCCCAGAGGTTCGGCGTAATGTCCGTGGATGGCTGCGTGAATGTGGCGACGTTGCCGAGCAGGAAATTGGCCCATGACTGATAAAAGCTGGTGGCGGCGCCGCCTGGATTTCCGAGGTTGGAGAACGTAAAGCTCCCCTGGCCGCTGGCGGCGTTTTCGGTCTTCTGATACCGGTTGGACGTGAAACCGAACTTCAGCGTGTGCCGGCCACGAATCCAGGTCAGGTTGTCGAAAAAGGCATAGTTCCGGTTGTATTCCGTGTATGGACCGTAGCCTAGAACGCTTGTTCCTCCCGTGAAAGCCAGCGTCGGGACCACCCCTTGCATATTGGCGAACGGCAACACCGGATTGATGTCCGGGTTATTCGACTTATTGGTCAGCCCCTGCGGCGTGGAAAGGATCGCGCCGCGCGAGAAGTTGAAGCCGTATTCATTCAGCACCGTTGGCCGGATAGTGTTCAACGCATGGACCACGATACTCCGCCCGGGCGCGTTGGTGTCGGTGGTGGCGCCATTCGGAATCGAAGAGTTTTGGAAAAGCCCGCCCGGTTCAACGGTCGGAATGCTGTCGTTCAGAAAACGCCCCCATATCGAGAACCGGTCTGTGAAGGCGTGGTCGATCCGCGCCAGTTCCTGCCGGCTGTTGTACACGTTGCGCTCCGGATAGAAGCCACCGGTGATGCTGCCTGCGGGAACGCCCAGCTTACTGTAGATGTCCTTGATGTAGGCTGCCGAGTTCGCGTTGAACTGAGCCGGCGCGATCTGGGTTGCCGTCTGCTGGCAGGAAGTCGTGTAGCTGACGCAGACCGGCACCGGGAAATTCCCCTGCAGCATGCCAGTGGTCGGCAGGGTTGGCTGGAAAGTGTTGTACGTGATGATGCGCCGGAATTCCTCGGAGAAGAAGAAGAACGTCTTGTTCTTGTCTTTGTTGTAGTGATTCGGAATATATACGGGACCGCCGATGGTATAGCCGAAGTCATTCCAGCGCAGTGGCGGCACCTTGGCGACGCCATTGACCACGTTCACTTTGTTTGCGTTGTTAATCCAGTTGTTGGCGGCGTAGGCGTCATTGCGATTAAACTCGTACGCGGTACCGTGGAACTGGGTCGTCCCACTGCGAGTGGCCACCGAAATCTGTCCGCCGCCCGCGCGCCCCGCGTCCGCAGTGTACAAACTACGTTCTACTTTAAATTCCTCGATGGCGTCGATGCTCGGAAATGTCAGCAGCGTGAGATTGCTGCCGCGGTCGACGTTGTCGGCGCCGTCGACCGTCCAGTTATTCGCAGAGTTGCGGTTTCCGTTCATCGAGAATGGCAGAGTCGCGGCGGTGTTCGCCGGGGCCGAAACACCGATGAATAACTCGTCTCGCGAAACCGACGTTACGCCGGGCATCAACGCCACCAATTGTTCGTAGTTGCGCGTAGCGAGAGAGAGTTCGCGCACCTGCGTTCCCGTGATCGTCGTCGAACTGGCCGTCGTTCCCAGCTCCACCGGCGTGGTCGTCTCCCGAACTTCCACGGTCTCTGTGACTTGCCCCACCTCGAGCGCGATATTGATCTTCAAATCGTCGTGCACGTTCAGAACGATATCAGCGCGGTTCACGGTGCGGAAGCCGCTGGCTTCCACCTTGACGTTGTAACGGCCAATCGGAATGAACGGCGCCGTATAGGTGCCGGTCGGGTCCGTCGTGATCGTGCGGACCACCTGGTTGCGATCGGTATTGGTTACCGTCACCTTCGCATTCGGAACCGGCGCGCCCGTCGGATCCAGAATCGTGCCATCGATCGTACCGGAAATATCCTGTGCGGCGAGAATTCCCGCCAAGCCGAACAAAAGCATACCAAAAAGGAATTTTCCTGCCAGCTTTCCTAGCGGTGTCATAAGACCCCTTTCCCTGATTTTTAACAGAATTGTAACCCAGGGCGCGATCGAACGGAAGGAATTTTCGAACTGGCGGGGATTTACGAATGCAGCGGGTAGCCGCGGATGAAATGGAACGTCCGTCCCCAGCGGGTCTTGGTAAAGAAGTGAGTGACCACGTCGAAGATGTGATCGACGCCGATATTGGGATTGCTCAGGTCTTCGGTCGGCGCGTCAAACGACCAATAAATCACCACGGGCGTTCCGATGATGTTCTCGCGCGGGATCAGCCCGATGTAGCGGCTATCGTTGGAGTTTTCCCGGTTGTCGCCCATCGCGAAGACGAATCCGGGGGGCACAACCAGTTCTCCATTCACCACGTTCTGCGCCAGCATCTCGGCTGCGCGCGGGTTCAGCCCCAAGGGCGGCTCACCCGGGAAATTATCCCGATACGGATCCATATGCGGATCGATGTGGAGGGTATACGGCTCATCGATGGGTTTACCGTTCAACACGAGCTGCTTGTTTTGGAGGCGAATGTGGTCGCCCGGTACGCCGATCGCGCGTTTGACCAGAGTCAGCGGCTCCACCGGAGAAGTGAACACGATGATGTCGCCGCGGTGCACATCCCGGTATGGCAGCAGATGGCTGGAAACGCTGCCGGGAGGGGCGTAGACCAGACGGTCGACCAGCAGATGATCCCCGATCAGAAGCGAATTCTGCATGGAACCGCTGGGGATAACATAAGCCTGTAAGAGTGTGCTCCAGCCGAAGAGCAGCAGGATCAGAGTAACCGCCCATTCCGCGACAAAACCGCGCCGCACGTCGCGAAGACCCGCAAGTTGCGTACGAAGCCCCGGGGCCGGTTTCGTCTCAGTGGATTGCATGCCTCTATTGTAGCCCGCTCGCTCCGGTTCGTTCTGCCGCGGCGGTATACTGAAAATTCCAACAATTCCTGTGCAAGATGCGATTCGGATTCGCGGTGCGCGAGTCCATAACCTCAAGGACATTTCGCTGTCCATTCCCCACAACGAGCTGACCGTGATTACGGGCGTCTCGGGATCGGGGAAATCCTCGCTCGCTTTCGACACGATCTATGCCGAGGGGCAGCGGCGGTACGTCGAATCGCTTTCTGCGTATGCGCGCCAGTTCTTGGAGCGGATGGAAAAGCCGGAGGTCGAAGAGATTGACGGCATCGCGCCCGCCGTGGCGATCCGGCAGAAGAACACCAGCCGCAATCCGCGCTCGACCGTAGCGACCTCGACCGAGTGTTACGACTTTCTGCGGCTGCTGTTTGCGCGGGTCGGCCAGACCTTTTGCCCGAATTGCGGCACGCGCGTTCGCAAAGACACGGTGGACGAAATTGCCGCGCGCCTGATAGCTCTGCCGGAAGGTTCCCGCTGGTACGCGCTGTTCCCGGTGGGGACCGCGCCCGGTGCGCCGGCGCAAACGGCGCAGTCCTTGCGCGATCATCTCTTCGACCTCCGCAAGAAAGGCTTCAATCGTCTTTTCCAGGCCGGACGCACCTTTGAGTTCTCCACACCCGAATCGCTCCTCGATATCGATTTCTCGAAGCCGGTGTTTGTCCTGGTCGACCGTCTCGCGATCGGCCCCGGTCTCCACACCCGTCTTGTCGACACGATTGAAATCTGCTATCGCGAAGCCGGCGAAGTGATCTTCGAGCCGGCCGGCGGCGGCGAGGGGCTGCGCTTCAACGAGAAGTTTCAATGCAAGACGTGCGGTCTGGAGTTCAGCCAGCCGGAGCCGATTCTTTTCAGCTTCAACTCGCCGTTCGGCGCCTGTCCGCGCTGCCAGGGGTTCGGAAACACGATCGACTTCGACATGAACCGCGTCATTCCCGATCCGGGCCTCTCTCTCGATGACGGCGCGGTCGACCCCTGGAACAAGCCGAAATACCGCTCCTGGCTCGCCAATTTCCGCAAGTCGGCGCAGAAGAAAGTGCGCTTCCGCGCGCCGGTCTGCGATCTCAACGACGGCGAGCGTGAGCAGGTCTATGATTTCATCCGCCGCTTCTTCGATCATCTCGAAACCAAGAAATACAAGCTGCACGTGCGCGTGTTCCTGAGCCGGTACCGCGGTTATGCGCTCTGTCCGGAGTGCAAAGGCGCCCGTTTGCGCAAGGAAGCTTTGTACGTCAAAGTGGGCGGCAAGAATCTCGCCGAAGTGGTGAAGCTGAACATCGCCGAATCCCAGGAGTTCTTCGATAGCCTCGCGCTCGCGCCCGAAGAAACCGCCATCGCCGACAAGATCCTGCTCGAGATCCGGCAGCGGTTGAAATTTCTCAACGATGTCGGCCTCGACTACCTGACGCTCGACCGTCTGTCCGCCACGCTTTCCGGCGGCGAAGCGCAGCGCATCCAACTCGCCACGTGCCTGGGGTCGCGCCTGGTGGGCGCCTGTTACGTTCTCGATGAGCCATCGATCGGCCTGCACACGCGCGACACGGGCCGCCTGGTTCGGATTCTTGAAGAATTGCGCGGCTTGGGCAACACGATCGTGGTGGTCGAACACGACGCCGATGTTATGCGCGCGGCCGACCATATCGTCGATCTCGGCCCCGGCGCGGGCGAACACGGCGGGCGCATTGTGTTCGAGGGTTCGTTATCAAAGCTGCTCGCGAATGGCAATAGCTCCCTCACCGCGCGCTATCTGCGCGGCGAAACGCGCGTCTCCAAGCTGCGCGCGCGGCGAGCGGTGCAGGCCAAGCACATGCTGCGTTTCTTTGGAGCGCGCGTCCACAACCTGAAGAACATCGACGTCGAGATTCCGCTGGGCATGATGGTGGCGATCACGGGGGTCTCCGGCTCCGGTAAGTCCACGCTCGTACACGACGTGATCTACCGGTCTCTCGAAGCCCTCCACAAATCCCGGGAGTCCGATCACGAGCCGGGGTTCGATGAAGCCGCGGAAGCCTTGGAAGCCGCTCCGCAGGTCTCCTGCCGGCGCGTGGAGGGAGCCGAGCGGATCGCGAACACTGTGATGATCGATCAGTCGCCGATCGGCCGGACGCCCCGTTCCAACCCGGTGACGTACATCAAGGCCTTCGACATCATTCGCGGCCTTTACGCCTCCACGCGCGACTCCGAGAAGCGCGGCTACACCGCCGGCCACTTCTCCTTCAACATCCCCGGCGGCCGCTGCGAGGTGTGCCAGGGCGACGGCACGGTCACTGTCGAGATGCAGTTCCTCGCCGACGTCGAGCTGATCTGCGACGAGTGCAAAGGCACCCGCTTCAAAAGCGGCATTCTCGAAATCCGCTACAACGGCCTCAATATTCACGAAGTGCTGCAATTGACCGTCCGCGAAGCGATGGAGTTCTTCCACGCCACGCCCCGGCTGGTGCACCGGCTGAAGGTGCTGGACGATGTCGGCCTCGGCTATCTCCGGCTGGGCCAGTCGGCCACGACGCTTTCCGGCGGTGAAGCGCAGCGCGTGAAGCTGGCCGCGCATCTCGCCCTAGCGAGCTGCGAGCGCACGCTCTTCATCTTCGACGAGCCCACCACGGGTCTGCACTTCGACGACATTGCCAAGCTGCTGAGCGCGTTTCAGCGCCTCATCGAGAACGGCGGCAGCCTCATCATTATCGAGCACAACCTGGACGTGATTCGCGCCGCCGACTGGGTGATCGACCTGGGCCCCGAAGGAGGATACCGTGGGGGAAGCGTGGTGGCCGCAGGAACGCCGGAAAAGATTGCGGCGACCCCCGCGTCGTACACCGGCCTGTATCTGCGCCCCGTGTTGGAAGAAGAAGAGTCAAAAGCGAAAAGTCAAAAGTAAGCAGCTGGGCGCCTGCGCCGCGTTTTTATAAATGCCGAGCCGCTGGCGAGACGTACCGATTCACTCTTAACCTTTTGCCTTATCGCGTCGTATACGTTTCCGTGTACCCGTTCCGCCCGTTCGTCACGGTAAACTTCCCATCCTTCGCAATCGACGCCTTAATCCAATTCCCCTTGCACTGATCGGTCGGCTCCAGGTTGGCGATCCGCTTCTCATCGGTGTTGTGATCCTTATCGGTGGCGAGCGCGAGATGCGATTGCCACACGCCCTGTAGCCCCTGGATCTTCTGAATCGTGTCCCACGCCGAAACCTGCAGCCCTTTGCGCGGACCATCATTGACGATTACCACCTGCGGCTTCAGCCCCCAGTAGAGCGGAGGAAAGCCGGAAAAGTCATTCACGAAACCGTGATGCGTGGCCTGCAGCAGCGTCACCGTGCCAATCCGGTTCACCGGGCAGCCCATCTCGGTTTCTTTGTCCCACGTCAGGTCGCCGACATCGAAGAACTTGAATTTCCCATATGTCAGCAGGATGCCCGCGCTGCGCTGGTTCTCCGTTTTATCGGGATCGTGGTGCTTGGCGTCGGCGCAGAACGAATTGGGGCCGCCGCCTTTGAGCGGCTTATCGAGTAACGCGCCGTTGGACGAAATCACTTCGACTGTGACGCCCGCCAGCGGGAGCCGGTCACCTGGTTTGACCGCGGTGCGCTTGCCCTCCGCCACCGACTTGTACGCAGTGAAAAGCTGTACCGCGCTCGGTGTGGTCTCGATGGAATCGCCGTGGTCGTAGTAGCGCTCGATCGGGATCATCTTGGAAAGCGCCGGCGTGCCGCCCACGTGATCGCCGTGGAAGTGAGTGGTCAGCAACATGTCGATCTTCTTGAGGTCGGCCATCTGCGTGAGGGCGAAAACGCGCTTGGCGTCGCGATCGTCCGGGCCGGGATTGCCCGTGTCCACCAGCAGCGATTGCCCGGCGGGAGACACGATCAAGGTCGATCCGCCGCCCTCCACGTCGATCCAGTAAATATCGAGCGTGCGCGATTGCGCGCCGACCAGCGCGGCCGCTCCCGCCAACAGAAAGATTAACGTTCGTCGCATGGCAATTCCTCCATCACAGGGGGCGCGTCTAGTATACTCGTGCCCATGAGGGCTTATGGACTATCGCTTCTTCTCATTGCGGTGACGGCGCCTGCGCAGACCGCGCAATTTGTCGGGTCCTCCGCCTGCAAGAGCTGCCACGCGCAGATCTTCGACCGCTGGTCGAAGACGCGTATGGCAAACATCGTCGTGGACCCCGCGCAGCATCCCGAAGCGATCATTCCCGACTTCACGAAGCCCGATCCACTGGTGAAGTTTACCAAAAACGAGATCGCGCTGGTCTATGGCAGCAAATGGAAGCAGCGTTATTTCACCAAGGTTGGCGATGACTATTTTCCCTTGGGTGCGCAGTGGGATGTGACGCACAAAATCTGGCGGGCTTACATGGTGCAGCCGGGCACGGACTGGTGGGTGCAATACTACCCCGCCGACAACATGAAGCGGCCGACCGGGCCCACCTGCGACGGCTGCCATTCGGTCAATTACAACATCCAGACCAAACAGGTGACAGAGTGGAATGTCGGCTGTGAGAAGTGCCACGGTCCGGGTAGCGCGCACGCGAATAAGCCCTTGCGAGAGAACATTGTCAACCCCGCGCGCCTCGATTACGTGCACGCCACCGATGTCTGCATCCAGTGTCATTCGCAGGGACGTCCGCTGCAGAATCCGGTCGAGGGCAAATATTACGACTGGCCGGTGGGATTCGTCGTCGGCAAAAATCTAACCGACTCCTGGCAGCTGGAAGATCACAAGCTCGGCGAGCTTTCCTTCACCCACTTCCCGGACGGCACGGCGCACAAGAACCGCATGCAGGGCAACGATTTCGTGCAGAGCGAAATGTACATCCACGGCGTCACGTGTTTCAGCTGCCATGATGTGCACGGCACCGGAAACAACGCAGACCTGCTGAAGCCGGCGAACGTCTTATGCCTGCAGTGCCACGGCCCGTCGTCGCCCAACGGCCCGCGCGCCGCCAGCATCGAAGCGCACACTCACCACAAAGTCGGCTCATCCGGCAACGAGTGCGTCGGCTGCCACATGCCCAAAATCGAACAGACGATCGCCGACGTCAATGTGCGCAGCCACACTTTCAAATTCATCGCGCCGGGCGACGCCGAGCGGCTGAAGATGCCGAATTCGTGCAACTCCTGCCACTCGGATAAGAACGCCGCGTGGGCCACCGACGCGCTGAAGCAATGGAAGAACGAGTCGCCCTGGCGCGTGGCGAATTAATCTACTTCCCCACCACCAGCACGTGGAAGCTGTCCGGCAGCACCGACGGCCGTCCCTTCTTGTCTCCGGCCTGCGGCGGCCCGTATTCAGCGGCCAGCAAGTACACGCGATGAGTCCTCGGGTCCACCGTCATTGTCCGCGCGCCGCGCTCGGTCGTAACCGTGTCCACGGCGTCCCACTTGCCGCCGGCATTCTTCACAATCGTTAGCGTGCCGTCGCCGTTGGAGCTGAACGCCAGCCCCGCGCCCGCGTCATACGCCGCCGCGTCCGGCCCGCTGCCGATCGCCGGCGTCGCCACCACTTTCAGGCTCTTGATGTCCGTCACCGCCATCATCTTGTTGTCGCAGACGGAGAACAGCACGCCCTCTTTGCTGTCCAGGGCGAGGCCCGATGGCGATTCGCACGGCGCAAGAGAGGCTGTGCGTAACACCGCGGGCTTGGCGGCGTCGATCTCGATAATCGAACTCTTGTCCTCGAGATTGACGTACAGCTTCCCTGCGCCGTCGGCCACGCAGAACTCGGGCTTGCCGCCCACGGGGAACGTGGTGATCGGTTCGCCGGTCTTGGCGTTGATCACCGTCGAATCGTTGGAGCGCCCGTTGAAGGCGAACACGCGCTGCGTCTTTGGCTCGTAGCAGATCGAGTCTGGATTCATTCCCGCGGCCGGCTCTCCCGCCTTGGCGAGAGTCTTCAAATCGAAAACCGTGACGCTGCCCGATCCGCCGTTGCTGATGAATCCCTTGCCCAGATCCGGCGCCAGCGCCACGCCGTGCACGTTGTGCAACTGCGCGATCTGGCCTACGGGCTTGCCGGAATCGAGATCCACCACCTCGACGAACGTGGCGTGCGTCGCGTACAGCCGGTGCGCGCTGCTGTCGACCGTGACGTAGTCCCAGCCGCCCACCCCGCCGATTTTGATCTTGTTGAGCACTTTGTATCCCTCGGCCGCAAACGCAACACCGGCGACGAGGGCGATCGTCATGAGTTTCTTCATTCGTATTCTCCTTCCACCGGGCGGCAAGGCCGCCGGCGTTCCTAATCTCATTCCCGCCCGCCAATGTAGTAGTGGACGGCCGGAGTTACCACCAACGAGAGAATCATGGACGCGAGAATGCCGCCGATCACGGCAATCGCCAGCGGTTGCAGCATTTGCGACCCCGCACCCAAGCCAAGCGACAGCGGGATCATGCCTGCCACCGTCGCCAGCGCCGTCATCATGATCGGCCGCAACCGGCGCTCCCCGGCCTGCAGCATGCTTTCTTCAGGCGGAATACCCGAGCCGCGGTATTTCTGGTCGGCGTCCAATAGCAGGATGCCGTTCTTGGCTACGATACCGATCACCATGATCAGCCCCATAAAGGAAGACAAGTTGAACGTAGTGCCGGTGATCAGAAGCGCTACGAAAACACCCGAGGTCGAGAGCAGCGCCGAACAGATCACGGCGATGGGGGCCGAGAAATCTCCGAATTCGAACAGCAGCACGATGAACACAAGCAGCACCGCCAGAACGAGGGCGAAAAACATATCGCGGTACGATCTCTGCTGCTGCTCGAACTTGCCTCCGTACGCCACGCGAATCGAAGGCGGCAGATTCAGGTCGGCCACCGCCTGCTGCACCTTCCTCATGCCTTCGCCCAGGCTCAGGCCTTCGAAACTGGCGGTCACCTGCACGTTGCGCTGCAGGTTTTCGTCCCGGATTTCGGTTTCGCCCGGGATCTCGCTCACGCTCGACAGCGCGCCCAGCGTCGCGGTCTTGCCGGTGCCGCTCACCAGCGGTGTGTTGCGGATCGAGTCGAGCGTCGCGCTCGTCGATGGGGGAAACCGCACGCGAATGGTATACGACCGGGCGTTGATCACCACCGGCGCCGGCGCGGGCTCGCCTTGCAGGATGGCGCTCGTATTCAGTTCCACTTCCTGGGGAGTGAATCCGGCGCGCGCCGTAACGCCCGGGTCGATCGTGAACACGCGCGCCGGGCCGCTGATCGTATTCTCAATCCCGTTTGCCACATCCACTACACCCGGGAGCTTCTTGATCGCATCCCCCACCTTCGGCGCCCACTCGAGCAGCACCTTCGGGTCCTGCGAAAAGAGTTTGATCACGCAAGGCTCGGGTGCGCCTTGCAGATCGCTCACCATATCCTGCAGCAGGGCCGGGAATTCCAGATCGAGCACCGGCTCCGCTTTCTTGATCTTGGCGCGCACCTCGGCCACCACCTCGTCGGCGCTGCGTTTTCGATCGCGCTTCAACTTCACGAGGATGTCGCCGGTATTCGGTTCGGTCACCGCGAAGACCCCCAATTGCAAGCCCGTCCGGCGCGACGTGCTTTCCACTTCCGGCGTGGCGCGCAAAATCCGCTCCACGCGGGTAATCACGCGGTTGGTGTCGTCGAGCGACGAGCCGGCCGGCATCACGTAGTCCACAATGAAACCGCCTTCGTCCATGGCGGGCAGCAGGTCGTTGCCCAGTTGGTTGTAGCAGAAGTACGACGCGCCGATCAGCAGCACCGCGAACAGCCCCAGCACCACGCGATGCTCGAGCGCGAAACGCAGCACGGCCGCATACGGCCGGAAGAGCCAGCCGGGAACGCCGTGCTCCGCGACTTCCCCACGGTGTTGCTTGCGAATCAGGTAATGGCTCAGAGTCGGCGTCCACGTCAGCGCCAGCGCCAGCGACGTCAGCAGCGCCATTCCCACCGTAATCGCCAGGGCCCGGAAGAATACGCCGTACACCCCAATCATCGAGATCAGCGGCACAAACACCACAATCGGCGTCAGTGTCGAGCCCACCAGCGGCACCCGAATCTCGCGGATCGCGCTGCGGATCGCCTCCGCCCGCGTCTGCCCGGAGTCGCGGTGCAGCACGATATTTTCCACCACCACGATGGCGTCGTCGATCACCAGGCCCACCGCCGCCGCCAGCCCGCCCAGCGTCATCAGGTTGAATGTCTGGTTGAGCGCCTTCATCGCCAGGAAGGTCAGCGCGATCGTGGCGGGAATCACCAGGCCGGCTACCAGCGACGTTCCCCAGTCGCGGAGAAACAGCACCATGATGAGCGAAGCCAGAATCAAGCCGATCAGGATCGCGTCGCGGACGCTATTGATCGAATCCGTCACCAGCTCCGATTGATCGTAAAACGGCCGCAGCTCGATGCTCTTGGGAAGCGTCTTGCGGATCTGGTCGATTTCCGCGTGCACCGCGCCCGCCACTGTGACCGTGTTGCTGTCCGGCTGGCGAAACACGTTGAGCAGAACCGCCGGCTTGGTGTTCGCCGTCACCACCGTGTATGCCGGCATCACCGAGCGCGTCACCGTGGCGATATCGCCGATATGCACCAGGGCGCCGTTCGGCGCCGTCTTCACCACGATGCGCGAAATCTCGTCCGGCGTGCGCGCCTGGGCGCTCACCAGGCTCAACACCAGCTGGTGCTGCATTTCGATGAGGCCGGGCGAATCGATCAGGTTGCCGCGTCCGATGGCATCGAGAATATTCGGGATCGTCACGCCGGTCTGGATCAGCTTCGAGGGATCGGGCTGCACCAGAAATTCCGGCTGCTGGCCGCCTTGCACCACGATATTGGACACTCCGGGCTGGCGGTTGAGCCGCGGCTTCAGCTCGTAATTCGCCAGCTCCCACATATCGGCCTGCGAGACCGTATCCGACGTCAGGCTGTACCCCATGATCGGAAACGCCGCGAACGTCATGCGGTTGGTGGTGACCTTGGCAGTGGAGGGAAGCGTCGGCTGCACGCGCGCGATGGCCGCGTTCACCAGCTCGAGCGTCCGGTACATATCCACGTTCCAGTTGAAAAACAGATCGAGCTGCGCCGTGCCGCGGCTGGTGGTGGTGGTAATGTAATCCAGCCCCTGCACCGTATTGACGGCCTCTTCGATGGGGCGCGTCAGCGCGACCTGCATCTGGTCGATCGGCATCACCCCGTTGTCCACCCCGATGGTGACGCGCGGAAAATCCGTATCCGGGAAAACGGCGATGGGAATTGTCAGGGCCAGGTAGACGCCCACCGCCACCAGCGTCAGGATGACGAAGATGATGGGCTTGCCGTGGCGCGCCGTCCAGTGGCGCTCATCCACCTTGGGGGCGGCCGGCGGCTGGGTGGAGAGCACGCTCATTTCTTTTGACCCGCGCCTTTGGTATCCGCCGCTGGCGGAGGCGCCGGCTCGTCGTCGTCTTCTTCTGCGTCGGTGGCGGCGCCCACGATCTTTACCTTGGCTTTGTCATCCACCCCCAAGCCGCCCGCGATCACCACTTCATCGCCGGGCCGCGCTCCGTTGAGAATCTGTACCTTATCTCCGAAGCGGATGCCCACCACCACCGGGTGCAAATGCGCCGTCGAGTCCGGCGTCACCACCAGCACGGCTGTGCCGCCTTCTTCGCCCGGGAGAATCGCCGTCGCCGGCACTACCGCCGCGTTGCGAATCGTATCGGTGAGGATCGCAGCGTGCACCGCCGCCCCCGGCTTGAACTTCTCCCCCAGGTTGGCGGCGGTGATCCACACCTGGATCGTCGTAGTGTTCGGATCGGTCGCCGGGCTCACGACCGTCACTTTTCCTTCCAGTTTGTCTTCGCTGCCCGTCTGGCTGATAGTGGCCGTCTGGCCCAGCTTGATCAACCCGCCCTGCGCTTGTGGGACGTTCACCCGCGCCACCACGCGCGAAATGTCCATCACCGTCACCAGCGGCGCGCCGGCATTCGCCATTTCGCCCGCGTTGAGCGGCCGGTCCGCCACCACGCCGCTGATCGGGCTGCGCACTTCCGAATAGCCCACCTGCGCTTCCGCTGATTGCAGGTGCCCGCGCGCCGCTTCCACCTGCGCCTGCGCCGTCTTGATCTGTTCCTCGCCGCCCACACTCTGCAGCGCGCGCAGATGCTCCCGGGCCGCGTCCAGCTGGCTCTTCGCCTGCGTAAAGGCCACCTCCGCGTCATCCACATTCTTGCGCGCGATCGCGCCCTGCTTCAGCAAGTCCTGGCGGCTCTGCAGCGTCTTCTGTGCCACATCCAGGGTCTCCTGGGCGGACTGCACATCTGTCTGCGCCTTGATGGTCTGTTCGGGAACGGTAGCCGCCGAAGTCGTGCGCAGATTCGACTCCGCCTGGTTCAGCTGCCCCCGGCTCTCCTGCACCGCGGCCGACAGGTCGCGATTCTCGAGCGTCGCCAGCAGTTGCCCGGCGCGCACATGGTCGCCGCGGTTCACGTTGAACTGCGCCACCGGCGCGCTGATCTTGGGCATGACACCCGCCTGATCGATCGGAAACAGCACGCCATCGGCATCCACCACGCGCTGGATATTCTCCTGCGTGACCGAAGTCACCTGCACCGGCGCCGGTCCCTCCGCCTCCTTCGCCTCTTCTTTCTTCGCGCACCCCGAGAGTGCCACCGCCAAAGCGAGCACCGTAGCGGTGGTCCCCGCGCCGCAATTCCAGACGCGCGCGTGAGCGCGGGGTTCGGCGAGCGTCCTGCCTGGCGACACCTTTCCTTTTCCCATTCTCAAAACGGCCCCGTCACTGTCTGCAGATTCGCCAGCGCCAAGCGATACCGCGCCAGCCCGTCATCATACGCATTGCGCGCCTGGTTCAACGTATTCTGGGCATCCACGAGCTCCAATATGGTAGCCTCGCCGGCCTGGTACCGCAAGGTATTCAACCGCAGGTTCTCGGTAGCCAGATCCGCGGACTGCCGCAACAGATCCAATTGGTCGCGCGCCGTCTGCGCTTCCTGATAGAAACCTGTAAGATTTCGCACCAATTGCCGCTGCGCCGCCGTCAGTTCGGCGTGCGCTTGCTCGCGCCGGAACTCGGCCTGCTTCACTCTGCTTTTGCGCGCCCCCCAATCCCACACCGGCAGGTTGAGCGACGCGACCAGGAAGTAGCCCGGGGAGGGCACGGGGCCTCTTTCCGGGTTCGCGGCGACCACCGTGTTCCAGCCGATCTGGTTGGCTTCCAGCCCGTAGTCGGCATCCACGGTGAGCGTGGGTAGGAATGCCTGGCGGGCCAGCTTGATATCCAACTCGGCGCCGCGGAAAGACTCGGTGGCGGCGCGCAGGTCCGGGTTTTGCCGGCGCGCCATGGTCTGCACTTCGGGAAAAGCCGGGAGGGCGGAAGCCAGGTGCAGGTCGTCGACCACCTGAAAATTCTGATCAAAATCGGCGGAAATGAGAACAGCCAGATCGAGGTGAGCGTTGTCCATGGCCAGGCGGCCGTCCCGCAGACCCTGATCTTGAGCGTTCACCTGCAGCTGGGCCTTCACCACGTCGCTGTGCGGCGCTTCCCCGCCGCGTTCGAGATCCTGAGTAATCGTCAGGGACTGCTGCGCTTGCATCAGCGCCAGTTGTCCGGTGGCATACTTCCGCTGCGCCACGAC
Organism: uncultured Solibacteraceae bacterium; assembly: GCA_964438005.1. Classification (GTDB taxonomy): domain Bacteria; phylum Acidobacteriota; class Terriglobia; order Bryobacterales; family Bryobacteraceae; genus PSRJ01. The sequence goes on along the minus strand of CAYTJD010000146.1, from coordinate 918 downwards.
CAGCGCGTAATACGCGCGCGTGACCGTCACCCGAAGCCCGCGCCGCGCGACTTCCGCCTTGGCTTGGGCGAGGGCCTCCGCGGCCTGAGCGCGCTGATATCCGGTGCGGACGAGCGTGCCCGGCGACAGATCCTGATGGAAGACGCCCCACTCGCGATAGACGTGGACGCCGTCCTGGGTGACATAGCGGCCCGAAGGAAAAATTCCGTTGCCTTGTGTGTTGAGGTACTCCGAGTGCACGCCCATCGTCGGATAGACCACGACGCGCGCCTGACGGCTATCCTCGTGCGCGGTCAGGACCGCATTCTGTGCCGCCAGAAACTGCGGCTCATATTGCTGCGCCCGCGCCAGCGCATCCTGTAGCGTCAAGGTAGCCGGAGCCGCCTGCGCCCCGCCCGGCCCGGGCTGCTGCGGCCCCACCAGCGCCGCGACCCCGGAGCCCGCCAGCCCCTGTGCCCGCGCCGCCGGCCCGGCGCAGGCCAAGCCGACCGCGCCCCAAGCCAAGGATTTCCCAATGACAAGGCAAATCTGCCGCACTGCCCCTCCTATCCTGGATCGCCCTCCAGTATAGGTCCTTAGAAATGAACGGACGATGAACCAGCGGGATAGGAGCTAGAGCGGTCTGAAACCGCACTTCCATAAACGATATTTATGCAAAATGCCAGTTCCGATAAGCCCGATTTATAGGAGACAAATGGCGGTGGCGGAGTGACGGCGGGCGCGCGGTATTCCGTGACGCAAATACTGCCCGTCCTGCAACGTGGTCTCGTGGGAGTCGTGGCTAGCGGGCCTGGGCGGGAAGTTTCTCGTAAAGCTCACATATCGTCCGCTGAGCAACATTGCACAATAACGCGACGTATCCGACGCAAACTATTCCGCCGCCCGAGTCTTAAGCTCCCGTACTCGTCCCATCGTCTT
>CAYTJD010000145.1:0-65014 GCA_964438005.1 uncultured Solibacteraceae bacterium | reverse complement strand
GGGGCGGCAGTGGCGCGAGATGGCGACAGTGGGGTAAGCTGCGTACATGGCGGCCGTTGAGCACCCGGGCGTGCAGGTGGAGACGCCGCAGCCGCTGACCGTCCTTAGCGAAGACGAGGCGCTGTTCCAATCGAGCGTGCGGAAGTTTGCGCGCGAGCAGATCGCGCCGCACGTGCGGGCGATGGACGAGGCCGCGGCATTCCGCAAAGAGATCCTGGCGCAATTCTTCCAGATGGGGCTGATGGGAATAGAGATCCCGGAAGAATACGGCGGCCAAGGCGGGACCTTTTTCCAGGCGGTGCTGGCGGTGGAAGAACTCTCGGCGGTGGACCCGGCGGCGGGGGTGATTGTCGACGTGCAGAATACGCTGTCGATCAACGCCCTGATGCGCTGGGCGACGCCGGAACAAAAAGCGAAATACTTTCCGCGGCTGGCCAAGGACACGGTGGCGGCGTACGCGCTTTCCGAGGCCGGTTCCGGCTCTGATGCGTTCGCTATGGCGACGCGGGCCGAGGAGTACGGTGATCACTTCCTGATCAACGGCCGCAAGCTCTGGATCACGAATGCCGGAGAGGCGGGGCTCTTCCTGCTGTTTGCAAACGCGAATCCGAAGGCCGGGTATAGGGGCATTACGGCGTTTCTGATCGAGCGCGAATTTCCCGGGTTTCAGGTTGGTAAGAAGGAAGACAAGCTGGGGATCCGCGCGTCGTCGACATGCGAGCTGATTCTGGACAACTGCAGAGTGCCGCGCGCGAACGTGCTCGGGGAATTCGGGCAGGGCTATAAGATCGCCATCGAGACGCTGAACGAGGGACGCATTGCCATCGGCGCACAAATGGCGGGGCTGGCGCGCGGCGCGCTGGGGCATGCGGTAGCGTACGCCAAGGAGCGCAAGCAGTTTGGCAAGCCGATCGGCGAATTTCAGGGCGTGCAGTTCGACCTGGCGAAAATGGCAACCGACATTGAGGCTGCCCGGCTGCTGGTTTACAACGCGGCGCGGCTGAAGGACGCGGGGCGCCCGTTCACCGCGGAAGCCGCCATGGCCAAGTACTTCGCCTCGGAGATCGCCGAGAAGGCGGCCTCGAAGGCGATCGAAGTCCATGGCGGGGTTGGGTTTACCAAGGATTATCCGGTCGAAAAGCTGTACCGGGACGCGAAGATCGGCCGGATCTACGAAGGCACCACCAACATCCAACTAATGACGATCGCTAAGAAACTGTTGGGTTAGTGAGTTCGTCCTATGTGTGAGGGAACAATGCGTGGATTCATTTTGACAGCGGCAGTGTGCGCGGTGTGCCTGCCCACGTGGGCGGCCGACACGATTGATTCGTCGATCAATCCGCAAGAAATCATCCAGAAGTTCGCTGCCAAGGAAGCCGAGTTTTCCGAAGCGCGGAACAACTACACGTATCGGCAGAGTGTCAAGCTGGAGGAATTGGACGGCGGCGGCAATCCTACGGGCGGCAAATGGGAGGAGGTTTCGGATATCATCTTCAGCCCGGAAGGGAAGCGAACCGAGAAGGTGGTGTACGCGCCGGTGGTTTCCCTTCGCAACATTGTGCTAACGCCGTCGGATGTACAAGACCTCAGAAATGTGCAACCGTTCGTGATGACGACATCGGAAATCCCGGAGTACGATGTCACCTATCTGGGGCGAGAGAAGATCGACGAGATCGGCACGTATGCGTTTGCCGTGAAACCGAAGAAGCTGGTCTCAGGCAAGCGATACTTCGAAGGCCAGATCTGGGTGGACGACCGGGATCTGCAGATCGTGAAGACGTACGGAAAGGGTGTCGGCGTCAGGAAGGGCGACGAACAGTTTCCGAAGTTCGAAACGTACCGCGAGCAGATTGACGGCAAGTATTGGTTTCCGACGTACACGCGCGCCAACGACACCTTGCACTTTAAGGATCAGGACGTGCGCATCCGCATGGTGGTGACGTACAAGGATTACAAGAAGTACGAAGGCAAGTCGACGATCAAGTACGGCGAAGTGATCGACGATAAGGGGAAGGCGACTGGAGCGCCGACCACGAATCCGAAATAAGACGGGCGCCATAGCGGCGGAAGCGGAGCGAACCGGGCCGTTCATCAGATGAACCGGCTGGTTTGCAAGAGCTCACGGCCTGCATGACATTTCAATAGCTTAGAGATGGCAGGCGAACTGCTCCTACGATGCACCGCAAGTCGAAAGGAGCATTTCGATGCGGGCAATTCGCAGATCGATTCCAGCCGCTGGAGGGATCGTATTCTCTCTGGCTCTAGCCGCCGGTTTGAGCGCGGCCGCGAAGCAGGGCCGGTTGAGCGGCAGTGTCGTCAATCTGAGCAAGGACAAGTCGGAAATCACGGTTGGGACCGGGACCGCGGGAAGAGTCGTCGAGTACACGGCCGGCACCACGTTCACCGCCGGCTCCCCTTCGAACTCGAAAGCGGCGGCACCGGCCACGGCCAACGACGTGAGTCTCGGGAAGTATCTGACGTGCGTGGGTTCGTGGGACGGCGTGAAACTGGCAGCGACCAACTGCACGATCCGTGCTTCGAAGAGGCCCTAGTCGCGCACTACGCCCCAATGTGGAGCCGACTACGAAGCTAAGGCCCGCAGCACGATCCAGCTCTTTTCCAGGGCCGAGAGTCGCACCCGCCGGGCGAAGACGTCATAGTTGGTGCTCTCGATGCGATCCAACAGCCGCGAGTAGATCGTGATCAAGGCCCAGAGCGAGCGGCGGCTGCGCGGATGAATCAAATCGAGCAGCGGCCGGGACTCGTTGTAGTAGGCTCGGGCGCGGGCTCCTTCAAGAGCCATAAGGTGCAAGAAGGCTTCGGTACGGCGGCCGGCGCGAAGGTCGTCGGCGGTAACGCCGAACTTACAAAGATCCTCGGCGGGGAGATAGATGCGATCGCGCTCGGCGTCCTCGCGGACGTCGCGCAGGATGTTGGTCAACTGGAAGGCGACGCCGCATTTCTCAGCCAGGGGCAGCGCGCGCGGCGTGTCGAAGCCGAAGATGTGGACGATGGTCAGGCCGACCACCGAAGCCACCTGATAGCAGTACTGGTAGAGCTGATCGAAGGTTTCAAACTGGCGAGGCTCGAGGTCGGAAGCCACGCCTTCGATCATTTCGATGAAGTACTCGTGCGGGATGTGGAAGCGCCGCACGGTGTGGTGGAAGGCCGGCCACACGGGATGGCCGCTGAAGCGGCCTTGGAGCGCGTCTTCCAGCTCGGCGCGCCAGCGCTCGATGGCGGCGCGCGAGGCGCCGGGTTCGTCGCTCAGATCGTCGCAATAGCGCATGAACGCATAGATGGCGCACATGGCTTTGCGCTGCTGGGCGGAGAGCAGCAGAAACGAGTAGTAGAAGTTCTTGGCGCGGCTGCGGGCGACGCGCCGGCAGTAGTCGTACGACTGCTCGATCTGGGTCATCAGGCTGCCCGCAAGAAGGCGACGCGCGCCAGCGATCGCACGAGCAGTCCCACGCGCTCGGTTTTGGAGATCGCGGGGCGGGCGCGCAGGACATCGTAACCCTGCTGTTCGATCTTATCGAGCACGCGCAGGCCGCCGCGGCTGAACAGATCGATGTCGAGCGCCAGGCGGCGATCGACCATGCGGGGCAGCGGCAGGCCTTCCCGGAACAGGCGGCGCGCGGCGTCGACGATTTCGCGCATTACCTCGCGGAAAGCCGGGGTAAATTCACGCGCGAATAACTGCTCGACGGTATAGCCGTGGCGGGCCATGACATCGAGCGGGATGTACACGCGGTCTTTGAGCAGGTCGACCGTCACATCCTGCCAGAAATTGGCGAGCTGCAAGGCGGTGCAGGTGGCGTCGGAAAGGCGCTGGCGTTCGGCGTCGGAATAGCCACAGAGATAGAGCACCAGCCGGCCCACGGGATTGGCGGAATTGCGGCAGTATCCGAACAGTTCGTCGAAGTCGCGGTAGCGGGTGACGGTCTGGTCCTGAACAAAGGCAGCGATCAAATCGGCGAACGGCTCGCGGGGGATGCCATGGTGCTCGACGGTAGGACGTAAAGCCACGAAGACGGGATGGGTGGCCGTGCCTTGGTACATGGCATCGAGCTCCCGGCGCCACCACTCGAGCAGGCGCAAACTCTCCGCCGTGTCGCCCATCTCGTCGCCCAGGTCATCGGCCCACCGGCAATAGGAATAGACGTTATAAAAGTCCTGATGCAAGCGCTTGGGCAAAAGAAAACTCACGACGTGAAAGTTTTCGTAATGATGGGTAGCGAGCCAGCGTGTATAGGCCCGCGCCTCGTCCGCAGAGTATCGCTGCCGAAGCGCGGCAGGCGTGCGGACAAATTGGACGGGCGGCAAAAACCCGGTCGCGTCCACGCCCTGTTCCTTATGGAAGGATCGCCGTTTTCAAGTGGCCGTTGTGGCTCATCAGGTGGCGCATTACTTCCAGCAGATTGGCCAGCGGCTCCTCGCGGTTGACGAAGAAGGACGCGGTCACCTGGCCGGCGCAGATTAAGTCCAGCGCTTTGCGGATGTAGGCCGGCGTGTGATGGAAGGTGGCCTTGCAGGTGATCTCAGAGTAGTGGAGCAAGGCGGTATCGAGGCTGACCTTGCTGTCGTTGGGGCAGCCGCCGAAGAAGTTGACGGTGCCGCCGCGGCGCACCATGTCGGCGGCCCAATGCCAGGTCTGGGGCTTGCCGACGGCCTCGATCGCGATATCGACGCCGCGGCCGTGCGTCATGCGGCGAATGGCCGGGACGGGATTGGAATCGCCCGGGGCTTCGATCAATTCATCGGCGCCGAGCGCCGCGGCGCGGTCCAGCTGCGTCTTGCGGCGGCCGACGGCGACGACCCGGCACCCATAGAGTTTTGCCAGCTTGACGAACATCAAGCCGATAGGACCGAGCCCAATGATCGAAATGGTGTCGCCGGGCTGAGGAGAAGTCTCTTCGAACCCGCGCAGCACGCAGGCCAGCGGCTCGACCAGGGCGGCGTCATGATAGCCGACCGTTTGCGGAATCAGATACGTATTGCGTTGGACGATGCGCTCGGGAATCCGGATGTACTCGGCGTACGCGCCGTTGTTGAACAACAGATCCTCACACAGGTTCTCCAGCCCTTTCCGGCAGAAGAAACACTCGGTGCAAGGGGCGGAATTGGCTGCCACGACGCGCTGTCCGACGCGAAACTGGCCGACGTTTTCACCGACCGCGACCACGTCGCCCGCCAGTTCATGACCAAACACAGCCGGAGGGACGATCATGCGGGCGTGATACCCGCGGCGGAATACCTTCACATCCGTGCCACAGGTCAGCGCCACTTTGACGCGGACCAGGATGTCTCCGTCACCGATCGTGGGAACAGCTACCGACTCCACCTGCAAGTGTTCCTTGCCGTAGAGGACAGCAGCGATCATCTGGTTATTCACTATCACCACCTCTGTGGCTGAACGATTATTTTCAACGATTTAGGCCCCGGATGCAACGCTAAATCGAAACCTGAACGGATTTTAACCAAGGGTAAACGGTGGGAGATCAACTCGTCCAGAGGGAGATCCCCAGCGAAGACCAAATCCGTGGATTCTTTCTGCAAATCTACCGATGCACTATAGCTACCAAAGAGAGTGCGTTCGCCGACACAGAGGTCTGCGCCGGAGGCCTCGATGCGCTCGGTTGCCGAGGTTTGCGCGAACAGCAGGATTCGGGCGCCCGGACGCGAACACACAATCGCCTGCTGCACAATTCCGGGAACGGAAGCGGCGACCATGACAAGATCGGCGCCGCGCCCGCCGGTGAGTTTCTTAACCTGTGCGGCGATCTCGGTGGAACGAGGGTCCCAGGCGAATTCAGCGCCACAGCGGGCGGCTAGCGCAAGACGCTCGGGGATGGTGTCCGTAGCCACGACGCGGGCGCCCGTGCGGCGCGCCAGCATAGTGAACATCAAACCGATCGGTCCCTGGCCCATCACCAAAACCAGATCGCTGGGCTGAGGATCGCACTGCACGACCGCTTTCAGGCAGGTATTCAGCGGTTCGACGAGGGTGGCGCGGTCGAACGAAACGTAGTCAGGAATCTTTTCGACGCCGCGCGCGACGATCCAGTCCATCACGCGCACATACTGAGCGAAGCCGCCGCCGGCGGGCTCAAAACCCGCGGTAATGCCCACTCTTTTGTAAACGGGGCATTGTGCATAGAATCGGCGCTCGCAATAGAAGCAAGTGCCGCACGGGATATGGTGGAAGGCAACCACGCGATCGCCGCGCCCGAATTGCGTGACCCCGCGGCCGACCTCGGCTACCACGCCGGCGGTTTCATGACCGAAGATGCGGGGTGGATCGAGGAGGTTATGCTCAATCTTCTTCAGATCCGTATGGCAAATACCGCACGCTTCGACGCGGACAAGCAATTCGCCGGGGCCGATAGAAGGGATAGGGATTTCCTCGACGTTCACCGTGCCCTGGCCGCGGTAGACGGCGGCATGCATAGTCGCAGGAATGGTGCTCACCTCAGAATCGGCAATCGGCAAAAAAATCCCCCAGAATTCGGGCGGCCCGTGCGCAGCGTTGCTGCAACCGGATCAATTCCGGGATGCGGGTACCCGGATGGCGCAAAGAATCCCTAAAAATATGCATTGTAGCGAAGTGCCCGTCGGAACGCAGGGCTTTGTTGAAATCATTCGCCATGTCTTCGCCTGCCAGATCGGTTACTACTTTAACGCAAGAGAACGGCAGGCCGAGGGAACCGGCTCGTTCGGCCACACCGGCGGCTTCCATTTCGACGGCGATCGCGCCCTGCGAATAGAGAGCCTGCTTCTCGACGGCAGTCGCGGCGACGCGGTCAATCGAGGAGACGGTTCCGGTTGTGGCAGGGAGCCTACCGGTGACGGGCGCGGCGGAATACCGGCGCGCGCCGGAGGCGACACAACCGGCTACGACGAGGTCAGACAGGCGCAGCGACGGATCGAGCGCGCCACAGAAGCCGGTGCTGACGACATGGTCTGCCGGGAAAACGGTCGAAGCGGCATCGACGGCGGCCGCCGCCCGCCGCCGGCCTACTCCGTTGGCCACCAACAGTACATCGTTACCGTTTACCTTGCCCGTGCGGCTCCAATCTGCGCCGATGGAAGTTCTTCGCGCCGACTCGGAGTGGGCGAGGATGCCCCGAAATTCCATCGCGTCGGATGCCACCAGCAGCAGCCGCATCACGCCGCCGGTACGCGCGCCAGCGCGCGCCAGGAGCCGCTAAACCATTCGGCGGCGCGGCGCAGCGCCGTTTCGGCCGGAGCGGGTTGAAAGCCCAGCTCGCGGCGCGCTTTTTCGTGCGTGACCCACATTTTTTTTCGAGCCATGCGGACGGCCTCAATCGGGACACGCGGCGGAACTCCGGTGACCTCCGCCCAAGCGGTGCTGCACACTCCCGCGCAATAGGCGACGGCATATGGGAGGCGAAGCGTGGGTGCCTTATGGCCGGTGATCCTGGCGAGCAGCTGCAGAATCTGCGCCAACGTCAGGTTTTCGGAGCCGAGAATATAGCGTTCGCCCACGCGGCCGCGTTCGCAAGCGAGCAGATGTCCCTCAGCGATATCGCGGGCATCGACGATATTCAGGCCCGTGTCGATGAACGCAGGAATTCTCCCGTCCAGGAAATCGAGAACGGTCTGGCCGGTCGGAGTGGGTTTCACGTCATGATCGCCTACCGGAGCGGTGGGGTTGACGATCACCACCGGAAACCCGTGGCGGGCAAACTCCAGGGCGACCTGCTCGGCCTGGAATTTCGAGCGCTTGTAAGCGCCGGCCATGTCGGCAAGCGACACCGGTGTATCTTCGTCGCCCAAGCCGTCAGGGAGGATTCCGATGCAGCCAACGGTGCTGGTGTAAACCACGCGCTCGACGCGGGCGCGCCGGGCGGCGTCGAGGAGGTGGCGCGTGCCTTCGACGTTGGACCGATACAGTTCGCGGGGATCCTTGGCCCACAGACGGTAATCCGCCGCCACATGATAGACCAAGCCGCAGCCGGCTACGGCGCGGTCGACGGAAGCCGGGTCGCGCAGATCGCCGGTGACCGGCTCCGCATCCAACTCACAGAGCCTGCTGCCGGGACGCACCAGGGCGCGGACCACGAACCCGCGCTCGCGGAGCAACCGCGCCACATGCCATCCCAGAAAGCCGGAAGCGCCGGTGACCAGGACGGGTTTCATCGTGTCCCCGGTGCGGCCGCCCGCAGCCGGGGCGCCCTCTGGGCCCGGTTCTGTCTGGAGCCTAGCGCAGCATCCACGCCAGCATCTTCAGGTTGTCCGTCACGCCGGCATTGATGCCGAAGGCGGCGGACGCTTCGTAGCCGCAATGCACCATGCAATGCTCGCAGCGCGGGTCGTTGCCGTGGCCGTAGCTCTCCCACGGCGTCGCGGTCATCAACTCCTCGAAGGTTTTGTAATGGCCGTCGGTGATCAGGTAGCACGGACCTTTCCAGCCTTTCACGTTATACGTGGGATTGCCCCAGGCGGTGCAAGGGAGATCCTTTTCACCCTTCAGGAAGTCCAGGTATAGCGGCGTCTGGCGGACCGGATATTTCTTCGAGATCCGTTCGATGTCTTTGAATTTCTCGTAGATGTCGTCGCGCGTGAGGAAGATCTCGCGATCATTCACGGAAGAATATCCATAGGCGGGCGCGATCTGGTGCCCATCGATGTTGAACTGGCGGAGGAACTCAAACAGCTCCTCGATTTCGCGCATGTCCGTTTCTTTGTAAACCGTGGTGTTGGTGCAGACCTGAAAGCCGGCGGCTTTGGCCACCTTGATGCCTTCAATGGCCTCGCGGAACACGCCCTGCTTCTCGACGGCGAGGTCGTGGTTCTTTTCCATGCCATCCAGATGCACGTTGAAGTAGAAGCGCTTGTCGGGGCGGAACTCCTTGAGGCGCTTCCGCATGAACATGCCGTTGGTGCACAGGTAGATGTGGCGGTTGCGCTCGAGGATGCCGGCCACCAGCTCGCCGATCTGCGGGTACATCATCGGCTCGCCGCCGCAAATAGAGACGACAGGAGCCCCGCACTCGTCCACAGCCGCCAGGCATTCTTCGAGCGGCACGCGTTCGGTAATGGTGCTCTCGTACTCGCGGATGCGGCCGCAACCGGTGCAGGTGAGATTGCAGGCGTGCAGCGGCTCGAGCATGAGTACGATGGGGAAGCGCTTGTTGATCATCGGATGCGGCTGGCGCTTTTCACCGGTCTTGGCGGGGAGGATGCGAAATGGATTGGCGGTTGTGGCGCTCGGGGCGGCGGTTTTCTGCCACTCCGGACGCGGACGCATTTTGTTCTTGAGAATATACCCGGCCAGGCCGGCGGTCATCGCGAGTGGAAATTTCATCGTCCTCTATCCATTCGGGCGCGTCTGTCTCACGAACGAAGCCAGCGCCAGCAACGGGAAATAGTCCTTATACAGATGGTAGTTCAAATAGAAAACTTTGGGGAATCCAGTGCCGGTGGCGAGTTCTTCCTGCCAGCTGCCATCGGCGCGCTGCTTTTCGAGGAGGTATTCGATGCCGTGGCGCACGCTCAGGCTGCCGGCGTCTCCACCGGCGATCAAACCGAGAATCGCCCAGGCGGTTTGAGAAGGTGTACTGGGTCCCGGCGTGAACACGCCATTATCGTAGCTGGCGCAGCTTTCGCCCCAGCCGCCGTCCGCGTTCTGAATGGCGCGCAGCCATTCGCCGGCGCGCAGCACGTGCGCCTCGCGATCGCTCTCGCCGGCAGCCGCCAGGCCGCGTAGGGCGAAGCAGGTTCCGTAGATGTAGGCAACGCCCCAGCGGCCATACCAGCTACCATCGGCCTCCTGGTGTTTCACCAGCCAATCGACAGCCTTGCTCACGGCGGGGTGAGTACGCCCGAGTCCGTGAGCTCCCAGCGCTTCGAGCACGCGGCCGGTGATATCGGCGCAGGCCGGGTCGAGCATGGCGTTGTGATCGGCGAATGGAACGTTGCTGAGGAACTGCCAGTCGTTGTCGGCGTCGAAGGCCGCCCAGCCGCCGTTGTTCGATTGCATGGCCAGCAGCCAGGCGAGCGCGCGGCGTTGGCAGGCTTGCTGCGCGGCGGAATCGGCCGCGGAGGATTCGGCCAGCGCCAGCATGACCATGGCGGTGTCGTCGATATCGGGGTAGAAGGCGTTGGCGTATTCGAAGGCCCAGCCGGAGGGTTCCGTGTTGGGGCGCTTCACGGACCAATCGCCCTTGCGGCGGATTTCGCGCGCCAGCAGCCAATCGGCGGCTCGCCCGCCCGCCGAGCGGCTCACCCCAGCCTGGCCTAATGCGTACGCTGCGATGGCGGTGTCCCACACCGGTGAAAAACACGGCTGGAAGAAGAAGCGCTCGCCGTCATCGACCATCAGGCTGTTGAACTGGCGCAGGGCTTCCACACGGAGCGGATGGTCTTCGGCATAGCCCAGCACATCCAGCGCCATGACGGAGTACATCATGGGCGGGTAGATGGCGCCGAGCCCATCGGATTCGTGCAGGCGTTCGATCATCCAGTCGCGCGCTTTGTCGATGGCGCGGCGGCGAATGGATTTCGAACCGTGGCGCTCCCACCACTTCAGCATCTGGTCGATCGCCAGGAACGTGTTGCGCCAGGTAAACCATGCGTCGTCTTTGCGGAAGGAGCCGCGAACGCCCGGCAGCCACAATTCGTCCAGGTTGAAGCCAGCCGGAACGGGCCGGCGCGGGTCGGCGGCGTGTACCAGCGAAAGCGAGATGACGATGGCGCGCGTCCACGAGGACATCTGGTACAGAAAATTGAACGGCAGCAGGGCCACCTCGGGAGGGATGCTGGGACAGTCTTTGCGCGGATAGAGTCCGAAGAGGCTGAGGTTGACCTTGACGTAGCTGTTCGCCGCCTGAATGCCGCCAAGCGCCAGAATGCGCTCGCGCAGCCGCGCCACCCGGGCATCGTCCTGCGCCAGCCCGGCCAGCCGCAGCGCGACATAGGCCTTGATCGAGGCGCTGACCTCGGAAGGACCTTTCACACAGATACTGAATCCGCCATCGGGAAGCTGGCGTTCCAGAATCGAACGGACGGCTTTGTCGATCAACGGACGGGTTCGCGGCTCCCACACCCCATTCCGCGGCGGATCGAGCCATAGCTGGAAGAGGATGAAATCGGATTCCAGCGTAGTGTCGGCGGTCAGTTCGGCGCACCAATGGCCGTCGCGCGCCTGCAGGCCAGAAACGTAGATGGCGGCGCGATCCATCGCGCGGCGCGCCGCCGACTGCAATGTTCGGCCGACTTGTGCCGGTGCGCTCATCGCAGCGAGACGGTCAGCTCCGACGGGAGCGAGAATCGCACGTCTTCATCCACCATTTCGATTTCTTCCATCTGCTGGAAACCGTGTTCCCGCAGGAATGAGACCAGTTCCTCGACGAGGTGCTCGGGAGCGGACGCTCCGGCGGTGACACCCACGTTTTTCACGCCGCCCAGCCAGGAGATATCGACCTCGCTGCGATCGTTCACCAGATACGAGCGGACGCCGACGTTGTCGCCGACTTCCACCAGACGCTTGGAATTTGAGCTGTTCTGCGAACCCACCACCAGCAGCAGATCAATCGCCTCGGAGATCGCTTTGACCGCCATCTGGCGGTTCTCCGTGGCGTAACAAATATCCTGCGCGGGCGGCCCCTGAATAAGCGGGAAGCGCTCTTTGAGCCGCGTGATGATGTCGCGTGTTTCGGTAAGGCTGAGCGTGGTCTGGGTCAGATAGCGGACCCGCGTCGGATCGGGAAGTTGCAGGTGATCGACATCTTCGACGGTCTCGACCAGGAAGCTGCAGTTGGGTACTTCGCCCAGAGTCCCGATCACTTCGTCGTGGTCCTTGTGCCCGATCAGGACAATGCTATAGCCCTCGCGCCCAAACTTAACGGCTTCCAAGTGCACCTTGGTGACCAGTGGACAGGTGGCGTCGATGACCTCCAGCTGGCGCTCTTTGGCTTCGCGCCTAACCGTCGGTGCGACGCCATGCGCGCTGAAGATGGCGCGCGCGCCTTCCGGCACCTCGTGTAGTTCCTCGACGAAGATCGCGCCGGCATTTCGCAGTTCATCGACCACGTGTTTGTTGTGGACAATCTCCTTGCGCACGTAAACCGGCGGGCCGTAGAGATCGAGAGCAATCTTCACCACGTCAATCGCCCGGACCACGCCGGCGCAGAATCCGCGCGGCTTCAGCAGAAAGATTTTCCTCCCGACACCATCATTCCGGACGAAATGCTTTAATGGCATAGAGCTAAGTGGCTTAGAATCCCAAATTATAGCAAGAGCCTGTCGGGTTTCGTAGTAATTTCAATCCGGCGGGATTCCCCTGAGCACAAGATTTCGGCCCGGTGCAACGGGAGTTAGATGGACGCTCGCGTACCCCGGTTGCAGACAGTTGGCCGCGATTAAGCCGGAATCCGCAGCACTCTGCCTGGCATCTAAATTGCTGTATTCGAAAGCAGAGGGATGCAATGGACACACTAGTCATTGGGGGAACCCTGCTGGGCACCTTTCTCGGCGCTTTTGTGATTCAAAAGGCGGCTTTGGAAGGGCTGTTCCGTTTTATCAGAGCGGAACGGCGGCCGCCGCGCTAGCTGATCGGTTTATTTGCGTGAACCGCGCTGCGGATTCCGCAGCTTCGTCTGCCGGAGTTTGGCTCGCTTGCGCTTGGGCTTGCTGATGGTAAAAGTGCCGCTTCCTAAATACTCCGCCTTGTAAAGTTTCTCATCCGCCAATGTGACTATCTCCTGTTAATCGAATTTGATCTCCCATTGTACCGCGCCGTATTCTGAAAAGAGCGGATGCCATCTTCAGGAACTCAACCGGAACCGGATGTGACGGCTATGCCCGCCGCCGAACTGCTGACGGCGCCTCCGTCCGCCGGCGCGGCTCCCGCGTTCGGGGCGTTACGCCACCGCAATTTCCGATTGTTCGTCGGCGGGCAGCTGGTCTCGCTGGTCGGTACCTGGATGCAAAACGTGGCCCAAAGCTGGCTGGTTTACCGGCTGACACATTCGGAGCTACTGCTGGGAACGGCCTGGTTCTGTTCGCAGATCGCGGTGTTTGCGCTCGGCCCGCTGGGGGGCGTGGCGGCCGACCGGTTCTCGCGGCACAAAGTCGTCATCCTGACTCAGATATGCTCGATGCTCCAGGCCTTTGTCTTGGCGGCGCTGACGCTCACCGGGCGCGTGCAGGTCTGGCACATTCTCGTGCTCGCGGTCCTGCTGGGCGCGATTAATGCGTTCGACATGCCAGGGAGGCAATCCCTGTTGATTCACATGACCAGCAAGGACGATTTATTGAGCGCCATCTCCATTAACTCGGCGGTATTCAACGCCGCGCGCAGCGTGGGGCCGGGGGTGGCCGGCCTGCTGGTGGCATGGCTCGGCGAGGGCGTCTGCTTCCTGCTGAATGGAGTCAGCTTCCTGGCGGTGATCGGCAGCCTGTTGGCGATGCGGCTGCAGCCGTTCGAAGGTAAAGCGGAGGCGTCTCCGTGGAGCCACCTGAAAGACGGGTTCCGGTACGCGCAAAAGCACACCGAGGTGCGGCGCGTGCTGACCGTGATGGCCGCGGCGACTTTCGCCAATACGCCTGTGCTGGTGCTGGCGCCGGTGTTCGCCGACCAGATCTTCCGCCGCGGCTCGCAAGGGCTGGGGTTCCTGATGGCGGCGATGGGCGTGGGCGCGGTGATCGGCACGCTCGGGATGGCCCGCCGCACCCAGGCCGGAAACCTGCAGCCGATCATTGCGTTTAGCGGCATCGCGATGGGACTGACGACGATTGCCTTCGCGTTTTCTCCCTGGTACGCGCTTTCGCTGGTGATTATGCCGCTAATCGGGTACAGTGTGTTTCGGCAGATGGTTTCCGCGAACACCACGATCCAGACTCTGATTCTCGACGAATACCGCGGCCGCATCATGTCGATGTATGGCATGACCATTGTGGGCCTGGGCCCGTTCGGCAGCCTGGCGTCGGGGGCCCTGGCCGGCCGGTTCGGGGCGCGAGCCACCACGCTGATGGGAGGCGTGCTGGCAATTGTCTCCTCGGCCTTTTTTGCGTGGGCGATCCGGAGGAAACCTGTTGCGGCCTAGGGTGCCGGCCTCACTTGCTCTGGCCGCGGCCCTGTGGGCCGGGGCTGCTCCAGCGCCGGCGGAATCTTCCCAAGCCAATGAGCTCTGCAGCCAGGCGGGGGGCATTGCCTCAGACCTTGCCACCATTTCGGGTTTGAAGCTGTTGCACGCGGTGCCCTGCGACCTGATCACCAAAGAGAAGGTCAACGAGTTTCTCAAGAAGCGCGTGAAAGAGGCCACCACGCCCGAAGAAATCCGAGCCGAGGAGTTGACGCTGAAGAAGTTTGGCCTGGTGCCGGCAGACTTCAACCTGGAGCGGACCACCATCGACCTGCTCACGGAGCAGGCGGCGGCTTTCTACGATTACGACAAAAAGAAACTGTTCGTCACCGAAACCACGGCGCCGGACACGCAGGCGCCCGTGCTGGCGCACGAGCTGTCGCACGCGATTGCCGATCAGAATTTCAACCTGGGAAAATTCATCCGCCAGGGGCGCAAGAGCGACGACGGGGCCACGGCGCGCCTCGCGATCATGGAGGGCCAGGCGACCTGGCTGATGTCGGAATACCTCGCGCACAAGCTCGGTCAATCGCTGAAGAACTCGCCCGCCCTGGTCCAGATGATGAGCGCGCTCGGCGACAGCTCGGGCCAATATCCGGTCTACGACAACGCGCCGCTGTACCTGCGGCGCACCCTGATCTTTCCTTATACGAAGGGCATGTTGTTCCAGCAGGCGATAGTCGAGCGCGACGGCAACAAGGGATTCGCCGAGGTGTTCCAGCGGCCTCCGGTGTCCACGCAACAAATCCTGCATCCGGAAAAGTATTTTCAGCCGCTGCAGCCGGCGACTCCCGCGCTGCCCGCGACGAAACTGCCGCACGGTTTCAAAAGCCTGGTGGCCGGCAGCATGGGCGAGCTCGATCACGAGGTGCTGCTCGAGCAGTATGCAGGGAAAACGGCTGCCGATGATATCGGGCCGCACTGGAGCGGCGCCGTCTTTGAGCTGCGCGAAAACAAGAAAGAAGCGCGGGTCGTGCTGCTGTACGCCGTGCAGTGGGATAGCCCGGAGATTGCGCGGCGCTATTTCGACGCGTACCGCCAGGTGCTGGCGAAGAAGTGGAAGAAGATGAATGTGACGGCGCAGACGGCCGACTCCGTGTCGGGCACGGGCGACGACGGGCGCTTCGAACTACGCCTCAAAGGCCCGCTGGTGACGAGCCTGGAAGGATTGCCGCAATGAGACGATTGATTGGCGCGGGTTTCCTGCTGTTCGGATGTTTGGCTCGAGCAGCGACGGTGCCGCGGCCCGCCCCGGACTTCACCATCAATCTTCCGGGCGGCAAGACGGTATTGCTCAGCCAGTATCGGGGTAAGACGGTCGCACTGATTTTCATTCTCACGTACTGCCCGCATTGCCAGAAAATCGTGAGCTTCCTGGCGCAAGATCAAAACGAATATGGCCCCAGAGGTTTCCAGGTGCTGGCGTCCGCGATAGAAGACGGCGCGGCGGCCGCGGTGCCGGGGTTCCTCAAGAAGTTCAATCCGCCCTTTCCCGTGGGCTCCAACATGCGCCTTCCGGTTCTGGACTTCCTGCAACATCCGGTGGCGGAGCGCCTCATCATGCCAAGGCTGGTTTTCATCGACCGCCAAGGCGTGATCCGCGCACAGTATGCCGGCGACGCCCCGTTTCTGGACGAGGCTCAGGCGGACAAGAATCTGCGCGGCAAGATCGAGGAGTTGCTGAAAGACGGCGCGCCAGGCGCCGCGAAGAAGAAGTAATCAGAGTCCTGTTAAGACCGGCGCGAGTCTAACTCCGCATCCTCATCAACAAGTACAGGCCCGCGAGCGAAAACAACGCGTCGGGAGACCAGGCGGCCATCGCGGGCGGGAGCTGGTTCACGTCTCCGAGTTTCTCAAACAGAATGCCAATGCCCCAGTAGGCGAGCGCGATGCCGATGCTGACGCCAATGCCGGTCATCGCGCCGCGCTTACCGATCAGGAAGCCGAACGGCACGGCTATGAACGACATGATTACCACGAACAAGGGCATCGAGAATTTGCGGTGATACTGCACCTGCAGCTTGAGCGTATCGAAACCGCTTTGCTGCAAATCGTCAATGTAGCTCTGCAGTTGCGCGAAGTTCATCTGCTTGTCCTGCAGCGCTTCTTTGAGGAAATAGTCGGGCGCCTCGGTCAGCTCGGCGAACGTAGCCACGCGATATGGGCGGTAGCTACGGCCTTCGGCGCCGGCAAAATCGCTGGTCCAGCCGTTCTCGAAGACCCACGATTTGAGCGAACGCTCCCAATGCGCGCGCTCGGCCCAGATTTCGCGCGTGAGGCGGAAGCTGGAAGGATCCAGCTCAAACACGTAGACGCCGGCCATCGTGTGTTCGGTCGGATCGAAATACTTGTAATAGAAGATGCGCGACTCGGAGCCCCAGATCCACTTGCGATCGGGATTCAGGTACGTCTGCGTCGCTCGGCCCTTGATCTCATCGCGCAGCGCATCCTGCATGCGATTGGCGCCGGGCACGTAAGAGTAGTCGAAGGCGAACAGAGCGCCGCTGAACACCGTACTCGCCAGGAACACCGGCAACGCCAGCCGGTGCACGCTGACGCCGCAGGCTTTGAACGCTGTAATTTCGTTCTGGCGGCTCAGCACGCTAAACGCGACCAGAATTGCCACCAACACGCTGATGGGCAGGATTTGGTACACCAGCATCGGCGTGAGGAAGAACAAATACTCGAACATCTTCACCAGCGGGATGCGGTTATGGATCATGTCCGGCATCAGCTCGAAAAAGTTGTAAACCAGAGTCATGGAGACAAAGCTGCTGAGCGCCAGCCAGACATAAAACAGAAAACCGGAAAGCATGTAAGTGTCGACCACTTGCGGCAGCAGGACCCAGCGCCGGCGCGTGCCGGCGGGGCGGTCGCTCTTCAGCACTTTCAGGCCCGACCCGAAGAGCCCTTGGATGCTGCCCAGCAGATCGTGTTCGCTCGGACGCTCCATGCGCGTAAGGAACACGAGCCCGATCACGGCAAACGCGAAATTCGGCAGCCAGGCGGCCACCGGTACGGGCAAGGTCCGCTGAGTGGCGAGCTTGATCAGCGTGATGTACGAGAGGTTATAGCAAAAAAACGCCAGGAAGACGCCGATGACGTAGCCGGCCGATTTGCCGCCCTTGCGCGTCGTAATGCCCAGTGGAATGCCGACCAGCGCGAGCGTCAGGCAGGCGACCGGCAGGGTAAATCGCTTGTGCAGCTCTTCTCGGGCCTCGATCCAATCGGGCCCGGAATACTTCCACAGTTCGCGCGTGTTCATCTGGGGAAACGAGACGCTCTTCAAGTTCGGGGGCGCCGCTTCCAGGACGCGTTGGCTGCTCGCCGCGGAAGAGTCGTGCGCGACGCCGTCTTTCCCCATCTCGTAGTTCCAGGCATCGCGCAGCGAGAGCTGGATGCGGTTGTGCACGGGATCGGAAACGGCAATGGCTTCACTCGCGACCGTGATCAGGGGCCCCTGTGCTCTTTCCCGCATGCCGGTGGAGCGCTGCTCGGGCGGCGTGACATCGGCGATGAAGACGGGCCGCCAAACCACGGTTTCGCCCGGTCGCACATCGCGCACGTACAGGATGGTATTCGGAAAACCCTCGACAAACACGCGCGGCTGGATCTGCGCAGACAGCTGGTTGGCGATCAGGTCGTTCTCGATCCGGATGGTCTCGCGGAACGCCAGCGGCGTGAGGCGGAGGGACGCGTACGCCGCCACGCCGGCCGCCAGTACGGCGAACACCAGTACCGGCGCGATCACGCGCCGGCTGGAGACGCCCGCGGCGCGCATAGCAGTGATTTCGCCGTCGCTCGACATTCTTCCGAGCCCGATCAGAATGCCGACCAACACGCCGAAGGGAATCGTCAGAGGCAGGACCGGCGGAACCGCCAGCGCGAAGAGCGTCAGAATCGTGCGGGCGCCGCTGCTGCTCGAGACGAGCATCTCGAAGATTTTGTCGACACCTTGTAGAAAGATGACCGCGCTGGCAAGAAACGTGGCGAGCAGCGAACTGGAGAGGATTTCCCGAAAAACGTAGCGGCTGAGCAGGCGAAACACGGCCCCTCCTACCGCGAGGATAACTCCGGCGCCGGCACCACCGGCAGCTTCGGAAGTTCGTCTTCGAGAGGATGGAGCTCGAGGTCGTCGATCAGTAGCGACGGCGCCACCACGGTCGCATTCGAGACATAACCTGCGCCGCCCATCAGGGCGAACGGCGCCTGGTTATCGAGAAAATCGAAGGCGGCGGCATCGTCGCCCGCTGCGACGACATCCCGGAAGGAACGAGTGTTCAATCCGCGGAAGCGCAGGCCCCGCACGAGTTCTTCATGGCCATCCGGAAAAAGCCGGTACACCAGTAGCGGCAGGCTGAGCGGCTGCGAGCCGCCCGATTGCGCCCCGTTCAGCACGCGCCGCGCTTCCTCCACAGAGGCCGAAGAAGGGAAATCCATCTTGCGCACGATGACGCCGTAAGGCTTGCCGCGCGCGGCGATCATTTCCAGCAGCTTCTTCTTCAGTTCGGTCACCGGCACGGTCATCGAGGAGGTCACCAGCAGGTTGCTGACGCCGCTCGCGCTGGCGCCATAATTGCCGGGCATGCGCGCGCGGCCGTTGGAGCCTTCGAAGCCGCGCACCGGCTGGCGGGATAGCAGGTATCCCTTCAATAGGCCTTTCTCCACCAGGTGCAGCGGCTTAGGTACGACGCCTTCCCGATCCACCTCATAGGTGCCGAACAGAGGCTTGCCGCTCCACGCCTTCTGCGTGGGATCGTCGACCACCTCGAAGCTGTCGGGAAGCACGCGCGAGCCGATGCGGCCTTCCAGTTCGCTGCCGCTGAACGCGCCGCCGCGTCCCGGATCGGTGACCGGGCGGCGCGGCAGCGATAAACTCTTGCCGAGCACCTCGGCCAGAATCTGTGCGCCGGCCACGCCTTCAAAGAGCACCGGCCCGCTATAATCTTCGCCCATCGGCGCCTTCGAGAGCGCGACCACGTTGGTGGCCATGGTCTTCAGCGCTTTGCCGATCTCGTCTTCGCTGGCGAGTCCGGAAGTCTCGATGGCGTGGAACATGGCGCTGTCGCGGACCGTCATGCCGTCGGACGCCTGCGCGGATGCCCGCGCGCGGACATAGCTCAGCCGATCCGGCACTTTGACTTCGGTGCCCTCCGAATTCACCAGATAGTAGCCGCCTTCGCCGGCGTCCAACTCGACGCTCGAAGTCCGCAACTCGGGATACTGAGAGAAGATCGCCGAGAGCCGCCGGATCCGGTCGGTCCAGCCCTTTTCATCGATCACCAGTTTATGGAAAGGACGGACGAGGTGAACCGGCTCGACGTGCGCGAAATCGTTGATCTGCTCGCTGACCGAGAGATTGCGCAACGCGGCGCGCTTGCGCGAGATGGCTTCGACCGCCGACTTGTACGCCGAGTCGGTTGACAGCCATAGGTAGCGCCGCAGCACCATGTAATCGTTGTCGAGCGGAAAACGCTCCAGGTCGTATCGCGTGCCAAATGGAAAGCCGCTGCCGACATAGTCGGTGTTGTCGAACTTATAGTCCCCGACGCGCACCCGCACGGTGAGATTGCGAAACTGATCGCGCCGGTTGGTGACGATGCCGCCCAAGGTGGCGCCGACGTCGAACGTATCCGAATCATCGAGCACGTATTCCACAAAGTAAGGCCCCTCGAGATTGGAGACCATCAGTTTGCGCGAGCGCTCCAGCTCGTCGTGCATGGCCTGGAGAACCGGTTCGGCCGCGGGAGCTTGCGCGCTGAGCACAAAGCCCGCGGCAGCCGCGGCGCCGGCCGCCCACAGAGCGAACTTCATTGTGCGCTGCTCCGTCCGGGTTCGGGAGGCAGGGGAGACGGCAGCAATGGGGGCCGGTCCTGCGATTTTGCTTTCTTCTCGATTTCGATCTCCGACACCAGAATAGCCGGCGCGACTGCGGAAACCGGCACACTGCCCGATTCCGCTCCACAGTAGCCGTTGAACACTTCCGGCTTGTCGGAGGTCGCCAGGATCTTCGAGAAGCTCGCCAGCGGCGTGCCGACGATGTCGGCGCCGCGGACCAACTCGTCCGGACGGCCGTCCGTATATACGCGATAGACGATCACGGGAATCACCTTGAACGCCTGCAGCCCGGCGCGGCTGGTGGTGGTGAATCCGCCGGTGATGTCGCGGAAGTACAGCCCGTACGGCTTGTTCTGCCGCTTGACCTCATCGATCAGCATTTGCCGCAGGCGGGTTTCTGGAACCGAGTTCGAGGATTCCACGATCAAGTTCGACTGGCGCGAGACGACTTCGGCGCCGGGCTGCCGGCGGCCGTGGCCGTTCGAGTGGTCGAAGCCCTTAATCGGCGCGCGCGACATCAGGAACGTCTTCAGCACACCTTTGTCGACCGCCAGGACCGAGTGGCCTTTCACGCCTTCGTCATCGTAGTCGTACCAGCCGTTCAGGTCGATATCGCCGACTTTCCGTCGTGTGGGATCGAACACCACTGACAGGAAGTCGGGCAGAACCTTGGTCCCGACGCTCTTAGTAAACGTCTGGCCTTCCGATTCGTCCTTCTGGCGGTGGCCTTCCACGCGGTGTCCGAAGATCTCATGGAAGAAGACGCCGGCGGCGCGCCCCGAGAAAATCGCGGGGCCGACGAACGGCTCGGTTTCACGGGCGCGCAATAGGTTGGTCAAGTCCTGGGAAACCCGATCAATTGCTGCCAGCAGCACTGTGTCCTTTGGCAGTCCCGACGCCTCGACCGCTTCAAATGTCTCGCTGGTCCCCAGGTCGGTGCCGTCGGCTGCTTTGGCTGCCGCCGAGATGACGACACGCGCGAAGCCGCGGCCGTGCTGGATCCGCGTCCCTTCGGAATTCACGAAGTAGCGGACGTCGGTCTGCGCGCTGACGGAAACGTGCGATGTCAAAACGTCAGGATAATTCTGGAAATGGGAAGAGAGTTTGCGGATGCGCTCGGTCCAAGCGGCCTCGTCGAAGCGCAGAACCGGCAGCTTCTCTTCGGAGGTGACGGGTGGTTCCGTGGAAAAGTCATCCGAATCGTCTTCGGCGGCGACTTTGACCTGCGTATTGGTCTTGATGCGAATCAGCCGCTCTGCGGCGCCGCGATACGCGCGGTCGGTCTCCTGCCACAGGCGCCGCTTGATGGCGTTAGCGTTGTCTTCCACCGACAGGAGCGCGCCGGAAGTAAACTGGCCGCGGTCGCCGCGCACGTTGTGATAGTTGTCCAGCTTGGACGTGCCTACACGCACCGAAACATCCATCACGCGGTCCTTGCCGCCGCCGGTGGACGAGATGCTGCCCAAAGTTCCCGAGACGCCGCGATAATCCTGTTCCGTTACTTCGTAACTGATGAAATACGGCGGTGGGTCGGCCTTCTGCTTGAGAATCGTGAAATTGCGGTTAAGCTCCTGCGACATGGCATCCAGCAACGTGGAGGATTGCTGCGCCGAAGCCACGGCCGCCGCGGAGAACAGAATCGCGAGACGAGGTAGAGCCAACGGGGTCAAACGTCCAGGATAGCATTGCGGGGCAGGCCCAACTGCTCACCCTTTGTGTTTTTGTGCGTCTAGTGGGCTATGAAAGGCCAGATTTCCACGGTACTGGCGGCGTTTGCCATTATCACAGCTTGCGCTCGGCGTCCGGCCCTTGCGCAGCCCAGGTTCTGGGATCGGGACCTGACCATCGAAGGAAATCGCGGCGCGGAACGGTGCTCGGATCTGCGGCCCCGGGCGCGCGGTGAGCTGGCTCAAGCCACCGACAATTTCACACTTTCCAAGAGCCAGGCGCCCACCCTGGAGCTGCGCGGCCGGAGCCATACCTCGTTTCACATCCGGGGCTGGGATCGCGCGGACTACTCGGTGGAGGTGTGCAAGTTCGCGGCCGCCGCCAGCCGGTCCGAAGCCGACCGGCTGTTGCGCTCGATCGACCTCACCCGTAGCGGCGCCCGGTTTACCGCCACGGGGCCGGATCACGATCGTCAATGGGAGGCCGTCTTCTTTGTGCATGCTCCGAAAGATGCCTCGGTCGATCTGGAGAGCGGCAATGGCCCGGTCGCCGCAACTGGCGTGAGCGGCAAGTTGAACGTGCGGGCCCTCAATGGGCCGCTATCGCTGGACAACTGCTCCGGAACGATCGACGCTGAGACCGTCGACGGCCCGATTTCCGTGAATGGGGGTTCGGGCGAGGTTCATCTTCGGGCCTCCAACGGGCCCATCTCGCTGACGCTCTCCGACCCGGTCTGGAACGGCTCCCGGTTGGAGGCCAGTACCGAGAATGGCCCTCTGACTGTCACCCTGCCTGGCGGGTTTCACTCGGGATTGCGTCTGGAAACCTCGGGCCACGGTCCGATCCGCTGCGACGCCGACATCTGCCGCAATGCCCGAACGGAAGGCAGCCGGTTTTTCCCGAGGCTGGTCGAGGCTGGTTCCGGCGACGTCGTTCGCCTCTCGACGCACAACGGGCCCGTATCGGTGAGCAACCGCGGGCGTCGCGCCCGCTTTATCTGAAATCGTGTCGGCGCCTGCCTCACTTGGCGGCGCGGCGTCGGTACAAAGCCGGCGAAACGCCGACCAGGCGCACGAACCAATTCGACAAGTGGCTTTGCGAAGAGAAGCCGGAAGCCAGCGCCACTTCTACGATCGGCGTATCGGTGTTGCGCAGCATGTCCTTGGCCCGTTCCAGGCGGCGCGCCAGCACATATTGATGCGGGGACTGTCCGATCGCTGCCTTAAACGCCCGCGCCAGGTACAGCGGGCTGACTTCCACCTGAACGGCCATCGCCTCCAGGCTCAGGTTCCCCTCCAGATGATCCTCGATATAGGCGAGTAGCCGCCGCATCCGCCATCCCGAAATGCCGTCCGGCGACGCCAGACGTACCGGCCGCGAACGCGTCGAGTGGAAGCGTGCCAGGTGCGCGGCAATCATCTGCGCCAGCGTGTCAATGTATAGCCCGTCTTCAGCCGTGCCGTCGCGCAGCGCCGTGTGAATTGCCACCGCCAGCTGCTCCAGCAGCGGGTCGGTCATCGCGAAGCGCGGCACAATCTCGGCGGCCGCCGGGTCGCACCCGTACATCTCCGAAACCACCGAATCGTAGATAGATTGCCGCACGTACATCTGCAGAATCTCGGGATGTCCGCTGTGCTGCCAGGACGTGATCGCGCTGCCCGGCGTCAGACACATGCGGCGCGGACCGATCAGCGTCTTCTCCGCCGCCGCGCCGGCAATCTTGCGCGCGACTTCGGTGGGGCGCGTCAAATGGTAAATCAGGAAAGGATGATGAATCGCCCGCTCAGTCGCCTGGAACGGCGCTTCTTCCATGATGGCCGCGTACATGGACCGCCAGCCGGCATCCGGGCTGTGGGCAATCAAGCGGTTTCCTGGCCGCAGCACGCGGCCGTGCGTTTCCCGTACCGAAAAGACTGGCGCATTATCGGCGAACATAGCCACGCCCCGCGAGCAATGTGATGCCATTATACGCCTGCACCATGCCGGGTTGTGCTATGTGATGGGTGGGTCAAGGCTGCCGATGGAAAATAGCGAGAACTCGTCCTGCGGCCAGGGAGTCGGTTTCGCCATTTCCGGGCGCAGCTGCTGATATTTGCCCGAGTAGAACAACAGAGGCCGGTCGTCGCCTGACTCGAAGTGTTCCACTTCGCCGATGAAAAGCGTATGGTCTCCGGCGGGATGCGCGTCGATCACCCGCACCACGAAGTACGCCACGGCTCCTTCCAGCAGCGGAACTCCGAGCCGCTCCGTGAACCGGATGTGCAGACCCTCGATGCTACGCCCGGCGAAGTGATTGCTCAACTTCTCCTGATTCTCGGCCAGCACGCTCACCCCATAGCGCCCGGTGACGGGTAGGAGCCGGTGCAGCGTGGCGCGATTGTCGACCGAAACCAGCACCAGCGGCGGGTTGAGAGACACGGAAACAAACGCGTTGGCGGTCATGCCGTGCGGCCGCTCCTCGTGCTGTGTCGTGACGACGGTGACTCCGCTGGCGAACCGCCCCAGGGCGTTGCGGAATTGTCGCGGGTCAAACGGCTGGCCGTTCGGTGGCATAAGGCGGAGTTTACCCGTTTCCGCGGCCTCCTGCAGGCGCCAGAAGCCTATCCCTTGCGCCCGTTCTTCATCACGACACTGACATCATCCGGGTTGATCAGATCGGGCACGCTCCAGCCATCCAGGTCGTACTCCGCCATGCACTGCTCGGCGAAGCCTTTGTACTTGGCCGACTGGCCCATCAGGTCCGCCACCATCAGCGTCTCGAAGCGGATGCTTTCGTGGTTGCCGAAATAGTTGCGCTCGTACAGCTCGTGCCGGCCCCCGAATTCGGTGCCCATTGCGTCCCACATGAGCTTCATGAGTTTCACCCGGTCGACGGCCGTATAGTTATTCGATCCACGCACAAACGTGTCGAGATACTTGCGGATTTCCGGTACCTTGAAATCGCTCGAGTGCGAGGGCAGATAAATCAACGCGCTCGCGAGAACGTTTTCGACAATTTCCTTCAGGCGCGGATACACGAAATTGGAAGCCACCCGATACGCCAGGCCGTAGTCGAGATTCGGCAGCACGTAACCGGGCGTCCACGGCGTGGTGGTGCGCGCCATGGCGTCGGTCAGCGCCCAGAACATGTTGCGCCACGCCAGCACCTCGCCCACTTGCGCTTGCACGCCGCGGAATTCCTTCGATCCCGTCGCGTCCACGCCTTTCAGCAGCAGCCCCGCGATGAAGTCGAGCTTCACCGCCAGCCGCACGCAGCCGTGAAACATGAAACGCGGCAGGAAGCCCGATCGCGGGAAGAAATTGTTGACCTTGTCGATGTCGCCGTATGCGAAGACGTTCTCCCACGGGATGAACACCTTGTCGAAGACGATGATGGAATCGTTCTCGTCGAGGCGGCTCGAGAGCGGGTAGTCGAACGGGCTGCCTGTCGCGGCGGCGGCCATTTCATAGGAAGGCCGGCAGAACAGTTTCATGCCGGGCGCATCGGTGGGCACGATGCAGACAAACGCAAAATCCTTTGTCTTAATGGGTAGAGCGCCGTTGTTGGCGATGAAGTTGTAGTGCGTTAGCGTGGACGTGGTGGCTACCACTTTGGCGCCGCTCACGATCAGGCCGCCGTCGGTCTCCTTTTCGACGTGCATGTAGACATCGCGCACTTCTTCCAGTTGCTTGTTGCGGTCCACCGGCGGGTTGACGATGGCGTGATTGACGAAGGTAACCTCTTCCTGAACCTTCTTATACCAGCGCCGCGCATTCTCATCGAACGGCTTGTAGAAATCGGAGTTCGCTCCTAGCGTGGCCAGAAAGGCCGCTTTGTAATCGGGACTACGGCCCATCCATCCGTAAGTGACCCGTGCCCACTCCGCGATAGCGTCGCGCGCCGCCACCATCTCTTCGGCACTCTGCGAGGCCCTGTAAAACTTGTGCGTGTAGCCGCCGTTGCCGGTGTCGGTCTCGCAGCACAGAACGTCTTTGCGCTGGTCGTGCAACGCGTCGTAGAGCCGGGCCATCATGCGCACAGTGTTGCGGAACGCCGGGTGCGTCGTGACATCCTTCACGCGCTCGCCGTAGATCCAGATTTCGCGCCCGTCCCGCAGGCTTTCCATGTATTCCTTGCCGGTGAACGGCTTGGTCCGGGCGGCGGCTGGCTCGGCGGTCTGGGTCTTTTCGTTGCTTACCACGCTATCCTCCATGGGCCATCTTCAAGCGGAAACCGTGTCATACTGCGCCCAATCCCGCTCGAACCGGAACACTTCCCGGGCCGGCGGCAGCGGCGCCTGCGTCTCGATCCACCGCACGGGTTCGGTTCCGAGATTCGCGAAACTGTGGATGCATCCGACGCTGGTCCAGATCACGTCGCCGGGTCCCAGATCGTACGACTGCCCATCCGCGGTGGCGCGCACGCGCCCGCCCACGATCAGATAGGACTCCTCAAACGTGTGATCGTGCGTATCGATTTTGGCGCCGGGCAGATACTGGATCAGAAACAGCGACTGGTGAATCGCTCCGAACGAGCGGTCCACAAACATTTTGATGGCGACGCCGGTGGTGGGGTTGAAGCCCTCCATCTGCGAAGGCCCGCCCGGCCGCGGCAATTGCGACTCATCGAAGTGGCCGATCAGTTTGGCCTCGCCACTGGGCGTCGCGGCTCCCGGCGTCCCGTTTCCGACAAAGAACGTATCGCGGCCGTATTCCAGTGGACGCGGCTGCGGTGCCTGCATCTCCAGCCAGCGGGCCGGCTTGGCGCCGGTATTCCGCAATACGTGCCGCACACCGGTGCTGATCAATCCGAAGTTGCCCGTGCCCAGCCCGTGCGTGGTTTCGCCGATCTGCGCCGTCAGGCTCCCATCGAGGACGTAAAAGCTCTCCTCGAACGAATGGAGGTGGGGTTGGATCTCCCCGCCGGGTTCGAGGAAACACACGCCGGCTCCCATGTGGACCGACCCCATTGAGTGCTCGACGTAAGTGGCCCGCCGGAAGCCGGTGCTCCGCCCTTCGTAATCCCGGGGCGTCCGCGCCTGAGACTCGTCAATTCTGGAAACGTAGTGCATGGTGGCCCCGCATTAGTGGAGACTGCCAGTTCATTTTACGCTAACCGGCTGCGGCGCAACGGGGCTTTCAGAAATCCTCAGCCGTGAGCAGAATCTTGACGTAGACTGCGCTCAAGCGGCTTGGCCGGAAAGGTTGGCGCACGCGGCGGCCAATTGGCGCGGCCGTCCGAAACGCGCGTCGGCGCGCAGTGCGTCCATCTTCGGGTCGACATCGAGGATTGACAATGCGGTGGACCCTTCCTCGCAGGCCCGGTCCAGTTCCTGGAATGCCTGGTCGCGTTGCCCGAGCGCCGCGCGGAGGATTGCCATGTAGTAGGCGTCGACATATTCGTTGGCGCGGCGCCGCTGCAGCTCCTTTAGCACCGCGAGAGCGCCCGCCCGCCGTCCGCACCGCGCCAGGCAAGCGCCCTCGAGCGCGCGCAGCCAGGGCATGTCCGGACAGATCAACGTGCCGCGCTGGTACTCGGTGAGCGCCTCTTCCGACCGGCCGAGCGCTTCCAGAGCCTGCGCATAAAACACATGAGACAGCGGTACGTATGGATGCAATTCCAATGCGGTTTTGCCGCACTCAGCGGCGCCGTCGAAGTCTCGCCGGCAAAACCGAACCATGACCTCCGCGGCCGGCAGCACCGGCCACAGCGGATCGACCAGATAACCGCTTTGCAGGATATCTTGTGCCTCGTCGAACCGCCCAAACGCCACATACAGCATGCTGAGCCGCACGTAGTTGCAGACCAGCTCCGGCTGCTCGCGCCGCGCCCGCAGCAGTTCCCCTTCGGCTTCGGCCAGCCGGCGCTCGAACATGTGCAATCCATAGCCGCGATCCGAACGCAGCTCCGGAGTCAGCCCGGCCAGTTCCACTGCCTGACGATGAGCCTTCAAGAATGCGGCGTAGCTGTCGCGCGGCTGCCTCATGCCGCTTGTCCCCATCACCAGGTACGCGCGCGAGAGACCTTCAAACGCCCGGAAGTCCGCGCCATCATCGCGCCCCGCCTCCCCAAAGCACGCCGCCGCGCGCTCCAGGCTTTCTCGTGTCCGGTGACTCATGAAGTGCCAGCCCTTGCGAATCAGGGAATCGCATTTCGGAACCTCGAGCCGATACCCCAGTCCCGGACGGCACGCGATCCACGCGCCATATTCCCGCAGCGCCTTCTTGACCTCGCCGACCGTGACCGCCACCGTGTGCCGGGAAACCGACACCCCGTTCCACGCCTCGCGGATCATCTGTTCGTAATCGACCGGCCGGCCTCCGTTCTGAAGAAGCACCCACAGTGCCTGAAAGGCCTGCGGCCGCAACTCCACTTCGCGGCCGTCGCGCAGCAACCGTGTGGTTGCCAGGTCGACGCAAAACGGTCCAAATGGAAATTGCCCTAGCGAGACTCCCGAAGCCACCGAACTATCCCCAAATTTGACGCTCTTTTGACTACTGGTGTGCGGAGTATATCATACAATCGCCGCTGAAGCACCCGTCTCGGCGCCGTCTGCTGGAAGTGTAGCGGCGAATACCGAAAACGAGCCGGGAAGTGGTTCATAGGGGGTATTGTGAAGAACAACAGTTCGCCGCGCTTGCGTCTCTTGTTTGCATTTCTACTGATAATGGTAGTTCCCGCCTTGAGGGCCCAATCGGGTGGTACCGGGGCGCTCACCGGTGTTGTTACGGATCCCACCGGTGCGGTCGTGCCCAACGTGGTCGTCACCCTTACCAACAACGACACGGGTCTCACCCGCACTGCTCAGACGGGAGCAGACGGCGCATATCGATTCAGTTTGATACCTCCGGGAACCTACAAGGTCCGGTTTGCGGCGACGGGCTTCAAGACTTCGGAAGTGCCGTCCGTTACGGTAAACGTGACGGAAACCCCGGTTTTGGACCGCGCCCTCGAAGTCGGCCAGCAAGCGGAGTCGATCGAGGTGCAGGCGGAAGCAGCCGCTCTGCAGACTGCGGATTCCACTCTCGGCCGCGTCGTCGATGGCTCTACGATCTCCAACCAGCCGCTCGCTACGCGAAATTTCACCGCGCTGATGGGTCTTGAAGCCGGTGCCGCGGGAAACGTCGGCAATGCCACTAGCCTGGGAAAGGCCACCGCTGACGTGGCCGTGAACGGTGGCGGATTAGACCAGAACAACATCCAGATGGACGGCGCGACCATTGTGAACGCCTTCGGCGCGGGCAATAACGCCGACTCGGGAATCTATGTTGGTGTCCCCATCCCCAACCCGGACGCGATTCAGGAATTCAAAGTTCAGACCTCAACGTTCGACGCCAGCTATGGCCGCAATCCCGGCGCGAACGTCAATATCGTCACTCGATCTGGAACCAACTCGCTCCATGGATCACTCTTTGAGTTCTTTCGCAATAGCGATCTGAACGCCAACAGCTTCTTCTACAACCGCGACAATCCCGCCAGCGCAACGTCAAAGCAAGTCCTCAAGCAGAATCAATTTGGCGGTACCATCGGCGGTCCCATCAAGAAGGACAAGCTGTTCATATTTGGCAGCTACCAGGGCACCCGCCAGCGCAACGGAATTGCGGCCGGCGGCAGCACCAGCCCCGTCCTTCCCCCCATACCCGCCGGCGATCGGTCGTCCCCGGGTTTTCAAGCCGCCCTCGGCGCCGCGATGTGCCCTGCCAATCACCCGGGCAACGCAGCCTATCTGACCGGCTTCGGAATTATTTCCACGGCAACGCAGGTGGCCTGCGATGGGTCGAACATCAACCCTGTGGCCCTGAAGATCCTACAAGTCAAGCTGCCCAACGGCAGCTACTACGTGCCGGGCTCGACCAATGGTGGGTTCCAACAGGCGAACTACAGTATTCCTTCGATCTACACCGGCGATCAATACCTCGCAAACGGCGACTACCTGATTAACAGCAAGAACTCGCTGGCCATGCGGTATTTCTTCTCCGAAGACCCGCAAGCCACGCCTTTCAGCATCGGCAACGTCCCCGGAGCTCCCTCTTCCACCTACTACGCCAACACCATCTCTCGTGTGAAGCTTACGACTCTGGTCACCAGTTCGATGGTGAACGAAGTCCACGCGGCTTTGGAGCGCAACATCGCCAACGGTTCCGACACGGCGCCCTACACCAATCAGGGCGTGGGAATTACGGGAATCGTCCCCCAGGAATCACTGCCACCCGTGATGGTGCTGATAGGAGCCATGAATATAGGAGGCACTCTGTCGCCCTTCTATGGACCGGCCAACCAGGTGCAGTTCGGCGATGGAATCTCGTGGTCGCACGGAAAACACACCATCCGGGCCGGCTACGAATTTGAGTTCGACCAGTGGAATCTGTCCTTCGCGTCGCTGCTGCGCGGTTTCCTGTTTGCTCCGGGTTTCAACGATTTTCTGGTGGGTCTCCCCGGCGGCTTCGGACCGGGAACCATGAACGATCCGATCTTCGGCACCTGGTTGCAGTGCTTGTTCTGCGTGCGCAGCGGGCCGAACGGAATCATTCACGGCTACCGCGAGCGCAACCAAAGCTTGTATGTCCAGGACGATTGGAAGGTGAACTCCAGACTGACGCTCAATCTCGGTCTGCGCTGGGAGTACGACGGCGTTTTCGCGGACCACTTTGGTAACCTGACGAATGTCTGGCCCAGTCTGATGCAAGGAGTGACCAATCTGCCGACCGGGCCCGCCCCATCCGGTGCTGGCCTTACCGGATATGTAGTCCCCAGCAACTATACGAGCCACTATCCGGCTCCGCCCGCGGGCGTCACCACGCTGAGTTCCAATTTCCCCAGCAAGAACGGTGTCCCGAAGGGCGACTTCGGACCCCGGATTGGATTCGCCTGGCAACCCATTGAGAATGGAAAACTGGTGGTGCGTGGCGGCTTTGGCATCTTCTATGACCGCGTCGGGAGCAGCAAGTTTGTACACGCTGTGGAACAAGGAGTTCCGTATGCGCTTACGCTGGATTACGCCGGTGGCGCTGCCTTGCCTTACAGCTTGGCCAACCCCTTCCCGTCTACTCCCTTGGGCTTCGTGCCCCGCTGGTTCAATCCCGCAAACGGATCCAATTCCGCGCTCAATACTCCGTTCTACGAGAGCGTTCACACCCCGCTGACGCGCCAGTATAACCTCGGTGTGCAATACCAGTTCGCACCCCGGTGGGTGTTGGAACTGGCGTTCGTCGGATCGAGCGGCATCAATCAAGCCAATTACAACCACAACATCAACCTGGCGCAATTGGCCAGCTCGAGCAATCCCATCAACGGCCAGACCACCAACACTGTTGCCAACGCCGCCTACCGCGTCCCGTACCTGGGGTATCAGGCAATCGGTCTGCAAGCCACGGCCTATGACGCGGTCTACAACTACAACAGTTTTCAGGCCACCGTGCGAAAACAGCTCTCACACGGATTAACCATGCAGGCGGCATACACTTGGAGCAAGGACCTCACCAACATCAGCGGAGACGGGCAGACCAACATCAACGATGCCAATCGCACCGGCACCCAATACGCCCCCGCTTACTTTTCCCACCCGCAGCGCTTCGTGGTTAGTTATAGCTACGATCTTCCTCTTAAGAGCACGAATAGCGCTTTGAACAAGGTGATCGGCGGCTGGAATGTCTCAGGCAACACGATTGCGCAAAGCGGTTCGCCCTTGACTATCTTCGATACCGCAGGCGGTACGGCGTACTACGGAGCCGCGAACCCCGGCACAGCGGAAGGCGGCAGCTCCACGGCGCAATTGTGCCCGGGAGTGACGTACGCCCAGATCGCGACTCCGGGAGGCATCGAATCCCGGCTGGGCGGCGCCAGCGGCGGGCCCGGATTCTTCAACAAGAGCGCGTTTTGCAATCCCATCGCGATTGGCCCCGATGGAGCTACCACGTTCGGTAACTCCGGGATTGGGATCCTCCGGGGACCAGATCAGGTGAACTTCGACGCATCCATCATCAAGAACCTGAAAATTGGGGAGCGGCAGAACGTGCAATTCCGGACCGAGTTCTTCAACCTCGCCAATCACCCGACCTTTGGGTATACCCCGGGGAGCTGCCCCGGTACCGGGTGCAACACGGCTCGGAACAACGCGAACTTGTTCGGCGTGATCAATGCCACGGTTGGCAATCCCCGCCTCGTTCAGTTCGCGCTGAAGTACAGTTTCTGAGATCCACGGACCCGCGGCGCTCCCGCGCCGCGGGTCATTCCCTCAACTTCCGCAGGATCTCCGCAATCTCCGGTTGTCCCGCTCCCTTGCAGGCGCGCAGCTTCTCATAGATCTCCCCTGCCGCCTTCGGAAACCCCGCGGGCACTCCTACTGATGCCAGCGTGTCCGCGATCTCGCGCATTTCCCCAGTGAAGCGCCACGCTTTCGGTGCGGCCGTGCGCACCGACTCCACGGCCCGCTCGTAGTTCGGACCGGTGCGCGCCCACTGGCGCTCGAGAGCGCCCTGCACCCCCAGTGCATCCGCCGCCCCCAGCACGGCCGCCAGCAGCGCCGTAGTGCCTTTGCTATAGGCCGCGAAGCACATCTTCAGCGCCGAGGCTTGCCCTGCCAGATCGCCCAACACTTCGAATTCCAGCGGACCTCCCTGGAACAAGGGCGCGGCCCCACCCGCGTTCTCGCCCGAGACGTACAGCCAGGTTTGCCCGCGGGCGCGCGCCGGCATGCCGATGATCGCGCCATCCACGAAGGAAGCGCCTGCCGACCGAATCAGTCGCTCGATCCGCCGCGCGCGCTCCGGCGCAATCGCATTCACGTCCAGGTACAATCCTCGGAAGCCGGCGCCCGTCACATTTGTCGCCACACCTTCGGCAAATTCCGGCGGACACACACTCACGATCACGGCGCAGATTTCGGCCATCCGCTTCACCGAGCCCGCATCCGTCAGGCCCGCTTCCACCGCGCGCCGCGCCGTCTCCGCCCCGCGTCCTTCCGAGGCCCAATACACCTCATGGCCGCTGTTCCGGATCGTTTGGGCCACCACTACGCCCATCTGCCCGGGATGAAGAACTCCTACCTTCTGTTTGGTCACGCAGCCGGCTCCCCCTCTTCGCTATAATCGCGTACCGGGGACGCATTTATGCAAAATCTTGCTCGATTTCGCGGTGTTGGATTCTCACTCGTGCTCATGGCCGCGACGGCTCTGCCCGGAGTCCTGGCAGCCGCCAGTCTCGATCCGAACAATCCCACCGGCACCGCCGGACTGGTCCTGATCGACAAGCTGGGTCATCACGTGCGCTTCTTTGATCCGGCGGCGTTCAAAGAAATTTCGAGCGTCGAAGTCGGCGTCACGCCGCATGATCTGGCCATTTCGCCGGACCATAAGACCGTCTATACGCCGGTTTACGGTGACGGCGTCTACGGCCGCAATCCGCACCCCGCCCATACCGTCGCCATCATCGACCTTCCCACCCGCACTGTGACCGGCACGATCGATGTCTCGCCCTATCAGGCCCCGCACGGCATTCAGATTGATAACGCTGGCATGCTCTATGTGACCTGCGATTTAAGCCGCAAGCTTTTGGTCATCGATCCGAAGAAGCGCGCCATCGAGGCCGCCATCGATACCGAGGGCACCGGCCATTGGATTGCCGTGCTCCCCGACGGCAGTAAGGCCTACGTCACCAACAAGAATGACAGGCTCTTTGTCAGCGTGATCGATTTGAAAGCCCGCAAACTCATCGGTCGCGTGCCTGCGCCCAACGGTACCGAAGGAATCGTCGCGTCACCCGATGGCAAGCGTGTGCTGGTTGCCGATCATGCCGAACCGGCAATCTTCGTCATCGACACGGCCACCGACACTGTGGTCGACAGGATCGCTATGAAGGGCAATTCGAAGGGGATGTATAAAGTGCGTTACACTCCCGACGGAACCACGGTGCTCGCCATGAATTCCACCGAGAGCCTGATCAATATTTTTAGCGCATCCAACCTGCACAGCGAGCAGCACGTGCTCACCGTCGGTAAAGCCCCGATGGGATTTGCGTTCTCTCCGGACGGGAAAACCGCCCTCATCGCCAATCACGGCGACGGCACCGTTTCGGTAATCGATCTGCATAAATCGCAGATCGTCTCGAGTTTTGTCGGCGGCACCGGAATCGAAACTCTGTCTTACTATTGAGTATTGACCCACGGCGCACTTGCCCGTTCGCGCCACAGCTGTCGCATTCGTCTCGTACAAAACACTTGTTGCTTACGATGTATAGCCCCGTTGTTGTTGGCATTTCCATCGTGAAGGGATATGCTTGAAACTTATGCTGCCTCGGCCTTCTTCAAGGTGTGACTCGTGTTGAGAAGTGATCCTTGGGGAATTCAAGCCGCGCTGGTAATTCTGTTGGCCTCGTTACTGGTGCTG
The DNA here is from genome assembly GCA_964438005.1 of uncultured Solibacteraceae bacterium. Lineage (GTDB taxonomy): Bacteria > Acidobacteriota > Terriglobia > Bryobacterales > Bryobacteraceae > PSRJ01. The sequence goes on along the minus strand of CAYTJD010000145.1, from coordinate 31,034 downwards.
CCACCCGAGGCAACCGCCCAAGCTCCGGGCGGTCCCGCCACGCCGGCGCCTCCGCAAGCGCCCAACTTGGCCCCGCAAGCGCCGGGTCCGGCTCCCCTCCCCGTCGAAACTCTAACGATCTATGTCCTCGAGGGGCAAAACCAGATCCACGACGTCCGAATTCCAGCGGCGGTGACGCCGGTCATCGAGGTGCGTGACGAGAATATGGTGCCGTTGCCGGGAGCCAACGTCACGTTTGAGTTGCCGGCCAAGGGGCCCGGCGGTGCCTTCGCCGGGCAGCAATTGACCTTCACCACGAAGACCAACGACCAGGGCCAGGCCGGCGCCACCTTCATGCCCAATTCACTCACCGGCCGTTTTACGATCAGAGTCACGGCGCAGTCAGGAAGCCGCACCGGGCACGCCAATATTGCGCAATCCAATGCGCTGCGCGCGGGAACCGCCGAGCCGAAACGGGGACTCTTTAAGTTTGCCTGGTGGAAAGTCGGCGTGCTTGCCGGCGTGGGTGCCGTCGTGGCCATCTTGGTCACGCGGGGAGGTTCGAGCTCACCATCCCCCACGCTCATACCCGGTACGCCCACGTTTGGCGCTCCCTAAACCTAGAGACAATGACCTTCCTGCAACTTTCGCGTACAGGCATCCATCGATTGGCGGGGCTCTTTTGGATTGCCGCACTCGGCTTCTGGGCGGTGCCGGCATCCGCGCAGGTCTTTCCCTTTTCGTTGCGCCTCAGTCAAGGCACGGTCGTGTCGACCATCCCCAACCAGTCAACAGTCACGTTGGTCGCTCCCGGCTCGGGCAAAGCGGCGTCCGCGACATTGACGATCACCAACCTCGCCTCTCAGGCCACCATCACGAGCGTGCCCGTGGTCGGGCAGGTTAATCAGGATTTCTCCGCCACCCTCGGCGGCTCCGTTCCCCTGGTGCTCAATACCGGCGACGCCGTCAACGTCCCGCTGCAGTTTAGTCCCAGCACGACCCAGACCGAGACGGCGCTGCTCACCATTCCTTTCTCTCAAGGCGGCGTCAACGGTTCGATTCTGTTAAATCTGGTGGGCGTCACGGCCACCTACACGGTGAGCTACACTCTCCCGACGAACCAGAACACCGTGCCGCTTCCGGCCGGCGGTACGCTCCAGTTTCCGCCTACTCAGCTGAATGCCAGTATCACGGCCAGCGTAGCTATCTCCAATACCGGCGCGGGCCAGATAACTGTCTCCGACATTTCGATTCCATCCGGCACTCCGTTTCAGATAGTCAGTAAGCCCTTCCTTCCCTTCAATCTGAACCCGGGCCTCAGCCTGGTTTTCGGCGTGAAGTACAGCCCGACTCAGGCCACCACCGATAGCGGTTCCCTCAGTCTCACTGTTAGTGGAACCACTTCCACTTATTCGCTGGCCGGATCGGGGATCACCTCCACCTACTCCTACACCATTACGACCGATGCTGGTGTCGAGACCCCTATCACTCCGAACCAATCCACCAACCCAGTCGTCTTTCCGGATACCAGTCTCGGGAGTACCAGCAGTTTCTTCGTCAAAGTGCGGAATACAGGCGGAGCCGTAGGCTCCATCCCCGCCATTGCCGCCACCGGCGCGTTTTCCGTGACCGACGGGCCCGCGTTCTTCCCGGTCACGATGAATCCCAATGATCAAATCACATTTACTTTGACCTTCACGCCTGTTTTGCCCGGCAAAGTCACCGGCAGGTTGACCGTCGGCAGCGATGTATTCACGCTCACCGGCACGGGCCTCGGCCCGAAACTCACGTTCGCCTATGGCTCTTCAGCGACAACCGTGCTGCCGACTGGAACCGTGGTCTTCAGCCTGGTGCAGGTGGGCCAAAGCGGGCAACAATCCTTCACCGTTACCAATGCCGGAACCAGCGCTGCCACCATCACCAGCATCGCGGTGGCCGACACGAAGGGCGTATTCAAGCTGGTCAATCAGCCCTCCGGCACGACCACTCTGAATCCCGGAGAAACGCTGACATTCACGATTGTATTTACTCCGGCGGTTACTGGCTTCGCCACCACCACCTTACAGATCGATACGAATTCTTTTCTCTTGTCCGGCTCGGGCACGGCTCCGCCCGTCCTTCCGGCGGTTCAGTTCACGGGCGCCAGCGGCACCGTCGCCCCTCTGCAGCAGCCGGTGATCGGTCTCTCTCTGTCCGCCCCTTACTCGTTGCCCCTCACCGGTGTGTTGACCATCACCATGAACCCCACGGCTTTTTCCCCCGATCCCTCGGTACAGTTTGTTACCGGCGGCAAAACGGTCCCATTCACCATTCCGGCCAATACCACCGACGCCATCTTTTCGACCGGTTCCAACCAGATTGGGCTGCAAGCGGGCACTACCGCCGGCGCCATCATCATCACCCCTTCTTTCGCCACGCAGTCAGGGCTCGACCTTACGCCGGTGCCTCCACCCACCTTGACGCTCACCGTCCCCTCCGCTGCGCCCCAATTGCTTACGGTTCATCTTTCGAATGTGACCCAAGTCGGCTTTTCCGTGTCGGTCAGCGGGTTGACCACCACCCACTCGCTGCAAACGCTCACGTACACCTTCGCGCCGACCGGTAGCGGCAAACCCAGCTCGTACACGCTGGAAGTGGCGGGAAACGCGGGCCTCTGGTTCACGAGTGCGGCCTCGCAGCCGTTCGGAGGTCAGTTCTCGGTAGCGGTTCCTTTTACCATTCCCAACCCCAGCACCACCGCTCTTTCGACGGCCAACTTGAAGTCCGTCTCCGTAACCGCCGCCAATGCGCAGGGAACTTCCGCGGCCGTGAGTCTTCCCGTCCAGTAACCCCCACCGTCTCCGCAGGCTTAGATGGCTCCGTCACGCCCCGGGCGCGGCTGCCTGAGTGGATCTGGCGGTGTTACTGAAAATCGATCCGCGCGATGACCATCTGCGGCATCGTGTTGTTCCAGCTGTCGGGCAAGTTGTCGAATGGCAGCCGGAACGGTTTGGTTTCGCTGGGCGCCAGGCCGCCCGCTTTCTTGCTCACGATGGGCACCCGTTGCCGCAGCACCACTTGCCCGTACGGATCGTAGAACACGCAGTTAATTTCGACGATCTCGAGCACGCGGTCGCCGCTATTCTGAATCATGCCCGTGATCTCGACCACCTTCTGCTTGAAGTAGTCTTCGTGCGCCGACATCTCCACGCCGCTCAGCTTCAGGTTGCGCACGTACGCCTTGGCGTCGCCCGTCAGCGGCGGCGGCGGAGCCGGCGGCTGCTTCGACGCGCGGTCCAGATAAAAAAATCCGGCGGCGCCGGCCACCAGCACCACGCCGATGATCAGCGCCATCGGCGGAATTCCGCCTCGATCCTTTTCCGAAGCCGCGGATTTATTTCCCGCCAACCGTCATTTCTCCGATTCGCAGCGTCGGCGCCGCCACCGAGCCGCGAAACTCCAGATCGGAGCCGATCGCGTCAATCCCCGTCAACATGTCTTTCAAGTTTCCGGCGATCGTCACTTCCGAAACCGCGAACGCGAGTTCGCCGTTGCGGATCCACAGCCCGAACGCGCCGCGCGAGTAATCCCCGGTCACGATGTTCACGCCGTGGCCCAGCAGTTCGGTGACATAAAGCCCGTCCGCCACAGAGCCGACAATCTGTTCCGGCGTTTGGACGCCCTTCTCCAGAAAAAGGTTCCCATGGCCGATGCCGGCGTTGCCCGCCAGTCCGCGCGCTGCGTTGCCGGTTGTCTTCAGCCCCAGTTTGCGCGCCGCGTAGCAATTCAGCAGATAACTCTTCAGCACGCCCTTTTCGATCACCACCGTCCGCCGCGACGGAACGCCTTCGTCATCGAAAGGCGACGTGCCGAATAAGCCGGGTATCGTGGCGTCGTCGATGACCGTCACATTCTCCCCGGCCACGCGCTCGCCCAGCTTCCCGGCAAGAAACGATTCGTGGCGGTAAATCGACATCCCGTGCACCGCTTCGAAGATGCTGTCCAACAGGGAACGCGCCACCCTCGGCTCGAATACCACCGGAACTTTCTTCGTCTCCACCTTCACCGCGTTCAGACGCCGCACCGTGCGCTCGGCGGCGATTCGGCCCACCTGCTCGGGGGGCTCCAGGCCCGCCCCGCTGCGCGCCATCGTGTACCAGTAGTCTCGTTCCATCGAGTCGCCCTGCCGGGCTACCGGCGAGACCGCCAGCGAACAGTAGCTCGACCGGTACTCGCCTGCGAACCCGCGCGAGTTGGCGAAAATATGGCGCCCGATATGCGAATCGAACGAGGCCCCGTCCGAGTTGTCGATGCGCGGATCGAAGTCCAATGCCGCCGCTTCGGCGCGCTTGGCCCTGTCGATTTTCACCGCCGTCTCCAGTTGCTCCACGTCGGCGCAGTAGAGCTGCAGGTCGCCCGCGAGCGATCCCATCTCTTCCGCCTCCGGAAGCCCGGCGTGCGGATCTTCCGTCGTGATCGCGGCCAGCGCGATCGCGGATTTCACCATGTGCTCGATGCCTTCCGTCGAAAGATCGGAAGTGTAGGACGACCCGGTCCGCTTCCCGATCAGAATGCGCAGGCCAGCCCCGCGCGATCCCGCCTCTTTCAGGCTCTCGATCTCCCGCATGCGCACATTCGCCGAAAACTCGTCGCCTTCTGCGATGGTGCACTCGACGTCGGTCGCGCCTGCTGCCCGCCCGCGCTTCACCACGTCCGCGGCGAGTTCCAGCAGATGGTTCTCGCTCACGCCGTGCCTCCCACGGTCATGCGATCGATCTTGATGGTCGGGATCCCTACCCCCACCGGCACGCTCTGCCCTTCCTTCCCGCAAACGCCCACGCCCTCGTCAAGCCGCAGATCGTTGCCCACCATGCTGACGTACTTCAGCGCTTCCGGCCCGTTGCCGATCAGCGAGGCGTTGCGTACCGGCCGGCCCAGCTTCCCCCCTTCGATCAAATAGCTTTCCGACGCTGAGAACACGAAGTTGCCGCTCGTGATGTCCACTTGGCCGCCCCCGAAATTCGCGCAGTACAACCCCTTCGGCACCGAGCGGATGATTTCTTCCGGATCGCTCTGGCCGGCCAGCATGAACGTGTTCGTCATGCGCGGCATCGGAATGTGCGCATAGCTCTCGCGCCGCCCGCTGCCGGTCGATTGCGAGTGCAGCAGCGTGCTCGAGAGCTTGTCCCGCAGATATCCGCGCAGTACGCCGTTTTCGATCAGCACGTTGCGCTGCGTCGGGTGCCCTTCGTCATCCACGTTCAGAGAGCCGCGCCGGCTGTTGATCGTGCCGTCGTCGATCACCGTGCACAGCTCGCTCGCCACCTTTTGCCCAATGCGCCCGCTGAATGCCGAAACCTTCTTGCGGTTGAAGTCGGCCTCCAGGCCGTGCCCCACCGCTTCGTGCAGCAGGATACCCGGCCAGCCCGGGCCAAGCACCACCGTCATCTCGCCGGCCGGCGCCTCCACTGCGTCCAGCATGATCACCGCTTCCCGCGCGGCTTCCGCGGCAAAGTGTTCGGGCGTCTTGTCCTTCAGGAAGAAGTCCAGCTCGACGCGTCCCCCGCCGCCCGCATACCCCCGCTGCGGCGCTCCGTCTCCCTGCCGGGCCAGCACCATCACTCCCATCCGGGCCAACGGCTGCCGGTCCAGTGTCAGCACTCCTTCGCTGGTAGCCACCATCACGTGCCGCAGATTGTCGGCATACGTCGCCTGTACCTGGAAGACCCGGGAATCGTAGGCCCGGGCGGCCCGGTCCGCCCGCTTCACCAGTTCCACCCGCTCGGCGAATTCGGTCTCGATCGGAGCCGTGATCACTGGATACAGATTGTGGTGTTTTCCCTCGTTCAGGCCAAATTTGCCGGGCTTGCCGGGTCCCGCGGCAATATGGGCGGCCACCCGGGCCGCTTTCTTGATCTTCTCCGGCGCCAGGTCGTCGCTATACGCATAGCCGGTCCGCTCGCCGGCGATTACCCGCACTCCCACACCCATCGAAACTCCCTGGGTGGCGCTTTTGACCATGGATTCGTCCAGGCTCATCGAACTGGTGAGAAGATATTCAAAATAAAGGTCGGCGTAGTCTCCGCCCTGGGACAGCGCTTCGCTCAGATACTGTTCCAGGTCCGGCTTTGTAATCTGGAACCGCGTAGCAAAAATCGACTCCGAGAAAGGCACCTCTTCAGGCTACCATGTGGTAGGGGACCGGGCCTGTGGGAATACCTTTGAACTGCCCGGTGAATTCTTCCCTTTAGTTAGAAGGCTTTGTAACCTGTCATCGGGCCGGTACGCCTCTTCGGTTTGAGGAAGTCAAGCGGACCGGTGCCGGCCTTTCAAGTGCGGCATGCTGGTTGATTTCGAGCTCATCAAGCGCGCGCAAGCTGGTGATAATGCAGCGTTTAATGAGGTCGTGCTGGCTTACCGGAAGCGGATTTTGGGCACGATCACCCGCGTGATCGCGCGTTCGGAAGACGTCGAGGATGTCGCCCAGGAGGTGTTCCTGAGGCTGTATTTTTCCCTCGATCAGTTGCGGACGCCGGAAGTTTTTGAGCCTTGGCTGTACCGGTTGACTGTGAACGCCGCGTACGATTACTTACGCAAGCAGCGGCGGCGCCCGGAGTACCGAATGTCGGACCTGTCGGAGCAGCAGGTGCTGATGGCCGACGCAGTCGCCGGGGGCAAAGTGGAGCAGGATGAGCAGCACCAGAAGAAGATCCGGGAATCGGTCGATGCTCTGCTCGGGGCGGTTTCCGAACAGGATCGAATCCTGCTGATGATGAAAGAAGTCGAAGGTTTATCGCTGAAAGAGCTTGAAAAGATCTATCAGGTCAACGAAAATGCTCTAAAGGTACGGCTCTTTAGGGCTAGGCAGAGAGTACTGAAGGCTTTTGGATCGGTAAAGGGTAAGGAGCCGGCAACCACCGGTTAAAAGAAGTATGAATTCTATGCGCGAAGACGACCAGCTCGATGCATTGTTCCGGGCTTATCACGCTGCATGCCCGGCGCCGGAACCCGGCGTGAATTTCATGCCCCAACTTTGGCAGAAGATCGAATCCCGGCAGCGTTTCGGGTTCTCCTTCCGCCGCATGGCCAACGCCCTGGTGACCGCGGCGGTGGCGGCCACGATTTGTCTCGGCGTCTATACCACGATGCGGCATTCGGATACGGCCCTGTATTCGCAGTCGTACCTGGAGGCCTTGGCGGAAAACAACACCATCGATACCGATCTGGTGGCGCCGGCCCGCCTCGAAATTGATCAAGTGCCGCCCATGAATTGAGGCTATGCTTCGCTCGAGGTTTTCCGCGGCCCTATATCTCGTTCTGGTGTTCCTCAGCGGCGCGCTGCTCGGCGGTTTCGCCTACCGCTTGTATTCGGCGAATACCGTGAGCGCTACAGCCGGGCGGCGTCCCGATCCGGTTGAGTGGCGCAAGCGCTATATGGACGAGATGCAAACGCGAGTCCACACGGACGCCGGCCAGGACGCGCAGATCAACCATATCCTGGACGAGACCCGCGCCGCCTTCGACCAAATCCGCGAGCAGGAAAAGCAGAAATATCAGGACGAGCAGAACGCGCAGATCGCCAAGATCTTCCAGTTGCTGCGTCCCGACCAGCGTCCCCTCTACGCCAAGCTGCGCGCGGAACGCGAAGCGCGCCGCAAGGCGCAAGCCACCAAGAAGTAGCCCGGCGCGCCGGCGCGGAGGGTCTTACGCTGTTGGTTTCAGGGACGCCACCGTCCGACAGCCCAGCGCGTCCCAACGACTTCACGGCAGGCTGAACACCACCAGCCCCTGTCCCGAATTCGGTCCCCCCGACGCCGCCACAATCGCGACGTATTGCTTGCCGTTCTTGCCGCGATAGGTCATCGGGATGGCCGTCGCGGTGTGAGTTAGTTTCGTCACCCAGAGTTCTTTGCCGGTGCGCGAATCGAACGCGCGAAAGCGATTGTCCGCAGTCGATCCGATAAACACCAACCCGCCCGCCGTCGCGATGGCGCCGGCCGTATTCGTGACGCCGGTATGCTGCTTCTCGGGCGGAAGACTTTCCGTAATGCCAAGCGGAACTTCCCATGCGAAATCGCCGGTGGCCGCGTTGACCGCGATCAGCCGGCCCCACGGCGGCCGAAAGCAGGGCAGCGTGCCGCGCGTCCGCCCGTCGGCGTCCTTGAGCGGCGCGCTAAACCCGCCGATGCCCCGCGGGCCCGTGCGAATGTAAGGCACCAGGCCCTCGGTATTATCCGGCGTGTACTTCGGGTTCTTCTCCATCCACCCGACGGCGGGCGCGTCCTTCGTGTTCACGAAGATGTAGCCCAGCTTGGGGTCGATGGCCGTGCCGCCCCAGTTCGCGCCGCCGGTGAAGCCGGGAAACACGATCGACGCCTGCCCGGCCTTGCCTTCCTCGTGATACAGAAACGGTGTGAACGGCCCACCGTTATAAAAACCGCCCGCGCGTTCCCACAGTTCCTGGCACGCCTTCGCATGCTCGGGCGTGGTGTCGGCGCCCGTCACGATGTCGTCCTTGGTGAAGCGGACGCGCGAGATCGGAGGCGGCTTCAACGGAAACGGCTGCGTCGGCGCGTACCACTCCCCCGGCACGTCGCCTTGCGCCACCGGCCGGTCTTCCACGCCGAAAACCGGCTTGCCGGTCACCCGGTCGAGAATAAACATGTACCCCGACTTGCCCACCTGCGCCAGCGCCGGGATTTTCTTGCCGTCCTTGGTGATGTCGATCAGGCTCGGCGCCGGCGGCAGGTTGTAGTCCCACAGCTCGTGACGCACGTTTTGGAAATACCACTTCAGCTTTCCGGTCTGCGCATCCACCGCGACCAGCGTGTTCCCGAACAGGTTCACCCCCGGCCGGTCGCCCCCATAGAAGTTGGCGCCGGGGCCGCTCACGGGCAGGTACAGGATTCCGCGTTCTTCGTCGACTGTGAGGGCGAATGCCCAGACGTTGTTGCCGGTGCGATTTTTCCAGCTGTCCGGCTTCAGCCACGTCTCGCTCCCGGTCTCGCCCGGACGCGGAATCGTGTGGAACTCCCAGAGCTGCTTGCCGGTGCGGACGTCGTACCCGTGCACATCGCCCAGTTGTCCGCCGGCCTGCTCGAGCGCCGGATTGATGTGGCGTTCGCCCGGCCCATAGAAATTCGTTCCGAGCAGCAGCATGTTTTTGTAAACGATGGGCGCCCCGTCGTACGCGACTTCGAGCGGCACTTCGCCTTCGCGGCCGAAGCCGGGATCCACCTTGCCGGTGCGCGCGTTCAACGCCATCATTTTGTGCGCAGTCGAAAAGATGATCCGCGGTGGATTGCTGCGGTCGCCCGGCCAATACGCGACGCCGCGGAACGACGCCAGATTCGCGCCAAGCTCATACGTCCACAGGTCCTTGCCGGTCTCCGGGTCGAGCGCCACCACGCGATCCCCCGAAGGCAAATACATGACGCCGTCGACGACGATCGGCGTGATCTCCTGGTACAGCTCGAACGGGCTCAGCCCGTGGATCGTCTTCCCCTCCCGGTTGAACGAGTAGAACCAGGCCTGCGTCAGGCGTGCGACATTGCCGGTATTGATCTGGCTCAGCGGCGAGTACCGCGTGCCGGCCAGATCGTGCAGGAACATCGGCCAATCGCCGTCGTTACGCGCCGCGCGTTGCGCCGTGAGAAGCGCCGGAGCGGCGCCGAAAAGCAGGAAGAGAGCCCGGAAATTCTTCACCCCTCGAATTTATCAGGAGCGCCGCTAGCGCGGGCGAGCCCTATTTGCGGATAAACCGCCACTCATCGATGTAAGACCAGGTGCCATCCGGCCCGCGTTCTTCGTTCACGAAGCCGAACGCGTCGTCGCTCTGTTTGTGCCACGTCATGCGCCACTCGCAATCGATGCCGATCATAGTCATCAGCCCCGTGAACATCAGCCGGTTGTCGGCCCAGCCCTGCGGGGCCCGCAACATGCCGTAAGAGCCTTGCGTGAGGACATAAATCCACTGGCGGCTGAAAGGATCGAACGTGATCAGGCGCATCTCGGCGCCATCGGGCGCGACACCGCAGACCCAGTTGTCTTTCTCGCTCAGCGAATACCGGCATGATCCGATGTCGGTGTAGGCTGGGCTGCAGCGCGTCGCTGGAACGGCGTTCTCATACTTCCATTCGCCGGCAATCCAGCGGAACTTCTCCATCTCGAGTTTTCGCAGCGCGGGCAGCTCGGAAACTGCCGCCGGACGAAATACGCCCACCTGCCGCGCCGGATCGGCCTTCGACGGACCCATCGTCATGATGCCCCGGGAAAAGAGTTCTTCAATGAGCATGGGAAGCTACCGCTTGCGCATCGCTTTTCGATCGCCGCTTCCCGCATGCCGGATGAAGCCCGTCACTCTCCCTTGGCCATCCTTGAGGAACTCGATCGGATCTCCCTCGGTGCGCGAAACGAACATCGTTTCCGTCCGCGGCGCCAGCGGCAGCTTGAGCGGATTCGCGCCTTCCTGCAGGAACAGCAAATCGCCTTCTGCGGTGATGACCGCGGGCCGGCCGGGTCCGTACTCGTACGCCCCGGTGTACTTCGAAAGAATTTCCGGCGCCAGCTGCGCTCCGGTTCCGCCCAGCATATGCGCCGGCGAGGTGTCGTTCTCGCAGATGCTCTCCAGCAGGTCCGTGTCCGGCATCAGCGTCTTCGGGATCTTGAAGGAGAACGGGCGCGTAAACGTCTTCGGATCGTCAATCGTCATCTCCAGCTCCATGTGCCCGAAGTCGCGCCGGCGAAAACGCTCGATGATGTGCAGGGCCTCCGTGTGTGGGTGGCCTTCAATATCCAGCCAGCCTCGGTCGTTGAAGCCGGCGGTGTCGACCACCAGCGTGTCTGCCTCCCAGCGGCCGGTCGAGTAGCCCAGCCAATTGGGCGTGGGATCGGCCGGCAGCGGCCGCCCGTCGGTGAAGATCGTGCGATGCACGCTGTTCGTCGTTCCCTGGTACAGCACCGCGATCACTCCGGGAGCCTGCACGAAGCGCGCGAGGTCCACCATGTGATAGTAAGCGAACGGATCGGGCAGGCAATTGGCGCGCGGCGCGTTCTTGCCCATGTCGCGCACCCGCTCCTGGTAGACGGCTTCAGCCCACGGCTGGATATCGGCCGGCTTCAGGTCGCGCGTAATGTTCCGGTCATAGCTGCCCGGCCCGGGACCGCTCCAAACGCCGGAAAGGTCGGGCTTGCCGTCGGCGCCGCGCGGCGCAGGTGCCGCCAGATTCGGCTTGCCGTCCGCCGTGCGCGGGATGCCTGGAGTCGGGTAGTTGAGCCATTGCGCGGACGCGCCGAACCCGGAAAACCCCAGAGCTGCGGCCAGCGCGAATCGGAAAATCGGCATGAAGGGCATCCACTCCTCTCAGCAGTGTACGCTGACTCCCGACCAGCCGGAAAGCCCCGCCTCCTGGTTTCCCGTTTCCCCCGGGCCTCGGGTGAAAATGAAAGTCCCGCTTGCTGCAAATGAGACTCACCGGACTCGACGGCTTACGCGCGATCTCCATCCTCATGGTGATCGCCTACCATCTCGACGAAGCCCGCTTTCCGCACGGAGAGTTTGGAGTCAACGTGTTCTTTGTGCTGTCCGGCTTCCTGATCACGCATCTGCTGGGCCGGTTCCCGTACAATATCCTCGCCAGTTTCGCGATGGCGGCGTTCAGCTATTACTGCATCGAACAACCCGCGTTACGAATCCGGGATCGGGTGGCCGGCGGAAGCGTCTCCAGGAGCATGCGGAACAAGTCTATGGTGGCCGCGGCAGCCGGCCCTGAATGAAGCGGCCGAATCGCCTCTCAGCGTGACTCCGTCCGCGCGCGCCACGCGCGGAGCGATTCCTCGAGGAGTGCCTTCAGTGCCGGCGCTTCCAATTCCGCAGGCTCGCGAACCGCCACGTGGCGATGAACCTTCCCCGCGCCGGCCAGTAAGTGCGTCGGATCTCGCAGAGAGGAACCGTACGGGATTCCGATCTTGACGCCTGTCTTGCTCAGGAGGAGAGTCGCAACGGTTCCCTTGTAGCCAGGACCGTAGCTATACCCGAACAGACGCGCCTTCGCATCCACAGTTTCAGCCGCGCCGGGATACGCCGTCAGAATCGTTTTGCGGGCGGCGTGGATCAACTTTCGAATCTCAGGTTCGTATTGCTCGGTCAATCCATCATCTGGCGTTGCATTGACGGCGCGGCGAGCCTTCATGAGGAAATCTCTCCTCGCCATGGTACCGCCTGCCGCCCATTGGCTGCCCGGCATGCTGGTTGGGATTCCCCGTACACGAGCCGCTCCTTTCATATATTTTTCATGCTTTGTGAAAATTTCATGTAAACTGGCGGAAACGGCCCACGAAGCCCGTTTCGAGGAGAGGGAAGATGGCTTCCAAGCGAAACTGGGGACGCGGCCTATTCGCGGCCTGTTATTGGACCGGTATCGCGCTGACCGTGGCGTGTTGCGCGCTCATTGTGGCCAGCAATACGGACTCGGTCTGGCGGTTGGAGCATGTGGGTGTGCCGTTGTCCTGGGCTTGTGGGGGCCTCGCCGTGCTGGCCTTCCTGGCAGCCGAGTTGTGCCACTCAATTCTTGACCATCGTAGTGAGACCGAAGATCGGACTGCAGAACTTGTGGCCGAGTCCGAAGTGCCGACTCTAGTCCGTTGACTGCGCCGCTGTGGCGAGATTCCGCGTTTACGCCGCCGGGGTCTTCTTCTTCGCGCCGCGGGTAGCTTTGTACTTCTTCTCGAAGCGATCCACGCGGCCGGCCGTGTCGATCAGCTTCTGGCGGCCGGTAAAGAACGGGTGGCACGACGAACAGATTTCCACGCGGATATCGCCTTTGTGCGTGGACCGCGTCTTGAACACGTGTCCGCAGGCACAAGTGACGTTAACCTCGTTGTACGCAGGATGAATACCGGCCTTCATTTCTTGGGGGGATCCTTTCGAGAACACCAGTATAACAAACCATGCAAATGAAAACCCCCGCGGCCCTGCGGACCGCGGGGGCTGGTAGCCTTTGGAATTACCTGAGGCCTAACTGACGCGTGAGGCAGCTGGTCCACAGGAACGTGACCCCGATACTGGACGGGATCTCAGCATAACAGGCTCGACTCTAACAGTCAGCCACCTCGCGCGGTTTTATACTACTATCCATTTTCCTGGACCACCTCCTTTCCCAGTGATGCTCTTATGCTCTCATGCGTTCGCGTATTCTGTCAATAAGCTGTTTCTAAAGGAGTAACGCGCGAATTCCGGTCACAAGTACCGGGCCGCGAAGCGGCACATCCCCAGTCCGTCGATCCAGTTGAAGGGAAAACGGCCGGTCGTGTAGTGCGCGCAGGGAAGCCGCAGAGTCTCGTGCGGCAGACTCAATTCGCGGAAGCGTTCCAGGACTTGCCGCGAATACACCGGCAGAAAGCTGGTGTCATACGGCGCCCAGACCAGCAGGCTCTGCAGGTTCCGGCCGCAAAAGCGCTCCAGGTATGGCGCCGGGCTGATCACACTCCAGAAGCGGCGCAGGTCGTCCTGCGTCACCGCCTCGCCAAAGCCGCGGCGGACGTGCTGCGTCGAGAGTCCGGTCCAGACCACGTCGGAGAAGTACATCGAAACGTGATTGAAGATACCGACGCGCACGCGGTCATCGTGGGCGGCAGTGATGCACGCCATGCACGAACCCAGGCTTGTGCCGAGAATCCCGAGACGCGAATAGCCTTGCTGCTGCAGCCAGTCCAGGCACGCCCGAGTGTCGAGAATCGACTGGCGCGAGGCATGAATCGTCCGGCCGACGTTGCTCGAGACATGATAATCGGCGCGCTGCAGCTCGGCCGGCATGCGCTCGGCGTGATAGGCCATCGTCATACGCAAGGCGCTGATCCCGAATCGGTTGAGCAGGCGGGCCAGGCCCAGGTGTCCGTCCGCGTCCGAATTCCACTGCGGCAGCACCACCAACGCCCGGCTGCGGTCGCGCCGCGCCGGAAACCAACGCGCATGCACTGTATCGTTTTCCGGATACGGCGAGGCCGCCGGGCTGGTAAACGTCAGCAGGTCCTCGCGTAGACTATAATCGCGGACCGGTTCGTAACTGTAAAACCGGTCCGAGTCCTCCAGCGCCTGTTCGACGAAACGAGCGACGCACTTAGCCGCATTGCCGTTGGCCTCGGCGGGGCCGCGCGGCTGGCCGATGCCGGTCAGCCACTCGGTTCCCCATTCCCAAGGCCGAACCACGCGGTTGCTATCGCGGCTCGCCAGCCGCCGCTCCCAGCGGTCGATCCAGCGGGCGTAGGGTCCTGTCATCCGGAGAGAATGTCCAGTCTAACAAACAAAAAGCCCCGCTCCAGAGAAGAGACCGGAGCGGGGCGGCCTGACGGAAGGAGGCAACGCACCAAAGCGATGGAACCTCTTACGAACCCTGCTCCCCTAAGTGCAACCCTGGGGCCATCGCGCAACTTGTTGAATCCATTTGCTTCGTTCGGCCCGTTTTCCGAATTCGGAAGCGGCGTTCTACGGTTTCCGAGAGAACGGAACAATCGGTCTGGAATTGGCGTATTCTGTGGCGTATCTGGTTAAGGAGAGGTTCATGTTTTGCCATACTTGCGGCACGCGGATTCCCGACGGCGCGGTCTTCTGCCCATCCTGCGGCCAATCGCTGCGCGCCGCGCCCTTCATGCCGCCGGCGCAGGGACGGATTGCCGGCCACGTCCGCCTGCTCGGCATTCTGTGGATCGCCATGTCGGCCTTCCACTTGATTCCCGGCCTGTTTCTGCTCTCCATCTTCGACCACGGTTTCGGTTTCCTCCCGCCCACCGTGCCCTACTTCGTGCACGGCATCCTGCACGCCGTGGGCTGGTTTCTGCTGGCGGGCAGCCTGTTAGGCGTGATCGCGGGCTGGGGTCTGCTCGACCGCCAGCCGTGGGCGCGCACCCTCGCCATCGTGCTCGGATTTCTGAACCTCCTGCACATGCCCTTCGGCACCGCGCTTGGGATTTACACTCTTTGGGTGCTGCTCCCCGCACAATCCGAGCAGGAGTACCGGCAGGTCGCCCGCGCGGCGTAAGTGTAGGAAGCCCGCCCCGGCGCGGATCCTAAAGGCGGTCGCTCTGCTTCAGAGACACCCGGAATTGGGCAGACCAGGCCGGGCGGTCGGAACCCGTGAACGGATCGTGCCGGACACGCCGTACGTGATCCCCTACCGGGTCCGGCGCGGGCGGCTGGAACTGATTGCCGTGTTCCACGGACGCCAGAAGTGGCTGGAGAAGTTTTAGGGGCAGTCTCGGGTGTATGCCGCTACGCGTTCACGCGCCGCGTGGCGTCAATCTTCAGCCACAGCACCGCGGCGATCACGCAGAGGCTCGCGGTCATCAGGAACGGCACGTTCCACCCGTAGTGCGCCGCGGTATAGGTGACTACGGCCGCCGCCACCGCGCCGCCGATGTTGCCGAGCATGTTCATTACGGCGGAGACGGAGCCGGCAAAGTCGCCGCCGATGTCCAGCGGCACCGCCCAAGAGATGCCCACGGTCCATTCGAGGCCAAAGAAGGCGACGCAATACCAGGCCACCGACGCGTGCGGATCGGCACTCAGCACGGCGGGAACGGTCGCCACCGCCGACAGGAGGAATCCGGCGATCGCCACCCAGCGCCGCGCCAGGTTCACGTTGCCGGTCCGCCGCAGCACGACATCGGAAAACCATCCGCCTGCCAGATCGCCCACCACGCCCGCCAGCAGCGGCAGACTGGCGTAGACTCCCATCTGCGCCAGCGTCATTCGGCGCGCTTGCTGGAGATAGGTCGGGAACCAGTCCTGATAGACATTCAGGTTGTAGTTGTAGAAGAAATACATCACGGCCAGGACCCAGAGGTTTCCGTGCGACAGGATCTGCCCCCACGGCACTTTGCCGGCGCTCTTGCGCTTCACGCCGCCGGCGATGAGTTCGCGCTCATCCTGATTCACGCCGCGATGCTCTTCCGGCGTGTCGCGATAGTACGCGAACCAGGCGATGGCCCAGATCACACCCAGCACGCCGTAGGCATAGAACGCAGCGCGCCACCCGAAGAAGGGAATGATCCCGGCCGCGACGATGGTCGGGGTTATCGCGCCGCCGAAGCGTGACCCGGCATGTGTCACGCCCTGCGCGAAGCCGCGTTCGGTGGGACGCATCCAGCGCGATAACGATCTCGTGGCAATCGGAAACGCCCCGGCTTCGCCCAAGCCGAAGAACACCTGGATCACCAGCATCGAGGCTGCGTTCCAGGCGAGCGCGGTGAGCGCGGTGAACGCGCTCCACCAGCTGACAACAATGGTTAGCGCACGCCGCGCCCCGATGGTGTCGCCCAGCCAGCCGCCCGGAATCTGGAACAGCGCGTAGGCCATTCGGAAACCGAACGTGATCCAGCCCATGGCCGTGAGCGAAATCCCCAGTTCCTTCATGATGAGCGGCCGGGACGTCGCCAGCACCTGCCGGTCCATGTAGGTAATCATGTACGCCGCCACCGTCAAGGCCAACACGGCGTAGCGGACGTGCGTGGGGCGCCGGAGGGCGCCGGCGCGCGCGGGGATCTCGCCGGACTGGCTAGCCGCGGGTTTCGGCTGCATCCAGGGTCATTCCCTTTGCCGCCTGCGCGAGCACCTCGAGCGCCGCCTGCACGCCGCCCTTCTTGTGCGGAACGCCGGCGAGTTCGAGGCCCATTTCGACGCCGCTCAATGTGCCGGCGAGCATCAGATCGTTGAAATCGCCGAGATGTCCGATGCGGAAGACCTTGCCGGCGAGGCGCGCCAGCCCGTTGCCGAGCGACATGTTGAACGCCTCCAGCACCACCTTGCGGAATTCATCGGCGTTGTGACCGGCAGGCAGCAGCACGCTGGTGGACGAACTACTGTACTCCGCCGGATTCAGGCAAAGCACCTCCAGGCCCCACGTCTGCACGGCGCGGCGCGTGGCTTCGCCATGCCGGCGATGGCGGGCGAAGACGTTGTCGAGCCCCTCCTCCTGCAGCATTTGCAGGGCTTCGCGCAAGCCGAACAGCAGATTGGTGGCCGGCGTATATGGGAAGAAGCCGCCCTTGTTGGCGGCGAGCATGGCTTGCCAGTCCCAATACGACTTGGGCATACGCGACGTTCTTGCCGCGGCAAGCGCCTTCTCGCTGATCGCATTGAAGCTCATCCCCGGCGGCAGCATCAGCCCCTTTTGGGAGCCGCCGATCGCGACGTCCACACCCCACTCGTCGTGGCGGTAGTCGATGGAGCCGAGCGAGGAAATCGTATCGACCAGAAGCAAGGCCGGGTGCCCAGCGCGATCCAGGGCCTTGCGCACGGCGGCGACGTTGCTGGCCACGCCGGTCGACGTTTCGTTGTGCACGACGCCGACGGCCTTGATCTTGTGCTGCGTGTCCTCGCGCAACTGGGCTTCGATGGCGGCGGCATCGACGCCCCGGCGCCAGTCGCTTTGCAGGTAGGTTACGTCAAAGCCGAGCTTGCCGGCCATCTCCTGCCACAGGAACGAGAACTGGCCGGTCTCGAACATGAGGACCTTGTCGCCGGGCGAAAGCGTGTTGACCAGGGCGGCCTCCCAGGCGCCGCTGCCGGAGGTCGGAAAGATAATCACCGAACCTTTGGTTTTGAAAATTGCTTTGATGCCTGCCAGCAGTTCCAGGCCGAGCCGGGCGAACTCAGGACCGCGATGATCGATCGTGGGCCGGACCATGGCGCGCAACACGCGCTCGGGCACATTGGTAGGGCCCGGAATTTGTAGAAAATGACGTCCACTCGAGTAAGGCAATGTATGCGTCTCCAATTCAAAAAAAGCCGTGGCTTTCTTATGATATACCTTCAGTGCGGCTGGCTGACGGCGGCCCCTATTTGCAGTACGCCGCGACGGCGTCGGCGATGCGCGGGGAGGCGTGACCGTCTCCATAAGGGTTGTGGACGCGGGTCATGCGCGCGTACTCCTCGCGATCCTCCAACAGGCAGGTGGCTTCGGCCACGATCCGTTCTTCCTCGGTTCCCACCAGCTTCACCGTCCCGGCTTCCACGGCCTCCGGGCGCTCGGTCTTGTTGCGCATGACGAGAACGGGCTTGCCCAACGAAGGAGCTTCCTCCTGGATGCCGCCGGAATCCGTGATGAGGAACCAAGCTCTTCTCATCAGATCCACAAACGGAATGTAAGGCAGAGGTTCGAGGAGATGAATGTTCGGGCAGTTGCCCAAGATCTCGTGCGCCGGCCCGAGAACATTCGGATTCCGATGCACGGGGTACACCACCTGCACACCGGGCCGCGCGGCGAGCCGCGCCAGCGCGCGCATTTCATTCGCGAAAGCCGGCCCGAAATTTTCGCGCCGGTGGCCGGTCACGAGGACGAGGCGCCGCGATGGATCGAGCCACGGCCACTGGCATGCGCGGAGCGCGCCGGACTCGAGGGCATCGCGCACGTACAGCACCGCGTCGATTCCGGTGTTGCCGGTGACGTGGATCCGCTCCCCCGGCACGCCTTCCGCGGCGAGGTTCGTGGCGGCGCTGGCGGTCGGCGCAAAATGCAGGGTCGACAGCCGGCTGGTCACCACGCGATTCATTTCTTCGGGGAAAGGCTGGCGGAGATCGCCGGTGCGCAAGCCGGCTTCGACGTGGCCGACCGGAATCCCCTGGTAAAAGGCGGCCAGCGCCGCGGCCATAGTGGTCGTCGTATCGCCCTGCACCAGCACCATGTCGGGAGACTCGCGCCGTAAGACCCCGGGCAGACCTTCCAGCAGACGCGCTGTGAGCGCCGCCGGAGTCTGGTCGGGGCGCATGACATCGAGATCGTGGTCGGGTTTCAGGTCAAACGCCGCGAGAATCGGGTCGAGCATATCGCGGTGCTGGGCGGTCACGCAGAGGCGCGTCTCGAAATCGCCGGAGCGCGCGCGCAGCTCGCGAATCAGGGGGCTGAGTTTGATCGCCTCCGGGCGCGTCCCAAAGACGAGGAGCAGGCGGATCACGGAACCGCCTATTATAAAGGCCGCTCGCGCACGGCGGCGTCGGGCGGTTCGGACGCCAGCGCCACGGCCGGCCGGTAGCGCGTGTACCAGTTCCAGGCCGTCTCCACGATGTGGTCGAGAGACGAGTGCTGGGGTGTCCATTGCAGTTCTCGCCCGGCCCGAGCGGGATCGGCCACCAGCATAGGCGGATCCCCGGCGCGCCGCGGCGCTTCCTCGATCGGAACCTTCTGCCCGGCCCGTTCGACCGCGGCAATCACTTCACGGACCGAATACCCGCGCCCGGTCCCCAGGTTGAATGCGCCGCTGGGGTCGCCGCGCGTCAGCCGATCCAGAGCCCTGATATGAGCCGAAGCCAAGTCCGCTACGTGGATGTAATCGCGGACCGCGGTGCCATCGGGAGTCTCATAGTCGCGGCCGAACACCTGGAGGGAGGGCAAGTCGCCACAGGCGGCCGCAATCGCGCGCGGGATCAGGTGCGATTCCGGCTGATGCAATTCGCCGAGTTCTCCATCCGGGTCGGCGCCGGAGGCATTGAAATAACGCAACGCGGTCCACGCCAGGCCGTACGCGGCTCCGTAGCACTCCAGGAGTTGCTCCACCATGAGCTTGGACACGCCGTATGGGTTGACGGGTTGTTTCGGATGGTCCTCCGCCATGGGCGTGTGCTGGGGATTGCCGTACACGGCGGCCGTCGAGGAAAACACAATCCGGTTGACGCCGGCCTCGCGCATGGCGTCGAGCAGGTTGAGCGTATTGGCGACGTTGTTGCGAAAATATTTGGCGGGCTCGCGGACCGATTCACCGGCCTCGATCAGCGCCGCAAAGTGGATAACCGCGCCAATACTGTACTTCTGAAAGACGGACCGGAGCGCCTCGCGGTCCGCCAGATCCATTTCCACGAACGGACCCCAGCGCACCGCCCAGCGGTGTCCTTTTTGTAGGCTGTCCAAAACGATCGGCTCGTGACCGGCCTGAGCCAGCGCCTTCGCCGTATGGCTTCCGATGTACCCTGCTCCGCCTGCAACTAGAATTCGCATGTCGCCCCAATTTTAATCGATGGCGGCAGGTAAGCTGCCATCGTGCCGTTTTGAACTCCCACCAAACCGCGTCCAGCAAAACCAGTGTACGTCCCGTTACCGATTGGGTTCTAATGAAATCAATGGCCTTCTTGAATTTGGGCCGGGGAACGCAACGTTGGCGTCTGTGCTGGTTAGCCGGATTTGCCGGGCCGTGGCTGGCGGCGGGCGCGTCTGCGCAAACCTTGCAGGTTTTGCCACAAAATGCGATCGCGGGGGAGTGGGTTGTGTTGGAAATTGCGTTTCAACCAGCGGCCGGTCCCGCGCTGACGGCGGTGCAGTGGGAGCTGGAGATCCCCGTGAGCGCTTTGGATTTGGATGGCGCTCCTTTGACGAGGGCCCCGCTGGCTGTGAAAGACGCGGGCAAATCGGTCAATTGCGCTGTCTCCGAAAGGTCCGCAGAACGTTTGCTGCTGCCGTGCATCCTGGCAGGCGGCCAAAAACCAATCCCCGCCGGGACGATGGTTCTGTTGAGTGTGAAGATCGGCCCGGGGGCGCGGCCAGGGGCGGCGCGGATTCGACTCCGGAAGGCGATCGGCGTAACCAGCGATTTGAAGCAGATGTCGATCGAAGCGGCCGAAGGGGAACTGATAATCCGCGCCCGGTGAAACCGGCGGCCTTACTGTTTTGGCTGGCCGCGCCACCACTCAAACAGCCGAATGCCGACGGCGGTCGCACCGCTGGCTATCAGCAACCATCTCGCAATTCCGACGGCGACTTCGACGACTCGATCCATGCCCTCGATGATGGCCGGATTCGCGCGCGATTGACAGGGCCACCGGTACGTTAGCGTTTACTTTTCCGTCGAAGCCGTTTTGGCAACCGGCTCATCCTGGCGCTTCAGAGAGAGCACCACCGGCATCACTTCAAACGGCATTTTTTCGTTCGGCGACAGCAGCGGCGCGGCCTTGGCGCGGATCATCTCGGTGTTGTTGGCCCAGGCGTCCAGACGGATGCGCGAGACCAACGGGAGGGCGGCGATCTGCTCCAGATTCGCGGGATCGAGTTTGGGGGCAAGCTGGACCAGCTCCGGCAGCAGCACGGCGTTGCCCTGATCGGCGATCGGATTGCCGATGCGTGCCATGGTGAGATTGGTCAGCGCCGTTCCTTTGGTAACCAGCGCTTTCAGGAACAGTCCCACGTTGGGAAGCTGGTCGGTGTACGGGGAATTCTTCAGGATCTCCATCGCCTTCTTGTTGGCCTGCAAGTCTTCGTTCGCGGTGCGGCGATACACGAACTGGCGGAAGATCTGCTGATCTTCAAACAGCATGCGGTCGCTGAAGGCGTTCATGGTGTTGGTCTTGAATCCGAGCACGATTCCGGCGAGTTCGCGCGAGATCACGGCCGCCAGACTGGCTTCGCTGGGAAGAACGTCGATCAGGCCGCGGCTGACCAGCAGCGTATGGCCGATCGTGAAGGCTTCGAGCGGAGTGGTAAGCAGGACTCGCGTGCGGATGGGCGGATCGATCGAAAGCTTGTTGGTGACAATCAGATTGTTGAGGACGGTGTCGAGTACTTTCTCGACATCGCCGGCGGGGCCGACGAGGCCGGCCTTTTCCATGCGCTGGATGGTGTTCTCCTCGGCCTGGCGTTCCCAATCGCGCAGCGCTTCGGTGCGCGAGAGATCTGTGGCGGCAGCGTCCTGCGGCGGCTGGGCGGCTTCGATGACGATATTGGTGAACGTCTCGGTTTTCTGGGGACCGGTGGAGGCGAACGACCAGAAGCGGACCAAGCCCTTGAGGCCGGTGACGCCGGCGCGACGGTTAGTCTGGGCCGCGCTCTCTTCGATATAAGAAATGGACGGCATCCAGAGCCCCGAGGCCATCTGTTCCCGGTAGGTATTGAAGTGGAAAGACTGTCCGGGATGCTTGGAGGTGTAGGTGCCGGTGAATCGCACGACATGGAAGGTGCGGTCCTCGACCCAGATGCGGCCGATGAAGCGGCCGGCGGGTTCCTTCGCCTTGGGTTTCACATCGAGCACGATGCAGCGGACGGCGCCCAGGAATTCGCCATGCGGATTTTCGAAATCGTAGTGATCGGTGCTGAAGTTTTCCTGATCGATCACCGCAATCTGGGCGAAGCTTCGCGGCACCAGGCGCGGCTTCTTCGATCCCTTGAGGAAATCGAGAATGTCGGTGCCGAAGGTTTTATCGGGATTGAAGGACGTGTAGTCCACGCCGCGATTGAACTCGACGTTGCCGATATAGTAGGCGTCGCTCGAGATCACCTGCGCGGCATCTTGTTCGCCGGGGCTCAAGTATTGGACGTAGGTCTCGACGAGCGGTTTGTATTTAGAAAGTTCGTCCAGGAACGCGTTCTCGGTGGTGGTGATACGCGACAGCACGTCGGCCAGAGGCAGACTGACGCTGTTATCCGCGGCGGCGATCCCGGTAAGGCAGGCAAAGGCAAGTAGGTAACGGAAGTTCATTGTTTCAACCTGTAATTTGAAAGACGACGTGAAGAGTGACGTGCTGATCAACCGGCGTGCCGGATTGCAAGGCCGGAGTAAAGCGAATGCGGCGCGCCGCATCGATTGCGTTTTCATCAAGACCGTGGCCCAGTCCGCGCACGACGCCGAGGACGCGCACTTCGCCGTTCGCAGTGAAGACGACATCGAGCAACACAGTGCCTTCGATCTTCTGGCTGCGCGCTTCGGCTGTGTAAACCGGCTTCGGCTTATCGAGAATCTCGAGGGCCCGCACGGGCGCGCTTGCGGGCGCGAGGCGTTTTACGGGCGCGCCGACTACCTTGGGCTGGTCGAATCCGGTCTTGTGGATCTGGTCGGGCGCCGCCGGCTTTTCCGCCTCAGCCACGAGATCGAAGCCGGGGTGAGCGACCGTGGCGGCGACGCCGCGGGGGGCGCGCGTCTCGGGGACTTGTCCGAAAGCGCCGGTCTGAATTTTGGCGGCGGCGACGGTCCGGGAATCGGCGGACCTGGCATCAAAACCGGCGGAAGCAATAACGGGCGCCGGCGCGGCAGGAGCGTTGGTGGCGCTGGACTCGAACCCGGCATCGCGGGCGGCGGGAACCGGAAGCTTGGGCTCCGCCTGCGCCGGCGCGTTCGCGCCGAAGACGCCGGTTTCGATGGCAGGGCGGATCACCGCCACCGGAGCGGGCAGAACCGGCGGCAAGCGCGGCGTGTTGGCCAGCCGCGGCGCTTCTTCGAGTTTGGGAACAGCGACGCGCATTTCGGCGACACGCGGAGCCGGCCGCAACGCGGGCGGCGGAGGCGTCTTCTGGATCGCAACGACCGGAGGCGCCGGCTTGGGCGGCGGAGGCGGCGGCGTGAGATCGGGAGCAATCAAGGTAGTGCTGTACCGCAAAGAACGCTCGGGAATCACCAGCCGGGGAACGACTGTAAGCACCAGCGCCGCGCCACCTACGTGAACAAGCAGACTCGTGAGAAAGCGCGCGGATCGGCGATTCGCAGGGCGCGGGATACCGCGAAACAAGATATCGTCAGATCCATTGGGATGCATAGACCGCGGTCAAGGTAACGATAGCAACGGCCCGGCGAGAGCCACAAGATATCGATAGTTATGGCGGGAGGGCTGCCGGACGGCGAAGGGCACAGAGCCTTGCGTTTTACGATTGGATCCAATCGTAAATCGAAGAAGGTTTGTTCCAAGAAAAGGGGTTAGCTCTCAGTTTCCGATTGGATCCAATCGAACCGTGCCAGTTCGCTCAACGGAGAGTCACGGCGGGCGGCTCCCCCGTTTTCATTGACGGCTTCTCTCACGACCTCATTATCGCGCCGAGGCGCGGCAGAAGCGGGTTGCGCGGCGGGCGGTCTTGCCTGTAACACGCTGGGCCCAAGGGAGATCGGAAAATTTTCTCGGGCTGAACACGGTCTTGGAGGGGCGTGAGTTTTGACACGAAATCCTGGCGGAGCGGAGCCGCTTTGTGAATTCACGAACAGTCTGCTTCGCCGGGGTCGTAATATGATCGCCTAGCCCACTCAGCACGGGCGGTGTGCGAGAGATCGCAGTGGCAACATCGAAGATCTCGTCGACCGGTGCGAAAGCAGGCTGGGCGAAAGTTCCAGTCGCCGGCTATGGTCTGCTGACGGCGCTGCTGATCGCCACGCAGTGGTCGTTTCTGCCTCTTCCCGGCATTCACGCGGACGAGGCATTTTTTGTGGCTCCGTTCCTGCGGAATCGGCCGGCGCTCTACTCCTGGACAATTTTCGGTCATCACGTCGCGGTGATGGCGATGAGTTATGTGGGGGCTCTGAAGTCGTGGCTGTATTGGCCTGTTTTCCATATCTGGATGCCGGGTGTCTGGTCGATGCGAGTGCCGGTGTCGCTATTGAGCGGTCTTAGCTTGATTCTTTTCGTGGATCTCATCAGGCGGGTGACCGGACTCCGGATTGCGCTGGCGGCGGGGCTGCTTCTGGCGACCGATGCGGTGTTTGTCCTGATGAATGTTTTTGACATTACGGTGCCTTTGCTGCTTCTCGGGATGGCGGCGTTGCTGAACGCGCTTTGGCGCTTCGCGGCCACCGGGAGGAGGAGATTCCTGGTTACGGCATTTCTGGCGGCCGGGCTTGCCCTATGGTACAAGGCGGTATTCGTGTTTCCGCTTGCGGGAGTTTTGACTGCGTTCGTTCTTGTCTATCCGCACGAGGTCCGGCCATACCTGACCCGCCGCAACCTTTTGTTGGGTGCTCTGTCGCTCTGCATTGGCGCGGCACCGCTGATTGTGTTCAACGTGGCAAGCGGCTGGGACACGGTAAGAAGCGCGCCGAAACTTCCAAAGGCTCCGCTGGCCGAGAAGGCCCTGATGCTGGAGCTCACGCTGAACGGCCGGGCGCTGGAGCACTACATGGTCCGCAGTTCCTTCGATGACAAGATTGCTGTGAGTGGCGCGCCGCTTGGCAATTTAGTGTTGTCCTGGTATCGGCGCTCGCATTTCCTGCCAGGGAGCCTGTTGGTTTACGCGGTTGGTCTGTCCTTCGCGGCGCTGCCATTTTTACGCGGCGCCCGTCTTTTCCGGCCTTTGCTATTCGCCTGGATCGCCGGCGCGGTCACGATCGGGTCGATGTGGATGCTGCGGGATGCCGGTTCGGGCCCGCATCATACAATCCTTTGTTACCCCGCTCCGCATTTCCTGGTAGCCGCCACCGGCGCAGCGCTTTTGCAGGGCCTGTCTGTCCGTGCCAGTTCTGTAATGAAAGTGCTTCTCGCCGTTCTCGTTGGATCCAATCTGTGGCTGTTGGCCGAATACTACCGCGCGGCGCGCGTGAACGGATTCAGCGTGTACTGGACGAACGGAATGGGTAGTTTGGCAGAGGTGATTTCCGCGCAACCGCTGCCCGTGGTCTGCCTGGATTGGGGCATTTGCAGCGGCCTGCAAATCGAGGTGCACGACGGAATCCCGTTTCTGGACGATCCGACGCCGCGCGAGGGCGTTCTGTTTGTGTCTCACTGTGACGATTCCATCATCGATGTTGCCCGAACGAGCCAGTTTCAGGAGGCATTGGCGACCTCCGGTTTGCGGGCGAAGAGCCGGCAGGTGGTTCCCGACAAACAGGGACATCCGGTTTTCTGCCTGTTCCGGCTGGCCTGGGCTAATCTGGTTGACGATGGGCGGCGCACGCAGGCCGGTTGGTCCCGCGGGGAAACGAAGGTTGTCTTCTGCGATGACCAAGCGGGCGTTCGACAACGGCTACTGGTACGCGGAGGAGTTGCGGGCCTTTGCCGTCAAACTGAGAATCCCGTCGGCGCGCAAACTGCGCAAGGACCAACTGGAAGCCGCGATTCAGGGTCTTCTTTTCGGTGACGGAGTGAAGGCGGCGGCCCTGTTCGTGGCGCCCAAACGAGGGGCGCGGGACGTGGATCGGGGATTGCGGCTGGACCTGCCGGTGGTTCACTACACGAGCAATCGCGAGACCAAGTCATTCCTCGAGCGGGAAGCCGCGAAGATCCAGCCGGGTTTTCGGCGCGCGCCGGGAACGCGGTATCTGCTCAATCGATGGCGCGAAGAACAAATCGCCGCGGGCCGGAGGATCACGTATCGCGACCTGGTGCTGCAGGCGATCGCGCTGAACGAGAGCAAGCGCGGCCCGTTGCGGGCGGAGCACGCACGGTATATGAACTTCATCTCCGACTATATGGCGGCGAACCCAGGTGCGCGGCACGCGGCTGCGGTGAGCGCATGGCACGCGGTAAAGGTGCTGGATGCGCCGAAAACGTACGCGGCCTGGGTTCGGTCCGGTGGACGATGACGAGGACTCTGACACGGACCGGCGGGCACGAACCTCAATGTTCCTGATCGTGCGGCACCGTACAGGCGGCAATCAGGCGAGCGATATTCCCCGCCCGGTCGGCCGCTTTCGCCGTGAGGATGTAAACCTTGCCTCTGCGCGCTTCCACCAGGACGTCGAATTGATCGGGGCCGCCGGCGATCACGATCCCGTCATTGTAAGAATCGCTGCTATGGCCGTGAACCGTGAAGGAACCGGGAAGCAGACCGGATACCCGATCGTTCGCGGTCAATGTCGCCACCTTCACCAGCTTGTGATCGGAGGGCCAGATGATGCACCTCGGGGGCATACCTGAAATGACTGGCGGCGTCTGGTCGGTTTTGACGGTGAGGGTTTTCGTGTTCTCGCAATTCCCGGCATTGTCGGTTGCGAGGTAGGTAAGAACGGTGGTTCCTTCGGCTGAGATGGTAACGGCGGCAGCGTCGCCGGACACTGTTTTCCAGCCCGTATTCTGGGCTCCACCGAGGGCGAGTTGAATGTCTCTGACGCCGGAGCCGCCCGGATTGTCTGCGGCGCTCAAATCAGCCTTGACGCTGGAGTTGTTCCAGCCATAGCGATTCGGGCCCGGCAAAAGAGCGGCCGAGGTAGTTGGCGGCACCATATCCGGGACTGGCCCACCCTGTCCCATAGAGATGATCTCGCCAATCACATTCGAGTAGGCCCAATCCACAATGGTCAATGCCGGGGTTGAGGACCGATACCCGGACACACGCAGCTGAATCCACCCGAGGTATCCGCCGGTGAGTTTCATGGCAGCCTAGCCGCGGCCGTCCGGGAGGAATCCCGTGCCGCGCGACAAGGCGCCACGTTCGCCTCATCCCAGCCGAACTCCATCCGCGCTACCGGTTTTAAATGATGTGGGCACAAAATTTGGGCATAACAATAACCCATAAACCTCAACCGCCCGGTCAGAAAAACCGATGAGTCGCGCCACCAGACTCGGCCCACAACCGTAGGCCCAAACCGGCGCTTGCGTAGCGGTGCGGCCCGATGCAATCTCCACCACGACGGTTGCCATCCAGAGCGCCTAACTGACTAAGTGGCGCGCCGTCTGCCAAGTTGTCGTTCTTGCGTTGCTAACCATAGTTAACCCGGCGGTTTCCTATCATCATGTTGCAACGGTAAACACCGAAATGGCCCATGCTCTGCAATAACGTCGCCTGGAGACTTGATGTATGCGGGTTAGAAACACACATGTCAGAGCGCTCATTCTGCTGTTGATCTCCTGCCCGATTGTTTGGGGCGGGAAGAAAGTTGCGCCCGACCTTCAGAAGCTCTCGGACAATCTTCTCAATCTAGCGCCGAACACCACCATTAACATCATCATCAGCTTCAGTGTGCCCCCGACTCAGGACATGTTGAATCAGATCGTTGGCAAGGGCGCCAACCCGCAGCTTGTTTTCAACAACACCCAGGCTGCCAGCGCTACGGTCCATGCCAAGGACCTTTTGCAGCTCACCACCGTGCCAATCATCGTATCCATTTCCCTGGATCACGATATGCAGCCCAACCTGGACTCGGCGGCCGCGGCGATCAATGCCGATATCGCGTGGAAATTCGGATATGACGGCGCTGGTGTGGGGGTAGCCGTTATCGATAGCGGCATCGTCGGGGATTCCCACGACCTGCACGGCAACAATGCTCAAAACAAGGACTACAAACGCATCGTCTACGCGGAAAGCTTTGTCGCCGGCGCCGATGAAAAGGACCACTATGGGCACGGCACGGAAGTGGCGGGCATCATCGCCGGCGACGGTAGTCAATCCAACGGCACCAAGTATTTCAAGACGTTTGTGGGCATCGCTCCCGGGGCTCAGTTGATCAGTCTCAAGGTCCTGGACAACAACGGGCAGGGCAAGGAAAGCGACGTTATCCAGGGTATCGAGCGCGCCATTCAACTCAAGGACCAGTACAACATTCGGGTGATCAATCTCTCGCTGGGGCACCCGGTGTCGGAGAGTTCCGCCACCGACCCTCTCTGTAAAGCGGTTGAGGCAGCCTGGAAAGCGGGGATCGTCGTGGTGGTGGCGGCCGGTAACGGGGGCCGTGATAACTCGGCGGGCAATCAGGGCTATGCCACCATCACTTCCCCCGGCGACAGCCCCTATGTCATCACCGTCGGCGCGATGAACACTCGCGGAACCCCATCCATCAGCGACGATGTGATCGCGAGCTACAGCTCGAAGGGACCGACCGTGCTCGATCACGTGGTCAAGCCCGACCTGGTGGCTCCCGGCAACCGCATCGGCGCCCTCGCCTTGGGCGATGGCTGGTTGGCAAAGACGTACCCGGCCAACCTGATTCCCGAGTCCGCTTACAAAACCGGTGGCGGGAATGACGGCAAGACCTACATGCGGCTGAGCGGCACCAGCATGGCGGCGCCGATGGTCAGCGGTGCGGTGGCTCTTCTGCTGGAAAAAGAGCCGCAATTGACGCCGGACCAGGTCAAAGCGATCCTGATGAAGACCGCCAACAAGCAGTTTCCAACCTCCAGTGTGGTCACCGACCCGGTTACCGGCCAGACTTTCACCAGCCGGTACGATATCTTTACCATCGGCGCGGGCTACGTCGACGTCGAGGCTGCATTGAACAGCACGGATGTGCCGCCATCCGCCCTCGGCGCCCAATCCCCGGTGGCGGTTTTTAATTCTTCCACCGGCACCGTGACCATCTCTTCCAGCTATTCAGATGTCTGCGGCTCTTCTGCTGTTTGGGGCGACTCCGCTGTGTGGGGCTCCGCCTTGTGCGGCAGTTCCGCGGTGTGGGGTGACTCCGCGGTTTGGGGCAGTTCGGCCGTGTGGGGCGATTCCGCGGTATGGGGTAGCTCGGTGCTGTTGTCCGGTAGTTCGGCCGTGTGGGGCGATTCCGCGGTGTGGGGTAGCTCGACGCTCGCCGGATTCAGCGCGGTTTGGGGCAGTTCGGCAGTTTGGGGTGACTCCGCGGTGTGGGGCAGTGGCACCGTGGACGCTTTGAGCACTCTGATCCAAGGGGACAATTGAGCCGCAGCTTATGCGGTGCAGTCACGACGAGGAGGGCTGCGAACGCGCCTTCCAGTCCAACGCCGCGCTGGGCGGAGCAAGGCCCTTCGATGGATCGTTGCGTGGCGTGCCCGTTCGGTGGACGCGAACGCGTCCGGCATACGGCTCTCCCGCTGCTGCAGCGGAAAGTCTAGTTCGTCCTGTAAGGCTTGATGAGCCTGTCGAAATCTCCTGTGACTTGCACCTGGTGTCTGAAACCTCACATAAGATTACTTCGAATTTTCCGTTGGGGGTGTAGTTGCTAAGGCTGAGTGTCCCGACCTGCTCGTGCTCGTGCCCATTCTCCAGCGATTGGGAAAAATTCAAGCCCGATGTGTCCTTCCGGTTGCGCTGAATTGAAATGAAGCACTTGTTCAGCGACCTGTTGTCGTGAACTGTGTCGCCTGCGGCAGTGTCCACGGGTAGATGCGTGCGCAAGTCCCTTGGGTCCTCGCTGTAATACGCTCTTGCTTCCTGTGCTCACTTCGCTTCCAGGCCGTACAATTCAGCGGATTGCTGGCCGTGAAGTTGCGCGAGGATCTCCGCGTTCCGCTTTTCGAGCTTGTCAATCCGGCCCGAGTTGCCACCGAGTAAAGTCGCCGCAGAACCTCACCCGGATGAACTGGCGGTAGCGGGGGCATTTTCGTCTCCTTCCGTGGTAATGCACAATTTCGACGGCGTATGCATCGCCGTCCTTCCATTCAAAGCAGAGGCGCCACTGATCGTTGATGCGGGTTGTGGTGAGCGCGGTAGGAATCGAACCTACAACCTAGTGATTAAGAGTCGGTCCGAGGTGGTTGGGAGCAGTTGCTTGGAATTGCGAAACAGACATAATCCCCAGTGCCTTACAGGGGCGCGCTTTGTTTGGCGCTACGCTTGCCTACCCACGGTTTCTGAGCACGGAACCGAAGTGTACTGCAACAGATCGTAGAAGTACTTTATGATGCAATGCATCCTCAATGTCACATCCGGGAAGTGGTCTTATCTCAACGGCGAAATAAACCTGCAAAACCTGGAATGAATAACCTGTGATGGGAATGATGTTGACCGGAAAAGGGAGGGACTTCTACTTGGTCTGTCATAGAACGGGTCCGTGACATGACAGACCAGCACCTATAGGAATCGGGAATGGAGATCACGCGAAACGAACTCGACTGCCGCGTTCGCTGCGAGTGCGGTACCGCGGTCGCAAGCTTGCTGTGTGCGGAGTGCTCGCCCTGGATGAATCAGGTTCCTAAAATCCTTCGTCAGTCTTACTTGCTTCGCAGTATCCGGTTCAATCAACGCCAGTTCTTCGGCGACTTCAACGAACTCATGCAATACCCAATACAAGGGGTCAGCCGGGGGCTGTTTCTTCAACTTCCCGGCCGTCAACGCGGTAGAGCACGCGGCCTGTATCTCAGAGGGCTTCTCCTGGATTGCCCAGAGAAGCAAGGCCTCAACAAGGGATCCTGCGAGCACCGTCGCTGCTTTCCATTCCCCGTGAATGAGAGTGGATCGGGCTGCCTCCAAGTCAATCAGCAGCCCGTCCCTGAACGTCGGATCTTTGATGAATGGCAATTCCTTGCTGTGATGAGGGGGAACCTCGTCGGGGCAGGAGGCGAGCGCATTGCGAATAGTCTGCACTTGGTTGGGCTTATCCCCGGCGTCGGGTGTCAGCCGAGACGGACCATATGCAGCAAAGTTGTGGCTCTCGGCCATCTTGATCGCGAAACGAATCGACTCTTGGCTTTGAATGAAATCCGCGTACACATTTGGATCGCTCGGAAG
>CAYTJD010000144.1:0-7703 GCA_964438005.1 uncultured Solibacteraceae bacterium | reverse complement strand
CGATACCCAACTGCGTCAACTGCCAGTACAGCCCGTAGCCGGTGGGCCCGGCCTCGTAGCAGGCCTTGAGCCGATCCGCCGCACCCAGCTTGGTGACCAGCTTCCGCACCGCCTCGAGACGGTTCGGGACGATGCCCATGTCGCGGATCTCGCCCTCCGGTTCGGCGATGGCCACCGCAATCGTCTTGGAGTGGACATCCAACCCCATATAGCGTATGTTCTTCATTGAAACGGCCATTCCTTTCCTTGCGGCTCTGCGCCGCGGTTTTCCTGCCATCAGCGTAACCCGCGCTTCAGGACAGGAGTGGTCGTTTCATACTGACTAGCTGGATCGAGCCTCTTGCCGGAATCCCGGGACTCGCGCTCAGCCGCCTCTGCATATAATCTACCCATGCAGCGGAGCGCCAACAGGATCTTGACGACGCACGTAGGCAGCCTGCCCGCACCGGAAGGCGTCGCCGGGGAAGCCGCCGTGCGGCATTTGGTGGAAGACCAGCGCAACATCGGCCTCGACATCATCAACGAGGGCGAATACACGAAGGAGGGCGACTGGCTGTCGTTCACCGATCACCGCTTTGGCGGTTTCACGGAAGGGCTGCGCAAAGGCCCGCCGATCGTCACGCTTGGTAAGGATCGCGAAGACTTCGCGGATTTCTACCGCTGGGCTTCTGAGCACAGCACGCTCTTCTTCGAACCCAGCAACCAGATCAAACGGGTCCGCAGTCACTGGATTTGCACCGGCCCGATCACCTACGCCGGCCAGGCCGCCTTACACCGCGAAATCAATCTCCTCAAATCCGCCGCCGGCTCGTCGGGCGAACTGTTTTTGACCAGCACCGCTCCGGCCAGCCTCGAAGTCTACCGCTCGAATGAATACTACTCGCGCGAAGAGGATTTTCTCTATGCGCTGGCCGAAGCGCTGCGGGAAGAATACAAAGCCATCGTGGAGGCTGGCATCCTCCTGCAAGTCGACGATGCGTGGCTGCCCGCCCTCTGGGACCGCATCGGCATTGCCATGGGACTCGAAGCCTTTCAGCGCCGCTGTCGCGTGCGCGTGGACGCGTTGAATTACGCGCTCCGCGGCCTTCCTGAAGACCGCGTCCGCTATCACTTCTGTTGGGGAAGTTGGCACGGTCCGCATGCTCATGATCTGGAATTGCAGCACCTCGTGGACATCCTGCTCTCCGTCAAGGCGCAGGCGTATCTGATTGAGGCGGCGAATGCGCGCCACGAACACGAATACGCGGTTTGGGAAACCATCAAACTGCCCGAGGGAAAAATTTTGATTCCCGGCGTCATCACGCATTCCACCGACGTCGTGGAGCACCCGGAACTCGTAGCGCAGCGCATTCGGAGGTTCGTTTCCCTGCTGGGGAAGGAAAGCGTAATCGCCGGCGCCGATTGCGGATTCGGCGGCCGCACGCATCCGCAGATCGCGCGGGCCAAGCTGCGCTCCCTCGTCGAAGGAGCCGCCTTGGCGTCCGCCGCCGTCTAATGGCCTCGCGCCGGTGGCCGAATTCGCCCATGCTGTCCCTGCAGCGACCTCCCTGGTATCAAAGTTGTCTTGGTTACCTGAATCGCCCGTGGCACTTTCCTTTCAGACAAGATGGTCCTATAGTAGAGATTGAGTTGCCTTTCGGTGTCCGTTCCAAGGGGCCTGATGCGTTTGCGCCTGGTACTGCTGGCATTCGGCGCTGCCTGTACTGTCGCCCTGCCGGCCGTCTGCCAAAACCCCCTCGCTGCGCTTGACAATGCTTCAGGCGCAATCGGCGCACTGAATCGGGGATCTTCGGGAACCACGCTGCGCCCCGACATTCGCGTGAACAGCACCTTGGTGCTCATCCCCGTGGTTGTTACTGACCGGCTCAATCGATTGGTTTTAGGTCTGGCAAAGGAGAATTTCAGGCTATTTGAAGAAGACAGGGAACAACAGATCTTCTCGCTCAGCAGCGGCGACGTTCCCGTCTCGATCGGGTTAGTCTTCGACTGCAGCGGAAGCATGGAGAACAAGCTGTGGAAGTCCCAGGCCGCCATGGCCGAGTTTTTGAGGGCCGCCCATCGAGAGGATGAGTTCTTTCTAGTGGAATTCAACAATCGGGCGCGCCTGGAGCAGCCGTTTACGACGAATCCGCGAGAGATTCAAAACCATCTGGCGGGCGCTGTGGCCCAGGGCGCCACTGCGCTGCTCGATGCCGTGCATCTCGCCATGCTGGAGATGCGAGCAGCCCGAAATTCGAGGAAGGCGCTGCTCATCGTCTCCGATGGCGGCGATAACAGGAGCCGCCACACCGAGTACGAAATCAGGAGCTTGGTCAAGGAGGCGGATGTGCAGATCTACGCCATCGGTATCTACGGCGCGCGTGACCCGCACTGGCCCACCCCCGAAGAACTGGCCGGGCCTGGCCTGCTGGCCGGCGTCGCCGAGCAGACCGGCGGCCGCCAATATTCGATTAGGAAACTCGAAGATCTGCCGCGAATTGCAGCGGAAATTGGCGAAACCATCCGCAACCAATACGTACTCAGCTACAAGCCGCAAACTTTGCCGCCAAGTGGCAAGTACAGACGCGTCCAGGTCCGGCTGCATTGGCCGGACGGAACAGAACGTCCTCGCGTCTTCTGGAAGCATGGCTACTTCGCTCCCGCGAACTGAACGGGCCGCGACGGCAAGCCGTTGCGAGCGGTTAGCAACCAGCCACTTACTTTGGATATCCAGGATCGTCCGCCGTTCTAAACGGAACTCTTTGCTCACAACACCGAAGAACACTATAGTGACGAAAATCCTAAGGAGAAGTCCCGCAGAACTAGTTGGGCACGGGCTTCGTCTATCTAGAAGATCGAGCAGCCGATAGCGCTGCCGGCACGGAGGAAAAAATTGAGACGCAGAATATTACTAACAGCTGGAGTTCTTTTCACTGTATCTTCTGTGGCCAGCTTCACTGCCACCGCCGAGGAATCTCGCGCTAGTTTAGCCGGCGCCACTGCTGCCACCGTCACCGGGGTCAATGCCACAATCACGGCGCTGAACTATGCCGAAAGTGGCGCCACCGTCAACGGATTTCTGGTAGGCTCGAACGTACTCCTGACATTTTCGCGGCCGGTTTGCGGCGGAATCGCCAGCTTGGGCGCGATCAAAGATAACGTGACCTACAGCGGAGTCTCTCTGACATTCGCTTCGGGCTTTCAGGTTGTCCACGTCACCAGTTACACCGACGGCTCGATCACCTATCCGCCGCCCGCGCCGCCGAAGCCGGCCCCCTATCCTGCTACAGCTGGCAGCATCACCGAGCTCAACTATAGCGACTTGGGCACGATTGACGGCTTCGTCTTCACCCCGGGATCCGGTCCGAAAGTGTTCGTGCACATCGGAACGCCGAGCACCGACTTGGCTTCGCACTTGACAGTGGGGGCCTCCGTTTCTGTCACGGGCACGCTGGAAGCGCCGCCCCAGTGCGCGCCCACCGGGTCCCCTTCTGAGGTGGATGCGTCTTCTTTGGCGTTCGGATCCACCACCTTCCCCATCACGAGAATGGGAATGGGCTTCGGTTTCGGCGGTTTCCGCTAGACCCGAATCGAACGTAACCCCAGCGCCGCTCTCTCTGGAGCCGGTCCGGTCTTCATGAACCGCCGGGCTGCAATCTGAGGGAGCGGTTTTTGTTTTAAGCGCAGCGCAGCGGCGGTGCTGAAAGTCCGGCGGGATCTGTTATCATACTAATGTCTATAGACATAGTATAGATTGCTCGATCCCAGAGAATCATGCGCCCCGCAACTGCTCTGTACCCCGTCTGTTTTCAGACCGTCTTCGTCGCCGTCCTCGCCAATCCGCTTTCCGCCCAATATGACAAGGTCGCGGCGCTTGGGTCCGATTCGGCCCTGACTCCTATCGGGGGACCAGCCTCGGCGCCGCCTATCTCCCCAGAGCGGTACGACCTCCCCGATCTCCGCCCGACCGGTAAGCTCAATGACCGGCTTCCCAAGTCGCTGCAGTTCGGCCTCGATGAGCGATTCCGGTGGGAAGGCTACAGCGGCAGCGGATTCTACCCTGGCAAAAGTGACTCGTATCTGCTCAACCGCTTCCGCTTCGGCATGCTTTTCCAGCCGTCCACCTGGTTCAAGGTCGTGTCCCAGGTCCAGGATGCGCGCTCTATCCTCCAAAAACCGCCGATTGGACCACCCAACACCGTCAGGTGGGACCTAAAGCTCGCATATATTCAGTTCGGCGACCCGGAGAAACAGCCGGTCACCGTCACCGCCGGCCGCCAGCTCCTCGATTACAACAGCACCATCGTCAGTAATTCGGAATGGCGCAACCAGGCGCGCTCCTATGATGCGGTCGTTACCAATTTTCACGTCGACCGTTTCCAGGCCGCCGTGTTCGCTGCCTCCGTGGTGAACCCCGCGCTGGACGGGATAACGCATCACCTGGAGGGGAACAACCTCTACGGCGCGTATGGATGGATCACGCGCGTGCTGCCCAAGTCCTCGATCGAGCCGTTTGTTCTCTGGCGCCTGGCCCCCAGTGTCGCGGTGGAGAATAGCAAGCTGACCGGCCGACTCAATGAAAAGGTGTACGGGTTCCGCGTGAGAGGGAAGGAGATCCGCAGTTTTGATTATCGCTGTGGTCTGGTGATCGAGCGCGGCTCAGCCGCGAACGAGATTCATGCTTGGGGCGCCACCGCCGCCCTGGGTTATACGATTCGGTCCATTCGATGGAAACCGCGGTTCTTCGGAGGATATGACTACGCTTCGGGCGACAAAAATCCGAATGACAGCACGCACGGCACATTCGACACCCTATATCCGACCGCCCACGATCGCTTCGGCATTGCCGACCTCTTCGGATGGCAGAACATTGTCAGCTGGCGCGGCGGTGCGACCGTCATTCCGCGTCGGCGCTGGTCCGTCACGGCGCAGTATCTCGATTTGTGGCTGGCAAGCGCTACCGATGCCGCCTACAACTCCTCCGGGGGGGTGATTCTGCGCGACCGCACAGGAAAATCCGGCACCCATCTCGGCGAAGAACTGGATGCCTACGCCTGGTATGAAATCAGCCGTCAGGTGCACCTCGGCGTGGGCATCGGCCATCTGTTAACCGGCCGGTTCCTCGCCGGAAACAGTCCTGGCGCGCCCTATACCTACCCATATTTCGTGCTCGAAGTGTTCGACGGAAAGCGCGTCCGGTAAAAGCCGAGTCCCCCTTTCCGGGCTCGAGTCAGATACCCCAGCCGGTAATCAGGTCCCAGAGGACCCGGGCCACCTGCGACAACGTAACGGCTACTGCCAGGAGAAACAGAATCTCCGCCTCCTGGTATGGCATGTGGGTCGCTTGAGAAATCGCCGCTGCGGCTGTGCCGACGAAAGTCAACTGCACCCCTACCGCTTCTGCGACTGGGTTAAGGAACTCGAAGAGCGCAACGGCTAGGGCCGATTTGAGAAGTACTAACAGGATTCGCCACATCGCGAAACGGCCTCAACGACCTGCCTACATGGTGGCTGCCCATCAGGCAAGTGTTCAATATCCTCTTGAGTAAACGGGTCAGTCCCGTCCGCCGGAAGGCCGATCGATGTTTTTCTGCTAGACAGCGCCGGTCCTGGTGATGGTTCTTCCGTCGAAGCCTCGCCGCCATTGGTCGTTGGCCGGACAATTGCACGGCCTTGGGGCCATGTCCTCTGAATTGCACCCCACGACTCGCACGCCAAGAGCCACGTCAAACTGGCCTTACCCGTTCACGGCTGATTCAGACTATCGGCTGTTGAGCGCGGGGGATGCGTCGATTCGAGGCCACGGTCAGATAAAGGCCATGTCGGGTACCAGCGTGTGGTTTGAATCCGACAAAGCCCTCCGTGTCGGAGTGCTGGTCGAACTAGGAGTAACGTGGCCCGTCCTTCTCGATAACAAGATTCCGCTGAGGCTGGTCATTCATGGCCGTACGGTCAGCACCGACGGCAAATCCGTCGAAGTCGCGATTTTGCGGCACGAGTTTCGCACCCGGGCTCTTTCTTCCCCGAATCAACGGCCTTTTCGCACCGCAAACACTACTGAACGGGCCTTGACAGCATCCGCGTGAAAGAAGCGCTTGCGGTGCAAATCGCCTCGATCCATCCCAATATCTGCATGGTCAGAAATGCAGCAATGCAAAGAGTGCAGCGTGGTGGCGTGGCTGGTCACTTCAGAGTCGGGCGCGATAATGAGGTTGGGCGCGGGTTGATGCCACACAAAGAGCCGAGTGGAGTCCAAAGGGGAGCGAAGGGGTTCGCATCGATCGATCCGGAGAATCGGCTGTAACTGCTCTCGTTACAGCAAAACCTCCCCACGTTTCGGCTCGATCGTTCCGGGAAATGGCGAAAACGCCGCGGTCTAATGCGCGGCGGGGCCTTCGGCCGCGATCACCGGCGGATGTGCGCCTGGCGGGATGGGCGCCAGCATATCTTCTTTCCGCTTGATGAGGGTCGAGGTGTTGTAGCTGGCAACCTCAAATCCATGGCCGTGGGTGATGGCGTCGGTCGGACACGCCTCAACGCAATAGCCGCAAAAAATGCAGCGGTTGTAGTCGATGTTGTAGACCTTGGCGTAGCGCTCGCCGCCGGAGATCCGAACCGTGTCCGTATTCTCGGCCGCCTCGATGTAGATGCAGTCCGCAGGGCATGCCGCGGCGCACAGGAAGCACGCCACGCACTTCTCCATCCCGTTTTCGTCGCGCTGCAGCACGTGCGCGCCGCGATACCGCTCCTCGAACTTGGGCGGCTCGTCGGGATAGTTCTCCGTCACGGTCGGCGACATCATCTCCTTGAACGTGATTCCCAGCCCCTTGGCGAGTGCACTGGCAGTACCCAGAATATTGATTTTGTCGGCCATTCGATCTTTCTCTATCTTACCGTGGCTCCGCACGGGAGCCTAATTACGCGACCCTCAACCCGCTTTCGCCTCCGGCACCGAGTCGGTCGGACGAAACGGATTGACGCCCGCCAGTTCGCCGAAGCGCGCGACGTCGCCTTTGTGCCACCCCTCGCTCACCTGCGACACCGTGCCATCCGGCTCCACCAGGAACAGCGTGGGAACGCTCGAAATGCCGAACGCGTTACTCACCGCGAAGCCACTGGACTCAGTGTCGAGCAGCATCGGCATCGTGAGGCTGAAATGCCGGTTGAAGTCCTGCGTGTCGTCCACGCCGTTTTGCGAGATGCCGTACACCGGCAGCCGCTCCGACTGCAGCCGTTCCAGAAATGGAAACGTCATCTGGCACACCGGGCAGTTGACCTTGAAAAAGGCTAGCAGGGCCGCGCCTTTGCTGGTGATCTCATGCAGGCTGGTCTGCCCGCCCCCGAGCCGGGACAGCGTAAATTCAGTTACGCGCGCGCCCTTCTGGAGCAATTTGTGGCGAGTTCCGTGCGCCATCTGTTCGATTGTACGACAGCCGGCCCCCTATCCGTCTTTCTTCTGCTGCTGCACGAAATCGAGGATATCGAAAGTCTTGATCTTGCGGTCCGGGAAAAAGCTGTTTACGGCATCTTGCTCGTCGTTAAAGATCTCGAAGACGGTGGCCAGCTTAGTCATTACGAGCAATTCGATATTGCGGCGATTCAGATTGAGGAGCTTCACGTTGCCGCCGCCCTTGCGCAGGCTGGTAGCGCTCATGACAAGCGCGCCCAGGCCCGTGCTGTCGACGTAGTCCACCTGGGCCATGTTGAAAACGATGTTGCGCATA
>CAYTJD010000143.1:0-7420 GCA_964438005.1 uncultured Solibacteraceae bacterium | reverse complement strand
GGGCTGGTGGATCATGATACGCGAATTCGGCAGGCTGAAGCGCTTGCCCTTGGTGCCTTCGGCCAGCAGCACGGCCGCCATGGAAGCCGCCTGCCCTACGCAGATGGTCACGATATCCGGCCGGATGAAGGACATTGTGTCCAGAATCGCCAGGCCGGCTGTGATGGAGCCGCCCGGGGAGTTGATATAAATGGAGATATCCTTTTCAGGATCTTCGGCTTCCAGGAACAGCAGTTGAGCGATGATCAGGTTCGCCACCTGATCGTCGATCGGGGTGCCCAGGAAGATGATGTTCTCTTTTAACAGCCGTGAATAGATGTCGTACGCGCGTTCACCCCTGGAGGTCTGTTCGACCACCATGGGGACAAGGACGGATTGTCCCATGTTGCCTCCCGGATTATCGAGCTAAATGCTTAAGCTCTTTTGGCGACGGCCGCGCGCCTGGGCTTCTTCTGCTTGGTCTGGGCCAGATTCTTTTTCTTGGTCTCCAGCGCCTTGGCCAGGTCGGCGATCGTATTCTTCCCCAAATAATCCATGATACGCGAACGAAGGCCTACCCAGCTATCGTGCATGGAGCAGGGCATGTCGTCGGAGCATTCGGAAAGTCCGCTGGCGCACTGTTGATACGGCGCCAGGCCATCTAAAGCCTCAACGATATCGAGGAGTCGGACGTCGCCGGCATCCACCCGCAGCGCAAATCCGCCCGTCGGACCTTTGCTGGAACGAAGCAGGCCTTTGCGAGCCAGTTGCTGCAAAATCTTCGCCAGGAAATGGGCGGGAATATCCTCTTCTTCCGCGATATTCTTCACCATGGCGAATTTGCCTTCCGGGACATGCGCCAAATGCACAAAGGCACGGATGGCGTACTCGGCCGAACGAGAATAGATCATGCTTCTCTCCCGCGAAATCGGAAAACTCTACTCCGTTATCTTAATTGTTTTCAGGCTCCCAGCGCAAGCCCCATGTTTTAGCTACGCGACTTGCAGCGAAAGAATCCGAAGCCGCTACGATATAATGAGCGCCAGATTGCGGGAGGATGCTGCCGTGGACGTAAGAAAATCGACTCTTCTTATCGTGTTGGGCCTCGTTTGGACAGCGCAGGCAGGTGCTGCCACCTGCGAAAGCCTGGCTTCCGTGTCCCTGCCGCATACTACATTTACCTTAGTGCAGCCGGTGGAGGCAGGGGCGTTGACGCTTCCCGGCGGCCGCGGTCCCACTCCGAATGCCGGTTACAAAGACCTGCCATCGTTCTGCCGCGTCGCCGCGACCGTGAAGCCCACCGGCGATTCGGACATCAAAATCGAAGTCTGGCTCCCCGACCGATGGAACGGAAAGTTCCAGGCGGTCGGCAACGGCGGATGGGCCGGCGTGATCAGCTATCGCGAGTTGAGTGAAGCCGTGCGCGCCGGCTACGCCGCTGCGTCCACCGACACCGGCCACGAGGGCGGGCGTGGACAGTTCGCCTACGGCCATCCGGAAAAGCTGATCGATTTCGGGTGGCGTTCGGAACACGAAATGACTCTCCAGGCTAAGGCAATTATCCAAGCTTTTTATGGCAGTGCGCCCAAATATTCTTATTGGAACGGCTGCTCCACCGGCGGGCGGCAGGGGCTCAAAGAAGCGCAGAAGTTCCCGGAAGACTATGACGGCATCATCGCCGGAGCGCCGGCGAACCGGACGCCCCTGGCACTGTGGATCGCGTTCGCGGAACTCAAAGACCCCGCCAGCTACATTCCCAAGGAAAAATATCCGCTGGTGCATCAGGCGGTGCTCGCGGCCTGCGACGCCAGTGACGGCGTCAAGGACGGCCTCATCGAGAACCCGGCCAGTTGCCACTTCGATCCCAAGGTTCTGCTGTGTCAGGGCGCGGATTCGGCGTCCTGCCTGACGGCGCCGCAGGTCGAAGCGGTACGCAAGATTTACAGCCCGGCGACCAATCCCCGCACAGGACAAGTGATCACTCCGTCCCTGGCGCCGGGTTCGGAGTTGGGATGGAGCGTCCTGGGGGCTGGTCCCGGTCCGTCGCAGGTGATCCTGGACCAATATCAATACGTCGCCTTCAAGGACCCGAGCTGGGACTGGCGAACCTTCGATTTCGACAAGGACATCGCGCGTACCGAAACACCCGACATCCTGGTGATGAACGCCACCGATCCGAATCTGAAGCCGTTCTTTTCCCACAACGGGAAACTGCTGCTGTATCACGGATGGAGCGATCCCAACATCACTCCCCTTGCAACGATTCAGTATTACAAGAGCGTAGTCGACACCATGGGCGGCGCGGCGAAAACTTCCAACAATATCCGGCTCTTCCTCGAGCCGGGGATGGGACATTGCGGCGGCGGCGAAGGGCAGAATGTATTCGACAAAGTCGGCGCGCTCGAACAGTGGGTGGAAAAAGACAAGGCCCCGGATGTGATGGTCGCGTCGCACCTCACCAACGGGAAGGTGGAGCGCACGCGCCCGCTGTGCCCGTATCCGCAGGTGGCGCAGTATTCGGGGAGCGGCAGCATCGACGACGCCAAGAACTTTGTCTGCCGGGAGGTATCGAAATGAAAGCAGGTTGGCTGGTTGTCGCCGCGGCGGGCATGGCCGCCGCCGCGCCCTCAGGGTCTGTCCCGCGGACCGCGGATGGAAAGCCGTCGCTGAGCGGCGTCTGGGAGATCCCCTACGTCCCGGACATGTCGAAGAACGGCCGTGCCGCACCGGGTGCCACTCCCGCCCAGATCGGACCGGGAGCGCTGCCCTTCACCGCCTGGGGCGAGCAGGAATTTAAGAACTACGACCCATCCAAATTCGACTACACCGCGCACTGCCTTCCGATGGGCTGGACGCGCCAGATGAACACGCCGATGCCGGTCGAAATCATGCAGGAACCGAACCGTATCGCGATCCTGTTCGAGGCCTGGCAGACATTCAAGGTGATCCCGACCGACGGGAGGGATCATCCGAAAAACGTGGATGAAACCTGGATGGGCAATTCCGTCGGCCGTTGGGAAGGCGACACGCTGGTGATCGATACGATCGGACTCAACGACAAGACACGGCTGGACACGATCGGCCATCCACACAGCAACCAGTTGCACGTGGTCGAAAAGCTGACCCGCACCGACCCGATGCACATCGCCTACGAGGTGACCGTCACCGATCCCAAAGCGTACAAGGAACCATTTCAGAACAAGCGCGTGTTCACCTTGAAGCCGGATTGGGAATTGATGGAGTACTCCTGCGAGGAAAACAACAAGGAAGTCACCGAAGGCCACGTCAAGTAAGCCCATTCAGTCGCTCGGGTGGCCTATAAGAAATAGAGTAAGATTGGCAGAACACGGGAGGGACTCAGCCCATGAATGCCGAGTTCTGGCGCAAAGCAGAGGAACTCTTTCACGCTGCCCTGAATCTTCCTGCCGGGGCGCGCGCGGCGTATCTCGACAGCGTCTGTAAGGGTGACACCGAGCTCCGGCGGCAGGTTGAACTCCTTCTCTCGAAAGATGCCGAGGCGGGCAGTTTCCTCGAGACGCCGGCGGTTCCGGACATGACTGCACTTACGGCGACGGCATCCGGGGTGGGCCGCCAGATCGGGCCGTATCGGATCGTCGCTCCGCTGGGCGCCGGCGGGATGGGCGAAGTTTACCGCGCGCATGATAGTAAGCTGCACCGCGATGTGGCCCTCAAAACGCTGCCGCCCGCGTTCGCGCGTGACCCGGAACGCCTCGCGCGGTTTCGCCGCGAGGCGCGAACCCTGGCATCCCTGAACCATCCCAATATCGCCGCAATCTATGGCCTCGAAGAATCCGGCGATGTCGATTGCCTGATATTAGAACTGGTCGAGGGTGAGTCTCTGCGAGGCCCGCTGCCCCTTGCCGTCGCGCTCGACCGCGCGCGGCAGGTCGCCGACGCGTTCGAAGCCGCTCACGCCAAGGGTATCATTCACCGTGACCTCAAGCCCGCCAATGTTCGGGTCACGCCACAGGGCCGCGTTAAAGTGCTCGACTTCGGCCTTGCGAAAGCAGTTTGGGGTTCGGAAGGGAACCAGGATCTCAGCGTCTCGCCGGCCCTGACCGGCACCGGAACCCTGGCCGGCCATGTCCTCGGCACCCCCGGCTATATGAGTCCCGAGCAGGCGCGCGGTGAAACCGTGGACGAGCGGACCGACATCTGGGCTTTTGGCTGCCTGCTTTATGAGTTGCTCAGCGGCCGGCGCGCGTTTCACGGCGATACTCCCTCCGGGACCATCACCGCCGTTCTGGAACGCGAGCCCGACTGGCAAGCTCTGCCGGCCACGACCTCGGCACGGATCCGCGATTTATTGCGCCAGTGCCTGCAAAAGGTTGCCACCCGGCGGCCCGCCAGCATGGTGGAGGTCCGTGCCATCATCGACAAAGAACAGCAGGGATGGAGCCGCTGGCGCATCACTGCGGCCGCCCTCGCCGCCACCGTGGTGGTGGCCGTCGGCGCGGCCTTTTGGCTGCGTGGCCCTTCTCGCCCGCCCGATCGGTCGCAGTGGGTTCAGCTCACCA
The DNA here is from genome assembly GCA_964438005.1 of uncultured Solibacteraceae bacterium. Classification (GTDB taxonomy): domain Bacteria; phylum Acidobacteriota; class Terriglobia; order Bryobacterales; family Bryobacteraceae; genus PSRJ01. Next base: position 2,903 of record CAYTJD010000143.1, on the reverse strand, counting down.
AGTTCGCCGATTCTGTGAGCCAGCCCGCGCTTTCCCCTGACGGCCGCATGGTCGCGTTTGTGCGCGGTGACTCGACGTTCATCGGCGCCGGACAGATTTACGTCAAGATCCTGCCCGATGGCGAGCCCGTTCAACTCACCCACGACGCCACCATCAAAATGAGTCCCGCCTTTTCTCCGGACGGCACGCGCATCGCCTACACCACCTATCTGGATCAGGACTTCAGTTGGGATACCTGGTCGGTTCCGGTACTCGGCGGCGAGCCGGAGAGGTGGCTCAAGAACGCTTCGGGTCTGGTGTGGACCGGCCCGCAGCAGGTGCTGTTTTCCGAGATCAAGATGGGCATCCACATGGGGGTTGTAGCGGCCGGGGAGAATCGGATGGGCGCGCACAACATCTACGTGCCCACGGCACAGATGAGTATGGCGCACCGGTCATATCTCTCGCCGGACGGAAAGTCGGTGCTCTTGGTCGAAATGGACGATGACCATCTCTGGCTCCCGTGCCGTCTGGTTCCAAGCGGTGGAAACTCGATCGGACGCCGCGTGGGGCCTCTGGGCGGCGGCTGCACGGTGGCAGCCTGGTCGCCCGATGGCAAGTGGATGTATTTCACTTCCAACGCAGTTGGAGCCAATCACATTTGGCGGCAGCGTTTTCCTGACGGCGTGCCGGAGCAGATTACCTCCGGTCCTACCGAGGAAGAAGGCATTGCCATGACGCCGGACGGCCGCTCGTTTGTCTCTGCCGTCGCGCTTCAGAACACGGCCCTCTGGATTCACGATTCCAGAGGCGATCGGCAGGTGTCGTTGGAAGGCAATGCCGCTGAGCCGCAGTTCACACCGGATGGCAAGCAGCTGTTGTACCGCGTCGTCAAAGAGGCGCCGAACGAGTGGACCTTTTATCGCGATTTCGGCGAGGTGCGGGTGGCGGACCTGGAATCCGGCCGTTCCGAGTCGCTCGCACCGGGACTGCAGGCGCTGAATTTTGACCTCTCCGACGATGGCCGGCAGGTCGTCATGGAAGTAGCCGATTCCGACGGTAAACCCCGCCTGTGGCTGGCGCCGTTAGATCGCAGCGGTCCCCCGCACCAGATCCCCAATGCCGAAGGGGGCCAACCCAAATTTGAGCAGGGCGGCACGATCCTTTTCCGGCAAAGCACGGGACAGAGCGTCATGGCAGGGACTACCGGCCTGATCTATCGCATTCGTCCCGACGGCAGCGGAATTGAAAAAGCCATCGAGCAGCCGATTCTCGCGTTCGAAAATGTTTCACCCGATCGAAAATGGCTACAGGTCTGGGCGTCAGTTGGCTCGAATGGCGCCCCGGCTGCCCAGGCCATCCCGCTCAAGGGCGGGCCCCCAACTATCCTCGGTAATGGCATCGCACTCCACTGGTCGCATGATCTCAGAATCCTGGCGATCACCGGCCCGCCCATTCCCGACACCGTGAGCTATCTCGTACCCCTGGCATCAGGTCAGACGTTCCCGCGGGTTCCGGCAGGCGGATTTCATTCCGAACAGGAAATTGCCCGCCTGCCAGGGGCGCGGCGCATCGATTTCGGCCACCTCGTTCCGGGTCCCGTCGTCGACACGTATGCCTATTACCGAGGTGCTGCTCAGCGGAACCTCTACCGCATTCCGATCCCTTGAGAGCTTCTATCGATCCTGGCGGGCTTCTTCCGGTTTGAAGCTGTACGTTCCGTCCCAGCGACAACCCGAGCGGCAATCAACCTGCACTCGGGCGTGGAACCCGGCAAAGTCCCCCGTCCCATCTGAGAACGTGCACAGGCCGAGGGCTGTAGTCAGATCCAGGGTGCAGCGCCCCAGGGCCCGGTTGCCGTTGCCGGCGTCGAGGACCACATTGCTGTCCAGCAAGCCCCTAGGGATGTTAATCGCCTGGTCATAGAAGACTTTTGCGCCTACCGTGATTTCCGTCAGGCTTGAATACGTGATCGTGCAGAAATCGCCGGCGTTACCCTTGTCCTGCGAGCATTCCTTCATCACGTGTAGTTCTCCGCTGCGCCCCTCCGATGCCCAGGCCACTCCGGGATTCATCGAGAGGGCCAGGGCCGCGAGCCCCCCGGCCAGCATAAAAAGCGAGGACTTTGTAATCGCATATCTCAGTCTCATTGTGGTTTCCTTTTCTGGAAGCATTCGCTCCAGCCTCTATTCCGCGAAGTTCCGGCGAAATGGGTCACGCCTGTCGATTTTTTTGTGGTAGGATCGGCTCCGCCATGAACGGGACCAGTCCTGACGACATCACCGGCCTGCTCGAGGCCTGGAGCCAGGGCGACCCACAGGCGCTGGACGCGCTCATGTCCGCGGCCTATCCGGAGCTCCGCCGCATCGCCCGGAATTACCTGGCGCGCCGCTCGGCGGCACCGACTCTCGAGTCCGCCGCGCTGGCCAACGAGGCGTATCTGAAACTACTTCGGTCGCGCGGAATTCCGTGCCAAAATCGGACGCACTTCCTGGCGCTCTGTTCTCAGATCATCCGCCGGATCCTGGTCGACCACGCCCGCCGGCGTGGCTATGCCAGGCGCGGCGGCCATGCGGTGCGGGTCCCGCTGAACGAGGAGCAAGTGCGGTCACCGCGCTCCCAGGTCGACGTACTCGCGCTCGATGAGGCGCTGCAATCGCTATCGAAGATCGATTCCCGCAAGGCCCCCGTAGTCGAGCTGCGCTACTTCGGTGGGCTGAGCATCGACGAATCCGCCGAGGCGCTGGGCATCTCTCCGGAAACCGCTAAGCGCGACTGGAAGGTGGCCAAATCCTGGCTATATCAACAACTCACCGCGAACAAACCGGCGTAAGCCCCTGCAATCGCCTGCGCGGCCGCTGGTGCAGGCGGCCTTCGCGCGTGAGAGAATGTACCCCATGCGTGACCGCCTTCTGCTCGCACTC
>CAYTJD010000142.1:0-16050 GCA_964438005.1 uncultured Solibacteraceae bacterium | reverse complement strand
CAGAAAAGAATGCGTACGAGGACGCACTACAGAATTTCGATCTAGCGGCGGATGCGCTGGAACTCGACGAAAATGTGCGGGCCATGATCAAGTATCCGGAAAGAGTCTTGGAAGTCAGCGTTCCGGTTCGAATGGATACCGGCCGGATCGTGCGGTATCAAGGTTATCGCGTTCAACACAGCACGGCGCGTGGGCCGGCCAAGGGCGGCATACGCTATCACCCGAATGTCACGGTGGATGAAGTCAAGGCGCTGGCTACATGGATGACGTGGAAATGCGCCGTGGTCAACATTCCATTCGGGGGCGGAAAGGGCGGCGTCACCTGCAACCCGAAGGAGTTGTCGCTCGGAGAACTGGAGCGATTGACGCGCCGGTATGCCAGCGCCATTCTGCCTCTGATCGGTCCGGAACAGGACATTCCAGCACCGGACGTCTACACCAATCCGCAGGTCATGGCGTGGATTATGGACACCTACAGCATGACCAAGGGGTACCCGATTCCCGGTGTGGTCACAGGCAAGCCGTTGAGCCTCGGCGGATCGATGGGCCGCAATGAGGCCACTGGACGGGGCGTGTTCTATACAACGGGCAGTACTTGTGAACAGCTCGGAATGCAGTTAAAAGGCGCGCGTGTGGTCGTGCAAGGATTTGGGAATGCGGGTTCCGTAGCGGCGCATTTGTTGGACAGCAACCAGGCGTACGTTATCGCCGTGAGCGACTCCCGCGGCTGTGTTTACAATCATCACGGTTTGGACATCCCGAAGCTCATGATGCATAAAGAGCGGACAGGCACCGTGGTCGGTTTTACCGGCTCTGAACCGCTCACACCCGCCGAACTCCTGGCGTTGGAATGCGAAATCCTGATCCCTGCTGCGCTGGAGAACGTGATTACCGAAGAAAACGCCTACAAGGTGAAGGCCAAGATTGTAGCGGAAGCCGCGAATGGACCCGTGACACCCGAAGCCGACCGAATTCTCGATGAAAAGGGAGTTTTCCTGATCCCCGATATCTTGTGCAACGCAGGTGGTGTTACGGTCTCGTACTTCGAATGGGTGCAGGACGAACAGCACCTATTCTGGGACGCGCAGGATGTTTACAATCGGCTGGAACGCGTGATGAAGACGGCGTTCCAGGAAGTCTTCAAAATTCATCAGGACCGGAGAGTCAATATGCGTCTTGCGGCCAACGTGCTCGGAGTGAGCCGAGTCGCGGAAGCCACCAAGGTTCGCGGATTGTATCCTTGAGCTTCCCGTAGCCGGCTCACGCAAACGAGTCGGCGAACGGCAGTTGGAGCGGCGCGGGAATTTCCGTCGCTCGTATGACTTCTCCGTCGCGACATCAGAGTAATCCAGGTTGCCAGAACTGCAGGCCGTCGGCCCGCGGCTCGCCCGTGAGCCGTCCTGAGACATGGCTCTTCTCGTTCCGCCATGGCGCGCTCGGCCATGCCGGGCAGGCCGTGGTGTCCGGCGCGCCCGCCAACGTCGTGAACCTGGGGGGCGATGTCCTTTCCATCGTCTTGCACGCTCAGCGCGGTGACCATCTTTGCCAGGGAAAACGCGGTAGAGCTCGTTGCGAGGTCCCGGGTCGGCAAAACGGGCTTCGCGAAGGAAGGCCGCATCGGGTTCCCGGGAACCTGCCGCGAAACAAGGCAGCGTCAGTGTACCGAGAAAGAGGCGGCGGTCCATGGCTCACGTCTCCACCAGTTCGATCCGCGCCGGATCGTTGGTCCCGAGCCGGTGCTGCGGATCCGCTGCGCGCGCGAGGTACGTCGGCTCCCGCCGCGCCGCGCGCAACGGCGGCATCCCCCGCTCCGCGCGCTTGCGTTCCAGAATGCGCCAGCCCGTATAGTCCAGGGCCACCGGATCGGTCGAGACCAGCAGACCGTTGTACGGCCATGACCACTGCGGCATGAACGACGGCCCGCCTTCATACTGCGCTACGATGGCGTCGCAGATTGCCAGCCGCACCTTCTGGCGGATCGGCGGAAGCATATACACGTCGGCGACGTATGGATCGCCGACGTTGCCGTGGTACTTGTTCGGATTGTGAATGGCGCCGAACAGGTTCTTCAGCGCCATCGTCACTCCGACGATGCCATGGTCTTTGAGAACCGGCAGATTGATGATGGCGTCGCAACCGCGGGTGAGCGTCAGCGCGACGCGGCTGGCCGCGCTGCCGTGCACTGCGAGCTCGGTCTCATATCCGGTCTGGTCATTGCCGACGCACTGCAGCCGGTCTTTCCGCGTCGCAATGCGAAATCCGGCGCCTTCCAGGTCGGAGTTCAGGCGATCCCAGATCACGATGTTTTTGTCGGGAACACCTGCCTGCCGCAAGCGCTCGCAGATCGCATCGACCAGCACCGCGCTCGTCGACGCTCCCCGGCCCGCGAGGCCATTGATCTTGAGTCCAACCACTTCTCCCGGACGGACTACCTTGCGCCAGGGGTCCACCGGATTATCGGCATCGTAGAGCGACTGCATGGCGCGGTCGAGCAGTTTCATCAGCCGGGCCGAATCAACTGAGGCGCGCGTCCGCCCCAGCAACGCATCTCGCGCGATCACCACCCTTGATTTGCCGCCAGCCGTGGCGTGAGCGCCCAGCGCACCCGCCACGCAAGCCCCGAAGGCGCTCCGGCGGGTGATACCAGCCACCCAGTCCATCCAGTTGCTTCCTGTAAATTCAGATATTCCGATTCTTTTATAGCACCAAGCGCCGTTCGATGGCTTGGGCGAGCCCGCGCAGCGCCTCCGCCGTCTCCGATTCGTCCTGGTATGCTACCAGGCGTACGAAAAACGGACCTTTGCGAAACACCAGGCTCTGCCCGTAATTCCGCGCCGCCTCACCCACCGGCGCCGGACGGCTGCCTGCAACCGGCTCCGACTCGAATATTGCCGCGGCCGCGGACGGCGTATTCATGATGTGGATGTCGGCAACCGCATCGATGCGATCCCGGTAACGATAGTCTGCCGTGAGTGTTCGCCGGATGCCGGCTTTCAGGTACCGCTCCGCGTCGCCATCGATGTATTTCCAAAGGTCCGCGGCCTCGAAGACACGCGGGTCGCCCGATTTCGTCCACCCCGGCGCCTCCCCGGTCTCCGGAAAATACGCGCCGGGCCGCGCCCGACGGTGCAGTAGCATCTGATTCCCGGGAGACCGGCTCTCGCCGGCACTAGTGACGTAAATTGCCGGCCGGTCGCGCACCGGGCACGCGAATTCGCAGGCGCCGCAACCCACGCAGCGCTCCGGGTCCAGATAGGGCTGCCGCACCGTCTTCTTGTTACCGGCCGCGTCGATGACTTCGGCCGGCAACAGGTAGATGGCCTTCGGCGAGGTCGGGCACCATTCCTCGCAGACGATGCACTCCATCGCCATCGCCCACGGCAGGCAGCGCCCGCGATCGTAGAAGGCCGTGCCAATGCGGATGGGCTTCCGGTCTTCGCCTCCCGAGACCCAGGCCTTCTCGCGCGACGTGAACTCCCAGATCGCGCCGCTGGGGCACACCTGCCCGCACAGCGAACAACTGGGCTCGCAATAGCCGATCCGGGGCACCAGCACCGGTGTCCAGATTCCCTCCCATCCGCCTTCCGTCACGGCGGAATGCAAACTGTTGTTCGGACAAACCTTCATGCAAGCGCCGCACCGGATGCAGCGCGCCAGAAAGTCTTCTTCCGCCAGCGCAGCCCGAGGCCGGATCAGCCGCTCGTTCGCCTCCGCGGCCAACCCCGTGTTGCTGCGCAACAAGGGAAGTGCCGCCGCCCCGGCGGCCAGGCTCGTCAACGCCTTCCTCCGCTTGAGGTCGGCGCCCTCGCGCATCGTGCTCCGCGGGAAAAATCGAAACTGGATGCCGCTCTCCGGACAATCGCCGACGCAGTTCATGCACAGATGGCACTCGGCCTTCCGCCACGGCGCGCCGGGAATCGGGTCTCGCCTCCCTGGCAGTGCAGCAGACAGCGATTGCAGTCCTCGCAGCGCGTCGCGTGCTTTTCCAGGCCGAGAATCGACCACCGAGAAACCAAACCCAGCAGCGCGCCCAAAGGGCAAAGCGCCCGGCACCAGAACCGCGTGACGCGCAGGTTCAGCGCCAGGATCGTGAGGGATAGCAGACCAAGGAGGAATCCCTGGCGGAAGTGCGGCTGCTTGAATTCGAGAACGATCTGCCCAAGAACCAGGCGCACCGCGCTTGCCAAAGAGCGCACCATGCCGGGAGGCTGCCGTCCCCCAAGGTCCAGCGCGGCGTTCACCGCGTAGTTCAGCCCGGGCAGAATCGAGAGCGCCAGCGACCGCACGGCCAGCGCAATCGGATCCAGAATTCCCACCAGCGACCCGCCGAACAATGCGAGCACCAACGACGCGAACAGCAGATAGTATTTCAGGCTCTGCCACGGCTTGTAACGGTTGGACTCGATGCGTTGCCGCCCAGTTTCTTCTCCGATCGGACACAACTGAACAAATGGTTCAGCGTTCCCAGGGGGCAGATCCAGCCGCAGAAGAACCGTCCCAGGAAGAGCGTCGGAATCAAGATCACGAGACTCCAGAGCATTCCGCGATAGAGTGCATGCGTCGCCAAAGCGTTCGATATCGCCAGCAACGGATCCGTTTCCAGGAAGAGCCGCACCGGATAAGGCAGCCGGATTTCCGCGTCGCTTGAGTGGAAAGATCCCCGGAACTCGGTTTGACACAGAAGGAACACAAAGAATGCAAGAGAGAGAACCTGAGACAGCCGGCGCAGCCTGGGCAGGGTCAATCCGCCGGAAGCGTTCGGACGGTTGCTCGCGGGTTGTCCGCCGCCACGCTCGCGAGTCAATTTCCTAGTAGAAGTATAGCGGCCTGCGCGAGCCGCCGCGAGCCGGGTGGCCGTCCGGGCGGTGTGCCCGCACGCAAATTCCTGTTACCATAAATGATGATAACAAGATCTAAAATATGTTTGATTTTAGGTCTCGCCCTTCTCTTGGCAGCAGCGTTCTCCGCGCAGGCAACCGGAATCGGAAACAAGCCGGCCAAGATCCCCGACGAATTTCCCAAAGACATCCCCATCTATCAGGAAGCAACTTTTCGCAGCTACGGGCCCATGGTTCCGGCGAATCCGGCGCTCGGCACGATTCTCGTCCTCCAGACATTGGATGAAAAGGGCGCCGTGCTCGAGTTCTACCGGAAAGAACTTCCCGCCCAGGGTTGGATTATCGAGAAACCGTATAGCGATGCGCCCGATTCTCTGGCCGCTCACAAAGAGAACCGGCGCATCAGCGTGAGCGTATTGAACGCGAGCGTGGGTGGGAAGCGAACCACGCTGATCCAGCTCGGAGTGAACGGCGATTGATCGGCCGCTTCAAGTCCTCCGGTCATGTAGCTTCCGTGGGGCCAGGGCTTCCGAGGCCGAGACAATATCCAGCAACTCGGAAGTAACGGCCGCTTGACGCGATTGGTGGAACTCCGACGTCAGAGCCTTCAACCGGTCTTCGATGTTGCGTTCGGCGACCTGCATGCTGGCCAGCCGCGCCGCGTTCTCGCTCGCCAGCGAGTCGGCAAACGCGCCGAACAGAGAGCCGAACAGGTACTCGCGCAGCAGCGAATGGAACAGGCGCTCCGAATCCAGCGTGGAGCTCGGAATTACGCGCGACGGCCACGGCTTCGCTTTCAGGCTGTGAATCCACTCCACATCAACGGGCAGCAGCCGGATGCCGCGCGGACGGTAAAAAACCCCCGTCACGAGCCGGCAATAAAACAACACCACCATCGAGATCTCGCGCCGGCGCCATTCTTCGATGTGCTGCAGAACCTCATGCACGGTCGCCGTGACACCGGCGATCGACCCGGGCACTTGCAGCTTCGCTTCCAACGCCCTGCCTTCGGCTTCCAGTTCGGCCGCCGCGCGCTGGCCCACCGCGAGAACGGTCTGTTCCCTCCGCCGCAACGCCAGCCGGCTCAAGGCCCGGCAGGCATGCCCGACGATGACGTCGTTGAGCGGCCCGCACATGCCTTGGTCCGATCCGAACACGATCACGCCCAGCTTGCGCCCGTTTGCATGCCGCGCCGGCATGAACGGTTCCGGAAGGCGCTGCAGCGCCACTTGGAGCCCCATTTCGATGGTGCGGTTGTAGGCGGCCACCGCCTGCGCAGCCCGCTCGTACTGGCGAATGTTGAGCCCGGCCAGCACCTTCATGGTTTTGACGAGCGATTGCAGCTCGCCGGTCACGTGGATGCTGCGCTTCAGGGCTTCGAGGGCTTCCATACGGCGGCCACCGCCTTTCCGGCGAGATCCAGGATCTTGCGGCGGGCCGCATCGTCCAGGAGCTGCCCGCTCTCCACCAATTGATACAGCCCTGGCATCTCCACCGGCAGCAGATCGCGGATCTTGCGCGCGGCCTGCACAACCGCTTCGGCCGGCACATCGTCGAACAGCCCGCTGGCCGCCGCCAACAGGATCGCGATTTGCTCGGCCGCCGGAAGCGGATCGTAGAGCGGCTGCTTGAGGGCTTCGCGCACCGCCCGGCCGCGTGCCAGCAATTGCCGCGTGTGTTCGTCCAGACGCGTGCCGAAACGCGAGAAGACTTCCAACTCTTCGAATTGCGAATACGAGAGCTTCAAATCGCCGGCCACGGCGCGATAGGCGGGCAGCTGCGTCTTGCCGCCGACGCGCGAAACCGACGTGCCGACGTCCACCGCCGGCAGCATGCCTTTTTGAAACAGCGTAGGGGTCAGGTAAATCTGGCCGTCGGTAATGGAAATCAGGTTCGTCGGAATATAGGCGGCCAGGTTCTGCTCTTCGGTTTCGACAATCGGCAGAGCGGTGAGCGAGCCTCCGCCGAGTTCGGGCCGCAGGTGCGTCGACCGCTCCAGCAGTCGGGAGTGTATATAGAAGATGTCTCCCGGGAAACTCTCGCGGCCGGGCGGCCGTCGCAGCAGCAGAGACAATTCGCGATACGCGCGCGCGTGCTGGCTGAGATCGTCGAAGATCACGAGCGCGTCCCGGCCGCACCGCATGAAATACTCGCCGATCGCCATGGCCGCGTAGGGCGCAATGAACAACTGCCCGGGCGGCGCGTCGCCGGGAGCGAACACGACCATCGAGTAGTCCATCACCTGGTGTGCCTGCAGGTCGGCGATGACCTTCGCCACCGAAGAGGCGCGCTGGCCGATCGCACAGTAGATGCAGATCATGTTCTTGCCGTTCTGGTTGATCATGCAGTCCACGGCGATGCCCGTCTTCCCCGTCTGCCGGTCACCCAGGATCAGTTCGCGCTGCCCGCGGCCGATCGGAATCAACGCATCCACCACTTTGATGCCGGTGGCCAGCGGCACCGTAACGGGAGCGCGGTCGATGATGGCCGGGGCGGGAGATTCGATGACCGCGCGCTCGGTGGCGTGGACCGGGCCTCGGTTGTCGAGCGGCCGGCCGACCGGATCGATCACGCGGCCCACCAGAGCCTCGCCGACCGGCACATCCAGCACGCGGTGCGTTCGGCGCACTTCCGCGCCCGCGGCCAAACCGGGCCCTTCATCGAGCAGAATGACGCCGACCTCGTCCGGATCGAGGTTGAATGCCATGCCCAGCAGGCCATTGGGAAATCGGACGATCTCTTCGGAGCGGACGCCCGGCAGTCCGTTCACGCGCGCGACACCATGGCCGACGTAGGTCACTTCGCCGTATTCTTCCAGTTCGAGTTCGGCGCGGCGCGCGTGCGTGACCCGTTCGAGGACATCCAGCGTGTCGTCGAGAACCGCGGAAAGCCGGCCGTGATTGCCGCTCATAGCGCCCCCGCGTGCGCGCCGGCCGCCCGAGCCCCGCGCTGCTCCAGCGCTTCGCGCAGATCCTCTTCCAGACGTTCCAGGTAGCTCTCGGAGTTCCAGCCGATGCGCCACCCGTTGCCGCGCAGTTCGATTCCCAGACCGACTCCAGGCGCGCGCTCGAAACGCACGGTTACAGGCGCATCCAAACGCTCGCGGAGCGCTTGCTGCACTTCGGCCCGCATCGCCTCGGGCATGTCGAACGCCGTCCGAATCTCTAGTTCCCCTTTGGACAGCGCCAGGCAGGCGTCTTGATCGAGGGCGCGAATCTTTTCCAGAAACACCTGGACGGCGCAGCGTTGGATGTCCACGCACGCCAGGTCCGCGACCGTCTGGCGCGCCAGCGCCAGGATTTCCGTGGCCGCGCGCCGCCGCAAGTCCGTCAGAAAGGAATTCCGTTCGCGGTCGAGATCCGTCTCCCAATTGGCTCCGAGCGCACGGACTTGCTCTCGCGCTTCCGCCAGCAGCGCCGCCTGCTGTTTCCCGGCTTCGAGCTTTGCCTGCGCCAGCAATTCCTGGCGTTGCTGCTCGAACTCGTGAAGCTTCGCCTGATAGAGCGCCAACTGCTCCGCGGCCGCTGTGTCCTTCGCATCCGCCTCCGCCAGGCGCTGTGCGATTCCGCGTTCGCGGGTTTCAATGGCCCGAAGAATTCTTCCGAACAAAAAGCGCTTGAGCAACCAGACCAGCAGTAGAAAATTGATGATCTGCGCCGCGACGGTAAACCAGTCGATCAGCATGGCGTCTTCCTCCGGCCCAGTCCAGGGCGGGTTCACACTCCGGGCGTGCCCGAGACTGCCGTGATGGCGTGACGCCAGAACGGGTTCGCAAAAATCAGGATGATCGAGATCACCAGGCAATAAATGGCGATGGATTCGATCATGGCCAGCCCGATGAACAGAGTCCGGCTGATCGGGCCGGCTTCATCGGGTTGTTGCGCGATCGCGCTCAGCGCCTGCTGCAGGGCTCGTCCTTCGGCCAACGCCGGGCCGATCGCCCCAATGGCCATGCAGATGGCGGATGCGCCGATCGACATCATGCCGATCCAGACGGAACTATCCATGACTTGATTCTCCCTTCATGCGGGTTGTTCCTCTTCTTCCTGGCTTCGGACAGCGGCCGCTATATAAACGGTCGCCAGAATGCTAAAGATGTAGGCCTGAATCAGGCCAATCAGCAGGCCCAGAGCCTGCATCAGCACAGGGATGAACAGCGGGGTGATGGCCAGCAACAGAGCCACCACCATCGTGCCGCTCATGATGTTTCCAAACAGCCGGACGGCCAGCGCGATGGTGCGCGAGAACTCGCTCATCAGGTGGAACGGCGCCATAAAGAATGTTGGGCTGCAATAGTGCCGCAGATATCCCCGCACTCCCAACTTCCGAATCCCGAACACCGGTACGCTGATCGCGACGCAACCAGCGAGGGCCGCCGTGGTCGAGAGCGACCCCGTGGGCGGGCGCCACCCGGGAACGACATCGAGCGTGTTGGAGACCACGATGAACAAGAACAGCGTGCCGGCGAAGGGCAGACACGCGTCGCCGCTCTCTCCACCGGCGACCTCGTGGATCTGGCCGCGAATTCCGGTGACGATGGCTTCGAGCGCATTCTGCCAGGCGCCGCGCGGGCCCTCGACGCGGATCCGCCGCGTGACCAGCCAGCCCATCAAAACCAGCAGCAGCATCACCGCCCACGTGTACACGATGGTGGCGTTCAGGTGCGCGAAGCCCCAGCGCAGCAGAACGAGATGATCCGTTGTGATCTCCATTCCTAGATCACCCCCCGTCCAGCGAAGTGGTTGTGTGGGGGCACCCACCGGGCCAGCACAATCCTCGCAATCGCGAACCCCAACAGGCAGATCAGCGCCCTCTGCCAGCTGGCATCCATCGCCAGGAGCAGGCCTGCCACCACCAGCCCGGTCCGTCCCCAAAAACTGGCCAACGCGATTAGCAGCGCGTGGCGCGATTTGGGCAGCGCGCGCACGGTCAGCCACAAGCCGCCATAGAACACAATGCCCAGCGCAAAGCCCGCCAGCAGAATGAGGAGGAATGCAATCGTTGCGGGCATCAACGGCTCTCCTGTTCTCGTTTGATTCGGCCCCACGCATTGGCGCAGCCGGCCGCGAGCCCGGCCACCAGGAGCATCAGCGCCCACGAGAAGCGGCTCGGCCACTCCTGATCGATCCAGAGGCCGACCGCAATTCCCACAAGCATGGGCAGCACCACCGACCATCCGACCAGTCCCACCAGGCCCACCGAGCGCCACACGTTGGGCGCGCCTTGTTTCTTCCGCCGCATCATCCGCGCTTCGCGCGACGCGACTTCGTGCAGCAGCTTTCGCGTGGAAGCCGGCAGTTCCGCGCCGCGTGTTGAATCGCGTTCAGACATGTTTCTCCAATGCCACCAGCCCCCGGACCAGATCGGCCTCCAGCTTGGCTTCGAACTCGCGGCTCGCTTGCTCTCTTTCGTGGAGCGCGCGAAATCTGTTCTCCACGGTCTCCCGAAGCGCGCCCAGGTCGGCGCCCGGTACCGCGCTGCGCGTCGAGACCAGCACGTCCGGCCCGCACTTAACCAGCACGCCGTGATCGATGGCCACGTATTCGGTTTTTCCGGCCGGAGAGTCAAACGACAGGATCCCCGGTACGAGCGCGGTCACAAAATCCACGTGGCGTGGCAGAATACAAAACCAGCCATTCTCCGCTTCGGCCTTGACCTTGGTCACGTCCTTCTCGACGACGGCGTCGCTCGGAACCCACACTTTGAGCTTCATGGCTTTCGCGCCTCGTCAATCGCTCCGATCATGTACAGCGCGCTCTCGGGATAGCTCGCGAATTCATCGTTGAGGATGCGCTCACAGCCGGCCAGCGCATCTTCCAGCGGCACCAGCTTGCCTTTGTGGCCGGTGAACTGCTCGGTCACGAAGCACGGCTGCGTCAGAAACCGCTCGAGCCGGCGCGCCCGATACACCGTCCGCCGGTCATCCTGCGACAGCTCCTCGATGCCCAACATGGCGATGATGTCCTTCAGCTCTTCATAGCTGGCCAGCGTCTTGCGAATCGCCTGCGCGATCCCCGAGTGCCGCGCGCCCGCAATCTGCGGAGTGGCCATCTTCGATCCCGAGCGCAGCGGGTCAATCGCGGGATACAGACCCTCGGCCGCCCGTTTTCGCGAGAGCACGATCGACGCCGAAAGATGCCCGAAGGTATGCACCGCGGAGGGGTCGGCAAAATCGTCAGCCGGCACATAGATGGCTTGCACGGAGGTGATTGCGCCGGTCGCCGTGCTGCAGATCCGTTCCTCCAGGCTCGCCAGTTCCGTCCCCAGCGTCGGCTGGTAGCCCAGCCGCGACGGTAGTTGTCCCATCAGGCCCGAAACCTCCGACCCCGCCTGAATGAACCGAAAGATGTTGTCGATGAGCAGCAGCACATCCTGGCGGGCGTCGTCGCGGAAATGCTCGGCCATGGTCAGCGCGGAGTGTCCCACGCGAAAGCGCGTGCCGGGCGGGTCGTTCATCTGGCCGAACACCAGCACCGTCTTGTCGAGGACGCCGGCGGCTTGAATCTCGCGGTACAGTTCTTCGCCTTCCCGGCACCGTTCGCCGATCCCGCAGAAGACGCTGACGCCGCTATGGTGGCCTATCACGTTGTGGATCAGTTCCATGATGAGAACGGTCTTGCCGACACCGGCGCCGCCGAACAGACCGCTCTTGCCGCCCCGTTCCAGGGGCGCCAGCACATCGATGGCCTTGATTCCGGTTTGGAAGATTTCCGAAGTCGTCGCTCTCCGGGTCAGAGGAACCTTGGGAGCGTGGATCGACCGCGATTCTCCATCCGGAATCGGGCCCTTGCGGTCGATCGTCTCGCCAAAGACGTTGAACAGCCGCCCCAGCACGCGTGCGCCCACCGGCACCGTGAGGCTCCGCCCGGTCTCGGTGATGGAGTCGCCCCGCGCCAGCCCCTGTGTCGAGGTCAGTGCGATTCCGCGGACAGTGTCCGCGTTGAGGTGCGTGACCACTTCAATGGTGACCTTGTGCCCGTCGCCGGTTTCGAGCAGGTCAAACAGGGGCGGAATCCCGCGCGTAAAACGGGCATCGACGACGCTGCCCCGAATGGCGGTCACCACGCCTTCGCTGGCACCGGACGCCTCCATCGGACTAGCCTCCCTGATTCGTCCGTCTACAAGCCAACACCCGCTGCCGCGGCCCGGCGCGCCGGTTCCAGGAGCTTGCTCATCTCACGAATGACCGCCCGCTTGGCAAGACAGATCTTGCTCTTCCACCCGAAGAGCCCGCACGAAGCAAAAGCCACCTGGCGGCAGCTTCGAATCAGAAGCTCCTTCCGGCTGCTTTGTTGATCCTCGGGCAGGGAATGGAAAATCGCCTGGATGGCGTGCAGTGTCCCCTGGAAAAACTCGTCCCGGGGCCTTTGGTCAAGCCATGCCAGCAACTGTTGGTAAGCCGGTGTACCGCTCTGGATGCCCTGAAGAGCCGCGAACACCAGGATCTGGTTGCGCTCGGCTGCATTGACCGAGCCATCGCTCCAGGCCACGTGCACCAGCGGCACGAGGTAAAGCAACCTGGTGTTTGTTTGATCGTACCCGAGTTCTTCGAGAGCGCTCAGAATCCGGGGATCCTCGGTCTGACACGCTTCTGCCATGCGTTGGCGCCCCTCCTCAAAAGCATCACGCCTCCGCATATCCCCGAGGAGCTCGGCATCGGCGCGCCGGAAATACTCGGCCTCGCTCTCGAGATGACACACTGGGTATCGCATACAATCCTCTCGGAAGTTGGTCCGAACCCAGCCCGGGCCCGCGGCCCGGCTCTGAGATCGCTTGCAACTATCCACCTTGATTATATGCCTAATATCGGATGCGCACATCCGCTTGTCGGCTTCCGCCGGAAAGAGCTGACGCCTCATCCGTAAGCCGTTTGTTCAGGTCAAGAGCAGGCAAAGAGTCTGTATCCGCGGTCTGGCGGAAACCAGCCCGAGAACAATTCCAAGCGGCGCCGTAGGCGGTGGGCTGGCAGGTGCTCTGCGCCGCTGACGATATTTACTTCGTGCCACAGACAATGAACATACTCGGCGGCCGTTTCCGAGAACGAGGTCCGGGCGTATCGCTCCAGACCGCGTTGGCTGCGGGCGCTGGTGCGGTTTCGTAGAAGCTGCTTTTTCTCGGCGAATGCCTCCTCGTCGATTTCGCCTTCGATCCCGGCCTCTAACTCCGCACGCAAAAGCTGCCCATAGGCCCGCAGTTGGTCCGCGCTGAGTCTCTCCCAAAGGATTTGCCCCAGACACGCCAGCAGTTCCATGGCAACGTCGTGATGATCGCGGCCGCCGGTAGCGACGGCGATCTGGTGCTCCCCGCCCCTGGTTGTCCACTGAGACGTTACCTCCGCATCGGGCAACTGGCCAACCAGCGCGAACGCGCACATACCCACGCAGCGGGCCATTGTCGAGGGAACCGCTCGAATCGCGGTCCGAGCGTATTCGCGAATCAGCGCCGCAGGCACGTCCGGACCGGCCGTCAACCGCCATCCGTGCGCGAGCGAAAGAACCCGAGGCCCCCGCTCTTTCCCGTTACGCTGCGATCTTTGCCGGTGCGGCCGGCGCACCCGGTTCGTGTTGACCTCCTGCCATCTCCAGCACTCGCGTCATCGATGTGATGATGTCAATCGGTAGCGGGAACACGATCGTCGTGTTCTTTTCGGTTCCGATCTCCACCAGCGTCTGCAGATAACGCAGCTGGATCGCGGCCGGCTGGCGTTGCAGCACCTCGGCGGCCATGCTGAGTTTCTCGGATGCCGTGTACTCGCCCTCCGCGTGAATGATCTTCGCGCGGCGTTCGCGTTCGGCTTCGGCCTGGCGGGCAATGGCTCGGATCATCTGCTCGGCCAAGTCCACCTGCTTCACTTCCACCAGCACGACCTTGACGCCCCAGGCCGCTGTCTGCCGGTCGATGATCGACTGGATCCGCACATTCAGCTTGTCGCGCTGGCTCAGCAGTTCGTCGAGATCCGCTTCCCCCAGCACGCTGCGCAGCGTGGTTTGCGCCAGTTGCGATGTGGCGTACAGAAAATTCGATACGTCCAACACCGCCAGTTGTGGATCAATGACTCGAAAGAAAATCACGGCATTCACCTTGACGGTGACGTTGTCGTGGGTCACCACGTCCTGCGCCGGGACTTCCAGTGTGTCGATCCGCAGCGAGATGCGCACAATGCGGTCGATGGGCGCGAAGACCAGAATGATGCCCGGCCCCTTGGGCCTCGGCAGTACGCGCCCAAGGCGGAAGATCACGCCGCGCTCATACTCGCGCAGGATCTTGATGGCCGAAAGAAAGTAAATCACCAGAACGGCAATTACCACGATTGTCGGGTTGACCATATTAACCTCCTGATTTCTCGGACGGCGCCTGCACGCGCAGCGTCAGCCGCTCCACCGCCATCACGCGCACCGGCATCCCATCCGCTATCGCCGAGACCGAGACCGCGTCCCAGTATTCGCCGTGCACGAAGACTTTTCCCGCCGGAGAAAGCGGACCCACGGCGACTCCCGTTTCTCCGATCATTCCTTCCCTGCCGGTCAGTACCGGGGCACGGCGCGCCCGCACCACCAACGTCGTCAGCAGGAGCACGATCAAGGCGAACGGAAGCGCCACTCCGAGTGCGACGCTCAGCCGGATCCGCATTTCCGGAAATGGGCTGTCTATCAGCAGCATTGCGCCCAGCACCAGGGACACCGCCCCGCCCGTGCCGAGAATCCCATGTGATGTGATCTTCGCCTCGAGGATGAAAAGAACGGCGGCCAGCGTGAGAAGCGCCGCGCCGATCCAGTTGATGGGGAGCAGCGCGATCGCAGTCATACCGAGCAAGACCAGGATCGCGCCGGCCACGCCGGGAAAAATCAGGCCCGGCGCCTGGAACTCCACGTAGATTCCCAAGGCGCCCAGCACCAGCAGCATGAGCGCCAGATTCGGGTCGGTAATGCGCGAAAGGACGTTCTCGCGGAGCGTCTTTTGGTACTCCACGATCGACGCTCCGGCCCCGCGCAACACTTCCCGTTTTCCGTCGAAACGGGTGATCTCCCGCCCGTCCAATTGCTGGAGCAATTCCTGCTCGTTCCGCGCCACCAGATCAATCAGCCGGCTGTCGAGAGCCTCCTGATCGGTGAAAGACCGGCTCTTGAGCACGGCCTCTTCCGCCAAAGCCGTATTGCGGCCGGACTTGGCAACGATGGCCCGGACCGCCGCGGCCGCATCGTTCTCCATCTTCTGGCGGAGCACCGGATCCATCTGCGGAATGGTGAGCGGGTGGGCCGCCCCTGCATAGGTTCCGGGCGCCATGGCCGCCACCGCGCCGCTCTCCAGCACGAGAAATCCGGCCGACGCGGCGCCCGCCGTGCTCGGCGTGACATACGTCACGACCGGCACCGGAGAGGCAACGATCTTCTCCACGATCTCGCGCGCCGCGTCCAGCATGCCGCCCGGTGTATTGATCCGCACCAGCACCAAGGCTGCATTCTGCTGCCGCGCTTGATTCAGCGTGTGCGCGATCATCTCGACCGTGATCGGATGCACGACTCCGGTGATGTCGACCGCGACGATCCGTCGCGGCGGTTCGCTGCCCGCGTTCAGGCTTTGCAGCAGGGCGAGGATGCTAAACAGGCGCCACATACGAACTCCCTCCCGTTCGGAGATTTCGGATGCATGCCTCTCAATACCATGCTCCTCTCTTGCGCGGGCGGTGTCCAGCGGTGTTGGGCCGTCAATGAACTTCTTCCAGATATCGCGCCAACTCATCGCGCGAAAATGCCGGCAGCGCCCGCGAGCCGTGTCCATCGCTCAGAATGCGCCCCTCGGAAGCCGGCAGAATTTCCCCGATGCGGGCGGAAGGAATTCCACAGCGGCCGAGGCGGTCCAGGGCGGTCGGGGCTTCGGATGGATCCAGCGCTGCGAGCAGAGAACCCGAAGCGAGCAGGCCGAGCGGATCTAAGGCCAGAAGCTCGCAGATTGCGCGGCAGGCTGGCAGAACCGGGATCGCTGTTGCGTCGACCCGCAGTCCCACTCCCGCGGCGTCCGCCAGTTCGTGAATGGCAGTAATCGGATCTGTTGCAATCGAGGCGGACGGTTCTGGTAGGGTGATTCCGTGGTGCGTCCTGAAAGACGCGTTGGTCTAGCAGGTGCAAGTCCTGTCCAGGCAAGCGCCGGAGCGCCTGGTAGCAGACTCCAGCCGGAAGGAGAGATCCGACCGAGCCGAGCGGAGTGTCAAAAG
>CAYTJD010000141.1:0-46947 GCA_964438005.1 uncultured Solibacteraceae bacterium | reverse complement strand
CTCAAACGATCCCGAGCGACGGACGCTGATTGGAATCCTCGGATACTGTGGGATACTCGGCGATCCGGCGAAGCCAGGCTATTTTGAAGGGTTTCCGCAATACTCGTTCCGGCCGAGAACGCCTTGGCATAAGGATGACTGGCCATATCCAGTTCAGTGGTGGAATGGATCGCATGGCGTCCAGGTCGAGGCAGCCTCGTACTGGTTTCCCAATATGACCTAACGAGCGCACGCCGCACATGCCACGCCCCTGCTTTTCCACTGTGCCAAAACTGTGTCTGAACCCCATCCGTTCCATCCGATGAACTTGCTCTTTGAGCGAAAGCAGATTCCCCGGATTGTTGTAACCATTAGGAATTCGCGAAGACCGATAGACCGCCTGGAACCGATTTCGCTCCCTTGGGCGCAGGGGGTCGGGCGTTCAAATCGCCCCGCCCCGACCAAACCTCCTGCTGATTCCAAGAAGTTGATCAAGTAGCGCCCCATCGCTTTCGCTGTTCCTTTGCCTCTACTGTGCCAAAACTGTGCCCGAACCCCATCCGTTCCATCCGATGAACTTGCTCGTTGAGCGAAAGCAGATTCCCCGGATTGTTGTAACCATAACGTCTACGCCAAAGAAATACGGCAGGATATTCAGGAAGGCACAGTGGAGATTGAGGAGGCTCACAATGCTCATAAGCGAGCGCTGCGGGTGAGTGGATCACGCTACCACCTGCCAGCCCCTCAAATCTCAATCAAGCCCATTCGCATGGCAGCGCGTGTCAAGTCAGCGGCCTTGTGGGAATTAAGTTTCGTTTGGAGGCGGTAGCGGTGGCACACCACGGTTCTAAATGCTATGCCGAGATGCCCTGCGATCTCCTTGCTGGACTTCCCTGAAGCAATTAGCTTCAGCACTTCCCGCTCACGCCGAGTGAGGATGTGAGCGCCATCCACCGTCTCAACAGCCTGTTCTTCGTGTGGCGCGTTCTCTAACGCCAGCGCCGCCTTGAAATCCTGGAGGGCATGGAGGTAATTCTTCACCGCGAGATGTTGAGCGCCGAGCGCATGGAGATGAGCATAGCTCCCATCGGCGCCGGGCATAACATCTGTATCCTGATTGATCTCTTTGACGTGATTATGACTAGATTTCCATTTGAGGCGTGCATCCTCCACATGCTGCCACAATAGATCTAGTTTCGCCTGATCCACAATGTGCCACCAGCCGGACTGGTCACAATTATACCGTTACCAAAGGAACAGTATTCGTTTGCGGCGGCCAGCCAGCCTGCATTTGCGTAAGCCCACAGGTTCACCCAGGTCTTCAACAGCACAGTATCAGGCAACCTAAACTGCCAGAACGACGCGGCGATTCAAAGTGGCGGGAACACGGTGTCACCAGAAATAGGTTGCGACAACTTTCGGCGAGGAGGGCGAGCCAGAGATAACTTTCACGTGCAGGACAAACTCGAGGTTCTTCTTTTGCCAGCCGGCAGGGGCGCCGCGGAGGGCTTCTGCCATCAGTTCGGACTGCGTGATGAGGTCGGCGGCTGCTTCGGTGCCATATTGAGTGATGCCGGCCACCTCGACAAGCATGGCCTGCGTGTCGGGATGAAAGACACGCGCGACGATGGCGTAGTCTTCGTCGGTACGGCGGTCGGCCGGAAGTTTGGGCAGCGACCACTGGGTGGCAGCACCATTGTCGGTGATGCCGATGGGCTGACGCGTGGTGTCGATGAAGTAGCGCATTTCACGGCTGATCTCGCGCCAGCGGGTATACGAGTAACCGACGAGAATGGCAGGGCCGGTGCGGAGGTCCTCGAAGGAAACCGCGTTTCCGATCTTGAGGCGGTAGGGGTGGCCTTCGCGAGCAAGGGCCGCGGACAATTTCGAGACCGCGATCAGGTCTCCGCCGCCGACAAATTGATCGGTGAGCGGAACAAAATCCTTGGGCTGCGGGGCTGGATTGGTGTCGGGCTCGAGGCGGTAGACCGGCACATAGGCGGCCGATAGCAGTACCGGCGAATTTCCCGAGAGGACTGGGGCCCAGAACTGGTTGAGGGGCGTGTTGGCGGGCCGGTTGTGCAGCCAGACGACGCCGGCGGCAGCCAGACAAAAGACCGCCGCTACGGCGAGCAGGCGCGGGCCGAGGTACACGCGCGCTTTGCGAAGCTCGGGCGTGGGCGCATCCGGGACCGGGGGCGGCGGCACTGGTTCCGCTGCGTCGGGCGCGATTTCCGCCAGGCGGAACTCCGGAACGTAGGTGCCCAGAGGAAGTTCGATGCGCAGGCGGTCGTGGGAACCCTGTTCGGCATAGTAGAGGCCGAGGCGTTTGCGAACTTCGCTGGCTTTCACCCGGACGGTGGCGTCTTCGCTCGGGTCGTAGCCCGTCGGACGCCCGAAGACCTCGATTCCGATGGTCCGTTCCTTCAGGAACTCGGACTGGCCGTTCAGGGTCTGCTCTACGATATAGCGGAGAAACCCCTGGCTGCGTTTGCTTGTCCGGAACTCGTGGCTGGACAGGACCCGGTTGAGGGCCTCACGGACCGCCTCTTCAGACCACGGCGTACCGTGCGCGGTGGAAACCCCCGGAAACTGCCCCTGCGCCATTGCGCCCTATTTTAGCGCGGGAACACATTGAAAACCTAGCGCGTTCGCCGAGGTAACGAACGGGCTTTTAACAATCCTAACGGTTTGGAACTGGACAGCGCGTCGAGAAAAATTCGAGGATGAAGACGGTAAAGGTATGGCCGCGTTTTTGACAGTGTCTCCGCGGTTCCGGCCGGCGCTCGACCCCGAGTTCGTTCCGGCCTCCCTGTGGAACCGCGCGTACCGGGCGGCAGTCCGGGCAAGCGGAGGCGGAGAGGGTCTGGCGCTGGCGCTGGAGCGGAGCGACCGTTCGATCTCGGTTTTCCATACGGCGCTGCTGCCGCATACGGGTAATTCGGTGGCGGTGAACCAGCGTTACGCCGAGCGGCTGGTGAAATTCCTGTTGTGGCAGAAGGGTGGATACCGGTTGACTGTGGGCGGGGATCCGCAGATCGCGGACTACCTGAGGACCGCTTACGCGCCAGGAGGCATCCGCGCTTTCGACTGGCAGTTCCTGGGAGACCGCGTACAGGGACGGCGGCTGGAAATCGAGAACATCCGGTTTGAAGCGGCGCCGGAGGAGAACGAAGCCAAGGGGCGGCTTGGCCGCCATCTGGACGGCTGCCGGATCGGGTTCGACCTCGGAGCGAGCGATCGCAAGTGCGCCGCGGTGGCTGACGGAAGAGTAGTTTTCAGCGACGAAGTTCCGTGGAATCCAAGTGCGCAAGCCGATCCGCAATATCATTTCGATGGAATTCATGACTCGTTGAAACGCGCCGCGGCCCGGCTGCCGCGCGTGGATGCAATCGGGGGAAGCGCCGCCGGAGTATACGTGGGCAACGAGGTTCGAGTGGGTTCGTTGTACCGTTCGGTGCCGCCGGCGTTGTTCGACAGCCGCATCCGGCGGCTTTTCTTTGACCTGCAGCAAGCTTGGGGCGGTGTGCCGTTCGAGGTGGTAAACGACGGGGAAGTGACGGCTCTGGCCGGCTCGATGGCGCTCCACGACAATGCGGTGCTCGGGATTGCGATGGGCAGCAGCCTGGCGGCGGGCTTTGTCACGCCGGAAGGCGGCATCACGAACTGGCTCAACGAACTGGCGTTCGTGCCGGTGGATTATCGCGAAAACGCGCCGGTGGACGAGTGGTCGGGCGACGCGGGAGTCGGGGTACAATATTTTTCGCAACAGGCGGTGGGACGACTGCTGGCTCCCGCTGGAATCGATTTACCGAAACACCTCGCGCTTCCCGCGAAACTTGAAGCAGTGCAGAGACTGATGGCTGACGGCGACGCGCGTGCGCGGAAGATCTACGAAACGATCGGGGTGTATTTCGGGTATGGCATCGCGGCCTATGCCGATTTTTACGAGATCCGCAACCTGCTCGTGCTGGGGCGCGTGTTAACCGGAGAGGGCGGCAACGTGATCTTATCGATGGCGCGGGCGGTGCTGCAGGCGGAGTTTCCGGAGATCGCCGAGCGCATCCGGTTTCATGTTCCCGATGAAACCGAGAAGCGCCACGGGCAAGCGATCGCGGCCGCCAGCCTGCCGGCCATCCACGTCGAGGAAACAGTTCATGCGCTTTCATAATGCGGGGGCGGACCTGTTTGTCCCCGACGGGCTGGAGCCCGAGGCGGCGCTGGGGCGCACCACGCACCTTTGCATTGCCGCGCACCAGGACGATGTCGAGATCATGGCGTACCACGGCATTGCGCAGTGTTTCGGCCGGCCGGACCAGTGGTTCTCGGCGGTGGTGTTGACCAATGGCGCCGGCAGCCCGCGCAGCGGGATCTACGCGCGGTACACCGACGACGAGATGCAGAAGGTCCGGTTGAAGGAACAGCGCAAGGCGGCCTTCGTCGGCGAATATGGCTGCCAACTGCAGCTTGGCTTCTCGAGCGCGCAAGTAAAGAATGCCGGGGAAACCGGGCCGGTGGAGGACCTCAAGACGGTTCTGCTGGCGAGCCGTCCGGAGATCGTGTACTTACACAACCTGGCCGACAAGCACGATACGCATGTTGCGGTGGCCCTGCGGGCGCTGGCGGCGCTGCGGGCGGTGCGCGATCAGGTCCGTCCCATGAAAGTCTATGGCTGCGAAGTCTGGCGCGACCTGGACTGGCTGCCGGACGAGGACAAGCAGGCCTTGCCTGTATCGGCCCGGACGAATCTCGCGGCGGCGCTGGTGGGTGTGTTCGATTCCCAGGTAAGCGGCGGCAAACGGTACGACCTGGCCACTGCCGGACGGCGGCTGGCACACGCGACATATTACGCGTCTCACGGCACGGACCAAGAGAGCGCGCTGAGCTTCGCGATGGATTTGACGCCGCTGCTCGACAAGCCGGAACTCGCGGTAAGTGAGTATGTCCTCGGGTTCGTCGACCGGTTTCGCGCGGATGTCGAGAAGCGGTTGCGGGCAGCGTCCGGCCGGTAGCGACTTACCCCTAACTCCTGAAGACACACTACGTTCGATTGTGTAATGAACCCGCGCATAACGGGACAGCAACGGTTGTGAACTGGACGGGCTGGGCTGGCTGCTGCACCATTGGCCCGTGAGTCTATGCAACTGACGTGGCTGGACTGGTGCTGGATCGGCCTCTACTTCGCGGGGAATCTGGCGATCGGTCTGTTCTACCGGGCGCGGGCCGGCAAGAGCGTCAACGAGTTTTTTCTCTCGGGAAGGAATGTCCCCTGGTGGCTGGCGGGGACGTCGATGGTGGCGACGACGTTTGCTGCCGACACGCCCCTGGCGGTGACGGGCATGGTGGCGCGAGGAGGCATCGCCGGCAACTGGCTGTGGTGGAGTTTCGTGGCCAGCGGCATGCTCACGGTGTTCTTCTACGCGCGGCTGTGGCGGCGCTGCGGCGTTATGACCGACATTGAATTCGCCGAAGTCCGCTACGCGGGCAAGCCGGCCGCGTTTCTACGCGGGTTCCGGGCGCTCTACCTGGGAATTCCCATCAATTGCATTATCCTCGGCTGGGTCAACCTGGCGATGGTGAAGATCCTGATGCTGGCGCTCGGCATCACGCGGCTGGAAGCGCTGGCGGTGGTGCTGGCGATGATCGCGCTCACCTCGATGATCTCCACGATGTCCGGGCTGTGGGGCGTGCTGGTGACTGACCTGTTTCAGTTTGTCCTCAAGATGAGTATGGTGACCGTGCTGGCCGTGGTCGCGGTGCAAGCAACGGGCGGCATGCACGCGATGAAGACGAAGCTGATGTTGCTCGACCAAGGCAAGAACGGATCGGTGCTGAATTTTATACCCGATCTCGATTCGGCCTGGATGCCGATGCTCACATTTCTGGTTTACATTTCGCTGAACTGGTGGGCCACCTGGTATCCCGGGGCGGAGCCCGGCGGGGGCGGCTACATCGCCCAGCGGATGTTTTCCGCTCGCGACGAGAAGCATTCGCTGCTGGCCACGCTCTGGTTCAACATCGCGCACTACGCGATCCGGCCGTGGCCCTGGGTGCTGGTGGCGCTGGCGTCGCTCGTGTTGTTTCCCGGGCTGAAAGATCCGGAAACGGGCTATGTGCGGGTGATGATTGCGTATCTTCCGCCTTCGCTGCGCGGGATGATGTTGGCGGCGTTCGCGGCCGCCTATATGTCGACCATCGCCACCCAGCTGAACTGGGGGGCCAGCTACATCGTGAACGATTTCTACCGGCGCTTTCTGCGGACTGCCGCGCCCGAACCACACTATGTGGCGGTGTCGCGGTGGACCACGGTGCTGCTTACGGTGATCTCGGCGGTAGTGACCTTTTATCTGGACTCGATCGCCGGGGCCTGGAAGCTGCTGATTGTGACAGGCGCCGGCACGGGCCTGGTGCTGCTGCTGCGCTGGTTCTGGTGGCGGATTAACGCGTGGAGCGAAGTATCGGCAATGGCGGCAGCATTCATTACTTCGCTGGCGCTCCAAATCGGAGGCCGGATGGACACCGACCGGCCCGCAGATTTCGCGTGGATCATGATCATCACGGTCGCAGTGACAACCGCGGTCTGGCTTTCCGTCACGTTTCTGACGAAGCCCGAATCGGCACAGACGCTGGTTAAGTTTTATTCGCGCGCCCGCCCGGGAGTGATGGGGTGGGGGCCGGTCGCGCGGCTGGTTCCGGAGATTCCGGGATCCAATGCCGGCTGGTACAGCGCGCTCGACTGGATCAGCGGATGCGCGCTGATCTATGGCGTTTTGTTCGGTACCGGCAAGATTCTCCTTGACGAGTGGGCCGCAGGTTTGTCGCTGCTGGGGATGGGACTGGCGGGAGGCGCCATCGTATGGTGGGATCTCTCGCGGCGCGGATGGAGTTCGGTGGTGCAGTAGGCGATGAACATGCTTCGTGCTCTTCTCATTTCGACAGTTTTGACGCGGGCCTGGGCGGCTCCGCTGCCGCTGATGCCGGAGCCGGCCCGGGTGGCGGTGACAGGCGGCAGACTGTCGATCGGCGCCGGGTTTCGGGCCGGCATCGAGGGTTATTCCGATGCCCGGCTGCAAGCGGCGGTAGCGCGCTTTCTGACACGGATCGAGCGCCAAACCGGGGTTCCTCAACTTCCCGGCAAAGGAGTCACGCTACGGGTGAACTGCCAGGGGCGTGGGAGTGAAGACCCGGTTTTGGGGGAAGACGAGTCGTACCGGCTCGAGGTGACTCCCGCAGCGGCGCTTCTCAAGGCCAACACAGTGACCGGCGCGCTGCGCGGTCTGGAGACGTTTGCGCAACTGATCGTCCCCGGGCCGGACGGGTTTCAAGTTCCCGCCGTCCAAATCGAAGATTACCCGAGGTTCCCATGGCGCGGGCTCATGCTCGACGCGGCGCGACACTGGATGCCGGTGCCGGTAGTTGAGCGCAATCTCGATGCGATGGCCGCGGTGAAGCTCAACGTGTTTCACTGGCACCTGTCCGACGACCAGGGATTCCGCGTGGAAAGCAAACGCTACCCGAAGCTCCAGCAGAACGGCAGTGACGGCCACTTTTATACTCAGGCCGAAGTGCGGGAAGTGGTCGGCTATGCGCGCGACCGCGGCATCCGCGTCGTCCCCGAATTCGATATGCCGGGCCATACCACGGCTTGGTTCGGGGGCTATCCGGAGTTGGCCAGCGCGTCGGGGCCGTACTCGATCGAGCGCCGGTGGGGCATCTTTGAACCGGTGATGGATCCGACGCGCGAGGAGACGTACGCATTCTTGGATGGGCTCCTCGGCGAAATGGCGGCGCTGTTTCCCGACCGGTACTTCCACATCGGTGGCGACGAAGTCAAAGACTTGCAGTGGAAGAATTCGCAACCGATTCAGGCTTTCGCCCGCGCGCAGGGACTGGCGGAGAGCCGGGACCTGGAAGCATATTTCACCCGGCGCGTACAGAAGCTGCTGAAGAAACACGACAAGACCATGATCGGCTGGGACGAAGTGATGGAACCCGGGCTGGAAGCGGACGCGGTGATTCAGTCCTGGCGCGGGCAAGCTTCGCTGGCGGACGCCGCGCGCAAGGGATATCGGTCGCTGCTTTCCTTCGGGTATTACCTGGATCATTTGAAGCCGGCGAGCGCGCAGTACGCGGTAGATCCGCGGGACGGCGATACCGGTTCCCTGACGCCGGAGCAAGCAGCGCGGATTCTCGGCGGCGAAGCGTGCATGTGGTCGGAATACGTCAGCGCAGAGACGGTGGACTCGCGCATCTGGCCGCGTTTGGCGGCGATTGCGGAGCGATTCTGGTCGCCTCGCGAAGTAAGAGATCCGGATTCGATGTATGAGCGGATGGAGGCAGTCAGCCGGTCGCTGGCGTGGACGGGAATTAGGCACCGTTCGAGCGCCGCGCCGATGCTCGACCGGCTGGCGGGCGGCCGGTCCGCACGGCCGTTGGAGGTCTTGGCAGAGGCCTCGGAAGCTCTCGGGATTGAAGGGCGCCGCGGAGCGCGCCGGTACTCGAGCCTGGTGCCGCTGAACCGGTTTGTGGACGCAGTCCAACCGGAAAGTGAGTTGGCGCGCCGGCTGGAGCGCGCCGTTGACCGGGTGGCGTCCGATCCGGCCGCCGCGGCAGAACTGCGCGGCACGCTGGCAGAGTGGGCCGAAAACGAGATGATGGTGCGCTCGCTGGCGGATGGGAATGCGCTGCTGGCGGAACTGATCCCGCTTGCGCGCAATTTGTCGGCGATGGCGCGGATGGGGCTGGGGGCGCTCGACGCACTGGAAAAACGTCAGCCCGCCGCGCCGGGTTGGGTGGAGCAACAGAGCAAGGAACTCGAAAAGTTGGATCAGCCAGTGGCCGAAGTGCGGCTGGCGGCGGTGCGGCCGGTGCGGCGGCTGCTCGCGTCGGTGGCGCGCAGGGCGGCGGAAATCAGACTGCAACCTCTTGAAACAGCGCGCGTTCGATGCGGTAACGAACCTCGCTGTAACGGAACCACAACGGTTGTGAACTGGACATATGGGAGTGTCCAGGGCAACATCACGCTGGAGAACAATGCTTTGGGTGGCCAGAGCGGACTGCATTAACGCAACGGGAGAGGAGAGAAGTGAGGTCTTTATGAGAATGAACGATTCTCAGCGAAACCGCCGGATTGAGCGCCCGCTACTAGTCTCGCTAGTATTGGCGTTGTTCGCGGCGATGCTGCCGGTAGCCGCGGCACAGGAAGTGACCGCCGCGATCACGGGTAAGGTAACGGATCCTTCGGGGGCCGCGATTGCGAGCGCCTCGGTCACCGCCACGAACGTGGAGCGCGGCACTACCTGGAAGAGCGAAACCAACGAAGAAGGAATTTACAACCTGCCTCGCGTGCCCACGGGGAATTACGAAGTACGCGTGGAAGCCGCGGGATTTCAGGCGGCCGTCCAGCCGCCGTTCACGCTGGTGTTGAACCAGACGGCGCGGCTCGACTTCGCAATGGTGCTCGGCCAGGTGTCGCAGACGCTGGAAGTGACGAGCACGGTGCCGCTACTGCAGACAGAGAACACTCAAGTCGGCTCCGTGATGCAAGCCAGCACGATCGCCAACCTGCCTCTGCAGACGCGTAATTACAACCAGTTGACGCTGCTGGTGCCGGGCGCGGTAACCATCAGCCCGGCGTCGTTCAACACGGGCCAGAAGACGTTCAACTCGGCGCGGCCGAACATCAATGGAAACCGCGAGCAGGCGAATTACTACATTCTGGACGGCCTGGACAACAACGAATTCGTCGATAATGCGGTAGCCTTCGTGCCGAACGTCGATGCCATCGATGAGTTCAACGTCATCACGAACAACCCAAGCGCGGAGTTCGGCCACTTCCTCGGCGGAGTAATCAACGTCAGCCTGAAATCCGGCACGAACCAGTTCCATGGCAACGCGTTCGAATACCTGCGCAACGACTTCTTCAACGCCAACGAATGGTCGAACAACTTCAACGGCCTGCCGACGCCCCGGCAGCGGTGGAACGAATTCGGCGGCACGATTGGCGGTCCCATCAAGAAGAACAAGTTGTTTTTCTTCGCGGATTACCAGGGATCGCGTTTCGACCTTCCCGCCACTCCGAATCCGAAGACGACCTTCACCGCTGCTGATGCCACGGGGAATCTGACGGATCTCGGGCTCTCTCTACACTACCCCGGCACCACGGTGGCCATGCCGGCCGATTTGACGAAAGCGGCGATCTGCGGGGCCGGTCAAAAGATGGGCGTGAATCCCTGCGTCACCGGTCTGAGCCCGGTTGCATTAAAGATCGCCGGCGCGCTGCCGAAACCGAACCTTCCCGGCACGCCGGGGAGCCAGGGTACGCTTGCCAACCTGGCGAACACGACCCAGACATACACGCACGGCGATCAAGGCGACGTCAAGGTGGATTGGGCGCCGACCGATTTCGACCGGTTTTTCGCACGATACTCGCAGCAGCACGTGACGCGGCCGATCGTGAACAGCGAACTCTTCCAATACAGCGGTGACGGGAGCGGCGTCTTCCCCATTCAACAGGCCGTGCTGAATTACACCAGGACCTTCAGCCCTCGCCTGGTAAACGATTTTCGTTTGGGGATGAACTACTATCCGGCCGATGACAAGGCTGAGGCGCTCACCACCAACGCCGGTGCGAACCTGATTCCCGGCCAGCCGACGCCGTTCCTCCCCGGGCTGTATTTTGCGAATGCACCGCTCGGAGGCCAGCAAAACGGGCCTTTCGCGTTCGGCACGACCTATGCTCCCGAGCTGTTCCACCAGACGGCGATCCAGGTCTCCGATACGGCGATCTTCACTAAGAACGCCCACACCCTGAAATTCGGGTTCCAGTTGATCCGTTACCGGAACAACTACATTCCGGCGACCAGCAACGACGGTGCGGCCGGACAAGTCGGTTTCACGGGAACCTACACAGGGAATTCGGAAGCCGATTTCTTCCTCGGGTTGCCGGCATACATGGGCTACGGTCTTGGATTCGCCGGGACAGTCGGGCAGCGGAACGACGCGATCGGCGCCTTTGTGCAGGACGATTGGCGGATCAGCCGCCACCTGACGATGAACGTCGGCGTGCGGTGGCAGTTGTTCACGCCAATCTACGAAGTCCACGACCGCATGACGAACTTCGGGATGTACAGCGGCCAAATCCAACTGGCGGGGCAGAACGGCAACAGCCGGGCGCTGTACAACCAGTACAACGGGATTGCGAACTTCTTGCCGCGCCTCGGCCTGGCCTACACCCCGGATGAGAAGACGGTGTTGCGCGCCGCCTTCTCCCGCTCCAGCTTCTGGGAAGGCACCGGCGAATATAACCGGCTGCCGACCAATTCCCCGTGGAACACGGACCTGGTGGGGCAATGGGGAGGAGTGGGCGCGAATGGCGCGATCCCCGCGAACCAGGTAACGCTCGACCAGGGGTTCGCCGGCCTCGGGGCCGCCGGAGTGCCTTGCACGACAGCCAACGTGCTGTCGGCACCGGCCTCGTGCTTCTCGGGGGTCCGCGTGCATGCGACGGATCCGAATTACCGCCCGGCCGTGTCGAATCAATGGAACCTGAGCATTCAGCGGCAGGTCGGCAGTTCCTTCACCGGGCAAGCGGCCTACGTCGGCCAGCACACCGATCACATCGCGGCCATCTACAATATGGGGCAGAATTTCCTTCTGCCCGACGGCACTGCGATCCCGGGTCCGTATCTGTCCGGGAACGCCGCATTGAAGAATGCCGGCACGGGCCAGCAGCGGCTCAATACTTCGACCGCAATCCAGAACTATGAGGCTCTCCAACTGATGGGCCAGGAGCGGCTCACCAAAGGGCTGGCGTTTCAGTTCAACTACACGTGGTCGAAGTGCCTGACCGACAACCAGGGCTACTACGGCCGCTACGGCAATGCGGCCGCAGCGCAGACGCCCGCCGACGTTTCGTTCCAATCCTATGTCTACAACGTGCGCGGTCTCGATTACGGGCTTTGCGATGCCGATGTCACGCACAATTTCAACGGCTACCTGAACTATGACCTTCCGTTCGGTAAGGATCGGATGTTTGGAAAGAACAGTCCCAAGGTGGTAAACGCCATTCTCGGCGACTGGCACTATGACACGATTTTCACGGTGCACGGAGGCCTGCCGGTTTCCATGATTCAGTTCGGATACGACCCGACCGGCGCTTACTTTCAGCCGCGCCCGGACTGCGTCGCACCCTCCCAGGCCACGCCTTACAAGAATTTCGTGGGCGGCGGCTACATCTGGTTCGATCCGACAACGATGCGGATTCCGGGAACCGGCAAGCTCGGAACCTGCGGCATCTCCTCCGAGCGCAGCCCCGGCTACAAGCAGATCGACATGAGCCTGTCGAAGACCTTCCGGATCACGGAGCGGCAGAACGTGCAGCTCCGCTTCGACGCGATCAACACGTTCAATACCCCGATCTTCACCATGGGAGGGTATTCGGCCGATGTTCTGCCCGGCAACTGGAACGATAACGTGAGCCGGTATGGAACCGATATTAACTACACCAAGAGCGTGCCGACCGGCGTGGTGAACACCTCGTTAGGAGCCCGCAATCTGCAGTTCGCTTTGAAGTACACCTTCTGAGTTTTCCTTTTCGCTAAGGCGGACCGGCGCAGGCCGGTCCGCCTTTTTTTCAATCTCCCGCACGAGCCACCCCCCCGAGCCACCCCCCGTTTGACACCGGACCCCGCCGCATGTAGGATCAACGGCGTGACCAACTCGATCGGGGCTGTCTTCGCTGCGGCCCTCCTTATTATTCCCGCTTCAGGGCAAGCCTACCGGGCGCCCCGCACAGCGGATGGCAAACCTAATATCAACGGCATTTGGCAGGCGCTCAACTCGGCCGATTGGGACCTGCTGGGACACGCGGCCGCGCAAGGCCCAGCGCTCCAGTTGGGGGCCGTGTTCTCGCGCCCGCCCGGGCTGGGCGTGGTGGAGGGCGACGAGATTCCGTATTTGCCGGCGGCTCTGGCAAAGAGGAAGGCCAATCAGGCGGACTGGGTCAAGCTCGATCCCGAGGTGAAGTGTTATCTGCCCGGTGTGCCGCGCGCGACGTATCTCCCTTATCCGTTTCAAATCATCCAGTCCCAGAAGAACATCATGATGGCGTATGAGTACGCAGGCGCGGTCCGGGTGGTCAATATGGAGGCTCCCACGAAGGCGCCGGCCGATAGTTGGATGGGCTGGTCGAACGGGAAATGGGAAGGCGAAACGCTGGTGGTTGACGTGACCAGTCAGAACGAGGAGACGTGGCTCGACCACGCGGGCGATTATCACACCGACGCCTTGCACGTGGTGGAGCGGTACACGCCGCGCAGCGCCGATACGCTGAATTACGAAGCCACCATCGAGGACGCCAAAGTGTTTTCGCGCCCCTGGAAGATCAGCATGCCGCTCTACCGGCACGTGGAAAAGGACGCAAAGCTTTTGGAATTCAAGTGCGTCGAGTTCGCCGAAGAAGTATTGTACGGGCCTTTGCGGAAGAAACCGATCACCAATCCGTAAGTGAGGAGGATTCCATGAACTCCCGGCTGCTCCTGTTCACAATGGTGCTGGCGTCGCTGGCGCCGGGACAAACGGCGAAATCCTGGAAAGGGCCGCGTACCGCCGACGGCACGCCGGATCTTCAAGGCATCTGGAGCAACTCCACGCTGACTCCGTTGGAGCGGCCGAAGGGGCTGGGGACGAAGGAGTTCTATACGGAAAAGGAGTTTGCCGAGTTATCGCAGCGCGTCCGCGAGGGCAAGATCGGAGACGAAGCTGACATTGGCGCTGCCGCCGAGCAGACGTTGCGCTACGACCTCAGCCTGTACGGGTTTGACATCACCAAAGCGACGTTCGCGTCGAACCGGCGCACCTCACTAGTTATCGGGCCGGAGGGCCGGGTGCCTCCGATGCTGCCGGAGGCGCGAAAGCGAAACGCGGATCGCACGGCCAAAAACCGAGGGCACGAGTTTGATAGCTACGAGAACCGACCGCTGCAGGAGCGCTGCATTTTGCTCGGGCAGGAACGAATTCCGATGCTCAGCGGGCCCAACGACAATAACGAACTACAGATTCTCCAGGGCCACGGTTGGGTGACGCTGCTGCACGAAATCAATCATGATACTCGCGTCATCCCCACCGATGGCCGTCCGCATATTCCGCAGCGCATCCGCCAATACCAGGGCGACCCGGTCGGACATTGGGATGGGAATACGCTGGTGATCGACACGACGAATTTCATGGATATCGCGAACTTCCGGGGATCGGGCGAAAAGCTGCACTTGATCGAGCGGTTCACCCGCACGGCAGACGACACACTCCTCTATCAATTCACCGTGGAGGATCCGGAGACCTGGGACAAGCCCTGGACGGCCGAAGTTCCGATGGTGAAGACACAGGGGCCGGTTTATGAATGGGCCTGCCACGAAGGGAACACGATGATCTCGACGATCTTGAACGGGGCGCGTGTTGCCGAGGCGGAGGCCGCCAAGAAATCCGGGAAGTAAGGAGATGGGAGGAAGCATGAAAGCGCCAATCGCCGCGTTTGCGGCGCTCACACTGATGAGTTTGCTGATAGCGACGCCCGCCGCCGGACAGGCCCTGGCAACCAACAAGATGGCCAAAGCCTGGGCCGCGCCGCACACGCCTGACGGCGTTCCGGATTTGCAAGGAACGTGGACAAACAACACGGTCACTCCCTTGGAACGGCCCAAGGGCCTAGGGAGCAAGGAACTGTATACGGACGAGGAATTGCAAGGTCTGCGGGGCAAAGAAAAGGATCGACTCGCCAAGAACGAAGAAGAGGGTCTTCCCACCGAGGCCGGCACCGCCGCGGACGTCCACTACGATTTCAGCGAATACGGTCTCGACCGCGGACAATCGAAAATGGTCTGGAATCACCGCACGTCGATCATTGTCGGGCCGGAAGGGACCAGGCCGCCGCTGACTCCGGAAGCGCGCCAGAGATTGGCTGCACGCCGCGCCGCGGCCAAGGGGCACGAGTTCGACGGGCCGGAGAGCCGGCCGCTCGGTGCGCGCTGCCTGGCCCGCGAAAATGTCGGGCCGCCGCTGCTACCCACGGCCTACAACAGCAATCTGCAAATCGTGCAGGGTCCAGGCTACGTGGTAGTGGAAACCGAAGAGATCCACGACGCCCGCATCATTCCCACCGATGGGCGGCCGCACATTGCGAAGAGCCTCCGCCAGTGGATGGGCGATTCGGTCGGCCACTGGGAAGGCAACACGCTGGTGGTCGACACGACGAATTTCACGGACCTGAATCCGTTTGAAGGGGCGCAAAACCTGCACGTGGTCGAACGGTTCACGCGGGTTGACCCCGACACGATTCTGTACCAGTTCACAGTGGAGGATCCGGGCATGTGGACCAAGCCCTGGTCCGGCGAACTGCCCATTACGAAGATTCAGGGACAGATCTACGAGTACGCGTGTAACGAAGCCAACTATGGGTTGGCCAACACGCTGCGCGGTGCCCGCGTGGCCGAGCAGGATGCCGCGAAGAAAGCAGCCGGCAGGTAGGGTACACTGATTTCATTGACAGGGAGCTAGAGATGAGAACAAAGCTATTTGCAGCGATTCTGGGCGCCGGTCTTCTGCTGGCGGCCGTGCCTGTGTGGGCCCATCACGCGTTTGCGGCGGAGTTTGATCAGAACAAGCCGCTCAAACTGAAAGGCACTGTGGTCAAGTGGGAAGTGAGCAATCCGCACTCCTGGATCCATATGGAAGTCAAGGGCGATGATGGCAAACCCGTGACGTGGATGATCGAAGGCGGCAGCCCGAACAATCTGTACCGGCTTGGCTTCACGAAAGACTCCCTGCCGCCGGGCGCGGAGATCATGGTCGAGGGCTATCAGGCGAAAGATGGCTCCACGCGCGCCGTGGGAAAGAACGTTACTTTTGCAGACGGAAGAAGGCTGTTCCTCGGGCTCCAGGCCGGGGAAAGCGAGCCGGGCAAGAAGTAGCCTCGCCACATCATTACGTCATGCAGTCGTCGGCTGGCCCATTGCCGACGCTGCTTTTCTCTCCGTGTCGCACGCTTCGCCCCCACGGGGCGTAGTATGTTAGGCGTGAGGCGATTTCGCGCATGAAGAGCCGCTGGGTGCTGGCGGCAGGCTTTGGGGGCTTGCTGCTGCTGCTGACTTTCGCCGGCGCCGACATGCTGGATACTCTCGGCGGCATTCAAGCTTCCAACGATAGCATCCGCGAAGACTTTCTTCGGCGGACGCACGTACTGGAGCGGATTCGCACCGATCTTTACGCCTCCGGAACATACGTGCGGGATTACCTGCTCGAACCGGAGAGCGGCAGAGCCGAGGGACACCGTGACAGCCTGGTTGAGACCAAGCAGGACATGGACATGGCTCTGGCCGAATACCAGCGCCTGCTCACGGTACAGGAGGCCGAGATTTTCCAGCGGCTGACGAAGGAACTGGCCAGCTATTGGAACGTCCTTCAGCCGGTGTTTCACTGGAACGCGGAGAAACGGATGCGGGATGGCTTTCCGTTTCTGCGCGACGAGGTTTTCCCGCGGCGCCAGGCGATGTTGGGCATCGCCGACCAGATTCGCGATATCGATGAATCTCAATTGAATGCCGTCAAACTGCTGGGCCAGCGCACAGATTCGCAGTTTCGCCGGCGTCTCACGATTACGCTGGGCCTGACGGTGGGGGTAGGTCTGCTGCTGGCGGTCTTCTGTATCCGCAAGATCCTGCAGCTGGAGCGCGAGACCGCGAGGCACTTCCGCGAAATTGAGAATGCGCGGGTGGAACTGCAGCAGCTTTCAGCTCGGCTTCTGGCCGCTCAGGAGGAGGAGCGGCGCTCCATTTCGAGGGAACTCCACGACGAAATCGGCCAGGCGCTCACGGGTGTGCTGGTTGAGATGGCCAACCTGTCGACGTTGATCCGCGCGCACGATCTCGACGGCGTCGACGCCAAAGCCCGGGAGATCAAGCGCGAGATCGAAGGCTCGATCAGCGTCGCGCGCAACATGGCCTTGCTGCTCCGGCCTTCCATGCTCGACGACCTCGGCCTGCTGCCCGCTCTGGAATGGCAGGCCCGCGAAGTCGGCAAACGCAACGGCTTATGGATCAAGGTCGATGCGGCCGATGTGTCGGAGGAGTTGCCGGAAGAGCATAAGACGTGTATCTATCGCATCGTGCAGGAGGCTTTGCACAATATTGTCCAGCATGCCGGAGCGCACAGCGTGAACGTGACAGTGCGCCAGCAGGACGGCAGCCTGTCGGTAACTGTGCGGGATGACGGCAAGGGTTTCGATCCGCACCGCCAACGCGGAATGGGACTGCTGGGGATCGAAGAGCGCGTCGGCCATCTCGGCGGCACCCTCACTGTTGAATCGCAGCCCGGCCACGGAACCACTCTGCACGTGAAGCTGCCGCTGATGAAGGTGGCGGCTTGAAGACGGTTCGGATCGTTCTGGCCGACGATCACACGGTGGTCCGCAAAGGCCTCCGGCTTCTGCTCGAGAGCGTCCCCCAATTCCAGGTCGTCGCCGACGCGGCCGACGGACGCCAGGCCGTCGCGCTGGCTGAAGAGCAGCGGCCGGATGTGGTGGTGATGGATATCGCCATGCCCATCCTGAACGGCATCGAGGCCGCGCGTCAGATCTCCGCGAAACTGCCCCAAACCGCCATCGTCTTCCTGAGCATGCATTCCGACGAAGCCTATGTCAGCAAAGCCCTCAAGGCTGGTGCGCGCGCCTATCTCCTGAAGGACTCAGCCGAGAACGACCTGATCAACGCGGTCGAGGCGGTGAGCGAGGGCAAGTCCTTCTTCAGCCCCGCCGTCAGCAAGGTGCTGGCCGAGGATTATATGCGTCAGATGCAGGAACATGGCGTCGACGATAGTTTCGATCTCCTGACCACGCGCGAGCGCGAGATCCTCCAGTTGTTCGCCGAAGGCAAAAGCAACAAGGAAGTCGCCAATCTGCTGAACCTGAGCCTTTACACGGTCGAGACGCACCGCGGCAATATTTTTCAGAAACTGAATCTGCACAGCACGGCCGACCTGATCTTGTATGCCGTCCGCAAGGGCGTCATTGCGTGACGCGGAGCGCGGCGATATCGGCCGCAATCCCGCATGCTGGTGGTTTTCGGCCACCGCGGTCTTTCGGTGCATTCTCTGTAACTTCTCTGGAGACAATGGGTTCCGCTTTGGCCGGGAACGTGCCCTTCCCATATTGCCCGACGCAGGGAGGTTGTCATGGACGGTCTGAGCTTCCGAAAAGCGCTTTCCCAAGTTCTCAGCATCATCTGTGTGTTGCTGCTCACGCTCAACCCGGCCGTAAGCTTGTTTGCCCAAGGACCGATCCCGGCGCCCCCGCCTTCGCAGGCGCTCTCGCCGGAACAGCTCGATACGCTGGTAGCCCCGGTCGCCCTCTACCCCGACTCCTTGCTCGGCCAGGTTCTGGTGGCTGCTACTTATCCTCTGGAGGTTGTGGAAGCCAGGCAATTTCTGCAGCAGAATGGCAGCTTGCGAGGGACTGCCCTGGTCAACGCCGCGCAGCAGCAGAACTGGGACCCCAGCGTCCAGGCCTTGGTGGTGTTTCCGGATGTGCTCGATCTGCTGAACTCCAACATTCGCTGGACCACCGATCTTGGCAATGCGTTTCTCTCACAGCAGGCGGATGTGATGAATGCTGTGCAGCGTATGCGCGCGCGCGCCCAGGCCGACGGCAGGCTGAATTCCAGTAATCAGCAGGTTGTCACCACGCAGACTCAAAACGGGCAGCCCGAGATTGTGATTACGCCGGCCAGTCCGGAAGTGGTCTACGTACCAGTCTACGATCCGGCCTACATCTGGGGGCCCCCGGTTTGGGGCTATTATCCGCCTCTGTATTACCCGGCGTTTGGATTCGGATGGGGGCCGGGGATCTACATTGGAGGCTTCTTTGGCGGTTTGGGCTGGGGCGGCTGGGGCTGGGGTCCGAACTGGTTCAACTGCTCCATCGGGCTGAATCCCTTCTTCTTCAATCGCTACGGTTTTCATGGATTTCGCGACGGCTTCCGCGATGGGTTCCGAACCGGCTTTAACCGCGGCGTGTGGACGCACAATCCCGACCATCGCCTTGGTGTTCCATATTCCAACGCCGGCGTAGCCAACCGCTTCGGCGGAACCACACGGTTCGCGGGCACGCGCCAAAGCTTTGGGCCTTCGCGCGGAGCAGCTGCCAACTTCGGTAGCCGGGGGCAAGGCGCAGTCAACAGTCCGGGCGCACAGGCGGGCGGCTGGCGGCGTTTTGGGGAACCGGGGACAACCGGTGGACGGAGCCCCCAGTCCGCCGTTCTCGGGAACTCGGCAGGCCGGTCTGCCGCGCCTTCGGTGAACCGCAGCGGCTCCTGGAGCCGCTTCGGCAATACGGCGCCGCAGCAAGCCTTCCGTCCGAGCCCGTCTTACAGCGGCAACGCCGCGCGCGCCTATAGTCCGAATGTGGGCCGGTCTAGCCCTGCATTCAACGGCGGGAGCGCCTACCGAGCTGCCCCCTCGTTCGGCGGCGGTAATGCCTACCGCTCCGCTCCCTCGTTCGGCGGGGGAGGATTCCGTAGCGGCGGTGGCGGAACCCGTTCGGCTCCGTCGTTCGGCGGCGGCGGTGGCTTCCACGGGGGTGGCGGTGGCGGCGGCGGTTTCCACGGTGGCGGTGGCGGCGGACACCGCCGCTAGCCGCTCGAGAGGAAAGCACGCTCTCAGATTCGGAGCAGCAGCTTCCCGGTTGTCAGACGCGCCTCCATATCCCGGTGTGATTGCGCCGTTTCCGCGAGTGGATACTCGCGATCGATGCGGAGCGTGACCTTGCCTTCGGCGATCCAGCGGAAAAGATCCGCAGCCCGCCATGCGAGCTCCTTCGGATCCGAGACATGGCTCGCGAGTGTGGGCCGCGCCAGAAACACGGAGCCTTTCGCCGTCAGCGTGCGTGTGTCGAACGGATCAATTGGGCCGCTGGCGACACCGAAGTGCACCATCATGCCGCGGGGCTTCAGGCAATCGAATCCTTTCAGGTATGTGGCCTTGCCAACGGAATCGTACACCACGTCAACACCCGCGCCGCTAGTCAGGCGTTTCACCCCGGCCACCCAATCCTGCTGATCATAGAGAATCGCGTCGCTGGCGCCGGCAACACGGGCCAGTTCCGCCTTCGCCGGCGTTCCAACGGTGGCGATCACACGCGCACCCACCATCGCCGCGATCTGCACGATCAGCCGCCCGGTTCCGCCGGCCGCCGCGTGAACCAGTGCGGTCTGCCCTCTCTGCAAGGGAAAGGTCGAATGCGTCAGGTAATGCGCGGTCATGCCTTGCAGCATGGTCGCCGCGGCCGTGGGGAAATCGACGCCGGCCGGCAGAGTGACCAGCATCTTCGCGGGCACCGCGGCGTACTCCGCATACGAACCGCGCACCATGCAATACGCGACTCGGTCGCCCGCCTTGAACCCGCTGACGCCCTCGCTCACCTGCTCGACCGTGCCCGCACCCTCCGAGCCCAGCACCGCCGGCAGCGGGATTTTATTGATGCCGCTGCGCGCGTTGAGGTCGGTGAAATTCACGCCCGAGTACGCCAGTTTCACCAGGACTTCGCCCTTCGCCGGCGAGGGCGCCGGGCGATCGCCGAAGCGCAGCACTTCGGGTCCGCCGGTCTGTTCGATGTAGACAGCTTTCATAAGGTTCGATTCGCGTTGGCTATTATAATAGGTTCGTCGAAGGGGAGACTCTGCCATGATCATCGATGTTCACGCCCATGTTTGCGCTTCTCCCGAGTTATATCAGTGGAAGTCGGTCCAGATGTCTGCCCGCGGCGCGCATGGTTTTGCTCCCAAGCGATTCAGCGACGAGTACGTCCGCGACCACGCCGACACCAAACGCAATCTGAAGATCATGGACTCGGTCGGCACCGACATCCAGTTCCTTTCGCCGCGCCCCTTCCAGTTAATGCACGCGGAGAAGCCGCTGAAGATGGTCGAATCCTGGGCGGTGGCTAACCACGACTACATCGCGCAGCAGGTGAAGGCGTACCCTAACCGCTTCCGGGGAGTGTGTGCCCCGCCGCAGGCGCCGGGCGAGCCCATTTCCATGGGGTTCCACGAACTCGAGCGGTGCGTAAAAGGGCTTGGCTTCGTCGGTCTTTTGATCGATACCGACCCAGGCGAAGGCGACAACAGCACTCCCACGCTCGCCGACGACTACTGGTATCCCTTGTGGGAAAAGATGGTTGAACTGGATGTGCCCGGCCTGATTCACTCCACCGGCTGCAAGCACGGCCGCGAAAGCTACAGCCAGCACTTCATCACGGAAGAGAGCCTGGCGGTACTCTCGCTCGTTAACTCGCCCGTGTTTGACGATTTCCCGAAGCTGAAAATCATCGTGGCGCATGGCGGCGGCTCAGTACCCTATCAAATCGGCCGCTGGCAGGCAGATTATGTCATGAAGCAGGGCGGGGCAGTCGAGGAATTCAATCGGCGCCTGCGGCTGCTGTATTTCGACACTTGCCTGCACGCTAGAAAGTCGATTGAAATGCTGCTCGGCCTGGTAGGCAGCACCAACGTACTGTTTGGGACGGAAAACCCCGGCTCCGGATCGGCTTTGAATCCGGCCACCGGCAAAAGCTTCGACGATATCAAGCCGCTCATCGATTCCATTGACTTCCTCTCCGATCAGGACCGGCGAAACATCTTCGAGGAAAACGCGAGGCGCTTGTTTAGCCGCGCCCGCATTCCGGCTTCGCAAGAGACCGCGACGACAGCGAGGTAGCCGGTGGCGCGCATCACGTTAGGGCTGGGCACCTCACACGGCCCCATGCTATCGATTCCGTGGGAATACTGGTTCGACCGTGTTTCGGCGGACAAGAGCAACCCGCAGCATTTCTTCAAAGGCCAAACCTGCACGTTCGATGAACTGGTGGAATTGCAGCGCACTGCCGGCCTGGCCGCGCAGATCACGCCGGAAGTCTGCAACGAGCGGTACGCGCGCTGCCAGAACGCAATTCGCCAACTGGCCGACTCGTTCGAGCAGAACCGGCCAGACGTCGCCATCGTGGTCGGCAACGACCAGATGGAGGTCTTCACCAGCGATCACGTGCCCGCTTTTGCAGTGTTCTGGGGTGAATACGTGGAAGGCCATCCGCGCACGCCCGAGTTTTTGGCAAAGCTCAACCGCGGCGTGGCGCGCGCCGAAGCCGACCGCACGCCGCCCGTCTACACCCGATATCCATGCTTACCGGATCTCGGCCGTCACGTCATCGGACACATGATCGCGGATGGTTTCGACGTCGCCCAGATCAAGAAGTTGTCGGTGGGCGAGATCGGCGTCAATTCCGCGCCGCACGCCTACGGTTTTGTCTACCGCCGCGTGATGCGCGACAAGGTTGTGCCGCATGTTCCTGTCTTCGTAAACACCTTTTATCCGCCCAATCAACCGCCCGCCGGGCGTTGCTTTGAGTTCGGCCGCGCCTTGGCGCGCGCTGTCGCGTCCTGGCCGGAGGACTGCAAGGTCGCTGTGATCGCTTCGGGTGGACTGACTCACTTCGTCGTAGACGAAGATTTCGACCGGTGCGTTCTCGATGCGCTGCAAAAGGGAGATGCCGCCCAGTTGGCGAGTTTGCCCGAGTCGATGTTCCAATCCGGCACTTCCGAAATCAAGAACTGGATCGCCGTAGCGGGCGCGATGGCCGAAGCCGGCCTGAGCATGAATCTGGTGGACTACGTCCCGTGCTACCGCTCCGAAGCCGGCACGGGCAGCGCCATGGGGTTTGCGAAATGGGTAGCATAAGGCTTACGCCACCGATGCGCCGTGCTTTGATCGCCTTCTCTCTGGCCCTGTCCGCCTGGTCGCAGGCGCCGCTTCAGAAAATCACCATCAACTACCCCACGCGGACCGGGCAGGTTTGGCCCCTCTACCTTGCGAAAGAAGGCGGCTACTATCAGAAGTACGGTTTCGACGCCAACCTGGCTTTCGGCGTCCATCCCGCCGGCATCGCGATGGTGGTGAGCGGCGAAGCCGTGATGACTGCCTACACACTCGAGCAGTTCATGATCGCCGCGTCCAAGGACGGCTCGCTGATCGCCATCGGCAGCCCCTTCAAGAAGAGCCTCTTCGCGTTGATGGCGCAAAAGAGTATCACGGGTGTGCGCGATCTGAAGTCCAAGCGAATCGGAGTCAGCCAGATCGGCGATGCCCCGTAC
Organism: uncultured Solibacteraceae bacterium; assembly: GCA_964438005.1. GTDB lineage: Bacteria > Acidobacteriota > Terriglobia > Bryobacterales > Bryobacteraceae > PSRJ01. The sequence goes on along the minus strand of CAYTJD010000141.1, from coordinate 23,779 downwards.
AACTACACCAACGGATTGATCGCCAAAGCCGGTTTGACTCCGCGCGATGTGCAGTGGGTCCCGATCGGCGGCGATGTCAGCGCGCGCGCCGCTGCCTTGGTCGGCAACCGCGTCGACGCCGTGATGATCACGGCGCCCGTCTATTTCAAGCTCGAATCCGAAGGCTTCAAGAATCTGGGGAACATCAGCGATTACGACGACATCTACGCGCCGTCGCTGTATGTTTTCAAGAAGAGCACTGTGGCGGCGAATCCCAAGATGGCCGAGCAGTTGATCAAGGCTCATGCGGAAGCCATCAAGCGCTTTTATGACGACAAGACGTTCGCGCTCAAGGCATACCTGGCGTGGGACAAGCAGGATCCCGCCGAGCAGGCGCGCGTCTACGACCATTACGCCATGGTCAGCACGTATGAGCGTGTGCCGTACATTCCCGCCGCCGCGGTCCGATATATTCTCGATCACCCTGCCGACGCGCGTGTGGAAGCGCAGATGAAGTCGTTCGATTTCCGCAGAGTGATCGACAACAGTTTCGTCGACCGCCTGGTCAAGGAAGGGTTCTTCGAGCAGTTGTTTGGCCCGGCGATTAAGGCCGAAGAGGAGAGCAAGGCCAAGGTAGCGTACCGGTAGCGAGGGCCTCGAAATTAGAGGAGCGGGGCCTCGCCGGCGCCTATGGAATCACATCGGCAACCGGCTTCCCCGTCGCGTAGTTCTCGCCGAGCAGCGCTGCAATCGTCGCGGCGATCTGGTCCTGGGTGACCGGCGCGATGTGCGATCGCTCGCCCATCGGCTTTGTGTCCGGCCCTAAAAAAGCCATCCAGTTGTACCTGGAATCGGGAAGACGCGCACCGTGGCTCTTCCAATCGTTCGTGCCGTCGCCCCGGCCGTGGTCGGTAGCCACCACCAGCGTTGCGGTTCCTCGATACTCCGGCATGGTTTGTAGCGTGGACCAGAGCCGCCGCAAGTAATCGTCAACCTGGTGCGCCGCGTGCAAGTATTGGGGATAGTCGCCGCGGTGCGCCCATTCGTCGGTCTCGCCCAACGAGAGAAACAGGACGCGTGGTCTCTTCTGCTTCAGATATTCCAGCGCGGTATAAAACGGGATCGAATCGAAAGGCACACCGTCGAACAGGCGCGGTAGTTCCGCCTTCAGTTGGTTTAGGAACTCGAGCCGCGGCGTCACAGCGGACTCAAGGAAAGGCTGGAACCCCGCACTGACTGGAAAGCCCGCGCGCCCCGAATTCAGAATGGAGGTAAAGACATCCCAGCCGGCGAAGGCCGCCACGCGGCCGTGGAACACCGGTTTGAGGTTCAACCACTCCAGCACAGTGACGTTCGGGTTCGGAATCGGGTCGTTGGACTGGATGCGCGGATCGGCGAATCCGGTAAGCGCTTCGTTGTATCCCGGATACGAGAGATTCACGTTGTTGGTCACCGATGCGTCCGACCCCAGATCCCGGTTTCCGAAAACCTGACCAGCCTTGGCGAGGTCGTGCCAGAAAAAAGGCATCAGGATCTCACGCCGCTCCTGCGGCGACTCTCGCCAATACTCGTGCCGCAGAGCCTCTACGTCGGAAACACCCTGATCTTTGCTGATGAGCGCCTCTGCGGCGCCCCGGAACACTTCTTGCCAACGCAACCCGTCGGTCATGACGAAGATCACAGCGCGCGTTTTGTGGTTCGCCGGCGCGGCCGACAGCGCCAGGGCCCAGAGCGCAATTCCGGCCAAGCGGAGGAGGCGCAACATACTCACGCCGCCGTTAGCAGGACCGGCATACCTTTCGTGATCACGACCGTGTGCTCGTAATGCGCCGCGAGGCTCCCGTCCGCCGTCCGGACCGTCCACTGGTCGCGTTGCAGGATGCCCCGGCCCGTGCCGGCGGCGATGATGGGCTCGATCGTAATCACCAGTCCTTCTGTCAGCCGCGTGCGGGACCGGGGATCGTAGAAGTTCGGAACGCTGGGCGGCTCGTGAATCGTTCGCCCGACGCCGTGGCCGCACAACTCCCGCATCACGTGAAAACCGCATCGCTTGGTTTCCTGTTCCACGGCGCGCCCGATTTCGGAAACGCGCCCCCCGATTCGCGCGACTTCGGCCGCTTTCTGGAAAGCGGTCTCCGCGCAGCGCGCCAGGCGGCGGGCAGTTTCTTCCGACTCTCCTGCGTGAACCGTCACGGCGGCGTCCGCATAGAAGCCGTCTTTTTCCGCGACCAGATCCAGCTTTACCAGGTCTCCGTCCTGAATCACACGCGCGCCCGGGATCCCGTGGATCGCTTCGTCGTTGATACTGATACACAGTGCACCGGGGAATCCGTAGACCTTCGGTGGCGCCGATTCCGCCCCGGCGTCCGCCAGCACACTCGCGCCGATGGCGTCTAATTCGCGGGTGGTAATTCCGGGCTTCACGGCCGCCGCCGCCCGGTCCAGCGCCCGCCGCACAATCTTCCCGATCGCCCGCAGTTTCTCATATTCAATGTGAGACCGAATCGACATATCTCGCCGCGCCCTCTCAATTATACTGAGGGGCAGGCATATGGCCGCCAGCGCCTCCGTTGACGTCTCCGAGATCATTGAGCAACAGAAGCTGGGCCGTTTTCTGGTCGGCTTGGTTTTGATCTCGTGGATCATCACCTTTTTTGACGGCCTCGATTCCAACCTGATCAGCTTTGCGTCGCCTTATTTTGCAGCCGAATTCCATCTCAACAAAGTGCAGACGGGCAACATCTTCAGCATGGGATTGCTCGGCACGTTGATTGGCGGCTTCATTCTTGGATACGTTGGCGACCGCATCGGCCGCCGCCCGGCGGTGATTTTCGCCACCGCCGCGTTCGGGGTGCTGACGATCTGTTTTTATCTCGCCAACAGCTACGAGGCGTTGTTTGCTTTACGCTTGACGAACGGCATCCCGCTCGGCGGGATGCTGCCGCTCGCCTGGGCGCTCAACATCGAATACGCGCCGAAACGCTACCGTGCCACCATCGTCACCGTGATCATGATGGGATATTCGCTCGGCACCGCGCTCGGCGGGCCGGTCGCCATCTGGCTGATCCCCAAGTTCGGCTGGCGCGCGGTTTTTATCTTCGGAGGCGCCGCCGCCATCGCCAGCGCGGTCATCTTATATGCCATCCTTCCGGAGTCGATTCGTTTCCTTGCCAGCAAGGGCCGGCAACCCGCACGGATTGCCTCGATCATCCGCCGGTTCGCCCCCGATCGCGTGATCGCTCCCAACTCGGATTTTGTGGTGGGGGACGAGTCCGGGCACGCGCGCAATTTCAATCCCGCTCTGCTCTTCCGTGGCGAACTGCGTTGGATCACTCCCTTGATCTGGGTTGCCTACATCTTCAGTTCGATGGCTGTTTTCTTTATCGTCAACTGGACGCCGCTGGTTTTCGAGGCGCTCAAATTCAGCCGTACCGAGGCGGCGGCTGCCGCATCGATGAATTCGTTCATGGGCGCAGTGGGCGGGTTGGCGCTCATGCGCTTCACCGACAAGCGGGGCGCCATCGCGATCACCATCATGCCGGTCCTGACCGCGATCCTGCTGTTGTTCGCGGGTTTCGTCGCCATTGGACACAACGCGTTTCTGGTCTTGAGCGCGTTAATCGGCGGGTTTCTGATCGGCGGACACTTCGGCCTGCACAGCGTTTGCGGCATCTTCTATCCCAGCGCTTATCGCGGGAACGGCGCCGGCTGGGCGACTTCGGTGGCGAAGATCGGCTCCGTCGCCGGGCCCATCCTCGGCGGGATCATTCTCTCGACCAGTTTGCCGGTCCGAAATATCTATGGCGTTTTAGCCGTTTGTCCCGTGGTATTCGCTATCTGCATCTACATCGTCGGCCGCAGGCACACTCAAATTCTCGGCCACGAGACGCAGGCGGGCGATCCGATACTGATCGCCGAACAGACCCTTTGAGGTATCGTGACTCTACTGGGAGGTCCGATGAGCGCACGAGTGTTGCTGCTGGCGGCGGCCGCCATCTTGCCGCTATCCGCTCAGTGGTCCGACGTGAAAACCAAACGCGTGCCGCTCGCCCGCACCGGCAAGCCGGATCTGACCGCCAACGCCCCGAGAACGGCCGATAGCAAGCCGGATTTCTCAGGAATCTGGAACACGATCAAAGTGCCTTGCGAAGGCTCCTCAGCCGGCTCAGTTTTCGGTTGTACCGATGTCCCGTTCGGCGTCTCCATCGGCCTGTTCGATGTCACCGCGACGGGCTCTCAGGAAGGCCAACCCGGAATCACACAACCGCTGCCGTATCAGTCCGGCGTGGAAGCGACGGTGCGCCAGCATCTCGCCGAGAATCGCAAGGACGATCCGACCACTCGTTGCCTGCCCATCTCCCCGGTCCGTCAGTGGGCCGACTTCTTCCCGCAAAAAATTATCCAGACTCCGGATCAGGTAACCGTGCTCAGCGAATATATGGCGCAATTCCGCCAGATATTCCTCGACGGCCGTCCCCTCCCCAAGGACCCGGTCCCGAGCTTCAAGGGTTATTCAGTTGGACATTGGGAAGGCGACATTCTCGTGGTCGAAACGGTGGGATACAAAGACGGCCTCTGGCTGGACCTGAAGGGGGATCCTCTTACTTCTGCTGGCCGCACCACCGAGCGGATCCGCCGACTCAACTACGGCAATCTCGAAGTGGAACTTACCGTGAATGACCCTTCCGTCTACACGCGCCCCTGGCAGGCCAAACGCTATTTGAAGATCGCGCTGGACACCGAACTGATCGAGGATATCTGCAACGAGAATGAGCGATCCTCTGCCCATATGGTTGGGAAATAGAGGCTGTAGGCCGTAAATACCTCTGCACCATCGCCTTAGCGTGTCCGGGAAGCCCCGCTCGACAGGCCCGCCCGCGATTTGCTAAGATAAACTGTAGATTTTAGTGTGGTCTATTCTGAGCGATTTTTTGCCTCCTCGTAACCCGCCGATTTCCGCACTGTTCGTGAGGAGAAAACCCTAAAACAATATGGCTTCCAACCCTTTTTCGCAAGGTGCCCAAGTGGAACACCAGAAGTTCGGTCTGGGCACGGTCCTATCCTGCAGTGAAGAGCGCATCGTGATCAAATTCGATGATCATGGCGAAAAGAAATTCGTCACCAATCTAGTCATCGGTAGTTTAAAAAAGAGCGACCGGCAACCACCCGCCGAAAAGAAGGGGTCACGCCGCAAGAAGTCTGCGCCGGTAAGCGCGTAGCCGCTCGGGATTCGAGAGGTTTTTTCGTTTGAACGCACGCCAAAAACGATTATTTGAGGAGGCTCGGAAGCGCAATCCGAATCTCCAGATTCCCACCGAAACGCAGCCCTCCACAGATTGGACGGAAGCCGACCTGGCTTTGATTAAGCAAGGCGTCGGCGATAAAACCGGCCGGCCGCAAGGCGCTGCCGAAGCCGGCGACGCCAGCGGCGAAGCGCCGATGGGCGAACAGGCGGGCAGCGTAGTCACGTACTTCGAAGCCAAAGGGTTCGGATTCTTGCGTCCCGATGACGGTGGCAGAGACATCTTCTTCCACGTGTCGCGACTCGCGGAAGGCTTGGCCACGGATCTGCGGCCCGGCACGCGGGTTCTCTACGAACTCGGGATGGACCGCACGGGCAAGATGGCGGCTAGCAGCATCCGTATCGCTCCTCCTCCGGCCTAACCGGATATAATAAGGAAACCGCCGAAGCGTCTCCGCCACGGCCTGCGTGCGGAGGTAGAAAGCTCTCATGTTCGACAACCTATCGGAAAAACTGCAGCGGGTCTTCAAAAACCTGCGCGGCGAAGGCAAGCTCTCGGCCGAAAACATGGAGACCGCGCTGCGCGAAATCCGCATGGCGCTGCTCGAAGCCGACGTCAATTTCCGCGTTGTCAAACAGCTGATCGAGAACATCAAGCAAAAGGCGATGGGCGAAGAGGTACTCACCGCCCTATCGCCGTCCCAGCAGGTCATCAAGATCGTTCACGAAGAACTGATCAAGATTCTGGGCAGCCACGAGTCGAAGCTGCGTTTTGCCAACGACCCGCCCAGCGTCTTCCTGATCGTCGGCCTGCAGGGCTCCGGGAAGACCACGTCCTCGGGCAAGCTGGCGCGCTGGCTTTCGAAGAACGGCCACCGGCCGCAATTGGTTTCCGTCGACATCTACCGCCCCGCCGCGCGCGAGCAGTTGAAAGTCGTCGCGCGCGAGATCGGCCAGCCGATTTACGAAGGCGTTCCGGACGAGACGCAGCCTCTCGATCTCGCCAAGTCGGCGCGCCGCGAATGCGTTCAGTCCGGCCGCGACGTTCTCATCGTGGACACAGCCGGCCGCCTGCACATCGACGATCAGCTCATGGTCGAGTTGCAGGAACTGAAACAGCAGCTCAACCCGATCGAAATCCTGTTTGTAGCCGACGCCATGACCGGCCAGGATGCCGTGAAATCCGCCGATGAATTTCACAAGCGGCTCGGTATTACGGGCGTGATTCTGACCAAAATGGACGGCGATGCCCGAGGCGGCGCGGCGCTATCCATCCGCAACGTCACCGGCCAACCGTTGAAATTCGTCGGTATTGGTGAAAAATTCGACGCTCTGGAGCCGTTTCATCCCGATCGTGCGGCGAACCGGATCCTCGGCATGGGCGATATCCTCTCCTTCATCGAGAAAGCTGAAGAGGCGATCGACAAGAAGAAGGCTGTCGAAATGCAGCGCAAGCTCATCGAAAACGAGTTTACGCTGGAAGATTTTCGCGACCAGCTCCGCCAGATCCGCAAACTCGGCCCGCTCGGGTCTTTGCTCGACATGATGCCGAAAGTCGGCATGCTCAAGGAGCTGAAAGACGTCAAAATCGAGGAAAAAGAGATCAGCCGCGTGGTGGCGATCATCGATTCGATGACTCCGCATGAACGCGACAATCACATGATCATCAACGGCAGCCGCCGGCGGCGCATCGCCAAGGGCAGCGGCACCTCGGTGCAGGATGTGAATCAATTGTTAAAGCAGTATGCCCAGGCCAAGAAGATGATGAAGACCTTATCCGGCGGTTTCATGGGCAAGAAATTTGGGAAAATGAAACTGCCGGCCGGGTTCCCCTTCGGGCAAATGGGCGGTTAATCGTTTGGAGAGCAGATGCTGATGATTCGTCTGGCGCGGTTTGGCGCCAAAAAGAAGCCGTTTTATCGTGTGGTGGTGATCGAAAAAGAGCGTGCCCGCAACGGCCGCAACCTGGAAGTGGTGGGGCAATACAATCCCGTGACAACGCCCGCTCAGGTCAACCTGAAACACGACCGCCTGGAATACTGGACCAAGAACGGCGCCCAGATGTCGGATACCGTGAAACGCCTGGTCAAGGAGCACCCCGCGTCGAGCACTCCCCCTGCGGCGTAAGTGTAAGAAAACGGACGATTACTGGGTCCGTCTGCCGGGTTACTATGGTGGAGGAAGGCGGGGTGCATGAAACAGCTGATCGAAGACATCGCGAAAGCCCTGGTTGACATCCCGGATGACGTTTCGGTCCGAATGGTCGAGGGCGAGCAGGTTACTGTTCTGGAGTTGAAGGTGGCCCCGAGTGATTTGGGAAAGGTGATCGGCAAGCAAGGCCGCACGGCTCGTTCCATTCGTACGATCCTCGGGGCCGCGGGAATGAAGTTAAATCGCCGCTTCACGTTGGAAATCATCGAGTGAGCGTGCCGGAGCCCGGATGGGTCACCATTGCCCTACTCGGGAAGACCCGAGGGAATCGTGGCGAAATCACGGCTCTGGCATTGAGCAGCAAACCTGAGCGGTATCAAGCGCTGCGCGACGTGTATTTATTTGGCGGAGGGGGCCGGTACCGCGTTGAATCGGCTTGGTTTCATGACGGTAAGTTGATTCTGAAGTTTCACGGAGTCGACAGCATTGCGGACGCTGAGAAGCTGGTGGGAGCTGAGGTACGCATTCCCGAAGCGGAGAGAACGCCGCTGGAGCCGGGCGAGTTTTTCCAGACGGACCTGATCGGCTGTGACGTCGTCGAGCGCCAGACTGGCGCTTCGCTCGGCCACGTCACGGAATGGCAAGATTCGGGCGGAGCCGGATTGCTGGTCGTGGAAAACGGTCTGATGATCCCGTTCGCTCGTTCCATTTGCGTCGAGATCGATCCTGCCGCCCGGCGGATCGTCGTAGTATTACCCGAAGGACTCAAGGACCTGAACGCGTCGTGATTTTTCACGTTCTCACGATCTTCCCGGACTTCTTCGATGGTCCCTTCGCGCATGGCGTGGTCAAGCGGGGCAGGGACGCGGGCCTGCTTGATATTAAAATCCACAACCTCCGCGCCTGGACGTTCGATGCCCACCGCACCGTCGATGACCGCCCCTTCGGCGGGGGCGAAGGAATGGTGCTAAAGCCGGAACCTATTTTTTTGGCCGTGGAATCCATCTGGCCGGAGAAAAAGCCCGGACGGCGCGTGGTGTTGCTTTCGGCCCAAGGCCGCCCCTTCGATCAGGCCGTGGCCAATCATTTCAGCAAAGAATCCGAATTGCTGCTGATCTGCGGACGATACGAGGGGGTGGATGAGCGCGTCGCCGAACACCTGGCTGACGACGAGATTTCGATCGGGAATTATGTCCTGAGCGGCGGCGAACTGGCGGCGGCCGTAGTGGTAGACACCGTGGCCCGTCTGCTGCCGGGCGTACTCGGAAATGAAAGCTCGACCGCCTTCGAATCTTTCCAGGAAACCGGGCACGGCCTCGGCCTGCTCGATTGTCCTCACTGGACCCGGCCCGCCGTTTTTCGCGGCTGGAAAGCGCCCGAGGTGCTGCTCAACGGCAATCATGAAGAGATCCGGCGCTTCCGCCGGGAGGCGGCGTTATCGAAGACCGAGCGCCGGCGGCCCGATCTGATCGGGGGCCGGGGGCCAGGCGACGGGAGCCGGCAGGGGCGAGCAAACGGTCCCGGCTACGGTAAGATAGAAGATTAAGGAAATTGTCATGCAGAACGCCTTGTTGACCAAATATATACAGAAGAACAAACGCGCCGATCTCCCGACGTTCCGGCCTGGAGACACGATCCGGGTTCACGTGAAGATCAAGGAAGGCGATAAGGAACGTCTGCAGGCGTTCGAGGGCACAGTAATCGCTCGCAACAACACCGGACTAGGCGAAAGCATCACGGTTCGGAAGGTAAGCTTCGGCCAGGGTGTGGAACGTATTTTCCCGGTTCATGCCAAGGTGATTGACCACATCGACGTGGTCCGCACCGGCCGTGTACGCCGCGCCAAGCTGTACTACCTTCGTAATCTGAAGGGCAAGGCCGCCCGTCTCCGCGAGCGCGAGTAGCCGCCGGAGAGTTTCATGCGGCCCGAGACGGCGGGTGGCAAATTCCGTTGCGAATCTTCCTGGGAGCGCGAGCTGCAGGCCCGCGGTTTCCATGCCGTCGCCGGTGTCGATGAGGTTGGCCGCGGCGCGCTGTTCGGTCCGGTGGTCGCCGCCGCTGTCATTCTCTCCCCCGGCCGTCCGGTTCGCGGATTGAACGATAGCAAACTGCTCGAGCCGGACCGCCGCGACGTGCTTGCGGCCCGCATCCGGGAACGCGCGGTCGCCTGGGCCGTAGCAGCTGTGGATGCCGCCACCATTGACTCAGTCAACATTTATCAGGCGTCGCGAATGGCCATGCGGCTAGCCGTCGCGCGTCTTGTTCCGGCGCCCGATTTTGTCCTGACCGATGCGGTGCCTCTCGAAATCCCGTTTCCCCAAAAGGCGCTGATCAAAGGCGACGCCCGCTGCCACGCCATCGCCGCGGCCTCCATTGTGGCCAAGGTCTATCGGGACGCCTGTATGAAGGCTTGGGACCAGGTCTTCCCGGAGTACGGACTTGCCGACCATAAAGGCTACGCGACTCCGGAACATCGCCGCGCCATCCGAGAGCATGGCCTGACACCGCTGCATAGGCTGAGTTATGAGCCGGTTCGCGCCCGTTCCGTCTTTCCGCTGGAAGCTGATTTGCAAATGGAGCTGTTTGAAACGGCGGCCGGCTCATGATCCCCAACGCGCCCAGACCTGAAGAAACGTCAACGGCTCCGGATCAGCAGCCGCCGGCCCCGATGGTGCTGCGGCCGCCCGTCTTTCACTGGTATCACAAGATGTGGGCCGTGCTGCTGGTGACCTTCTGCCTCGAGATCGGGTTTTTTCTCGTGATCTTCCCCTGGACCTCCTACTGGGAGACGAACTACTTCTCCCAATTGGTGCCTGGTTGGCACGTCTACTGGTACAACAACTATTTTCGCGGGGCTGTGAGCGGGCTGGGTGCGCTCAACCTGTACGTCGCGTTCACGGAAATCCTCCGCCTGCGGCGCTTCGCCAAGCGGCACTAACAACATTACCCAAAAAAGAAGCGGCCGGCCTTGTTAGGAGGGATCTTACACCAACGAAACGAGCCGGCCGCTGTAAATCGGTGTGTCTCAAACACACCGGACGACCGATCCTATGCTAAATCGAAACCGGTCCCAGGCCTGAGCTATCTTTTGGGCAGGAGCTGGCTCCAAACGTCGGCCATGTACAATAGTCGAACGGGAGGTGCGCGTGTCCAGGGACCAAGCCTGTAGCTTGAATCGCCGCGAGGCCTTAGCGATCCTGGGCGTCAGCGCCGGCCCGTGGATCGCGAGAGGAAGGGCCGAAGGCTCCCAGTTGCCCCTGCACACGAGCGGGTTGGAGCACATCGGGATGACAGTGCCCGACCAGGAAGCGACAGCCCAGTTCTACGGGATGATTTTCGACCCGCAGTTGTTCCAGGAGCGCGATCCTCCACCGCGCTACTACGTACGCCTGGGGACATCGTACATAGCCTTCGGCGGATTCGGTGCCAACGCCACGAATACGCTGCCGCGCATCGACCACTTCTGCGCCCTCGTGCGCGACTACAAAGCCCCGGAAATGCGGAAAGCTCTTGACGAGGCAGGAATTCCGATGGGACAAGGCCCCGGAGGCATGGCGAACGATCCCGACGGGCTGCGCCTCCAGTTGCTGGGCGTCCCGGGCGGCCTCGCGCGCACCATCATGCCGTCGACACGCCTCTCGACCGAAGAGCCAGCCGTGCTGGCGCTGGGGTTTGAGCACATTGTGCTGGCGGTTTCAGACCTCGAGAAATCGGCGGCGTATTATCGGAAGTTTTTTGGCATGGAAGGCTCGCGCAGCAGGAAGCCGGACCGCATCTGGTTCGCGGCGGCGCGAACCAAGCTGGGGCTGCAGGCGGTTGTAGCCGGAGAAATGCCGAAGGTGGATCATATCTGCATCCGGGTGGCACGGTTCGATCGCCGGACGATCCTCGATAAGCTCAAAGCATTGCACGCGGAAATTGTCTCCTCCAACGACGAGGGCTTGCTGCGGTTTCGCGATCCGCATGGGATGTTGATGGAACTGAAGAGCGTGGCCTGAACGGCGGAGTCCAACGAGGGCTAGAGAAATGTCACGAAGAACAATCGGCGCGGCATGCCTGCTGCTGGCGGCGGTGGCAGGCTGGAGCGCGGAACTTGACAATCGCGTGGCGCGCGCAGCTATGAGCGCGAATAGAGACGCTGTACAAACCCTGATCGCGGAAAAAGCCGACGTCAATGCACCGCTGGCCGATGGTACCACCGCGTTGCACTGGGCCGTGCGTGCCGATGATCTGCAGACCGCCGAGTTGCTCCTTCGCGCCGGTGCGAATGTGAAGGCGGCGGACCGGTACGGGCTGACGGTGCTCTCCATTGCCTGTACGAATGCCAGCGCGCCGATGGTTCGGCGCCTTCTGGACGCGGGAGCAGACCCGAGCACCGCTGATCCGAACGGCGACACGGCATTGATGATCGCCGCGCGCACAGAAGGCGGAACCGGCGTGGTGAAGCTGTTGCTCGAGCGCGGAGCGGCAGTGAATGCGCGCGACCAGACTGTGGAGCAAACCGCCCTGATGTGGGCCGTACGAGCAAACCAGCCGGATTCGGTGCGGCTGCTGCTCGCCGCCGGCGCAGACGTCAATGCGCGCACGCGGACCGGCAAGACTCCTGCGTGGCGTCCACCCAATGCGGGTGGCGGATCGCATGGCAAGGGGATCGTTCGCGGCGGCTGGCCGGACCGCGGCGTCCAGGATCCGACGCCGGGCGCGATGACTGCCCTGCTGTACGCAGCGCGTGACGGACGAGGCGACATTGCGCGCATGCTGGTGGATGCCGGCGCGGACGTAAATCAGGTCGAAGCCAACAAAATGACGCCGCTGCTGATCGCCATCGCCAATGACCACCTGGACGTGGCGCATTTCTTGTTGAGCAAAGGGGCGGACGTCAACTCCGCCGATTTCTGGGGGCGCACTCCCTTGTGGACGGCGCTGGACGTGCGCGATCTGGATTATGACCGCTCGGGCGAGCAGCACTCGGACCGCGCGGCGGGCATGGAGATGATCCAGACGCTATTGAAGCGCGGCGCGAATGTAAACGCGCGCATCGTCGAAGTGCCGCCGATCCGGCGCTGGGTGCTGCCGATCAGCGATATTTCGTGGGTCGATTTCACGGGCGAGACGCCGTTCCTGCGGGCGGCGCTGGCGGGCGATCTCGAAGTGATGCGGCTGCTGCTCGAGCACGGGGCCGATCCGAATATTCCGACCGATTCGAACACCACGGCGCTGATGGCGGCGGCAGGCGTGAACTGGTCGGTGGGGCAGACATACACAGAATCCAAAGCGAACCTGCTGGAAGCCGTGAGACTCTGCCTGGAAAAAGGCGCGGACGTGAATGCGATTAATTCGATGGGCTTCACGGCGCTGACGGGAGCGGTCAATCGAGGTTCGGACGACATTGTGGAGTTCCTGGTCAAACACGGCGCGCGGATGGATGTGAAAGACAAGGAAGGCCGCACCATTCAGGATTGGGCGGAAGGCGTGTTTCTGGCCACGGTGCCGCCGGAGCGGAAGCCGAGCACCATCGCACTTCTGCAGAGGCTGGCGGCGCAATGAGGGTCTGGAGCGCGGTTGGCGCAATTGGGCTCGTGGCGGCGAGTTACGCGCAAACGCCCGAGCGAACGCTGCTCACTCAATACTGCACAGGCTGCCATAACGACAAGTTGCGAACCGGAGGCCTGACCCTCGAGAAGCTGGACCCAGCCCGCGCCGCGGATGCGGCTGAGACCTGGGAAAAAGTAGTGCACAAGGTGCGCGCCGGGATGATGCCGCCGAGCGGCGCGCGGCGGCCGGAGCGCGCGGCGCTGGATGCGTTCGCTTCCCAGATCGAGGCGCGTCTGGATCGGGCCGGGGCAGAGAGGCCGAATCCCGGGTCCACGGGTCTGCACCGCCTGAACCGCACCGAATACGCGAACGCGATTCGCGATCTGCTGGACCTGGAGATCGACGCCGGCACGCTGCTGCCGGCCGATGATTCAAGCGAAGGATTTGACAACCTCGCCGACGCGCTGACAGTCTCGCCGGCGCTGCTGGAGCGGTACGTCTCGGCCGCGGAAAAGATCAGCCGGCTGGCTGTGGGAGATTCGGGCATCAGCCCTTCGACGGCCACCTATCGCGTGCCATCGGACCTGTCGCAGGCCGGGCATATCGAGGGATTGCCGCTCGGGACGCGCGGGGGAACGCTCATCCAACACAATTTCCCGTTGGACGCCGAGTATGCAATCAAGGTCCGCGCGCGGGGCGGCGCGATTGGTTTGGGAGCCGTCGGCTTCCAGGGCGATCAACTGGAAGTCACGCTCGATGGCGAGCGTCTCAAGCTGGTGAACGCCGCGCCGACGCTCGATCTGCAGGTAAAGGTAAAAGCCGGACCGCATGCGCTCGGTGTGGCGTTTGTGAAGCGAAGCGCGATTGGCGCGGACGACTTGTGGCAAATCTATGCCAACAATTCCGGCATTCAGAACGTCGCCATTACCGGACCGCTGAACGCCACGGGTCCAGGCGATCCGCCAAGCCGGCGGCGCATTTTCGTCTGCCACCCGGAACCGGGCGCGGACGAAACTCCGTGTGCGCGACAAATCCTCTCGACACTGGCGCGGCGCGCGTATCGGCAGCCGGTGGCGGGTGGCGATCTCGAGACGCTGATGGGCTTCTTTGAGGCGGGCCACAAACGCAGTGGCTTTGACGCGGGAATCCAGGAAGCTTTGGCGCGGATCCTGGTGGGACCGCGGTTTGTGTTTCGCTTCGAATCGGATCCGGAGGGCGCTCCACAGGGCGCGCCGCACCGCATCGGCGACCTGGAGCTCGCGTCGCGATTGTCCTTTTTCTTGTGGAGCAGCATTCCCGACGAGGAGTTGCTGGCAGCGGCCAGTCAAAACAAGTTGCACGAGCCGGCGATACTGGAACGGCAGACGCGAAGGATGCTGGCCGACCCGCGTTCGGAAGCGCTGGCCACTAATTTCGGCGGGCAGTGGCTGTATTTGCGAGAGTTGAAAAACCAGCGGCCGGATTCGAAAGAGTTCGACGAAAACCTGCGCGACGCCTTCAAGCGGGAGACGGAACTTTTCTTCGAAAGCATCATCCGGGAAGACCACAACGTGCTGGACCTGTTGAACGCCGATTACAGCTTCGTGGATGAGCGCCTTGCAAAGCACTATGGGATTCCCAATGTACACGGCAGCCAGTTCCGGCGCGTGACGCTGCCGGAGAATCGCCGCGGTCTGCTGGGGCAAGGCAGTATTCTGCTGGTCACGTCGGTGGCGAACCGCACCTCTCCGGTGGCGCGGGGGAAATGGATTCTCGAGAACCTGATGGGTTCGCCCCCGCCGCTGCCGCCGCCCAACGTGCCGCCGCTCAAGGAGAGCACGACGCAGGCGTCCGCCGGTACGGTGCGGCAGCGGATGGAGCAGCACCGCAATACGCCGACCTGCGCGGCGTGCCACAAGATCATGGATCCGATCGGGTTTTCGCTCGAGAATTACGACTTGATCGGGAAGTGGCGGACCACCGACGAAGGAGTGACCATCGAGGCAGCCGGAGAGCTGGTGGACGGCACGAAAATAGACGGCGCAGCCGGTTTGCGGCAGGCGCTGCTCAGCCGTCCGGATGTGTTCGTGTCGACACTGGCGGAGAAGCTGCTGACGTACGCGATCGGGCGGGGAATCCGGTACTACGATATGCCGGCCGTGCGCGCTATCACGCGTGAGGCCGCAGGCAACGACTATCGGTTCTCGAGCATCATTTCGGGTATTGTGAGAAGTACGCCGTTTCAGATGCGCATGAAAGCGGCGCCGGCGGTTGTGACGTCGGCGAGCACGAAGGCGCCCTAGGAGGCCAACCGATGACGTTCATCACCAGGAAGCATTTGCCGCGGCGCACGTTTTTGCGCGCCGCCGGAGTCTCTTTGGGGTTGCCGCTGCTGGATTCGATGCTACCGGCGCAGACGCCCCTAAGCAAGACAGCGGCCGCCGCGAAGAGCCGCCTCGGCTGCATCTACGTTCCCCACGGCGCCACTATGTACAAGTGGACGCCGGAGAAAGACGGCACCGATTTCGAGCTGCCCGAAATTCTGACTCCGTTAGAAAAGGTGCGCGACCGGGTGACGATCGTTTCGAACCTGGCGCATCCCGCCGCGGGCGGTGTCGGCTCTGACGCCGGCGCCGATCATGCGCGTTCCGCCGCGGTCTTCCTCAGCGGCGTTCATCCGGAAAAAGAATCCGTGCATGTGGGCACTACTATCGATCAGCTGGTGGCGCAGAAGATCGGCCAGGAGACGCCGCTGCCGTCGCTGGAGCTTTCGATTGAAGATGTGGCGTTGAGCTGCGGCTCGGGCTACGCGTGCGCATACTCGAACACCATCTCGTGGAAGACGGCGACCGTCCCGCTGCCGATGGAGAACAATCCACAGGTGATCTTCGAAAAGCTGTTCGGCGACGGCAGCAACAACGCCGAGCGCCTGGCACGCAAGCAGGAAAGCCGAAGCCTGCTGGATTCGGTGACGCAGGAAGTGGCCTCGCTCCAGAAACAGCTGCCGCCGGCGGACCGGGCGAGGCTCGGCGAATACCTGGACGATGTCCGCGAGATCGAGCGGCGCATTCAGCGCGCCGAGCAGCAGGTGCCCGCTGACCTGAAAGTGCCCGAGGCGCCCGTTGGCATCCCGGAAGCGTTCGACGAGCACTTCAAGATCATGTTCGACCTGCAGGTGCTGGCCTTCAAGGCGGACATTACGCGCGTGACCTCCATGATGTATGCCCGCGACACCAGCGGCGCGGTGTACCCCCAGAGTGGCGTGCGCGATGGGTTCCACGTCGCGTCGCACCACTCGAATGTGCGCGCCAGCATGGACAAGTACGCGCTGATCAACAAGTATCATGTGCAGCTGCTGGCGTATTTCCTCGAGAAGTTGCGCGCCACCCCCGAGGGAGACGGCAGCCTGCTGGATCATTCGCTGATCCTGTACGGGAGCAGCATGAGCAACGGGAACCAGCACGATCACGATCCGCTGCCCGTCCTGCTGGCGGGCGGGGCGGCCGGGCAGATGAAAGGCGGGCCGCACATCACCTACGCGCCGCATACCCCGATGTCGAATCTGCTGCTGGCGGTGCTCGACAAGATGGGAGTCCAGGCGGAGCGCCAGGGCGACAGTACCGGGAAGCTGGAGATCTAGATGAAGGCACGGCTCCTTCTCGCCGGAATCGCTCTCGTCTTTACCGCGAGCGCGCAGCCGAAATTCCAGATCAAGGTGCACACCGGACGCGGGGTGAACGGCTACGACGTCAACTCGACCATGATTTCCGGCGAGCGGGATATGCTGGTCATCGATCCGCAGTTCAGTCTCAGCGAAGCGCACCGGCTCGCCGCGGAGATCCTCGAGTCGAAGAAGAACCTGGCTACCATTTACGTCACGCATCCGCACCCCGATCACCTGTTTGGGCTGGCAGTGCTGAAGCAGGCGTTCCCGTCGGCGCGGATCGTGGCGCTGCCCGCCACGGTCAACGCTGCCAAAACCGGGTGGCCGGCGCGGCAGAAGTTCTGGTTCCCAACTTATGGAAATAATATTCCGGGCCCGGAGCCGGTTCTGCCTGAGGAGCTCTCCACTCCGGCGCTCACGCTGGAAGGGGAACAATTCCCGATCACCGGCGGCGTGCAAGGAGACGGTCCGGGCAACAGTTTTGTATTCATTCCTTCGCGGCAGGCCGTGGTGGCGGGCGACACCGTGTTCGATCAAGTGTACTTCGGGGTCCCGAAAGATAAGGCGCGCGCGGACTGGATGAAGACGCTGGATCAGATTTCAGATCTCAAACCCGCGATTCTCATCCCCGGCCATGAGGGTCCGGGCGCGAAGCATGACCTCTCCGCGATCGCGTTCATGAAGAAGTACATCGCCGACTGGGACCAAAACGTCGCGGCGTCGCAAGACGCGGCCGACATGCGAACCAAGGTCCTCGGCCAATATCCGCACCTGGGCATGGAATTCACGCTCGGCGACCGGATCGCCGCGTTCTTTCCGGCATCGGCCGGGAGGTAAACGTCGGGCGGCAGCCCGGGCTAGATCCGTGCCGCCGGAGCAAGTACGCTCCGCGTTCTGGCCGCCAGATCCTCTTCAAAACCGCCGATAAGGCTTATAGTGACAGTCGCATCCGTTGCCAGCCTGTGCGACCAGAACTCGTTGCAGACGCAGGCTGATGTGGAACTTGCGCGCCGCGCGCCGGCCGGAATGTTGGTGTTCGGATGCATGGTCCCTCTCCTGCTGCGATCTAGCGACTTCTTCAGTATTCATAATGCGACTATACCGTTGGCACTAGTAGTGACTTATGGCTCGATTGCGGCACGGGGGTGGCTGATCTGGCGCGGCGGGAACCTGTTCTGCTCGCACCGCGCCCTCTGGTTGAAGCTAAAATTCGGAGTGGTCCTGGCGCCCATTGCGATGTGGGACGTGTTCTATTGCGTGCTCGCGATCCGCCAGGGCCCGGAATCGTGGGACGCGCTCCTGCTCCTTCTGTGCATGATCTGCACCTGCTTCGGCGCATTACACTCGTTCACCCCGAAGTTGTCGTTACTGTGGGCCTACCAGTACACACTACTCGCTGGGCCGGCGCTGGCGAACGTTTTTGTGAGGAGCCCCCATCACTGGATGGTCGCTGCGGCCATAAGCGCGTTGCTGCTGTTTATGACCATGCAGGGAAAGGTGCTGCACGCACAGTTCTGGGATGTGTTGAACACCCAGGAGTCCCTGAAGGCGGCGATGCGGAAGGCAGAAGCAGCCAGCGACGCGAAAGGCGCATTTCTCGCAAATATGAGCCATGAAATTCGCACGCCCTTGAACGGCGTGCTGGGGATGATCGCCGTTATGCTTGAATCGGAGTTACCCGACGAGCAGCACAAACAACTGCAACTGGCAATGCAGTCGGGCCTCCTGTTGAAGGACATTTTGAACGACGTGCTGGATTTCTCGAAGATCGAAGCGGGAAAGGTAGAGCTGGAAGTTGACGATTTCGATCTGAAGACGACCCTGGAAGAGGTGGTTGGCCTGATGACGACCACAGCCCGTCAGAGGGGACTCGATCTCCGTCTCGACTACCCGAGCGAAATTCGCGCCTGGTTTCGCGGGGACGCCGGTAAGATTCGCCAGATCGCATTGAATTTCGTCGGCAACGCGCTGAAGTTCACCGCGAAGGGGAGCATAACCATTTTGGTTGCCACCGAAAGTGCTTGCCCCGGAGAGGTACGCGTGAAGATCGCCGTGCGCGACACCGGAATTGGGATCAGCTCCGAACAGCAGGTTCGGCTTTTCGAGAAGTTCAGCCAGGCGGACGACACGACCACCCGCCGGTACGGCGGCACGGGGCTGGGACTCGCCATCTGCAAGCGGCTTGCCGTGCTCATGCGTGGGGAAGTGGGAGTCATCAGCGATGCCGGCGCCGGCTCCACGTTCTGGGTGCGCATCCCACTGGTACCGGTGACCCCTCCCGCGCTCTCGGCCGCACCGGCAACTGGCGACACCTCTGCCCGGCGTTCATGGCGGGGCAAGGTTCTGGTGGTGGAAGACAATGCGATCAACCAGACGGTCATCGTTCATCTCCTGGAGCGGCGCGGCCTGTTCGTCGACACCGCCACCAGTGGTCGCGACGCACTCAAGACGGTTTCCGAGATCCGCTATTCCCTCATCTTCATGGATTGCCAGATGCCCGAAATGGACGGATACCAGGCCACCCGCGCGATTCGCGAATGCGAGGAGCTGCAGTCGCTGCCACGAACGCCGATCGTGGCGATGACCGCGAATGTTATGGCAGGAGATCGCGAGCGGTGCTTGCGAGCCGGCATGGATGACTACATCGGAAAGCCACTGAGGGTGGACGAATTGGATCGCACTTTGTCACGCTGGATCGGGCCTTCGGGGCCGGTCAACGAGGCTGTGCCGGCCGGGCCAGAAGCAGTCGACCCCTGAGAAGGGCGGCCTGCCCGCGCGCAGGACCACAAATCGTTGCCGGCCGGACCTTGTGCTAGACTGGCCCCGGACGTGTATCGCGAAGGGGAGGAACCCAGTAGTGGAAACCGTGCTGGCGGCCGTTCGGGTCGCTCCCGGCAAGACTGAGATCCGCGAGTTTCCCATGCCGGAAATCCCGCAGGATGGGGCTCTGCTAAAGATGGAGGTCGCCGGCATCTGCGGAACCGACGTGCGCTTGTATCGCGAGCCGCCTTCTGCCGCCCCCGTGATCATGGGCCATGAGAACATCGGGTACATCGCAAAGGCCGGCAGCGAGTTCACCAAACGCCATGGTTTTCAAGAGGGCGACCTGCTGTTCCTGGAGCACTATGTCACGTGCGGGCGATGCGAGTGGTGCCATCAAGGGCAATACCGGCACTGCGAAAACACCGACTGGCGCTACAACCCGAGCGCCATCCGCTATGGATATACCGCGGCCGACGTCGCGCCGCATCTGTGGGGCGGTTTTGCCCAGTACGTGTACCTTCCGTGGAACGCCGTCCTGCATCGTGTGCCAAACGGCGTGACGCCGGAACTGGCGGGATTAGCGACTCCGATGTCCAACGGCATCGAATGGTCGCTGTTCGACGGCGGCGTCGGCTATGGCTCCACTGTCCTCATTCAAGGCCCCGGCCAGCAGGGCCTGTCCCAAACGGTGATCTGCAAGCAGGCCGGCGCTTCTTTGATCATCGTCACTGGCACCTCGCGCGACGGCGCGCGCCTGGAGGTCGCCAAGGCTCTGGGCGCCGACTATGTGATCGACGTACAGAAAGAAGATCCGCTCGCGCGCATCAAAACGATCACCGGCGCCAAAGGCGTCGACGTCGTGCTCGACTGCACCGCCGGAGCCGGCACCGTCCCGATCCTGCTCGGCGTGGATGCCCTCAAGCGCCGCGGCGGGACGATGGTGGTGCAGGGCGAGATGGCCGAGTTCCCCAATTTTCCCATCGGCCGCATCACCGCGAAAGCCATCACCATCAAGAGCGCGCGCGGCCACAGCTATCAGGCATGCGAGCTGGCTCTCCAACAAATCGCCTCACAGCGCTTTCCACTCGACAAAGTCACCACCCACCGGTTCGGACTGAAGGATGTCGACCTGGCGATCCGGTCCGTCGGCGGCCAAGGCATGCCGGGTGTGATCCACGCGTCGCTTATGCCTTGGCAGTGACCGTCACCGAACGCATCGATGCCTGAACTCAAGCTGAAAATCGTCACTCGCACGCAGGGAAACAATCAGGCGCTGAAAAATGGCGCAGTAAGGCCGCGCACCTGCGAGCTCGAGTTTATCGAGGTGGACCCGCTGATCGACGCGTTCCGCCGCATGGTGCGGGGTCTCGAATTCGATGTTTCTGAGTTGGCCCTGACCACGTACGTCACGGCGCGCGCGCACGGCAAGCGATTCCTCGCTTTACCGGTATTCCTGGTGCGCGCTTTCCATCATGGCGCCATCGTGTACAACACCAAATCCGGAATCCGGAACCCCAAGGATCTGGAAGGCCGGAAGGTCGGCATCAATCGCGGCTATACCGTGACTACAGGCGTGTGGGCGCGCGGTATTCTGCAGCACCAGTACGGCGTGGATCTCAACTCCATCACCTGGGTGCTGTCGGGCGACGAGCACGTCGCTGAGTTTCGCCCGCCTGCCAACGTCGTGCCGATCGAAAAGGGGAAAAAGATGGCCGATCTGGTCGCGTCCGGAGAACTGCCGGCGGCAATCGGCGTCGAGGTCGCTTCGCCGGACGTGAAGCCGCTGATCCCGGGCGCTGCCGAGGCTGGTTTCGAGGCGCTGCGCGGCCGTGGCCATTACCCGATCAACCACCTGATCGTCGTCAAGGAAGAGATCCTCAACGCGCACCCAGGTCTCGCGCCCGATCTTTTCCACGTCTTCGCCGAATCCAAGCGTGAATACCTCCAGCGCTTGACGAGCGGCCAGATCGCAAACCCGTCGCGCGTCGACGAGATGCACCGCCGCGTCTTCGAGGTCACCGGCCGCGACCCGCTGCCTTACGGTATCGCGCCCAACCGGCAGGCGCTCGCGGAACTCATCGGGTATGCGGTGGAGCAGGGAATCCTCCCGCGGCCGGTGACCGTGGAAGAATTGTTTCCGCCCAACACCCGCAGCCTCGTAGGTTGATTGCCGGTTTCTGCGTCCGGAAGCATGCTACGCTCATCGAGGAGCGTCGATGCCGTCCTCCGAATTCCCTGTGACCATTCCGGCCCTGCACCAGATGAAGCGGGCCAGCCAAAAGATTGTTGGAGTGGTGGCCTGGGATTTTCAGGTCGCTCAGATCGTTGACCGCGCCGGCGTGGAAATCGTTTCGGTGGGCGATTCGGTCGGAACCAATTTGTGGGGCCACTCGAATCCGCTGGCCGTCACAATGGACGAGATGATCGTAGTTTGCCGGGCGGTGCGCCGCGGCGTCCGGCGCGCGATCGTAAGCTGCGACATTCCGTTCGGTCCGCTCCAGCAGGGTATCGAGAGCGCGCTGCGGGCCGCCATCCAGCTCGTCAAGGAAGCCGGCGCGGACATGATCAAGCTCGATGGCGCGGCCGGATTTCCCGAAGCCGTGCGCGCGATTGCCCGCGCGGGGATTCCCGTTTTCGCGCAGTTCGGAATCACGCCGCAAACGGCCATGCAAACCGGAGTCTCCTACAGCGATATGTTGAAACCCGGTGCGCAGGTGCCTGCCGCAATGACGGCCAGGCTCGTGGACGAGGCCAAGCGCCTCGAAGACGCAGGCGCCTCGCTTCTCGACTTCTCGCTCTCCGGGCCCGTCGCAGGCCCCGCCGTCGTTGGGGCCGTTTCGATCCCGGTGATGGGGGGGCTTGGCGGCGGTCCCTGGCTTGACGGGCGGATGCGCATGGCGCACGCGGCCATCGGGTACGCAGCGAGTGCCCTCGATGCCAAGGCGGACACGTATGCCAATGTTGCTCGCATAACCCTGGATGCCATCACCGCGTACGCCGGCGATGTGCGCGCCGGCCGCCAGATCAAGGGCGGTATTCCCGTCACACCGGCTTCTTAAGCTGGATCGGATCGCACGTGCCTACTGCGGAAATCGATGGCATCACGACCCGGTACGAAGTGGTCGGCTCAGGCCCGCCCGTGTTGATGTTCGCGCCGGGCGGTTTTGACGCGAGCCTGCAGCAGTGGACCACCCTCGGCGTTTACGCCCGCATTAAGCTGCTGGACTGCTTGTCCGAACGGTACGCGTGCATCATCTTCGACCGCCGCGAGTGCGGTGAGTCAGGGGGCCGCGTTGAGCGCGTAAGCTGGTCCCATTTTGCGGCACAGGGCAAAGGGTTGCTCGATCACCTCCACATCGAACGGGCGCACCTGCTGGGCGGTTGCATGGGGTGCGCCCCGGCCTTGGCCTTTGCTGTGGCCTACCCGAAAGCCGCGCAGAGCATGGTTCTCTTTTGGCCCGTTGGCGGGGCCAAGTACCGCATCAGTAGCCACCAGCGTTTTGCGGATCATCTGGCGTACGTGCAGCAGCACGGCCTGGAGCAAGTCGTTCGGCTGGTCCGGGAAGAAGGCAAGCCGTTCAACAAAGACCCCCGAGGCGGGCCCTGGGCGTCAGTCATCCGCCGTGACCGCGCCTTCTCCGATTCGTTTGCCAGACAAAACCCGGACGACTACAAGCTCATCGTGGCCGGCATGGCTCGCACTCTGTTTGACCGGGACACCGCACCCGGCGCTGAGCCTGAAGACCTGCTTCGGCTCGACAGCCGCGCTTTGATTGTTCCAGGCCGGGACGCCTCGCACGCGACCTCGGCTGCGAGGTATCTGGAAGAATGTCTGCCGCGCTCCGAGTACTGGGACGTCCCCGTTGCCGCCCAGACCGAGGACAGTGCCCCCAGCCGGATCCTGCAATTCCTGGATACGGCCATCTCGCGATAACCGCCTTGCTGCGATCCCTTCTCTGTGGCTGGAATCACCGCCGGATAGGCCGCCGGCTGGTTGTTCGCTTCAGTTCCAGTAATTCCGGTCGAGGCTGCGATACTGCACGGCTTCGGCGACGTGCTTGGCGGCGACCGCTTCGCAGCCGGCCAGGTCGGCGACGGTGCGCGCTACTTTGAGAATGCGGTCGTGCGCGCGGGCCGAGAGACCCATCCGGCGCACCGCCATCTCGAGCGTACGCTCGCCGGAATCGTCGAGGGCGCACTGCTTGCGGATCATGCGCACCGGCATGTGCGCGTTGTAATACCCGCGCGCCTGCTGCACCCCGCGGGCCCGCTCCACCCGCGCCCGGATCTCGGCCGAGGTTTCACTGGCGGGGTTGCCGCGCAGTTCCTGGTAGGGGACGGCGGGAACTTCCACGTGGATGTCGATGCGGTCGAGAAGCGGCCCGCTGATCTTGCCGAGATAACGCTGGATCAGCGCGGGGGTGCAGCGGCATTCGCGCGTGCTGTCGCCGTAGAATCCACAGCCG
>CAYTJD010000140.1:0-28011 GCA_964438005.1 uncultured Solibacteraceae bacterium | reverse complement strand
AAGGCCGGAGACACGTTGAGTGCGATCGGACCTACCCAGGACGACATCTCGTTGCTGTGGCTGGCGCCCGGCACCGATGTTGCCAGCGCCGTCGCCCTGCTCGAAGCCAGTGGCTCCGCGGGCATCGGCCTGGGGCAGATCTTCTACGGCCCGTCGCTCCAACCGATGTTCAATCCGCCGGGGCTCCCGCCCAGCGGCGACCCTCGGACCCCTGACATTATTGTGCAGCCCAACCCGGGAGTGGTTTACACCGGCAGTCACAAGAAGCAAGCCGAGCACGGCGGGTTCGCTCAAGATGATACAAACGTGATGATTCTGGTTTCCAATCCCAGTGTGCAGCCGGGCACGGTTACCACCTTTGTCGAGACCACCCAAGTCGCGCCCACGATTCTGCAGGCCCTGGGCCTTGATCCTGGCAGCCTGGATGCCGTGCAAAAGGAGGGGACCGCCGTCCTTCCCGGCTTGAACCTGAAAGACCAGTAGGGCCGCGGCGCCCGCCTTTACTGCCGGCCCCGTAATGCCTCGCGGAGTTCTCCCAGGTTCGCCCCCGGCGGCGGATACTTCATCTTCCAGGACGACATTGCGTCTGCCAGGATCTGGGAGACCGCGAGGTTCCGGAACCATTTCTTGTTCGCGGGGATCACGTACCACGGCGCCCGCTTGGTGCTGCACTCGGTGAGAGCATCCTCATATGCTTCCACATAGCGATCCCACACTTGACGTTCCGTAATATCGGCCGGCGAGATCTTCCAATTCTTCTGCGGGTTGTCGATGCGCTGTTCGAGGCGGCGCGCCTGTTCCTCCCGGCTGATGTGTAGAAAGAACTTGAAGATCCGAACGTGATTCTGGGTCATGATTTTCTCGAAATCGTTGATCTGGCCGTAGCGCTGCGACCAAACCTTTTTGGGCGCGAGATTGTGCACGCGCGCCACCAGCACGTCCTCATAATGGGACCGGTTGAAGATGCCGATCTCGCCGCGGCGCGGCATCGCCTTGTGCACCCGCCACAGAAAATCGTGGCGCGCTTCTTCCTGGCTCGGCACCTTGAACGAAGTTACACGGCAAGCCTGCGGATTCAGCCCGGTCATCACGTGGCGGATTGTGCCGTCTTTGCCGCCCGCGTCCATCGCCTGCAAGACGACCAGCACGGCATATTGATCGCTCGCGGCCAGCAAAGTCTGCAGGTCGAAGAGCCTCTGGATGTTCTTTTGGAGAATCGCCTCGTATTCCGATTTGCTGCGGAGGCCGGCAGTGTCGTCGGGGTTACGCCGGCCGAGGTGCGCCTTCGCGCCGGGCTTCACCAGAAACCGCTGCGCCAGGTCGTGTTTCGCGTGTGCCATGCTTCATCGAACCACAGGCGCCGCCACGGCGCCAATCGGCGGCGAGGCTCGTCTGTATAATATGAAGCGCTATGCTCTGGCGGGCCCTTCCAGCCGCTTCCGTTCTCTGGCTGGCTCCGTACGCGTTCGCGCATCATGGCGGAGCAGAGTACGATCTCAGCCGCACCGTCGAGTTTAAAGCGAAGCTGACTCGCGTCGAATTGATCAACCCGCATGCTTGGATCTATTTCGACGTCACCGAAAGAGACGGCAAGACGAGCCATCATCGATGCGAGATGCGGAGCGTGCACGTGCTGCGGCGGTCGGGTTGGAGCAAAGAAATGTTCCCAGTGGGGCAGCAGATCACCGTCGAAGCTTCGCCCAACCGGACCGATCCAGCCTCGTGCTACCTGCAAACGATCCTGCTCACGGACGGGACGCGCATGGACCGCTACGGCCAATACATCAGGGCGCCGCAAGGCGGAATTCAGGAAGTGCGCGGTCCCATCGTGGCACCGAAGAGCAGCCGGCCCTTGCGGCGCACCACCGGCGAGCCGAATATCTCGGGAGAGTGGGCGCCCGTGCAGCAGGTGATGGTGGACCCGCGCGGCACCGGAGGCGGGCTGGTTCCGCTCAACACGCTCGAGCGGTATAAGGCGGACGAACGCCGCGGCGGCGGGCGCCGGGGCGCCGGCACGGGGCCGCGCCTTTATGGAGGAACCGAGCTGACCGAGGCGGGAGTGAAGGCCGCGGCCGAGTTTCAGCGCGACGACAATCCGCGCTTCCATTGCCAGACCACCAGCATCCTTTTTGACTGGACCTTTGACGGGCCGGTCAACCGCATCACCCAGAACAAGGACACGGTTGTGCTCGAGTACGGCCAGTTCGGCTTCAAGCGCACGATCTACCTGAATCTCAAGGAGCATCCCGCCGGCGTCAAGCCGAGCCGCGCGGGCCATTCGATCGGGCACTGGGAAGGCGACACGCTGGTGGTCGATACAGCCGGCTTTCTCCCCGGCTTTTTGAACCCGCCCGTGCGCAACAGCGACAAGCTGCACGTGGTGGAGCGCCTCACGCTCGATCCAAATACGGTGACGCTCACGCGCAATTACATTGCGGAAGATCCGGTATACCTGAAGGGCAAGTACACGGGTGCAGATACGATCCTGGTTGCGGATGCTCCGTTCCAGCCCGGTAAGTGCCAGGAGCTGAACTTCATTGATTATTCGAAGCAGCAAAAGCGGTAGCTGATATGTTCCGCGGATTGACGCTCGTGGTTCTTCTGGCCATGCCTGTGTTAGCCGCAGGTCCGCCGGAAGCGGCGCCTCTGTTTCAGGCGATCCAGAAGAACGACATCGCCGGCGTCAAGCGTCTGCTGACGGATGCTAACGCGCAGGATGCGGAAGGCACGCCTGCTCTGATGGCGGCGGTTTTGTATGCCGGCGCGGATTGCGTGAAGCTTCTGCTCGACCGGGGCGCGAATCCGAACGCGCGCAATGCCGCCGGGGCGACGGCGCTGATGTGGGCCGTACCGGACCTCGCCAAAGTGAAGCTGCTTGTGGCCGCGGGCGCCGATGTCAACGCCCGTTCTACCAACCTGCAGCGTACGCCGTTGCTGATTGCGGCGAGCTATCCCGGGTCAGTCGAGGTGTTGCGCGTATTGCTGGAGCACGGCGCCGATCTCCATGCCAAGGATCGCAACGGCGTGCACGCGCTCGGCCGCGCGGCTCTCTCCGCGGACGTCGACGTGGTGCGGTTTCTGGTGGAGCACGGCTGCGATCCCAACGAGCCGGGCTATGGCGGCAATGTGCGCTACGCCCGCCAATATCCGCCGACGCTGGAGTACCTGCTGTCGCAGGGTGCGAAGGTGGAAAAAGACGCGCTGGCCGCGGCCGCGCACTGGCAGGATCCGAAGTTGATCGAGCGATGGATCGAGTCGGGCGCGGACGTAAACGCCCGCGCCGGCCCGTATCGACGAAGCGCGCTCATGACCGCGGTGGCGTCGGAGCAGGCAGGTGCGGCGACGGTCAAGCTGCTGCTCGAAAAAGGCGCTGATCCGAATGCCGAGGACCTAGATGGCGAGCGGCCGCTGGATTGGGCGTTGTACCGCGCGGACCAGGAGAAGATTGCCGTGCTCGAGCAGGCCGGAGCGACTCGCGGCCGTGGCCCGCGCCAGAAGATCTTTCCGCCGCCGGAGGCGGGAGGGATCCGCGATCCGCGCGTTTCCCTGGGCCTCGCCGTGAGTCTGATGCTGCCTACGGCGCCGGTCGCGTATCAGAAGCGCGGCTGCATCAGCTGCCACAGCCAGGCTTTGGTCGCGATGGCGGCAGTAGCGGCGCGCGGCAAAAGAATTGCGATTGACGAAGAAATGGCCGCGACCAATTTCAAGCAGATCCTGGCGGCTTACGCTCCGGCGGCAGAACAGGCGATGCAAAGCGATCAGCCCGCCGGTAACATCATCACCATCGGTTACGTGATG
Organism: uncultured Solibacteraceae bacterium; assembly: GCA_964438005.1. Lineage (GTDB taxonomy): Bacteria > Acidobacteriota > Terriglobia > Bryobacterales > Bryobacteraceae > PSRJ01. The sequence goes on along the minus strand of CAYTJD010000140.1, from coordinate 24,213 downwards.
ATGGCGCTGGCCGCGGAAAAATATCCGGCCGGCAAGATCCCGGCCGCGCTCGCCCACCTCACGGCTGCGTTGCAATTACCGGACGGGAGCTGGACGCCCAACGGTGTCTCACGCCCCCCGATGGAGGATAGCCTGGTGACGGCGACTGCGATGGGCGTGCGCGCTCTGACGCTCTATCCGCAAGCCGGAAGCCAGAAGGCCGTCGACGAAAAACTGGCGCGCGCCCGGCGCTGGCTGCAGGCGGTGAATCCGCGATCGGCGGAAGATCGGGCGATGCGGCTGATGGGCCTGGTGTGGGCGAAAGCCCCGCGGCCCGAAGTTGATGCCGCTGTCCGGCAGGTGCTCGACCAACAGCAACCAGGCGGCGGCTGGCGCCAGCGCGTGGAACTCGAGCCCGACGCCTATGCCACGGGCCTGTCGCTGTACGCGTTGCATGTTGCCGGAACGCCTCCCGGTAACGAAGCGTACGCGAGAGGAATTCGCTTTCTGCTCGAGAACCAATACCGGGATGGCTCGTGGCTGGTGAAGACGCGGTCTTACCCGACGCAACCTTATTATGAGAGCGGTTATCCGTTCGGCAACAGCCAGTTCATCTCGGTGGCTGGCGCCAGTTGGGCGGTCCTGGCGATCGCGCCGTCGCTCCCGTAGCCGGCAGCGCCATCTTCAGAAAATCGCCTGCGGCCGGAGAAAGCTCTTCGGCGCGCCAGCCGACGTACACTGCCGTTTCCAGGTGCGGCAACGTCCGGTACACGACGCCCGGGCGCCGGAACTTGCTGACGCACTCAGGAGCGAGCGACACTCCCATGCCGGCCGCCACAAAGGAAACCACGGTTTGCCACTGCGCCACTTCCTGGACCACGGTGGGAGAGAAACCGGCTGTCACGCACGCCTGCACCAGGTGTTGATGAAACGCCGGACCGAGGTGCGGCGGGAAAAAGACGAACGGCTCGGCGCGCATCTTCTTCAGCGCGAGCGATGGGGCCGACGCCAGCCGGTGCGTCGCCGGCAAGATCGCGACCAGGCGTTCGCGAAGAAAGAGGGCCGCTTGCAGCGGACGTCCTGGCTGGGACTCGCGGAGGAAGCCCAGGTCGAGCTCGCGGGCGAGCAGCGCCTCTTCGATTTTGCTGGTTGCCATCTCGCGTAACGTGAAGTCGACGTTCGGGTGGAGTTGGCGATAGCGCCGCACGGTATCCGGAAGCGCGGTCAGCATGACGGACGGAGGCCCGCCCACGCGAAGCTGGCCGATCTCCCCGCGCGCCACACGCCTGGTTCGATCGAAGACCCGGTCCGCCTGCTCCACAAGGCGCCGGGCGTCTGCCGCGAGCGCCGACCCGGCCTCGGTCAGATGCGTCTTGCGCCCCCGCACGAGCAACTGGCAGCCGAGCGCCCGCTCGAGTTTCTGGATCTGCTGCGTGAGGGGCGGCTGCGCGATGCCGGCGCGCTCCGCTGCCCGCCCGAAATGCAATTCCTCGGCGACGGCCAGGAAATAGCGCAGTTGGCGGAGGTTGGGTGAGTCCATATGTATTTCATATCAAATTGCAAGAATCGAAATATTGGACATATGGTCTGACCCGGCCCTACGCTTGGACCATGCTCACCATCAATCGCGACTACCTGCTGGCACATCCTCGCCAAATGCCTCTGACCATCCATTGCGGGTCTGGCTGTCATGTCTTCGATGCTGCGGGGCGGCGTTACCTCGACCTGGTATCCGGTATCGGCGTAAATGCGCTCGGCTATAACCATGCACGCATCCAAGCCTCCATCGCAGACCAGGCGCGCCTCTGCATTCACACCTCGAACCTTTTCGACCATCCCTATCGGGAGCCGCTGGCGCGCGAGCTTTGCCGGATCTCCGGGCTGGATCGGGCGCTGTTCACCAATTCGGGTACCGAGGCCACCGAAGCCGCCCTCAAGTTAGCCTGGTGTCACGGCCGCCGGCTCGACCAGGGGAAAACGCATCTGGTGGCGCTCCGCGGCTCCTTTCACGGACGCACGCGTGGCGCTCTAGCGGTTGCGGGGCAGCCGGCGCTGCGCGATCCGTTCGCACCATTCGCGGTGGACGTGACATTCGTGGGTCCGAATGACGAAGCGGCACTCCACGCCGCTGTGACGTCGCGCACGGCCGCTGTGATTCTAGAGCCCATTCTCGGAGAAGGCGGGGTGTGGCCGCTGACTGACGGCTTCCTGCGCGCGGCCCGGGAAGTCGCTGAGCGTCACAATGCGCTTCTCATTGCCGACGAGTGCCAAACCGGGTTAGGGCGCACGGGAGAGCATTTCGCGTTTCAATGGGCTGGCATCCAGCCGGATGTGGTCACGGTCGCCAAACCTTTGGCCGCGGGACTGCCTCTGGGCGCCGTTGTGTTCACGGAAGCAGTGAATGCCGCATTTCCGCCCGGAACACACGCGACCACGTTTGGAGGCGGTCCGTTGGCCTGCCGTGTGGCTCTCGAATTCCTGGCCGCCGCCGCGGACCTGCTGCCGCACATCCGGCAAATCGGAGAGCAGTTGCGCGCGGGGCTGGAGGAATTACAGTCGCGCCGGGGCGTGATCCGCGAGATTCGATGCCGCGGGTTGATGATCGGAATTCAACTCGATCGGAGCGGGCACCCCTTCGTCCAGCGGGCGCTCGATCGCGGTCTGTTGATCAATTGCACGCAGGAGAATGTTCTTCGTTTGCTGCCGCCTTACATTCTCAGCACGCCGGAGGCGGAAGAAGGCTTGCAGATTCTCGATGAAGTTCTGGCGGTGTGAGCAGCGTCGGTGACCGGATCACCGGCGTTACTGCCTCCGCGCGATATTTACGTCGGTGCAGGCGGCGATCACGTCCACGAACTTCATGTAGTTTCCGGCGCCAACGACGAACGGATTCGGCTCGCCCTTCTTACGGGCCTTGAGCTTATCGAGCTTCGCTTGGATCGAGTCCATCAGCGGGTGGTTCTGCAGTTCCACCTCGACCTTGGCCTTTTTCGCTTCTTCCTTGAAGTGCGCGACCGACTTGGCGTAAGTTTGCAGGCCTTCGTCAGAGATGATTCCTGGAGTCAGAATGGTTCCGCCATAGAGGCCGGCCATGCGCGTCTTGCCGTCGTCTTTGACCGGAAAGGTGTAACCCATGGAGCCGGGGGTGTGGCCCGGGATCGCGACCGGCGTCATTTTGAAATCACCGAGGACGATCGGCTGCCCCTCCATGATTACCTGATCGTGCTGCGGCAGCACAGTGGGCGGCCCTTTCTTGGCGCCCCCGCGGCCGGCCGGAGGATGCTCCATCAGATCCCAATCGGCTGCGGAGATGTAGATCTTCGAGCCGTAGTGCTCCTGCATGTAGGGCGAGCCGCCGAAGTGGTCGGCGTGCCCGTGGCCCATGACGATCATCTTGACGTTGGCGGGATCGAGGCCGAGCTTCTGGAAGCCGGGCAGAAGCTGCGTCTGCACCTGGTCGGCTCCGAGCGAATCAATCATCAGCAGGCCGGCCGAGGTGCTGATGACATACGCCACGGTGCCCTGATTGCCAATGACGTAGACATTGTCGAAAATCTTGGTCGGCTCAATGGGGGGATCGTTCGGGCTGTTGGCGCGCGGCGCCTCGCAGAAGAAGTGCTCTTCCTCCGCCCACATCGGGCCGCCGGCCTTCCTGGCTTTCTCGATGAGCGCCTTTACCTTTTCAGAATCCGGCTTCGCCGGCGCGCCGCCCGGCGGCTGGGCCACCGCCAGCGCAGAGAGCATGATGAAGGGGAAGAATCTCGTGAGCATTCGAAGTCCTCGTCGTAGATTGTATACTAGCCCTTCCGAGGGCGGAACCAATGAAAATTGCCGCATGGTTTCTTTTGGGGTCTTTGTCTGCGGTGGCGCAGGATGGCGCGGAAGTATTTCGCAATCATTGCTCGACCTGTCATCGCGCGGGCAGCAGCACCTCGGCGCCGCTGCCGGAGGCGCTACGGGGCCTTCCCGCCCAGACCATTCTCGCGGCGCTGGAATCGGGCAAGATGCGCGCGCAAGGCGCGCTGCTGAATGCGGGCGAGCGGAAACTCGTGGCCGATTATCTGGGCACAGCCGGCGCGCAGACGTTGCCCGCTTCGGCCTCGTGCCGCGGCGCTGCCGGCGCGCTGCGGGGTATCGCGGGTTGGAACGGGTGGGGCGCCGATCCCGCCAACGGCCGTTTTCAGAAGGCCGCGGGCGGACTGACCCGGGACAGCGTGCCGAAGCTCACGATGAAGTGGGCGTTCGGATATCCGGGCGTGACCACGGCGTACGGTTCGCCAACGGTCGTCGGGGGACGCGTCTTCGTGGGCAGTGCCAATGGCATCGTGTATTCGTTGAACGCCCGCAGCGGGTGTGTGTACTGGACCTATCGCGCGGCGGAGGGCGTGCGGACGGCGATTCTGGTGAGCAACGATGGGCAGGCGGCCTATTTCGGCGATCTGCAGGGTAACCTGTACGGCGTCAACGCCGGCACGGGAGCGCTGTTGTGGAAGACGCGCGTCGAGGAGAGCCTCTACGCCGAAATCACGGGCACGCCGAAGCTGGAAGGGGCGCGGCTGTATGTGCCGGTTTCGGGCGGGGCGGAACAGGTGGCGGCGGCCAACCTTGCGTTCGCCTGCTGCACGTTTCGCGGAAGCCTGGCGGCGCTGGAGGCGGCCACCGGCAAGCAGATCTGGAAAACGTACACCATCGCCGAGCCCGCGAAGCAGAACGGCAATGCGTGGGGTCCGTCGGGGGCGGCCCTGTGGTCGTCGCCGACTTTAGATCTGCACCGGAAGGCGGTCTACGCCGGGAGCGGCGTAAATTACTCCGATCCGCCGACGGCTACGAGCGATGCCGTGTTGGCGTTCGATCGGGAAACGGGCCGGCTGCTGTGGTCGAAGCAATTGCTGGCGGCGGATGTGTTCAATTTCGGCTGCACCACGGACAAGCGCGCGAATTGCCCCGCTCAGCCGGGGAAAGATGCGGACATCGGAGCACCGCCGATTCTGCGGGCAGTCGGGGGCGGGAAGCGGATGCTCGTGGTGGGCGCCAAGTCCGGCATCGTGTACGGGCTGGATCCGGATCGCGAAGGCGCGATCGTCTGGCAGACCAGGCTGGCATCCGGCGGGCCGCAGGGCGGTATCATGTGGGGCGCGGCGGCCGACGACCACATCGCATATTTTGCGTTATCGGATTGGGATCCGGGAAAGCCAGAGGCCGGCGGCGGCATCGCCGCGGTTGACATCGCGACGGGCAAAAAACTATGGTCCGTGCCCGCGGCCAAGCCGGCCTGCATGGCCACGCCCGGATGCAGCGCGGCGCAGCCGGCTCCGGTGGCGCTCATCCCGGGAGTGCTGTTTGCGGGCTCGTTGGACGGCCACGTGCGTGCCTATGATACGCGGGGCGGCGCGACCATCTGGGATTTTGACACGCTGAAAGATTTTTCCACCGTGAACGGCGTTCGGGCCCACGGCGGCTCGATGAACGGCGGCGGGCCGGTAGTGGCGGAAGGAATGGTGTTCGTGAACGCGGGCTATTCGCGTTTGCCGGTGATGCCGGGCAATGTGCTGCTGGCGTTCTCAGCAGACGGGAAGTGAGACGCCCGGACCAAAATCGAATTTGCAATGCGTTTGTTGTTCTGATATACAGCCATCTTGGCAGGAAAGGATTGTCTTTCGTGAGCATGGCAGCAATCGCGGCACTGGTATCGGTGCTCGCCGTTGGCGCCGCCTGGGCCCAAGGCCCGGGTGGATACAATCCGATCGGACCTGGCGTAAGTCTGGACGGCAATTGGGGGCCGGTCTTTCATGAAGACGCGCACGAGCGCGGCCCCGGCCCCGAACTGGTGAACTATCTCGGCCTTCCCATCACCGAGGGCGCCCGTATGTACGGCCTGGCCTGGGATGCTTCCCGCTTCACGATTCCCGAGCATCAGTGCGAAGTGCATATCGTGTCGTACATTTACCGCGGGCCCTACAATCTGCGCATCTGGGAAGAGCGTGATCCGGTGTCGCAAAAGCTGATCGCGATTAAGCAGTACATCGACAACTATCAGCAGACGCGCACGATTTGGATGGACGACCGGCCGCATCCCCCCGACGTCGCCCCACATACCTGGATGGGATTTTCCACGGGAAAGTGGGAGGGCAACATCCTTACCGTCGAAACGACGCATCTGAAGTGGGGATGGATCCGGCGCAACGGTCTGCGCCACACCGATCAGGCGACGCTCACCGAGCACTTCATCCGCCACGGAGGTCACCTGACCCACGTCTCGATCCTGACCGACCCGATCACCCTGACCGAGCCGCTCATCAAGACCCAGGACCTGGTGCTGCGGATCCAAAACGGGCAGACGTGGCTGTATCCGTGCGAGCCCGTGGTTGAAATCGAACGGCCGCGGGGCGCAGTGCCGAATTATCTGCCGGGCGAAAACCCGTTCCTTCACGAATTCGCCGATCAATATCACATTCCCGTGGATGCGGCGCTGGGCGGCGCGCAAACGGCCTATCCCGAATACCAGTCGAAGGTGAAGGTGGGCGCGAAATGAGAACAGTGCTCGCCACGCTGGTGTGCCTGGCCGCTGTGCTTTCGGCGCAACCTTCCGGGGATCTGGTGACGTTGAAGGTGCAGGGCAACGTCTACGTGATCTCCGGCGCGGGCGGCAACATCGCCGTTCAGACCGGCGATCAAGGGATTCTTGTGGTCGACACGGGCCTGGCGAACATGAGCGATAAGGTGGTGGCGGCCATTCGCAAACTGTCTGACAAGCCGATCCAGTACGTCATCAATACGCACGTGCATCCCGACCATACAGGCGGCAACGAGGCCGTGCGCAAAACGGGCCTGACGTACGTAGGCGCGAATGTCACCGGCAATCTTACCGATGCCGGAGTCGGCGCGCAGATCTGGGCGCAGGACAACGTGCTGAAGCGCATGAGCGCGCCGACGGGACGCCAGGCGCCCACGCCGTTCGCGTCCTGGCCCACTGAGACGTTCGTCGCGGGACGAAAGCAGCTCTTCTTTAACGGAGAGCCAGTCGAGATCGTCCATCAGCCGGCCGCTCACACCGACGGCGACAGCCTGGTGATTTTCCGCCGGTCGGATGTCGTGGTGACGGGCGACATCCTCGTCACCACCAGCTATCCCTTTATCGACGTGGATCGCGGGGGCAGCATACAAGGTGAACTCGACGCCCTGAACAACATCATGGAGATTGCGGTGCCGGGCCTGCAGGACGAAGGCGGAACGTATCTTGTCCCCGGCCACGGGCGCGTCTGCGACCAGCCGGACCTGCTCGAGTATCGCGATATGGTAACGATCATCCGCGACCGCGTCCAGGCCGCCATCAAGAAAGGCATGACGCTGGAACAAGTGAAGGCGGCCGGCCTGACGAGAGACTACGACGGGCGCTACAGCGCGAAATCCGGCTTCGGCAGCGGCGAAATGTTCGTGGAAGCGATCTACAAAACGCTCACGGGGAAGAAATCGGCGCGATGAAGACGCGAATCGGGGTGTTGGTCATGCTGCTGGCGTCGGCGATGGTAGCCCAGGCGCCGGCGCCCCGGTCCGGGGCTACGATCGATCTGACTGGCTACTGGGTGTCGGTGGTGACTGAAGACTGGCTCTACCGCATGGTGACTCCGGCCAAGGGCGATTACACGAGCGTGCCGTTGAACCCGGCTGCGCGCAAGATCGCAGACATCTGGGATCCCGCGAAGGACGAAGCCGACGGCAATCAGTGCAAGGCCTACGCCGCGCCGGCCGTCATGCGCATTCCAGGCCGGCTGCGCATCACGTGGCAGGACGATTCTACGTTGAAAGTGGAAACGGACGCCGGCAGGCAGACGCGCCTGTTCCACTTCGACGCCGCGGAAGCCGGCCCGGGCGGCGACTGGCAAGGCGCGTCGGTGGCGAATTGGGATATCGAAGCCGGGGCTCGCGGTCCGCTTCCCGGCGCAGGTTTGCGCGTGGTCACCACGCACATCAAGCCGGGATACCTCCGCAAGAACGGCGTTCCCTACAGCGGCAATGTTCTGCTCACCGAATACTACGACCGGGTCAACGAGCGCAACGGCGACTCCTGGCTGATCGTGAAGACAATCGTCGAGGACCCCGCCTACTTGAACACGCCGTTCATTACCAGCACGCATTTCAAGAAACAAGCCGACGGCACGGGTTGGAATCCGACGGCGTGCGCAGCGCGTTAAATTTCCGATCCCCGGTTGACTCGGTCGAAGCCCTTAGATATGATGCCGCCACGGTTTACTCGGCCTTCGCCGAGTTCCTTGTAAGGGGCCCTGGCAATCGTAACGGAGGGGAGTATGCAGGTTCTCAAGCGCCAGTCTGTTCTTTTTCTGTTCTGCGCGGCTGTTTTTGCGCAGACCGATCGAGGTACCATCACGGGAACCATTTCGGATCCGGCCGGAGCTGTGGTGGCCGGAGCCGTCGTCGAGGCGAAAAACAACGCCACAGACGCTGTGTTCCAGGCCGCCAGCACCAATACAGGTAATTACACGCTCTCGCAATTGCCGGCCGGCGATTACGAGATGACGGTCGCGGTGCCTGGGTTCAAGAAATTTATTCGCCAGAACATCACGGTGCAGGTGGCAGGAACGCTGCGCATCGACGTGACGCTCGAGGTGGGCTCGGCTACCGAATCGGTCACGGTCAGCGAAGCGGCGCCACTACTCAAAACCGAGAGCGGCGAGCTGAGCCACAACATGACTACCGACCGGGTCGACAATCTTCCCGTTATCAACCTCGGATACGGCACAGGCGTTGGCAACGTGCGGAACCCGCTGCAGGCGATCAACCTGATTCCCGGCTCCGCCTTCGCCAACGACAATACGCTGCGCGTGAACGGCTTGCCGGCCAATACGCAGTCGATTCGCATCGAAGGCCAGGACGCTACCAACGGCCAGCATCGCGAGTTCAACCAGGTGAACCAGGCCAGCCTCGATGCCATCCAGGAAGTGACGGTCCAAGTGAGCAACTATGCGGCGGAATACGGCCAAGCCGGCGGTGGCTACTTCAATTACACGATGAAGTCCGGCACCAACCAGTTCCACGGCAGCGCCTACGACTATTACGTGAACGAATTTCTGAACGCCGGCACCCCCTTCACCGACGCCGGCGTCACCAACAGCTTGAAAGAAGGGCAGCACACCCGCAACGCGCAGCGCCGCCACAATTACGGGTTCACCTTTGGCGGGCCTGTGGATCTCGGCAAACTCTACAACGGCCACGACCGGACTTTCTTCTTCTTCAACTTCGAACAATTCCGCGAGAGCCAGACGATTACCAATGGCCTAACAACGGTGCCGACGGTGGACTATCGGAACGGCGACTTCAGCAAGGCCTTGCTCGCTCCGCTGACCATCAGCGGAGCGCCAGCCATCGATTCCGTCGGCCAGGCGCTGGTTCAGAACGAGGTCTTCAACCCCGCCTCCACCCATATCGCCGCCGACGGCTCCTCGGTCCGCGATCCGTTCTCGAATAACATCATTCCGCAGACGATGATGGATCCGGTGGCCAAGAAGATCCAGGGCTATATTCCATTGCCGTTGAACTCTCTGGCCGTCAACAACTATCCGATCCCGGCCTATCAGAACTTCCGTCACACCACCATTCCATCGCTCAAGATCGATCACAATCTCAGCTCCACGATGAAGCTGGCGTGGTATTACTCGGAGAATCGCAGCTATACTCCGAATGCGGACGGCCTGCCGCAGCCAATCACTGCGGCGACTCCCAATGACAGCGTCACCAGGACCACGCGCCTGAATTTCGACTACTCCGTCACGCCGACCGTATTGCTGCACCTGGGCGCGGGGGAGATGTACCTGAACCAGTCGCAACTCTCGGCCCCGCTGGACCAGAGCACGCTCGGATGGGGATCAAATTTTTCGGCGTCGCAATTGTTCCCTCAAATCGTATTCGGCGGCGATACCCAGCGCGGCGGGTTTACGTACACGACCAGCATCTTCGCTCCTTACGAGTATTTCAAGGACGTCAAGACCACCTCTAACGCCAGTCTGACCTGGGTGCGCGGCAACCACACCATCAAGTTCGGAGGGGAGGGCCTTTTCGAAGGATTCCCGACGCACACCTTCTCCCGCGCGCACGGCGTGTTCACATTCTCGGGTCAACAAACCGCCGATCCCTGGCAGGATGGGAAGGCCATCAACGCCAACACCGGGTTCGCGTACGCCAGTTTCTTCCTCGGGGTGAACGGCGCGCTGAACGACGGAGGGCAGGCCGTCATGCGGCTCGGTAACCACGCTTTTGCCGGCTATATCCAGGACACCTGGAAGGTCACGCGAAGGTTCACTCTCGACTACGGTCTGCGCTATGACTATGTCACCCTGTTGCGCGAGCAGTATGGTCGCATGTCCAGCGTCGGATTCGCCACGCCGAATCCTTTGGCAGCCAACCGCAACGGAACGGTGATCTACGAATCGACTTGCAATTGCAGATTCAATCACAATTACCCTTGGGCGCTCGGTCCGCGGCTGGGTGCCGCCTACCAGATCAATTCGAAGACCGTGCTGCGCGTCGGCGCCGGCCTGGCCTATGGAACAGCCCCCAACCAAGCCAATCTGGGCCGTAGTTCGAACGACTTCTTGACTCTCTCCCCCGCTGGGTACGGAGAAGCCGCCAGCCTGCTGCGGGATGGCAATCCGCTCGGAGTTGGCAATCGCTTTGGCAATCCCGTGCTGGTCTGGCCGGACTTCACGATCCGGTACCCGTTCGAGGTGGCGCCGGGCGTGCGACCTCCCACCAGTCCGTTCATCCATATCGACCGAAACTCCGGCCGGCCGCCGCGCATCTTCCAATGGAGCATCGGGCTGCAACGCGAGCTCAGCCAGAATCTGGTGGTCGAGGCCGCGTATGTGGGCAACCGCGGGGCGTGGTGGACGGCGCCTGTGCTCTCGCTGGAAGACTACAACTCACTCAACCCCGCGACTCTGCAGTCACAGTGGGGCCTCGATATCACCAACCCAGTGGACCGGGGGCTGCTCACCCAACGGATCAATTCGCCGGCAGTGATTGCCCGTTTCCCGTGGCTCGCAAATCCCAATAGCGTCTACCCGGGATTCCCGGCCACTCAGACTTTGAATCAGGCACTGCGCCCGATTCCACAATTTCTGGGTATACCCGGCTTCCTCGGGCCGCCGCTGGGAGATACCTGGTACGATTCGCTGCAAGCCAAGGTGACCAAGCGCCTCTCGAAGGGTTTCACGGTGGATTCGGCGTTCACCTGGCAGAAAGAGCTGAATCTCGGCGTGGGCGCGGATACCAGCTATCTGACGCCCGCTCCCAATCTGATCAACGACGTCTATAACCGGAATCTGAACAGACAGATTTCTGGTTTCAGCCGGCCGTTCGTTTTTGTGACATCCTTCCGCTATACGACTCCGCGCATCGCCGGGAATAAAGCCCTGTCGTGGGCGGCTCGTGACTGGAATATTGCGGGCGTGCTCCGCTACCAGAGCGGCGAAGTGATCCGCGTCCCGGCATCCAATAATAACCTCCTCAATCAGTTGTCGCGCGGCCCGGCGAACAATCCGGCGATCTGGGGCGGTGGCACTACCTACTGGAATCGCGTGCCGGGACAGCCCTTGTTTCTTCACGATCCGAACTGCCACTGCTTCGACCCGACACAGGACCTCGTGCTCAACAAGGATGCATGGGTAGATGCGGCACCGGGCCAATTCAGCACCTCGGCTCCCTACTACAACAATTATCGCTGGCAACGCCAGCCCGCCGAATCGCTGAGCCTGGGACGCACGTTCGGGTTAGGGAAGGAAGACCGGGTCAAGCTCGACGTGCGCGCGGAATTCTTCAACATCTTCAACCGCCTGTTCCTGTCGAGTCCGGCAGGAGTTGGGCAAACGACGCAGCCGGGTTCCGCCCCGAATATCAATCCTGCGATAGCACCAGTCAAGAACGGCGGGATCTATACCTCCGGCTTCGGCGTCGTCAATACGCAGAACATCACCCTAACCGGCCAGATCCCCGGCAACGGGTCGCAGCCGCGCACAGGCCAGATCGTGGCGCGCGTGTCGTTCTGAGGCGCTGGACATTCGTACTTGACTGACAAAGCTGGGCCACATAGAATCCCAGAAGCGAGGTATCCCACTGTGGCTCAAGCGAAAAAGCCGGTCGACCGCCGAGGTTTTCTAAAAGGAGCCGCCTTGGCCGCGAGCGTACCACTGGGAGTGGCCCAGCAGGCTCGCGTCGCCACGCCCGTCTCTATAACGGAGAACGCGGCGCCCGGCGGCGATCCGCGCATTACCGAACGCCCCGGCGCCGACTTCATGATGGACGTCTTCAAGGCGCTGAATTTCGAGTATTGCTTCGCCATGCCGGGGTCGAGCTTCGCCGGCATTCACGAGTCGATGATCAATTACGGAGGTAACTCGGCGCCGGAGTACATCACGTGCTGCAACGAAGAGTCGTCGGTGGCGATGGCCAGCGGCTATTTCAAAATCGAAGGCAAACCGGCGATGGCCTGCGCGCACGGCACGGTCGGTCTCCAGCACGCCACTATGGGCATCTACGACGCGTTCTGCGACCGCGTTCCGGTGTACCTGGTTCTTGGCAACACGCTGGATGCCGCGCACCGCGGCGGTGAAGTCACATGGCTGCACAGCGTGCAGGACGCGGCGGCCATGGTTCGCGAAATTACCAAGTGGGATGACACGCCGCAGTCGCTGCAGCATTTCGCCGAGTCCGCCGTGCGGGCGTACAAGCTCATGATGACCCCGCCGACCATGCCGGTAGTGCTGACAGTCGACACGGAAATGCAGGAAAACGCGATCCCGCCGAATGAGCGGCCGCGCATCCCGAAAGTGACGCTGGCCGCGCCGGCGCAGGGCGATTCGACGGCCGTAAATGAAGCGGCGAAGATGCTGCTGGCCGCGGAAAACCCGGTGATCGTGGCCAGCCGGGCCGCGCGCACGCCGGCCGGGTTGAAGCTGATCGTCGAACTGGCCGAAGCCCTGCAGGCGGGCGTGGTCGATCAGCATCGCCGCGTGAATTTCCCGAGCCACCATCCGTTGAATCAGACTTTGCGGGCAGGCGTTGCCGGCAAGCCTACCACGGGCGCCCCCGTGGTCGAAGCCGATGTCGTCCTGGCCCTCGAAAGCAGCGATCTGTACAGCACCGTCCGCCAGGCCAGGCAGCGTAACAACGGGCTCAAGGTGATCAGCATTTCGTCGCTCGATCTGAATCATAAAAGCAATTACCAGGATTTCATGCGGTTCGCCGATGTGGACCTGTCGATCGCGGCCGATGCCGAAGCGACGCTGCCCGCGCTCATCGAGGCCGTCAAGCGCCAGATCACCCCGGACCGCAAGCGGGCGTTTGAGGCGCGTGGGGTGAAGCTCGCCAAGGCCAGCGAGCAGGCCCGCGAGAAAGCGCGCGCCGACGCGGCCTTTGGTTGGGACGCCAGCCCCATCAGCACCGCGCGGCTTTCCGCCGAGCTGTGGGCGCAAATTCGGAATGAAGACTGGTCGCTGCTCTCCGACACGTTCTGGATTCGCGAATGGCCGCTCCGCCTTTGGAATTTCGACAAGCATTACCAGTACATCGGCGGCTCCGGTTCCGAGGGCATCGGCTATATGGCGCCGGCCACCGTCGGCGGCGCGATCGCCAACAAGAAGCACGGCCGTCTCAGCATCGCCATTCAAACCGACGGCGACCTGATGGTGGCTAACGGCGTGTTGTGGACCGCCGCGCATCACAAGATCCCGCTTCTGACCGTGATGCACAACAACCGCGCCTACCATCAGGAAGTCATGGGCATCCAGAGCCTGGCCAACCGGCACAACCGCGGCATCGACCGCATCCACATAGGGACAAAGATCGACAACCCGAATATCGATTACGCCAAGCTGGCGCAGAGCATGGGCGTACGCGCCGAAGGTCCGATTGCCGATCCGAAGGACCTGGCGGCGGCGATCCGCCGCGGCATCGCGGTCGTCAAGAGCGGCGAACCCTATCTGATCGATACGGTCACGCAGCCACGCTAAGGAGATGCGATGAAGCGATACGTTTTGGCTCTTTCTCTGGGCGCGCTGCTTTTCCTCCCAGTGCGCGCGCAAGACACGGGGAATGCCGATAACGGCAAGAAGCTCTTTTTCAAGAACGGCTGCTATGAATGTCATGGCACGGTCGGCCAGGGCGGGACCGGCCCGCGCCTGGCGCCAAAACCGCTGGCCGCCGCGGCGCTCACCGCCTATGTCCGCAAGCCCGGCGGCGGCATGCCGCCCTATTCGGCCAAGGTGATGAGCGATGCGGAAGTTGCGGATATCCGCGCCTATCTCGCCACCATTCCCGAACCGCCGAGGGACATTCCGTTGTTGAAGCCATGAGCGTCAGCCGCAGGGAATTTCTCGCTGCGAGCGCGGCCGCCGGTTTGGCGCGTGGACAGGCTCGCAATTCGCGCGCCATCGATTTGCATCACCACTTCGTGTCTCCCGCTTATGTCAAAGCGTTGAGTGCGAAAGAAGGCCATCACATGGCCGGATACACCACTTGGTTCGCGCTCGATCGTCTCAAGGTATACACGCCTGCGAAAGATATCGAGGACATGGACCAGGACGGCGTCGCGGCTTCCGCTCTTTCCTGCACGTCGCCGGGTGTCTGGTTCGGCAACCCGGAAGAATCGCGCCGCCTGGCGCGCGAGATGAACGAATTCGGCGCCAAGGCGGTCTCCGATCACAAAGGCCGGCTCGGCCTGTTTGCCGTTCTGCCGCTGCCGGCCATCGACGACAGCATCCGCGAGATCGAGTATGCATTCGACACGCTCCACGCCGATGGCGTCGGCCTGCTGACCAGCTACGGCAACCACTGGCTGGGCGACGAGACCTTCCGCCCCGTATTCGAGGAACTGAACCGCCGCCGCGCGGTCGTCTACACGCATCCGATCGACGCGTCTTGCTGCCAGGACATTCAGCCCGAGGTGAATCCGCCCACGATTGAGTACAACACAGACACCGCCCGCACCATTTTCAGCCTGATCGTAAGCGACGCCGCGACGCGCTACGCCAATATCCGCTTCATCTTTTCGCACGCGGGCGGCACCATGCCTTCTCTGATCCAGCGGTTCGGCATCGGCCAGCCGGATACCATTGCGGACAATCTGGCGGGGGCTCCCGCCCCGAATTCGCGCCTCTACCACCTGCGGCGTTTCTACTACGATACGGCGCAATCCACTAACCCGGTCCAGATGCAGGCATTGAAGTTGGTGGCGGGGGCGTCGCAGATTGTGTTCGGCACTGACTATCCCTTCGGTTCGGCCGCCAAGCATCTGCAAGGTCTCGAGAAGTGCGGCTTCTCCGCGGCGGAACTCGCAGGCATTCGCCGGGAGAACGCCGCGCGGCTTCTGCCGAAGGTGGTGTTTTGATGGCAACCGTACATTCCCGCCGTGATTTTCTGGCCGGGCTCGGCACCGCCGCGCTCGCTGCTTCCGTCAACTTACCCGCGCAGGCCCCGGCCGGCAATCCCCGGCGTCTCGACCTGCACCATCACTTCGGCACTCCGGACTGGATTCGCATGACCGCCACGCGCCAGAGCCAGGGCTATCAAACGTGGCAGCCGTACACGCCCGCCAAGGCGCTCGAAGATATGGACCGCGGGGGCGTCGCGACTTCGTTGCTCTCGGTTACCACGCCCGGCATCTGGTTCGGCGACAAGGACGCCACCCGGCGCATGGCTCGCGAACTCAACGACTATGGTGCCCGCATGGTTTCCGATTACAAAGGCCGGTTCGGACTCTTCGCGGTCCTGCCGCTGCCCGATGTCGACGCCAGCCTGAAAGAAATCGAGTATGCGTTCAATACCCTGAAGGCCGATGGCGTCGGTTTGCTCTCGAGCTACGGCAACCGGTGGCACGGCGATCCCGAGTTCGCGCCGGTCTTCGCGGAGCTGAATCGCCGGCGCGCCGTGGTCTATACTCATGCCGCCGCGCCGCCGTGCTGCCAGAACCTGCAGCCCGGCATCAACGAGACCGTCATCGAGTACAACACCGACACCAGCCGCACGATTGTGAGCCTGATCGAGAGCGGCCGCGCCACGGCGTGCCCCGACATCAAGTTCATCTTTTCGCACGCGGGCGGCACTATCCCCTCCCTCGCCGGCCGCTTCCTCGGCCAGGGCGCGAGCGCGGAGAGCCTCGCCAAACCTGCCGAGCTGAACTCGCGGCTCTACCACCTCCGCCGTTTCTTCTACGACACCGCGGGCTCGGCGAATCCGGTCCAGATGACTTCTTTGAAGATGATCGTGCCGCCTGCACAGATCGTCTTCGGCACCGATTTCCCCTTCGGCAACAGCGCCGGCACCGCCCGCGGCCTGCAGAACTGTGGGTTCAGCGCGGACGAGCTGCGCGGCATCGACCGCGACAACGCGCTCGGGCTGTTGCCCAGGTTCAAGGCTTGAAATCAGCGCGCCGGCGGCACGAACGGAATATACTGCGCGAACAGCCAGCACAGCAGAAACACCACGGGCACCTGCGTCCCCAGTTGCAGAATCGTATATCCCACCAGGTCGCGTGCGCGCAGCCGCAGAATCGCCAGTAGGGGCAGCATATAAAAAGGGTTGATCAGATTCGGCAGCGCCTCTGACGCGTTGTAAATCTGTACCACCCATCCCAGATGCACATGATGCTGGATGGCGGCCTGCAAAACGTACGGCGATTCGATTACCCACTTGCTGCCGCCGGACGGAATGAATACCCCAAGCAGCGCCGAGTACAACGCCACCAGAAGCGGATACGTCGTGTGCGTGCTCAGTGAAACCAGTAAATGGGCCGCTTTGTCCGACAGTCCCGTTCCCACGATCATGCCGAAGATCATGGCATAGATCGGAAATTGAATGAGAATGCCCGCGGTCCCCGGCACGGACTCGTTTACCGCCCGGATGAACCGCCGCGGCCGCCATTGCAGCAACAGGCCCGCGGTCAGAAAAATCAGGTTGTAGGTGTTCAGATCCAGCGCCGCCAGAATGCCCTGCGGCGATGTTCGCAGCACGTTCACAAGGTACGCCGCCAGCATCAGTGCCGCCGGAATCGTGAGAATCGGGCTATGTTCCAGCCATTCTCCCGGACGCGTGCGCGGCTCCTGCAACCCGCCCGGGTCTTGCAGTTCGATTCCGAAATCTTCCACCGTCTTTGCTTTGGTTGCCGACGGCGCCGAGAGATACGCGGCCGTGATCGACACCGCCATCAGCACGCAGGTCATCACCAGGCTCGGCCACAGGAAGATTGTCTGAGTCAGCGGAATGACGCCGCTGATGGAGAGCAGGTTCGGCGGCAGCGCCGATCTGGTGGCCATCAACATAGCGGCCGATGACGAAAAGCCCAGTGCCCAAACGGTTCCGATCCCCAGATACCCGGCCGCGCCGGCGGCCCGGTAGTCGAGCCCTTTCACCTGCTTGGCCAGCTCACGCACAAACAGCCCGCTGAAGACCAGACTCAGGCCCCACGAAATGAGCGAGCTTGCCATCGAAAGGAACGCCACGAACGCCACCGCGCTCTTGGGTGTTTTCGGAATCCGCGCCAGCGCCCGGATGGCGCGGCTCACTGCGGGCGTCGACGAAACTACGTACCCGCCGACGATCACCATCACCATCTGCATCGTGAATGGTACCAGCGACCAGAAACTTTTCCCCGCCTGGACCGCCAGGTTTGCGGGCGATTCGCCGGCCGCGGCGCCGATCAGGAAAACCACTGCCACGCCCAGCAGCGCGAACACGAACGGATCGGGGAACCAGCGCTCGCTCCATCCCGCCAGCGCGAGGCCCCAGTGAACCAGCCGCCCTTCCGGTTCCCGCGACGTCGTGACTCGCGAGGCGGTTGTCATGGAGCCACGTCCACGCCGGCGATCTGCGCCCGTTCGAGCGAACTTTTCACCAATCCCGACGAGCGGGCGTCCTCGAGAAACCGGTTCAGCGTTTCCAGCAGCGCGTGGTTTTCCTTCGTCACCACAATTGCCTGGCCGACTACCAGAAAATCGTCCCCCAGCGCGCGCAGTTTTGGCGACAAAGAAGCCGCTTCCACCATCCGCTGCCGGTTCGCCCCGAACGCATCGATTTCGCCGTTCACCAGCAGCTTTTCCAACTCGGCTTGCGGCGGCTGCGTCGGGAAGATCCGAACGCTGCCCTGTTTCAAATTGGAGCTCAGAAAAAGCTGCTGGCTCTGCCCTTTTACGGCGCCCACTCTGGCCCCGGTGCGATCCACGTCGGCCGATTTCTGAAAGTGGGAGTCGGCGCGCACCAGGTAGCTGTTGTGCATCAGCGCATACGGCCGCGAGAAATCCACCTCCGCCGCGCGCTCCGGGTCGTAGGCCAGAAAGCCGATATCGGCCTTCTTCGTTTTCAGATTGTCGATCACCACCCCGGCGTTCGGCGCCGGAAGGATTGTATAGGGCACGTTCAGCCGCCGCGCCAGGTCCTTCACCAGGTCCGCCACCGGCCCAGTGATGGCGCCGGTCTGCCGGTCGACCTTCCCCTGCACCGGATTTTCACCGAGGAACGTGGCGCGCAATGTGCCAGTCGGCGCCAGGTCCGCGGCGACGAGCGGTGCCGCCGCTAGCGACAATAGAGCGATCACCCGTCGAAGCATGGGTTTCATTATATGCCGGTCCGGTCACCGTGCGATTTCTCACCGTTCGACGCGCGCCGAATGTGAACCTTTCGCCTCCGAAGTGCGTTTCCCTGTTATGGCGTTTCCCTCCGTCACTTCATCGGCCGGCATTACCCGGCCGATCGTCAAGTCTTTGTTTGTCGCCAGTTGCCTGCTGTCGATCGTTTCCTGGTACACCACCCAGCAAGGAATGGCGCTCTATCTCTCCACCTGGTTTTCGCTTCTCGCTTCGCTCGGCATCCAAACGGCGCTCGTCTTCGTCGCCTGGTTGATCGGCTTCACGAAGAGCAGGCGCGCTCTGCTGATTTGCGTTTACGTCATCACGGCCGTCGTCTCGATCTCCTTCTCTTATGTCAGCCTGTACACCTGGTTCTCCGCGCGCGAACGGCCTATGGCCGTGGAGCGCAAGCTCTACGACACACTGAACGATACCTCCGACCGCACCAGCCAGGTGCTGGCCTCCGCCATCGCCGAAGGCCAGAAGCACGTCGCTGCGCTTGACGAGATGACCGCGGCCGAAAAGGCCAACGGCTATATTTCCCGCGCTGAAGATTCCGATCCTTACCTCGCCCGTGTTCGCGAGGCTGTGGCGCGCGAGGCCCGCACGTATTCCGTCAATTACCGCGAGGGCTCCGGAGAAGGCCTCCGCTACACCGCGTTCGATCGCTACGACAAGCTGGCGCGTCAGTCGCTCGCCCGTATTCAGGACAGCCAGCGCAGTTTGACGGATTTCCGCGGCCGTCTCAAGCCGCTTGATCCCACCGAGCAGCAGCTCCGCGAATTCCGCCAGGTATCCGATGCGATCCCATGGAACGACGTCGAAGACGCGCTTCACACAACCAGCCTGGACCGTCCCCCGATGCCGAATTACACGGACTTCGTCGATCGGACCGCGAGCCAGCAGGAAGACCTCCTGGTCGCCTTCCAGGAATTGCTCACCGCGCCCACGCTCCGCCACGGTTTTTCTCTGGCGCTGGCCGCGTTCATCGACATCGTGGTGTTCCTGTTGGCTTATGCCTCCGGGCCCTATTTCTTCGGCAGCGCCGAGCAGCGTTGGTTCGCCGCCGGCGCCACCCTCGATTCGCGTGACGAGCAAGTCTTTGTGCGCGATTTTCTGCGCAAATTGCGCGCCGACCCTAACGGGTTAACGCGGGTAGAGGCCGATGGCCTCACGCCGGGCGAATTGCAAGTCTGCAGTCTCCTGGTTTCCAAATCTCTCGCTACCACCGCCGCGAGCGAAGGTCGTGTCGTTTATTTGCTCGGCCCCGAAATTCACGAGCAGATGCTGGAGTCGCTGTCCGCCCCCGGTCTGCGCCTGCGAACAGCATCGTAACGCGGCGTTACGAGCCCGCCAACTTTTGCACCGTCTGGAACGTGTCGGCCTGATCCGCGGTCTTATCCGGACGGTACCGCTTCACCCGCGCGAAGCGCAGCGCCAGCCCGCTCACGTACCGCGGGCTCACCTGAATATCGCTGAACGCGACCTCCGCCACGATCTTCGGCTCCACATAAACGGTGTAAGCGTCGCGCCCGATCTCGATCTTCAGAAACTGCTCGGTCTGCCAGGCCAGCATCTCGTCGGTGAGGCCCTTGAAGGTCTTGCCCAGCATCGCGAACCCGCCTTTGTCCGTGTCGCGCGCCCCCAAATGCAGGTTGCTGAGCCATCCTTGGCGCCGGCCGTTTCCCCACTCGGCGGCCAGGATGACCAGGTCGAGCGTATGCGCTTTCTTCACCTTCAGCCAGCTTTGCCCGCGCGCTCCGGCGGCGTACCCGGCTTCGGGCGCCTTCGCCATGATGCCTTCGTTGCCGCGCTCCAGCGCCTCGCGCAGAAATGCGCCGGCGGCTGCCGCGTCACCAGTCAACGTGTGCGGCACCACCGCGCTGGCCGGTACTAATTCGCCGAGAGCCGAAAACCGCCGCCGCTGCGGCTCGTCGATCAGCGATTGCCCGTCGAGATACAGCAGGTCAAACCAGAAAGGCGTGAGCGGAAGCTCGGCGCGCATCCGCTCCAGATCCAGCTTGCGCCCGAACCGCCGCATGGTGATTTGAAACGGCTGCGGCCTCCTTTCCGGCGTAAGGCTCAGCACTTCGCCTTCGAAAATCAGTTCGCGTCCCGGCAGTTGCCGCGCCGCTTCCACGATCTCGGGTACCGCCGGCGTCACGTCATTGAGAGCCCGGGAAAACACGCGGACGTCGTCTCCGGAGCGATGCACCTGCACACGCGCGCCGTCGAATTTGTACTCCAGTGCCGCTTCGCCGAGATCGTGCAGCGCGCCTTCCACGTCCTCGGCGGTTTGCGCCAACATCGGCTGCACCGGGCGGAAGAGTTGGATGTCACACCCCTCCAGGCCGGCCTCGCCCGATTCTGCCAGCAGCCGTGCCACGGTCACCAGGTCGCCCGATAGCATCGCCGCCCGCCGCACGCGCTCCGGGCTGGCCGCAAACGCCTTTGCCAGAGCCTCCAGCATGACGCCTTCCATCGCGCCCTGCCGCAGTTCGCCGTGCAGCAGTCCCGTCAGAAAGGTTTGCTCCGCGCCGGTCGCGCGGGAAAACAGACTATGCAGAAGTTCGCGTTTGCGGCGGTCCGAACCGGGCCCGGCGGTGTCGGCCATCGCTTGCAACACGCGGTCCAGCTCCGCAATCTCGAGGCTTGGTTGCTCGGCTGGGTCGGTCTGCGCGCCGCGCAGCGCGGCGTATCCGACACCGATCCGGTTTTGCCGCGTGCGTCCCGAAAGATACGCAGTGACGGTTTCGATTTCCCCAGCGCCGGCCTGCCGCAGCAGTGCGGCCAGCAGGTCGATCTTCGCCAGCCGCCGCGACGTCTCGGCGACGCCCCGCGAGGTTTCCACCAACTGCGCGAGCAGCATCGCGCTCGCCTAATCTGGGCTGCTCGACGGCGGCACTACCCCGTTCAATCGCAGGTACACTGCCATGTACCCGTACAGCTCGTTGGAGTGCCGCACCACGTTCCACATGATCGAAAGCCGCGTCCACGGCTCTTGCGCCGGAGGGCTTCCGATCCGCCCGTTCACGGTTTCGACAGCCTGGGCATCGGTGAGCGCGTTGAACACATCGTCGCAAGACGCGAATGACTCCTGGAGCGCCGCCACCAGATCCGCCTTGGCCGTCTTCGTCGTGAAGCTCAGCGGCCGGCTCTCGCCCTTCAACCCGGCGCATGTCCTCAGATTGGCCCCCGCGATGTGCGCTACCCGCCGCGCGAACGTCTCCACTTCCGGCACCGGCCTGTACCCGTACTCCTGCTCCGGCATCTTCTGCGCCATCTTCAACAGGTTGGCCTTGACGATGGTGTACATGTGCCGCAGCTCGGTGCTCAGTGGATTCGCGGTCTGCCCGTACACTGCCCCGGCAAACACAGTGACGGCGCACGCGAGCGAAAAGCGGTTCATGGATGGCCTCTCTTGGCTAGTTTACCGGCTCGGCGCTCCCGCGCGGGGAACCGGCCGCCCGTAGACCTCGATCCACGCGAGGTCCGACCAGCCGCCGTTGCCGTGCCCGCTTCCCGGCATCAGGTCGACGAACCCGATCTCGTCCACCCGGCTCAGGTCCGGATTCGTCACCCAGCCCGCCTGCGCTCCTGTCATCGTGACCACTTTCTCCGGGTCGAGCCGCCGCCAGCGCAGATCGAACAGCGTGAACTCGCTCACGTGCCAGTCCGGCGTGTAGCTGTCGGAGTGGTCGCCCACCAGGTACGTGCCGTCCGCCAGTTTGATGAGCGGCCGCAGCATGTGAAAACCTTCGGTCTTCACGCGCCAGACGATCTTTGCGAACCCCGTCATATCGACGTAGTTGGTTCTATCGCGAAGCGTGAGCCCGCACGGCCGTGTGCAGGTTCCGGTAAATGTGTGCGCGGGGTCGTCGAGCGGCTGCGGCCGCTTGTTGTCCCAGATGCCGCCGAAGTTCGGATCGGGGCGGGGCGCTTCGCCGTACAGTTTCAGTTCCAAATTCGCGTTGGAAACCGAATCCGCTCCGATCGGGTGTTCCGGCGTTCCCGCGTGCTTCCATGCCTCCCGGAAGAACAGGGACGGCCGGTGATTCTCGGGAGAATCCGGCGCCGGTCGCTGCGCCACCGCGAGGGCCGCCGCGCACAGCGCGATCACAGCTCTGCCAGCACGTTGCATGACAGACATTCTCTCTCAGAAGATATACTTCAGCGCAAACTGCACCACGCGGAAGTCGCCGGCTGACAGCCCCGAAGTTCCGCTGATGTCGCTGTTGATGGTTCCGAAGGTACCGCCGTTCAGAAGGCTGGCGGGCACCGCAAGGTTGACGTGGTTGGGCAGGTTGAACGCCTCGCCCCGTAGTTGCAGCGTTTGCTTCTCCCGAATCCGGAACATACGCGACAGCGCGACGTCCAGTTGGAAGACGCCGGGGCCTTTCATATTGCCGATTCCGAGGTTGCCCAGCGTTCCCGTCGCCGGCATTGAAAACGCTGCGCGGTTGTTCCACGGCACGCAGAACGTCCCAGGGCACGGTACGCTGCTTGTGTCATACGGGTTGACTCCCGACACCAGGCTCGGCCGCTGCTGCGCCGTCTCGCCGTTGAGTGCCACGTCCTGCCCGAGGGTCACCGTGTAATACTGCGCCGACTTGATATTCAGGATCGGCGCCACTTGCCAGTCGCTCGCCAGCAGCCGCGCCGCTCGTCCCGAGAATTTGGGTGTCTGATACACCAGCGATAGGTTGAACACCTGCCGCTGATCCGACGTGATGATATTCGGTGAACAGTTGCTGCGGTCATTCTTCCGGTTGCCCGGCGTCACCGACGAGACCCCGTTGTTCCCCGGCTGTCCGTTCCACTCGTCGCTGATGCAGTGCGACCAGGTGTAATTGGCGAGCACATTCACCCCGTGGCTCAGCCGCTTCTGCGCCGACAGGTACAACGCGTTGTAGCTTCCGGTGCCGTATGGTGCACCCTGCGAAATGATCCCGTAAAATTGCCCTTGCGAGGGGTTCTGCAGATACAGCGGCCGCCGTTGGTTGGTGTTCCCGAGCGTGGAACTGGGGCCCAGGTACAAGGCTGGGTTCAACTGGTCCTCGGTCACCAGGTGAAAAGTATTGTTCCCCAGGTAGTTTGCCGACACCAGCCAATCGTTGCCGATCTGCCGCTGGATGCTGAGATTCCACTGGTTCACCCACAGCGGCTTCCAGTCGGGCGGGTAGGTTATGTATGCCGCAGCCGCGGGAAATGTCATGTCCCGGCTCAGCGCAATCGGCAAGGGATTGCCGCCCGGATAACCAGCCCACGGACTCGATAGGTTTACGTTCTGGCGAGTCACCACGTTGCCGATCGGCGGGTCCTGTCCGAACGAGCTGAGCGCATACAAACCCGAGCGGTCGGTGTAGCTGCCAAACGCCGCGCGCACTGTCATCTTTCCGTTGCCTTGCGGATCCCACACCACTCCGATGCGCGGTACAAATTCGGCGTACCGGGATTGCGCGATGCTGTGTCCGGAGGTCCACTGCGCGTCGCCTGGAAACACCAGGCCCGCCGGCGCGTTCACTTGCACCGTACTGTGCACATTCTGGTCGAACAGCCCCTTGTCGAACCGCATCCACAGGCTTTCCTTGCTCCAAATCGGGAA
>CAYTJD010000139.1:0-24722 GCA_964438005.1 uncultured Solibacteraceae bacterium | reverse complement strand
CCTCTCCGTTTGGCCCAGCCGGAACCGTGCTCACCGGCAGCGGCGCGCACTTCGTATATGGCGTTTCGACTCTTCCGCTGAACACGTGGACGCATCTCGCCACGACCTATGATGGCGCCAACCAGAATCTCTACATCAACGGCCTGCTGGCGTCGAGCATTCCGGGAACGGGTCCACTAACTGTCGTTTCGGGTGGCTTGGCTATTGCAGCCGTCAACGGGGATATCTTCAACGGCACGATCGACGAAGTGCGCGTCTACAATCGCGCGTTGAGCGCGGGTGAAATTCAGAAGGATATGCTGGCGGTTTCGACGACGGCAGTTGCTTCATCGCTCAATCCGGCAACCGCGGGCCAGTCCGTCACCTTCACCGCCACTGTAACCGGCAGCAGCCCTACGGGCACCGTCCAGTTCATGGACGGCGCGGCTAGCCTGGGAACCCCCGTCGCCCTCACCGCGAGCACCGCCACCCTGACTTCTTCGACCTTGTCGGCGGGCACGCATCCGATTACCGCAGTCTACAGCGGCGACGCTGCGAATGCCCCCAGCACATCCGGGGTTCTGAATGTCGTGATTTCGGCCGACACCACACCGCCGGTTGTGACACCCCCACCCAACATTTCCGTGCCGGCGACTCAGGCCGGCGGCGCTACCGGCACTGCCTGGCCCGCGCTTGCCGCGTTTCTGGCCGGTGGCGCGGCGGTGGATAACGTGGATCCCGCGCCCGTCCGCTTGCCTCCGCAAGTCTCTGGCTCGCCGGTAAGCAACGCCACGCTTTTCCCGATCGGCACGACCATCGTCACGTTCCTGTTCCAGGATGCCAGCGGCAACATCGGTAGCGCCAATGCTACCGTAACGGTGGCCCTGGGATCGCCGCGCATCAGCGGCTCCATTTCCGGCGTCGGCCCCGACCCATCCGGCGCCACTTACGTGGATGTTTCCCTCACCAACACCGGGACCGGAAATGCGCGCAACTTGAAGATCAATTCTCTGGTGTTTCGCACTCTCTCCGGCACTGGCACTGTGACCTACAACTCGGCGCTCTCTCCGTCCCTGCCCCTGACTCTCGGTAACTTGGACGTGGGCGCCACCGTGACGACTCGTCTCTATTTGAACGTTCCTTCAACCGTACTCAGACTGTCGGTCACGGAAAGCGGACCCGTACAAGATGTGGTCGGGACAAACTACAACTACTCAATAGGGCAATCGTTAATCCCGTAGTGGCAAAAGTAAAATAATAGCGGATAAGCTCGATGCGTGTCTTCTTATTTTCCGAAGCGGGGAATTCACCTTGTACGGAGCCTTTCGCGATTCCTCCGACCGGTTCTGCGCGGACGATGGAACGGTCCCCAGCACTGCTCGGCGCCTGCACCTTTTCACGCGCGGAAGCAGGTCCAAGAATTAGGGCGCTGACGTGCCTAGTAGAACAGGTACTTCTGCCACTGGGCGTCGCCTTTGCCCAGCATGCGCATGAGGTGACGGCTGGTGTGCAGGCTGAACGGGCGCGGCTGCCGCGCCAGCTTCATGCCGGCTTCCTCCGGCGTCCGGCTGCCTTTCCGGTTGTTGCAGGGGTGGCAGCAGGCAACCAGGTTTTCCCAAGCCGATTCGCCCGCTCGCGAGCGCGGCACCACGTGGTCCAGCGTCAGCTCTCCGGACGGCATCGTGCGGTGGCAGTATTGGCACGTGTACCGGTCGCGCATCAGGATATTCTTGCGCGAGAGCGCACGCGTTTGATGCGGAATGCGCCGGTATTCCAGCAGCCGGATCACCGACGGCAAGCGGACCGACGAACGAGCTGAGTGGATGGCGTGCAGGGATTCTTCTTCGGCCGAGGCTACTCCCTTCAGTACCAGCACCAGCGCCCGGCGCGCCCCGCAGATATTGATCGGTTCGTAACTGGCGTTCAGGACCAGCACCGGCCTCTGCAGTCGTTCACTCGGCATCGGAAACGTCCCCCGCGGAAGATTGCGAACTCAGGCGTGGCGCCGCGGCCAGGCGCCGGTCGACCCGCGCGACCGTCACCAGAGTGACCCGCGCGGCACCGGCTTGTTTGAGCGTGCGTGCGCACGCTGCCGCCGTGGAGCCGGTGGTCATCACATCGTCAACCAGAAGGACGCGCTTGCCTGCCACCAAATGCCGGCTCCGGCTGCGAAATGCCTGCGCCACGTTCTGCCGGCGGGCGGTATTGCTGAGTCCCGCCTGAGCCTGAGTCGAGCGTGTCCGGCGCAGCGCGAAAACCAACGGCACTCCCAACTGCCGCCCGAGACTTCGCGCGAGGATCTCCGACTGGTTAAATCCTCGGTGCCACCGGCGCAGCCAGTGCAGCGGCACCGGCACGATCGCGTCAAATTTCTCTTCGCCCGGCACGGCCTCCGCCAATAACCGCCCGAGCGGCCGCGCCAATGGCTTGATGCGGGAATACTTATACAGATGAATCCACTCCCGCAGCAGCCCCTCGTACGAACCGAAGCAATACGCCGCGTCAAAACCGCGCAACCCACTCCGGCAGAGGGCGCACCGGCCCTGCTCATCCAGGGGGAACTGATTGAGGAAAGGAGTCCGGCAGCTGACGCAGGCGTACTCGGCGTGGAGCGGCTCGGGGGGTAGCAGGCATTCCGCGCAAAGAGGAATGCGCGAGACCGTCTGCAAAGGCCGGCCGCAGATCTTGCAATCCGAGGGGAATAAGAGGGAAAAAAGCGCGCGGGAGGTTATCTGAACGATAGGAAATCCGAAGCTTGTGGCCCTGCTACTCGAGAAGACCCACCTCCGCCCGAAGCTCTATTATACCTGAAAACTCTATCCGGCCAGCGTAGAACGCAGAAACTCGGCAATCGCCCCCGTGAGTGCCCTGGGATACTCGGTTTGCGCCATGGCCAGGGCCTGCTGGCGGATCAGCCGATGGCCGGGCACCCGCAGCGTCTGAAACCGCTGGCCGCGGCCCCGCAACGCGAACTGCGGCAGAATCGAGTACCCAAAGCCCGCTTCCACCAGCCGCTTGATCGCCTCGGTATCGTCGGCTTCCATGATCACCCGCGGGTCGATCCCCAGCTCTTGGAAAAAACGGTCGATCATCGATCGCATGTTGCTGGTTTTGGGATAGAGCAGGAAGGGCACCTCCGCCAGTTCTTCGGCCTTGACCGCGTGCACCGACCCACTCGACCCGGTGCGCCCCGCCGGGCGCAGCACCAGGAGCTCTTCCTCAAATAGCGGCAGCAGCGTAACTTCCTTTTGCGGATAGGGCAGGGAAATCAGGCCCAGGTCGAACCGCCGTTCCATCAAGCCGGCGACGATCCCTTCGGTGGCCGCCACCGTTACGTGAATATCGGCTTTCGGAAATCGCTTCCGCAGCATCCGCAGGGGCCCGCCCAGACGATGAATCAGGCTGGTTGCCCCGGTCGCGAAATGGAAGGGCCGCGAGTCGTCGTCCGGCACATTGGAAAAATCCTGCTCGATCTCCCGTACGCGGCGCATTACTTCCCGCGCGTGTTCCGCCAGTCGGAACGCGTGTTCGGTTGGGATGATCCGCCGTCCCGAGCGGACAAACAACTCCGTGTGCAGCTCGCCGGCCAGGTTATGCAGTTGCAGGCTCACCGCGCCCGGCGACAGAAATAGCTTTTCCGCGGCTCGCGTCACGCTGGAATGCTCCATGACTGCGAGAAACACCTCGATTTGTCGAATGTCCATCCGCGCCGCTCCTTGACCTTTTAGTCATATTAAACGATCTGTTCTCTACTTTGGGGCAGTAAATTCCGGCGCCGGGAGCTATAGTTCTGTGTGAATACAGCCCGCGTAGGGCTGGCTCCAGGGAGAGAGGTTATGCGATTAGTAGCTCGACTCGCGATGGCCGTGTTGGTGCTTCCCCTTGCGTTGTTGGCGCAGGAGTTCCGCGGCACTATCAGCGGTATGATTACAGACCCGACCGGCGCCATGGTTGCGGGCGCGAAAGTCACGGTAACGGAGACCAATACCGGCACCAGAATTCCTACTGTGTCGGGGGCGACCGGCGAATACACGGTCCCCTTCTTGCTCCCGGGCGACTACGATATCGAAGTGCAAATGCAGGGCTTCAAAGCCATCACCCGGCGCGGCGTGCACGTGGGCGCTGGCGACCACCCGGTGATCGACATTCGACTGGACGTGGGAGACGTGGCCACGACGGTGGAAGTCACCGAAGACGCATCGCTGCTAACCACGGACACCAGCACACTCGGCCAGGCGATCACGACCAAGGAAGTCGCGGAACTGCCGATCAACGGACGAACGCCGATGATGGCGGCGGCGCTCGCGCTGGGAGTAGTCGGCTATGCCCAACCGACGCTGGTGCATCCTTTCGATTCGGGAGCCGCGGCGGGATGGAGCGTCGGCGGCGCGTATCAGCAGACCAGCGAGCTGCTGGTGAACGGTTCGCCCAACGCCACCTGGGACGGGCGGCTGGCGTACAGCCCGCCGCAGGACGCCGTCCAGGAAGTGCGCGTGAAGGCTTCCGATACCGATGCGGCCTTCGGACATACTGCCGGCGGAACCTTGAACCAGATCACCAAGAGTGGCACCAATTCCTTCCACGGTTCGGCTTGGGAGTTCAACCAACCGAATACGCTCACTGCCAATGACTTCTTCCTGAATCAGACAGGCAGCAAGCGCCCGGTAACTCATCTGAACCAGTACGGAGTTACGGCGGGCGGTCCCGTGCTCCTTCCCAAGGTTTTCAACGGCCGGAACAAGCTGTTCTGGTTCTTTGCTTGGGAGGGGATGAAGGATGCGCAGCCGAATCCCGTCAAGCTTACGGTTCCCACCGATGCCGAACGGGGAGGAAACTTCGCGCAGATGTTGGTGCCCACGAAGGCCAACCCGCAAGGAACCAAGCTTTACGACCCCTACACGGCGGTTGTAAGTGGCAGCAACATTACTCGTACACAATTTCCGAACAATCAGATCCCGCAGGTGGCGCCCTACGTCAACCCGGTTGCGCAAGCCTATCTCAAGTTCATACCGGCCCCGAATACAGCAGGGCTCGAAGATGGCACCCAGAATTACGTCACCGCGCCGAATACTCCGGATAACTTCAGCAACGAGATGGGCCGCATCGACTACAACATGAATGACAAGAGCCGGATGTTCTTCGATATCCGGCATACGGACTACACGCAGGTGAAGAACAACTACTTCAACAACCTGTCGACGGGCTCCTTGTTGTTCCGGACCAATACGGGAGTGAGCGTGGATGAGGTATACACGGTTGGTCCGACCAACATCCTGGATGTGCGTTTTAACTTCACGCGGATGAATGAAGGACATGACGTACCCAGCGTGGGATTCAACCCGACCACCCTGGGGTTCCCTGGGTACATGGTGGCGAACTCTCAATATTTGGCCCTGCCCGTGATCAGTTTCGCGACCGGTTCCTTTCAGACGTTAGGCAACACAGGCACGGGCGCGGACCGGCTGCCTTCGCAGTCCGCACAGATTTTCGCCACGTGGGTAAAGATCAAGGGCCGCCACACTCTTAAGTTCGGAGGAGACTTCCGTCAGTACCGTCTGAACTATTTCGCCGCGGGCAACTCCGCGGGCACATTTTCGTTCAGCGGGAATAACTGGGTACGTGAAACTCAAGCCACCAGTTCCTCGGTTGTGGGTCAGGATCTGGCCGAGTTTCTGATGGGCCTGCCGACTGGCGGCTCCTATGACCTCAATACCTTCGGTTCCTGGTACTCATACTATTCCTCCGTCTTCGTTCAGGACGATTGGCGGGTGAACCGGAACCTCACGCTGAACCTCGGCCTCCGTTTCGATCATGACGCGCCGTATAACGAGAAATACGGCAGGACCGTGAACGGGTTCGATACGACCTCGGCCAACCCGCTGCAGGCCGCTGCCCAGGCTGCTTATGCGAAGGCTCCCATCGCGCAGGTGCCCGTGAACGCCTTCCACGTTCTCGGCGGGCTCACGTACCCCGGAAGCGGCACAGCCGTTTACAACAACACATCGCACCTGGCGAGCCCGCGCGTGGGCTTTGCCTGGACCCCGGACAAATTTCACGGGAAGACCGTGATCCGCGCCGGCTTCGGTATGTTCGTTGCGCCAGTCAGTATTGCCAGAATGGACGTCAATGGAAAGTTTTCCACCAGCCCCGAGGCGAACCAGCAGGGTTTCAGCCAGACCACCACCATGGTCCCGACCGGGAACAATTACGCGTCTCCCGCCGCGACGCTGAGCAATCCATTCCCGACTGGGCTGCTCACGCCGTCGGGTTCGTCACTCGGCCTGCTGACCTTCGCCGGCCAAGGCATTACGTTCATCAATCCCAACATGAGCAGTCCCTACTCACTGCGATGGAACTTTGGCATCCAGCAAAGTTTGACACCGAATCTGATGCTGGAAGTGGCGTATATCGGCAACCACTCGGTGCACCTGCCGGTGGATGCCACACAACTGAACGGCATACCGCGCCAGTTCATGAGCACACTGGGCGTGCGCGACCCGTCCCAGAGCTACCTTTCGAACACGGCGTCGAACCCGTTCTTTGGTCTGCAAACCAGCACAGGTACGGCGGCCAATACCACAGCGGCCCAACTGCTAGCGCCCTTTCCGCAGTTTCCGGTCGGCGACACTGCCACTGGGTGGAACGGGAATGGGGGAATCATCGAACAAAACGCCAGCGTAGGAAGTTCTTATTTCAACAGTCTCAATGTTCGGGTACAGAAGCGGACTTCGCACGGCCTGAATTTCACGTTCAACTACATCTTCTCGAAGCTGATCGAACGGGTAACCTGGCTGAACGACTCCGATCCCGCCCCGGAGAAGCGGATCTCCTCGATAGACCACCCAAACCGTTTCGTCACGGCCATCAGTTACGAACTTCCCATCGGCAGAAATAAGCTCGTCGACCTCCCAGCTCGCTGGATGAACGGCATCTTCGGAGGATGGCAGCTCAACACGGTGTATACCTATCAGACTGGTGCGCCGATCAACTGGAACAATGGCAGCACAACCAGTCCGGGGGACTACGTTTACTCGGGCGATCCGATCGTGCTCAACAATCGAATGGCCGATCCCAAGGTGGCGGCGTTCAACATCGGCGTGTTCAAGACGGCCGCAACCGATACGTTCCAATACCACATTCGGACTTTCCCAACCATGATCTCGGCCTTCCGCATGGATGGCATCAACCAGTTGGATCCGTCGCTGTTGAAGCGCGTCAGCTTCACGGAAAAGGCGTTCCTGCAGCTCCGCTTCGAGGCTTTCAATGTGCTGAACCACCCGGTCTTCCCCGCGCCGAATACAACTGTAAGCAGTGGAAACTCCTTTGGAACGATCAGCGGGGCGCAGGCCAACCGGCCGCGCAGTATTCAGTTAGGAGCGCGCATCGTATTCTGACAAGGGATCGTCATGAGCGAGGCAACACTTCTGGAACTCGGGAAATTCTCGTTGGGGGTCGGCGACCGCTTCGCCCACCAGGCCTGCGCCCAATTGCAAGCCTGCGCGAAGGCCGCCGCCCTCGGCGCGACCGTAATCCCGGTCTGGAATAAATCCAACCGCGAACATGGTGTGGTCGGCTCGCAGCCTGCCAGTGTCCGCAAGGCGGCCGATGAAGCGGTCCGCCGGCTCGGCTGGAAGCAGGCGTATCACGTGGATGCCGACCACATCAACCTGGCGTCGGTCGATCGCTACCTCGACTCGAGCGATTTCTTTACCATCGACGTAGCGTCCGCGATCGGCCGCCGCAGCGACTGTATTGATGCCTTCGTCACGCGCCACCCCGAGTTGATCGGCCGCCTGCGCCTCGAAGGCATCGAAGCGCCGCTGGCCACCACTCGGGAAGGTGTCGCCGCCACCGCGGCAAAGTACCTTTACGCCGCCGAAGAAGCCGGCCGCATCTACCGCCACATCGCGGAGAGCCGCCAGGGCCGCCCGTTTGTCACCGAAGTCTCAATGGACGAAACCGACGCGCCGCAAACTCCGGTGGAGCTGCTCATCATCCTGGCCGCTCTGGCCGATGAAGGCATTCCGTTACAGACCATTGCCCCGAAATTCACCGGCCGCTTCAACAAGGGCGTCGATTATGTCGGCGACGGGGCGCAGTTCGAGAAGGAATTCGTCGAAGACCTCGCCGTGATTGCGCACTCGATCCAGCAATACAAGTTGCCCGCCAATCTGAAGCTCAGCGTGCATTCCGGCAGCGACAAATTCTCCATCTACGCCCCGATTCGCCGCGCCCTGCACAAGACGGGCGCCGGCGTGCACCTCAAGACGGCGGGCACAACCTGGCTGGAAGAATTGATCGGTTTAGCCGAGGCCGGCGGCGAAGCTCTGCACCTCGCCCAGGAAATCTACGCGGAAGCGTACGATCATCGCCAGGCGCTCTGCGAGCCCTACGCCGCCGTGATCGACATCCGCGTGCCCCACTTGCCTTTGCCGGCCGAAGTCCACTCCTGGTCGTCGGCGCAATTCGTAGCCGCCTTGCGCCACGATCAGGCTAACCCGTCGTACAACCGCGACTTGCGCCAGTTACTGCACGTCGGCTACAAAATCGCAGCAGCGATGGGCGCTCGCTATCTCAACATGCTGGAGGAGTGCCAAGAGCCGATTTCCCGCAACGTGACCGGCAATCTGTTCGAACGCCACATATGCCCCCTATTCCTCGGCGGCTGTTGATCGCCTCCGTCCCGGCGGCATTCCTCCGGGCGACAGACGCGTCCAGCTTGGTTGTCTCGAAAAAGGGAGCCGGCTTTCGCACGGTCCAGCAAGCCATCGATGCCATTCCCCGCGGCAATCAACGCCCGTACACCATCCACGTCCGCAAGGGCACCTACTTCGAGCGCATCACGGTCCCGCGCGACAAGCCGTTCATCCGCTTAGTCGGGGAAGATGCGCGGGAGACCGTGCTCACGTACAACCTCAGCACCGCCACCACTTCGGAAACCCGCTACTCCGCCAGCACCTACGTCTTCGCCGACAACTTCCAAGCCGAGAACATAGCCTTCGAAAACACCTACGGCGTGGGCTCGCAGGCTGTGGCGTTGTTCGTCGGGGCCGACCGTGCCGTCTTCCGCAACTGCCGTTTTCTGGGCTGGCAGGACACTTTGTACAGCAACGGCCCCAATTGTCAGTTCGTCCCGCAGCCACTTTCCCAGACCGACGCCAGCAACTGTGCCCTCGGCCGCCAATTCTTCGACCGCTGCTATATCGAGGGCCACGTTGACTTCATCTTTGGGGATGCCGCCGCCGTGTTTCGCGAGTGTCAGATCCACAGTAAAGGTCAGGGCTATGTGACGGCGCAATCCCGGACGTATCCCGCCCAACCCAGCGGCTTCGTCTTCGAGCGCTGCCGCCTGACCGGCGAAAATACGGGACGCGGTGTCTTTCTCGGGCGCCCCTGGCGCGCCTATTCCCAGGTGGTCTACCGCAATTGCTGGCTCGGCGCTCATATCCGACCGGAAGGCTGGAGCGTCTGGAACAACAACACCAATCACGAAACTTCGTTTTACGGGGAATACCAGTCCGAAGGCCCGGGCGCGAACCTCGCTGCCCGCGTGTCTTGGTCCCATCAGCTGACCGCGGAGGAGGCGTCGCGCTTCGCGCTGCCTGCCTTTCTGCAAGGGCCCGATAACTGGAATCCAGGAGGAACCGCATGACGCGTGTCATCTCTGTTCTTTGCTTTTGCGCAGCGCTCGTAGGCGCGCAGCCCGGCCGCGCCCCGGTGTATGACGTCAAGTCCTACGGAGCGTCTGGTGCGGGCAAGACGGCCGACACCGATTCCATCAATCAAGCCATCGCCGCCGCCAATGCCGCGGGCGGGGGCACCGTTTTCTTCCCGGCGGGCACATACGTCTCCGGCTCGATCCATCTCAAAAGCAACGTCACGCTCTATCTGGATTCCGGCGCCGTGATCCAGGCCTCCTCCGACCCCCAAGCTTACGACGAAGCCGAGCCCAATTCCGCCATCGACAAATATCAGGACTACGGCCACAGCCACTGGCGCAACAGTCTGCTCTGGGGAGAAAACGTCGAGAACGTCGCCATCCTGGGCCAGGGCTTGATCAATGGCAAGGACGCGCTGACTCGCGAAGCCAACAAGCGCATTGCCAACAAAGCGATTTCGCTCAAGCTCAGCCGCAACGTCACCATCCGCGATATCTCCATGCTCCTTTGCGGTCACTTTGCAATCCTCGCCACCGGCGTAGACAACCTCACCATCGACAACCTCAAGATCGACACCAACCGCGACGGCATCGATGTCGACGCCAGCCGCAACGTGCGCATCTCGAACGTCAGCGTCAACTCGCCGTGGGACGACGCCATTGTTCTGAAAGCCTCCTACGGCCTCGGCTTCTTCCGCGACACCACCAACGTCACCATCACCAATTGCTTCGTCAGCGGCTACGATATGGGCACGCTGCTGGACGGCACCTACCAGCGCAACGCCGCGGGCGCGCCCGATCGCGGCGGCCCCACCGGCCGCATTAAGCTCGGCACTGAATCGAGCGGCGGTTTCAAGAACATCACGATTTCCAACTGCGTCTTCGAGTACTCCCGCGGCCTTGCGCTCGAAACCGTCGATGGCGGCGATCTCGAGGACGTCACTGTCTCGAACATCACAATGCGCGATGTCATCAATTCTCCGCTCTTCCTGCGACTCGGCCGCCGCATGCGCTCGCCTGAAGGCACTCCGATCGGTCATTTCCGCCGCGTGAACATCAGCGATGTCATCGTCTACAATGCCGACCCGCGCTATTCCAACCTCATCGCCGGCATCCCCGGCCACGCCATCGAAGACGTCAAGCTGAACCACATCCGCATGGTCTTCGCCGGCGGCGGCACGAAGGAACAGGCCTCCATCGCACCGCCCGAGGGCGAGACCGAGTACCCGGAGCCCTACCGCTTCGGCCAGATGCCGGCCTACGGCTTCTTCCTCCGCCACGTCAAGGGAATCGAGCTGAACGATGTCGAAGTCGGTTATCTCAAGGACGATTTGCGGCCCGCCTTCCAGCTCCAAGACGTTCAGGGCGCCGATTTCAACAACCTGAAAGCGCAGCGTGCTCCCGCCGCGCCCGTCTTCGTTTTGCAGGAGGTCGGCCCGTTCCGTGTCTGGCACTCCAACTCCTTGCCGGATACGGTGCTGGACCACGTCGCGAACAAGTCCCTCTAGGAATCTTTAATTTGACTAAACAGACCTCTTAATCCTTTTGAGTTGACACGTCTGGTGACGCCAGATAGATTGCAGACAGGATCGCTTTGGTCAAGTCTTGCAATTTGGCGCAGCCCGTCGAGGTGTCGCGTCAGGAGGTCCCAGATGATTTCCTTCGGCCGCTTGCGGCTGCGGCCATTCGCAGTCGCACTTTGTCTCGCCGGCGCGCTGAGCGCCACGCTTTATAGCCAGGGCCTTGGCGCTATCGTGGGCACGGTTACCGACCCATCCGGCGCGCTGGTCCCTTCAGCTTCCGTGAAAATCACGGATGAAGGCACCTCCCTCACCCGTGACACGGCGACGAACGCACAAGGTTATTTCGTCGTGCCTTCTTTGCGCCCGGCCAATTACTCTGTGACGATTGAGGCCCCGGGCTTCTCCCCCGTCACGCGCAAGGGCGTCGAACTCCAGGCCGACCAGACCGTAACCATCAACGTCTCCCTTTCTGTGCAGCAGGCCAATCAGGCGGTGACCGTGGAGGCGCCCGTCCAACAGGTCGACACCAGCACGGCGACCCTCAGCGAAGTCGTCGACCGCCGCCGCATCATCGAACTTCCCTTGAATGGCCGCAATGCCGCCAGCCTCGCGTTGATCACCGCGGGCACTGTGCTGGCCCCGGCGAGCGCCGACGAGGGCAGTTCCAAGACCTTTCCGGTGGCCGTCACCATCTCGGCCAACGGCTCGCGCTCCAACCAGGCCAGCTTCCGCCTTGATGGCGCCAACAACAACGACATCTACACCAACGTCAATCAGCCTTTCCCGTTCCCCGACGCCGTTCAGGAATTCAGCGTCCAAACCAGCAATTACTCCGCCCGCTACGGCGGTAATGCCGGCGGCGTTGTGAACATCGTCACCAAGTCCGGCGGCAACGAACTGCACGGCGATCTGTTCGAGTTCAATCGCAATGCAGTATTCAATGCCCGGGATTTCTTTTCTCCCCTCGGCCGCGATCCCCTCAAACGTAATCAGTTCGGCGGCACTCTGGGAGGCCCTGTCGTGATCCCCGGCCTCTATCACGGCAAGGACAAGACCTTTTTCTTCGTCGGCTATCAGGGCACGCGCATTCGAAACAGCGCGCTCGGTGGCAACAACGCCTATGTCCCCACCGCTGCCAACTTGAACGGCGATTTTTCCGCTTTGCTGGATGCGTCGAATCCGAACAATCCGCTTCATAAGCGCGTTGTCATCACGGATCCCTCCGGCACGCCTTACGCCAACAACCAGCTTCCCGTCAGCCAGTTCGATCCGGCGGCGCTGGCGTTGACCAAGTACCTCCCGGTCGGCGCGGGCAGCGGCTACGTCTTGTATTCCCAGCCGACCGCCCAGGATTTCGACGAGACCACCGTCCGGCTCGATCATTCCCTCACCGACAACGATCGCCTCACCGGCCGCTATTTCTTCGATCGATACTACAACGCTCCCTACCTCGATCTGAAGAACTATCTCAACAACCAGAGCTTCACCACCATCGACTCGCACAATTTCATGCTGGGTGAAACTCACACGTTTACTCCCACCCTTCTCAACGATTTCCGTCTCAGCATCGCGCGCGAAGTCTCGAATCGCGGCCCCGCTTCCAGCAGCATCGGCGTCGGCGCGTTGGGTGTTAACATCTACCAGCCGCCGGGGGACAAGATCATTGAATCGCTCTCGGTTTCCGGCTACTTCAGCATCAGCCAGACCGATCCTGCTACCTTCACGCGGGATCAGTACGGCATCAATGATACCTTCAGCTGGGTGCACGGCGCGCATTCGCTGACCTTCGGCGCCGACGTGACACGCGCCTGGGTTGTGCTCCGGAATCAGTTCCACCAGCCCGGCCAGTTCGGCTTTACCTCGGACTACAATGGCGACGCCCTCGCCAGCTTTCTGCAGGGTAAGATGCGCACCTTTGTGCAAGGCAATGGCGAATTCAAGGACAATCGCCTCAACAGCTTCGGCGTATTCGTGCAGGATGACTGGCACGCCACGCGACGGCTGACGCTCAATCTCGGCCTCCGCTTCGATCCGTTCTTCCCCTGGAAAGAAACCCAGGGCCGCGTCGAGTTGTTCAGTCCTTCCGCCTATGCCGCCGGCACAGTCTCCAGCCGCTTCCCGAATGCGCCTCCCGGATTGCTCTTCCCCGGCGACCCCGGCGTTCCGCAATACGGCCTGCTGGCCAACTACAAGAACTTCAGCCCGCGCGTCGGTTTCGCCTACGACTTAACTGGCGACGGCAAAACCTCTCTCCGCGGCGGTTTTGGCCTGTTCTACGATGCCCTCCAGAACGGCATTTACAACAACCGCTTCGTCGACGTGACGCCCTTCAGCACCCAGGTCAACCTGACCGCGCCCGCGGGGACCTTCAGCAACCCCTACCTGGGGATCGCCAATCCGTTCCCGGCTCCGTATCCGCCGCCGGCGAGCACGAAATTTCCCGCCCCCAACCAGGTCATGACCTACGACACCGCCGACGGCGGCGTTTACAACACGCCAGTCTCCATGGACTACAACCTTACGCTCGAACGGCAGCTTCCCGGCGACTGGATGCTGCGCGTGGCCTATGTCGGACTCCAGGCCCGGCATTTGCTCGAAACTCAGGAGCTTTCGCCCGCCGTCTATTCCGGCAGCCTCGCCAGCCCGAACAACCGCCGTCTCTTCGCACAGTACGGCAGTATCGCGCTGGCTTCCCAGGACGCGAACTCCAGCTATAACTCGCTGCAGGTAACCGCGGAGAAGCGTTTCTCCCGCAACTTTACGCTGCTCACCAACTACACCTGGTCGAAGTCCATCGACGATGTTCCTTGGGCCACCAGTCCCACCACGGTCGGTGTCCAGGCGGCCGGCGGATCTTCTTACGTCTCCCCGATTCCCTGGTACCTGCCCGGCCGTCACCAATTCGACCGCGGTCCTTCGGAATTCGATCACACTCATCGCCTTGTCGCGTCCTTCATCTGGCAGCTGCCGAAACTGGCCAATGCGCCGCGCGCCTTGCGCTATGCCGCCGGCAACTGGCAGTTGACCGGAATGCTGACCGGCCAATCCGGCGGCCCCATCACCGTCATCGCCGGCAAGGATCTCTCCGGCGACGCCCTAAACGCAGACCGCGGCGTCTACCTCGGCGGTATCGATCCCTACGGCGCCAACGCCTGCGGCAACAAAGCCCCCTGCATCAATTACCTGAATCCCACCGCGTTCGCCCTCCCGGCCCAGGGAACTTATGGGAACATGGGCAAAGGCGCTCTTCGCGGCCCCAATATGATCGATTACGATGGCGCGCTCTCCAAGGAAATCCCGTTGCGCGGCGACCGCGTCCATCTGCAGTTCCGCGCCGAGTATTTCAACCTGTTCAATCGCGTCAACCTGATGAATCCGGGAATGAGCGCAACCGATACCAGCGGCACCGGCACCGTCCAACACACGGCCAACCTCTCGGGCACCGGTTTTGGACAGATTACGGCCGACATCGCTCCGCGCCTCGGCCAACTTGCTTTGAAGGTCGTTTTCTAAATGTTTCGGTGGCTCTTCGGGTTCCTGGTCGTGCTCCCCACGCACGCGCAGGATACCCGAAAAGTCGCCGAGCCCGTTTTTCCGCCGTCCTGTGCGGTTTTGCAGGCCCGCCTCTCCGCGGCCGACGAATCCCAGCCCGACACCCGGCGCATTCAACAAGCTCTGGACACCTGTGCGCCGGGTGGGGCCGTGGAACTTCGCCCTGACGGCTCACGGGCCGCTTTCCTCTCCGGCCCTCTCGACCTTCGCGCGGGCGTGACGCTTCGCGTCGGTGCCGGCGTCACCCTGTTCGCTTCGCGCAATCCGCGTGATTTCGACGTAACTCCAGGCCGTTGCGGCACCGTCGACCAGAGCGGGCGCGGCTGCCGCGCTCTGATCAACGGCGACCACGTGGCCGGCACCGCCGTCATGGGCGAAGGCACGATTGATGGCCGGGGCGGTCTCAAACTGCTCAACCAGGATTTCACCTGGTGGGACCTCGCCGAAAAGGCGCGCGCCGGCGGAAACCAGAACTGCCCGCGTCTCATCGTGCTCTCGTACTCCAGCGATTTCACTCTCTACCGCATCACCCTGAAGAACTCACCGAATTTCCACGTCTACTACGGCAATGGGAACGGCTTTACCGCCTGGGGCGTCGTCATCGATACTCCGAAGAACGCGCGCAACACCGATGGCATCGATCCCAGCGCCTCCACTAACGTCACCATCACGAATTGCTTCATCCACACGGGCGACGACAACGTCGCCATCAAGGCGGGCAGCCCCACCTCGCACATCACGGTCGCGCACAACCACTTCTACGCCGGACATGGCATGTCGATTGGCAGCGAAACCTCCGGCGGCGCCGAAGCCATCCGCGTGACCGATCTCTCGATCGATGGCGCCGACAACGGCCTGCGCATCAAATCGAATAATACGCGCGGGGGGCTTGTGCGCGACGTGGTGTACTCCGATGTCTGCATCCGCAACACCAAGAACCCGATCCTGATGGACACCCACTACACCGCGTCGCGCGGCCCTGAAACCAATCTCATCCCCTCCTTTACCAGCATCGTTCTCCGGAACATCCGCATTCTGACCGGCGGCAAAATCACGCTGGACGGCTACGATGAGCGCCACCGCCTCGATGTCACCTTCGACAACGTCTATCTGGACGCCCCCGCTTCCACGCCAAGCGCCGTTTCGCACGCCGATGTGACCCGGAGCGCGGCCACCTTTCCGATCGCCTGCTCGGACAAGTTCGTCCCGCTCCCGTAACGCCGGCGCTACAATGGCAGCTACATGACTCAGCATCGGCACGACCACGAGCATGGCCAGGATGTGCCTTCCGATTTTGCGCTGCGCGTGAAGGCCATGGAGTCCCTGCTGGTCGAAAAAGGGCTGGTCGATCCGGCCGCGCTCGACGCCCTGATCGACACCTATGAGCACAAAGTCGGTCCGCGCAACGGCGCGCGTGTCGTGGCGAAAGCCTGGGCCGATCCGGCCTACAAGCGCCGTCTGCTGGCCGATGCCACCGCCGCCATTGCCGAACTCGGCTACATGGGCCGGCAAGGCGAGCACATGGTCGTGGTCGAGAACACGCCCAAGGTCCACAACATGGTCGTGTGCACGCTCTGTTCCTGCTATCCCTGGACGGTTCTGGGCCTGCCGCCCGTCTGGTACAAATCCGCGCCGTATCGCTCGCGTGCGGTTATCGATCCGCGCGCTGTGCTTCGCGAATTCGGTTTGAGCCTTCCCGAAAGTGTCGAGGTCCGCGTTTGGGACAGCACCGCCGAGATCCGTTATCTGGTCTTGCCCGAGCGGCCGGCGGGCTCCGAAAATCTGACCGAAGAGCAACTCGCCGCCCTGGTCACCCGCGACGCCATGGTGGGCGTCGCGAAAGTAGGCGGCCCCGCGTGAACGGCGTCCACGACATGGGCGGCATGCACGGCATGGGCCCCGTCGAATACGAGAAGAACGAGCCGGTCTTTCACGCTGCGTGGGAAGGCCGCGTCTTCGCCCTCAACGTGGCGATGGGCGCCTGGCGCAAGTGGAACATCGATGCATCCCGCCACGGAATCGAACAGCTCCCCCCCGCCGACTACCTGCGGATGAGCTACTACGAAAAATGGTTCACCCGCCTCGTGGCCCTGATGCTGAAACACGGTCTGATCACTCAGCAGGAAATCGCCAGCGGCCGATCGAACGGCCCTAAGGGGACTCCTCCGTTTACTGCCGCCAAGGTCGCCGAAACCCTGGGCAAAGGCGGCCCGTATACCCGGGATGTCCCGGCGACTCCCCGGTTTCGCGCCGGCCAGCCGGTCCGCGCCCGCAATCTGAACCCAACCGGCCACACGCGCCTGCCGCGCTATGTCCGCGGCCGAGTCGGCGCCGTCGATCGCGATCACGGCATTTTCGTTTTCCCCGACGCGAACGCGCAGTTCCTCGGCGAGAAGCCGCAACACCTCTATTCCGTGCGTTTCGCTGCGCGCGAATTGTGGGGCGAACAGGCTTCACCGCACGACTCCGTTTATCTGGATTTGTGGGACGATTACCTGGATCCAGCCTGATCGCAAAACCGCAATGGTTTGGGAGTCTCCAATAACTGCCGTGTAATCAACGGACGGGCCGAAATCTCAGACCATTTTGGTTTCGGCCTGCGGCGCCGGGCGCTACAATCTGGCTTGCCGATCGCCCGAACCATCTCGGCTCAACTCGAAAATGCTTCCTGGATCCGGCGCATGTTCGAGATCGGCATCCAGCTCCGCAAGCAACGCGGCGCCGAGAACGTTTTCGATTTTTCAATCGGGAATCCGGACGTAGAGCCTCCCGACGCCGTCATCGCGGCGCTGCGCCGCGTGGCCGCCGAAAACCGGCCGCGCAGCCACGGTTACATGCCCAATGCCGGTTTTCCCGATGTGCGCGCCACGGTTGCCAAACGCCTGGCCGAGCGGACCGGCATGCCGTTTACTGCCGACGACGTCCTCATGACCACCGGCGCCGCCGGCGCGATCAACATCGTTTTGAAGTCGATTCTCGATCCCGGCGACGAGGTCATCCTTCTTAATCCGTACTTCCCCGAATACCGGTTCTATGTCGAAAATCATGGCGGCCGGGTGGTTGCTGTCGAAACCGATGCCAACTTCCAGCCCGACATTCCGCGCATTGCCGCCGCCATCACGCCGCGCACGAAAGCCCTCATTCTCAACTCTCCGAACAATCCAACCGGAGCCGTGTACAGTGCCTCAGTCCTGCGCGAATTGAACGAACTGATCCGGGACCCGATCCTCGTCATCAGCGACGAGCCGTATCGTCCGCTGGTCTATGACGGCCTGAAGCCGCCGGAAACCCTCGCCCTGATTCCCCGGGCCGTACTGGCGTGGTCCTATTCCAAGGCGATGGCGATCGCCGGAGAACGCATCGGATTTCTCGCCATCCCCCCGCATCTGCCTGAGGGCGCGGCGCTAAGCAACGCCTGCACCTTCGCCATCCGCATTCTCGGGTACATCAATGCCACCGCGCTGTGGCAGCGTGTCATAGCCCAGGCGCCAGATGTCACCATCGATGTTTCCCAGTTTCAAGCCAAACGCGACCTGCTTTGTAACGCGCTCAACGGCATGGGCTACGACGCCCCGCGGCCGCAGGGCTCGTTTTACGTTTTCCCAAAGACCCCGATTCCCGATGACCTCGCTTTCATCCGCCTGCTTCAGGAAGAAGGCATTCTCGCCGTGCCCGGCGCCGGGTTCGGACGCGGCGGGTACATGCGGCTCTCGCTCACCATCCCGCAACCCGATATTCAACGCGCTCTCCCCGGTTTTGAACGGGCCTTGCGCAAAGTGAGTTAATCTGAGCGCAATGGCAGGCTACGGCTTCACGCCTGCGGAGCGCGCTGTGTTCCGCCGCCTTCGCACGCCGGAGAAGATCCAGTATTTTCTCGACCACGACATCGGCTATAACAAGGAGCCGGACGGAGTGACGTGTTATTCGCCGCGCCGCGTGCTCCGCGACCGCGTGGCGCATTGCATGGAAGGCGCCCTGTTCGGCGCCGCCGCCCTCCGCATGCTCGGCTTCCCGCCTCTGCTGCTCGATTTCGAAGCCGTTCGCGACGACGATCACGTGCTGGCGGTCTTTCGCGTGCACGGCCACTGGGGCGCGATCGCCAAGTCCAACTACTCCGGCCTGCGCTATCGCGAGCCCGTCTACCGCACGCTGCGCGAGCTGGCGATGTCCTACTTCGAGCATTATTTCAACCTTGGCCGCGAGAAAACTCTCCGCAACTATTCGCGCCCAGTGAATCTGAAGCGGTTCGAC
Organism: uncultured Solibacteraceae bacterium; assembly: GCA_964438005.1. Lineage (GTDB taxonomy): Bacteria > Acidobacteriota > Terriglobia > Bryobacterales > Bryobacteraceae > PSRJ01. The sequence goes on along the minus strand of CAYTJD010000139.1, from coordinate 5,759 downwards.
AACATCCACTGGATGACTGCGGAGGAGGATGTCTGGGCGATTCCCGAGTACCTGTGTACCATCGCGCACACGCCGCTGCTCAAGCCGCGCCTGGCTTCGCGTCTCGGCCACGTCGACCATCGCCTTTTCCAGGCAGGCAAGCATGGGCGAGTAGAGTAGATAGAGAGATATGAAGCAACTTTCCGTTTTGTTTTGGCTGGCAGGCCTGGCCGCCGCGCAGACAGCGAATCATTGCCCCTCAAACGCGAGGCCCATCGATCTCGCCGCTCCTGCCTGGAACGGCTGGGGCCCGGACGCCTCCAACGCCCGCTTCCAGCCCGCGAACGCCGCCGGGATTCCCGCCGCCCAGGTGCCGAACCTGAAGCTGAAATGGGCGTTCGGTTTTCCGAACGTCAAATCGGTGATGGGCCCGCCGGTGGTGGCGGGCGGACGCGTTTTTCTCGGAGTCGATACCGGCGAAGTCTACTCGCTCGATGCGGCCAGCGGCTGCGAGTACTGGGTCTTCAAGGCGGATGCGGGGGTCCGCAGCGCCATCACCATTGGTCATGCCGGCAGCCGGACCGCCGCTTTCTTCGGCGATCTGAAAGCCAACGCGTACGCCGTGGACGCGGTCACCGGCGAATCGTTGTGGAAGTTTCATGTCGATGAGCACCCCACCGCGAGAATCACGGGCGCCATTCAGTTTTTTGAGAACCGCGTCTACATACCCGTGGCTTCAGGCGAGGAAGGCGCGGGCGTGAATCCGAAGTACCCGTGTTGTACTTTTCGCGGGAGCGTGGTTGCGTTGGAAGCGTCCGGTTATCGCCAGCTTTGGAAGACCTACACGATCGCCGAAGAGCCCAAACAGACGGGCAAGAATTCGAACGGCGTGCTGCGGTACGCGCCGGCCGGCGGCGGTGTCTGGAACTCTCCCACGATCGATGCCAAACGCCGCGCTCTCTACATCGGCACCGGCGACGCCTACACCGAGCCCGCGGCCAACACCACCGATGCGTTGATGGCGTTGGATCTCGACTCCGGGAAAATTCTCTGGGTGGTCCAGGACACCGGGAATGACGCCTGGCTGGTCGGCTGCAACGGCGCGAGCCATCCGGAAAATTGCCCGAAGGACCTCGGGCCTGATCACGATTTCGGCGCTTCGCCCATCCTGACGACCCTGCCGAATGGCCGCACGCTTCTGATCGCCGGCCAGAAGAGCGGCAATGTTTGGGCGCACGATCCCGATCAAAAGGGTGCCGTGGTCTGGCGCACCGCGCTGGTCAACAACACCACCGAGTTTGGCGGCAAAATCGTGTGGGGCGGCGCCGCCGACGACCAGAACGCCTATTTCGGTTTGGGCCCGGGCGGCATCGCCGCCGTGCAGCTCCGCGATGGCGAACGCCAATGGTTCGCGCGTCTCGATCCCGCGCCCGCTGTGGCCCAGCATCCGGGTCACGAAGGGGCGCTCAGCGCCATTCCCGGCGTTGTGTTCTCGGGCGCCTGGGACGGCGTCCTTCGCGCGCTCGCCGCCAATGACGGCCGTGTCCTGTGGGAGTACAACACCGTGCAGGAGTTCAAAACCGTCAACGGTATTGCCGCCAGGGGCGGCTCGCTCAGCGTCTCCGGCCCTACTGTCGCGGGAGGGAGGTTGTTCGCGGGCTCAGGATATGTCGGTGTGCGCAACGGCATTCCGGGCAATGTGCTCCTCGCTTTTTCACCGGAATCGCGGTGATCCCGGCGCTACCATGAACTCGTGGAGGCCCCCGCGCGCGCCTGGTTCCGCTTTTACGCCGAGTTGAACGATCACCTCGCTGCGGACAGCCAGTACCAAACGCTCGAGAAGCGGTTCTTTGTCCCTGCATCGGTCAAAGATATGATTGAAAGTTTCGGCGTGCCGCACACGGAAGTCGAACTCATCCTGGTCAACGGCCTGTCGGCCGATTTCTCGCGGCTGATCCAGGACGGCGACCGCGTCGCGGTCTATCCCGTCTTCGAGTCCATCGATGTGCAGCCCGAGCTGCGTGTGCGCGCCGAGCCTCTGCGCGACCTCAAGTTCGTGCTGGACGTGCACCTGGGAAAGCTGGCCGCCTATCTGCGCATGCTTGGTTTCGACGCCGCGTATTCCAATTGCGCCGCCGACCCCGAACTGGTGCGTATTGCCGCGGAGGAGCGGCGCATCCTCCTAACCCGCGACCGGGGACTGCTCATGCACTCTGCCGTCACGCGCGGCTACTGGCTGCGGCAGACCGACAGCCGGCGCCAAGCCGCGGAGATCCTCCGCCGGTTCGACCTGGCCGGCACCGTTCGTCCCTTCACCCGGTGCATGGCCTGCAACTCCATCCTGCGGGCCACAGATCGCTCGGCCGTGCTTCCTCGCATCCCGCCGCGCGCCGCCGAGCTCTATGACCAATTTCTCGAATGCTCCGCTTGCCATCGGGTGTACTGGCACGGCTCCCACGTCCGACGCATGGAGCGCTGGATCGAACAGTTGCTACAATTCGACCATGAAGGGTAAGCCGAAAGTTGTGCATGCGTTGAATGAGGCTCTCGCCGAGGAATTAACTGCCATCAGCCAGTATTTCATTCACGCGGAAATGTGCGAGAACTGGCATTACGGCAAGCTGGGCGATTACATCCGTAAGCAGTCCATCGACGAAATGAAGCACGCGGAATCCCTGATCGAGCGAATTCTGTTTCTCGATGGCGTCCCAAAGATGAACGTGCCGATGCGTCTCAACATCGGCCAGACCGTGAAGGAGCAACTTGAGGGCGACTTGAAGCTCGAAGTGAATGCGGTCGCCATGTACAACCGTTTCGTGGCCACGTCGCGGGACGAGGGCGATAACGCCTCTCGCGAGCTGTTCGAACGGCTGCTGAAGGACGAAGAAGCGCACGTGGACTGGCTCGAAGCGCAGCTTCACCAGATCAAAGAAATCGGTTACGAGCAATACCTCAGTAACCAGGTCGGCGACGAAGACGAGTAGGCTCCGATGGCCTCGCGCGCCGCTCAGCCTCGCTTCGCCATCGAGCCGGGCTCCCCACATCCTTTGGGTGGCACGCTCAGCGCCGCCGGAGTGAATTTTTCTCTCTTCTCCGGCCATGCCACCGGCGTCCAGCTCCTGTTGTTCGCGGCGCACGACGCGCTCCAGCCTTTTCAGACAATCCGTCTCGATCCGTACATCAATAAGTCGTTCCACTTCTGGCACGTGTTGGTGCGCGAACTGCCGGCCGGCACGCACTATGCCTATCGCGTCGAAGGGCCGTCCGATCCCGCTGCCGGCCATCGCTTCGACCCCGAAAAAGTGCTCATCGATCCCTATGCCCGCGGCAATACCAACGAGGTTTGGAGCCGCGCCGCCGCGTGCCGTCCCGGTGACAATGCGGCTACCTCCATGCGCTCGGTGGTGATCGACACCTCCGGCTACGACTGGGAGGGCGACCAGCCGCTCCGTCGCCCGATGCAGGACACCATCATCTACGAAATGCACGTCCGCGGATTTACGCAGTCGCCCGGTTCCCGCGTGGCGAACCCGGGCACCTTCGCCGGCATCATTGAGAAGATTCCCTACCTTCAGGATCTCGGCGTAACTGCCGTCGAGATGCTGCCTGTTTTCGACTTCGATGAAACCGGCGTTTTGCGTGTGCAAGACGGCCGCCCCCTGACGAATTATTGGGGCTACAGCACCGTGGGCTTCTTCGCGCCCCAATCGAATTACTGCGTCAGCCCCGAGCACGGCAGCCACCTGAGGGAATTTCGCGATCTGGTGAAGGCGCTCCATCGCGCCGGCATCGAGGTCATCCTCGACGTGGTCTTCAATCACACCGACGAAGGCAATCAACTCGGCCCGTGCTTCTCATTCCGGGGCATCGACAATCGCACGTACTATTTCCTGGTTCCGTGGGATCTGCAGTATTACATGGATTTCGCCGGCACCGGGAACACGTTCAACTGCAACCACCCCATCGCTCAAAAACTGATTGTGGAGTGCTTGCGATACTGGGTGCGCGAAGCCCACGTCGATGGCTTCCGCTTTGACGAAGGCTCCATCCTCACCCGCGGCGAAGATGGCGCGCCAGTGCCGCACCCGCCGGTGGTCTGGCAGATCGAGCTCGACGACGACCTGGCGGACACGAAAGTGATCGCTGAGGCCTGGGACGCGGCCGGCCTCTACCAGATCGGTCATTTTCCGGGCGACCGCTGGGCCGAGTGGAACGGTCGGTTCCGCGACGATATCCGGCGCTTTGTCAAAGGCGATCCGGGCGTCATCGGCGCGGTAGCGTCGCGCCTGGCGGGAAGCGCCGATCTCTACCAGGCGAACGGCGAGTCGCCTTTGAACAGCATCAATTTCGTCACCTGCCACGACGGCTTCACGCTCAACGACCTGGTCTCATACAATTCGAAACACAATGAGGCCAACGGCGAAGGCAATCGCGACGGCGTCAACGACAACCTGAGCTGGAATTGCGGCGTCGAAGGCGAAACCGGCGATCCCGCCATCGAGTCCCTGCGCGTCCGCCAGGTGCGTAATGTCGCGGTACTGCTGCTGCTGGGGCGCGGCGTGCCCATGTTCGCGGCCGGCGACGAGGTGCGCCGCACTCAACGCGGCAACAACAACGCCTACTGCCAGGACAACGAGGTGAGCTGGTTCGACTGGCAGTTGCTGGACAAAAATCGCGATCTGCTGCGCTTCTGGAAGCAGATGATCGCGTTCCGCAAGCGTTACTCTACCTTGCGCCAGGGCAGCTTTTTTAGTGGGGCCCGGAACAACCGCGGTCTTGCTGACGTAACCTGGCACGGCACCAAGCTCAACCAACCTGGCTGGGACGATCCCAACGCGCGCACGCTGGCCTTCACGCTGGGCGGCTTTGATTCCGACCCCGATCTTCACGTGATGCTGAACATGTTCTGGCAGCGGCTGGAGTTCGACCTGCCGGCCGTGGCTGGGCGGCAATGGTGCAGGGCGATTGATACCAATCAGCCAGCGCCGCGCGATATTGCGGAAGCGGGAGCGGAGCTCCCGGTCACCGGCTCGACGTACGACGTGGGTGACCGGAGCATCGTGGTGCTCGTGAACCGGCCGTCACTGTAGTAAGCCGGAACAGTATCGAGATGTATGAGAATTTCGGCGCCAAACAGCTCCTGCCACTCTATCTCTGCTGCAAAATCCTGTTGCAGTCGGCGATTGCCCGGAAAAGATCCGGGCCGCCTCTTGGAAGATTCTTCGCGGCCTGCTGGCGGCAAGCAGCGAAATTCTGTTGACGCGTACGCACTTCTTCAGGACTGGACCGCGGCGGAGCTTGCGGGGCAGCAGGGGCGGGGCCGGGGTTCGTGGATTGGGAAACGGGCCGCGCGGGCGTTGCTCCAACGGCAGGTTGCGGGCTCACCGTGGCGGGAGTCGGCGCGAGTGCCTCAATAGTGCCAGGATTCATTTTCAGGGAGCAAAGCGAGATGAGTTTGTCGTTCTGCCTCATGCACGCCTCGTAGGCATCGCCGACGACCCGGGCGTTGGTGAATTCGTAATTTCCCAGACAGTATTCCATGGCGAGCCGGCGGTGTTTGTGAACCTCGGATGCGTTGAACTGCAATAACTCACCTCGAACGCTACCTTATTCGCATAGTGGTTGCGGATCTCCTGCTGCTTGGGCGTAAGTTCCGCGGGGTCGAAGAGGGCGCTGCAGTATTGCTGGAGCTGGGTGGCTATGTTGTCTTCATCGAGATAATAGTTCGGCATTGCGGGGGCGCGGAGAGGGTTTTCCACCTTGGCAGGTGCGGCAGGCGT
>CAYTJD010000138.1:0-37961 GCA_964438005.1 uncultured Solibacteraceae bacterium | reverse complement strand
ATCTACAGGGCCAGCGGTCTCGCTTTTTGGCGCTACGGTAACCCTCGTTTCGATGCTCGACTCTCTGAAACCCGATGGGACGGCGACACTAGCTATCCGCACTCCACCGGATGTTGTGGAACCAGTTCCAGGATCTTCCCGCCGACCTCCTCCACGTAGGGGATCCGCCGTACAGGCCTTAACAGCCTTACGAGAAGCTCAGAACCACCGCAATGCAACGCTTGCTGGCCAGCAAGAAAACCGTCGGACTTGCTCGGTGTGCGCAAGCCTCTTTCCAATTTCACATTACCAGACCTTTTTCTATAATCCAGGGGGGCGGCTTGTAAGTGGCGTGAATTCAGCGAAAGATTTTTGAAAATCGTCGTGACGGTGAGTCATCGCGCGGTGCACGGGGCGGGGGCGAACTTGGAGCCGTCCGGCTCTTTCTTGAAATCGGTACTGGTGACGAAGGGTGTGAACAGGTAGACCGGGTCAGTGACGATCGTGGTCACGGTGAACCAGGTGTCGCGGTTCGGCTCCTGAAACAAATCGTAGTATTCGGTCAAGGTGGCGGAGGCGCTGTAGGGAACGCCGTTCTTGCGCAGATAGCCTTCACGAAGGTTGGTGGTGGTGACTTCGAGGCTGCGGGAGCGGGCGCCGTAGCGTGGCGAGATGCCGACGGGGAGGCCATTTCCCGCCGGCGGCTGCGCGGGCTCCCAACGGGCGGCGGAATAGCCCTGCCAGGAGGGCGCGGGATTTTGCGCGGGCTTCGCGCCGAAGTGGAACAGGCGCGTCTGCTGACCCTGGTCTAAATCGAGTTTGAGGGTATTGTCGTCCTGCCAGGAGATGCGCAGGCGGCCTGGAATGCGCATGAGGGCGGGCGCGCCGTAGGCCTTGCATTGGAGGCCGGCGGCTTCGTCTTTGGCGGGGTCCCAGGCGTCGATGACTTTGCGGGCATGGGGCTGGTAAGGAATGCTGGCGGCGTCGCCTTTGAGCGGAGTCAGCATGCGCCAGCGCCAGTCCTCGGCAACGATGGAGACCCAGTTGCCGGTGAGGTCCACGGGCGCGCCTTCGCGGCCGGACTTGGGCGGGGCGGCGGGCGGAGGCGGCCCGAACTGCGCGAAGCCGGGAGCCGTCGCCAACAATGCGAGAAGGAAGGTTTTCATGAGCGCCTACTTTTTGGTGAGGCTCCGGTACACGGCTTCGACAAACTGGCCGGCTTTGACGAAGCTGTCGGGCGCGAGATATTCGGTGTCGTAGTCGCGGGTGGGGCGCGCGGCCTGGATTTGATCGAGCGACATGTTTTTCCGGATCATGTCCTGGACGCGGTCGCGAACGATGACGATCATGTCGCGGAACTCAACCACGTCGGCTTCGTCGCAGACCCGGCCGTGGCCGGGGATGACGTAGGTTCCGCCCTCCTGGGTATGCCCGGGCACGGTGAGGTCGAGGATGTGGTTCAAGGCCGCGATTTCGCCCTGCACGCTGCCGCCGTGATCGATATCGAGGAAGGGATAGGCGCCGGGAGTGAAGATATCGCCCGTAGCGACGACATCGGAGCCGCGGAACAGGACGACGCTGTCGCCATCGGTGTGGGCGTTGGGCTCGTGGTAAATGATGACGGCTTCGCCGTTCATGTGGAGGTCCTTGAAGGGGGTGAAATACTCGTCGACCGGCAGGCCTTCGGGCGGCAGCGGCGGCTGGTTCGGCGCCGGATGCGTCAGCCGGTTGAGCACGTTTTCATGGCCGATGATTTTGAGCGGGGCGCCGCGGAGGTCGGGTTCGGCGAGGCGCGCGAGTGCCGAGTTGCCGCCCACGTGATCGGGGTGGAAATGCGTGTTGACGATGAAGAGGAGCGGCCCCTGGTTGAGTTTACGGATTTCGGCCATGAGTTTGGGCGCGAGGGGAGCGAACTGGGTGTCGACCATGAGGACGCCGTCGTTGCCGAGGAGGACGGAGGAATTGCCGCCGGCGCCGGTCATCATGTACACGCCGCCCTGGACGTGCTGCACCTGCATCTGGACTTTGTCGAAGTCGGGCTGCTGAGCGAACGAGATGCCGGCGAGCAGCAGGAATCGGAAAGTTCTCATGGTTACCGGCTCCGGGGATTGGCGGAGCAGGTAGGGTTGTCCGCGGCGCCGCAGTTGCAATACCGGTCGCATTTTTCTTTGGGCTTTTCGGGCCTGGCGATTTTCTGGCGGTACTCGGGATACATGGTCTCTTCGCCACCGGGCATGACTTGGGCGGGCAGCGCGTACCACTCGGCGACTTCTTTCAGAAAAGGATTTGTGCCGGGAAGATGATTGGGGACGTAATCGGGCCGTGGCTTGGGCAACTCCTGGTTGTACTCGCAAACATCACGGCCCATACGCTGGCCGGGATCGGCAATCCAGCTCTGGCTGCGGACGAGCGGCTGGGTGAGGAAGACCGGGTCGGTGATGACGGTGGTGACGGTGAGATAGCTGCCGTGGCGGACCCAATGCTCGGTGAAGGTGGCTTTATCGCTGCGCGGGAGACCGTTGCGGCGGAGGTAGCTTTCCTTGAGGTGCGTAGTGTAGACGTTGAGCATGTTGCCATCCCAGGTGGCCGTAGAAAAACCCTGCCACGTGTGCGGGGCGAGCGGGCCGGGATGCGGGCGGCCGTCCATCCAGATGGTGCGCTCCATTTCCTGAAAGCCCATGCGGGTGTGCCAGGCGGCGAGCTGCTGGGTGACCGGGTCCAGGACAGCGTCGATGCGCATGTTGGAGAGGCCGCGCATGGAATAGTCGCCGCCGTGCGGGCGGCACTGGTATTCGGTGACGATGGAGATGCGGTCGGCGTCGTAGCTGTCGGCGCGCAAGCGGGCGGCGTCGTTGACCGGGATTCCCATATAGTCGCCGAGCTCCGGGCCGGGAATGCGCTCCGGCAGATCTTCGTGAAACAGGGGCGCCCAGGCGCCTGAAAAATCCACTTGCGCACGCGCAGGAACGAGAGTCAACGCCAACAAACAGAAGTTGCCGAGCAGAGCCGCGAACCGAGCCATCACTGTCACCCGTTTGGTTTCGTCTATGTATAAACGAGTCTTGAGATGGCTGTCAAGCAAAGGGCCGGCGCGGGCCGGCCATAAATTGTAACGAAAGGGGGTTTCGGCGCGTAGAATAGAACGACTAGGAGCCCGAGAATGCGTCTGAAACAACCGATCCGAGGGGGGCCTCTTGTGGGATTGTTGGCGGCCTGTGCCGCGGCGCAGGCGCCGCCGTACCCGCCGCCGCCGTCGTTTCCACCCACGGAGCTGGACCGGCTGGTTTCGCGGGTTGCGTTGTATCCAGATGCGCTGCTCACTCAAGTTCTGACGGCGGCCACGTTTCCGGAACAGATTCCCGATGCCGCGCGCTGGGCGGACGAGCATCATTATTTGACGGGAGACGCGCTGGCAGCGGCCATTGAAGCCGACCGGCTGCCCTGGGACCCGAGCGTGCAGGCGCTGCTGCCGTTTCCCGCGGTGCTGGACATGATGGCATCGGATCCGGGGTGGACGCGGGATTTGGGGAATGCTTTTCTGGCCGAGCAACCGCAATTGATGGACGCGGTGCAGCGAGAACGCCGCCGTGCCTACGACTACGGGTACCTGCGCAGCAACGGGCAGGTCCTGGTGAACTATGGACCATACATCGAGATCGTTCCGGCGCGTCCCGGCGTCATTTATGTGCCGTACTACGATCCCTTGGTAGTGTACGCCGCGCCGCGTCCCGGGTTTGCGGTGGGCGGCGCGATTCGATTCAATTTCGGGATAACGATTGGAGCCGCATACCGGCCCTGGGGTTGGGGCGCGAGCCGGTTCGGTTGGGCCGACCACGTGGTGATCGTGAACAATGCGCCGTGGCGGCGCACGTGGGTCAATCGAGGCGCCTATGTCCATCCGTACGAGGCGCCGCGGTATGCTCCGGAACGGCGCGTGGAAGGTCACGAACTCCACGAGCGCACAGAGCGGGAGCGGGAATCCTACCGGGGCGGCCGGGAGCGGTACGAAGAGCACGACCGGCGGCGCTGAGGCCTGACTCCGGGAATGGAATGGGATACCGGCTTGCACTGTCGAGGGTTGTTGGCCATCCATCGGCGGGAATTCTAGCGCTGGCCGCCGGGGCGTTATTGGTTCATGGATATCATCTGGGTGTAGACGACGCCGAGATCTATCTCCCGGCGATCAAGAGGGCCGCGGACCCGCGGCTGTTTCCGTTCGCCTCCGAGTTCTTCATGACGCACGCCCACCTTTCTTTTTTTCCGAATCTGGTGGGCGGATTTGCGCGGCTCGCGCATCTGCCGGCCGACACGGCCATCCTGCTTTGGCATGTGGCGGGCATTTATCTGCTGCTGCTGGCCGCCTGGACGCTGGCGCGCGCGTGCTTTGAAAGCGCGCCGGCGCGGTGGGGCGCGGTGACGCTGTTGGCTGCCGCATTGAGCACGCCGGTGGCGGGAACGGCGCTGGCGATTTTCGATCCCTACGTCACAGCGCGGACGCTCTCAGCTCCCGCGACGCTGTTCGCCGTGGCCTGTTGGCTAGGCGAGCAGCGAAAACGAGCGATGGGGTGGCTTTTAGTCACGGCTCTGGTCCACCCGCAAATGAGTGTTTATGGGGCGGCGCTCATCGCCGGCCTTGCGCTCGAGCGGAAGTTCTCCATGCTGCGAGCGGAAGCGGCCGCGTTCAGCGTTTCTTTGCCGTTCTTATGGGGATTCGGTCCCGCGACGGGAGCGGCCCGGGAAGCGCTTTTATCGCGCACGTATTTTTTCATCTCGAAGTGGGCCTGGTACGAGATGCTGGGAATCATCGCGCCACTGGGTCTGTTGGCCTGGTTCGCGTTCCGCCGGCCGCGAGGAACCACAGCCGCGTTCCAACGGCTGGCGCGGACACTGGTGCCCTTCGGACTGCTGTTCACGGCAGCCGCCGTGCTATTGAACTCGACCGCGAACCTCGAGAATTTCGAGCGGCTACAACCGATGCGGTCGTTCCATTTGATTTACATGATTTTCTTTGTGCTGCTGGGGGGGCTTACGGGCGAATTCGTGTTGCGCCGCAGCGCACGGCGGTGGGCGGCGCTGTTCGTGCCTCTGGCTGCCGGAATCTGGATTCTTCAGGCGGTCTCTTATCCATTCAGTCCACACGTGGAATGGCCGGGCTCGGATGGCGGTAATCGCTGGGTTGCGGCTTTCTTGTGGATCCGCGGGAATACCCCGAAGAACGCCGTGTTTGCCCTGGACCCCAATTATATGGCGGCGGCCGGCGACGATCAGCACGGGTTTCGCGCCGTGGCCGAGCGTAGCGCGCTAGCCGATAATGTCAAGGACAGCGGCGCGGTGTCGTTGTTTCCGCAACTCGCCGAGGAATGGAAGAGCCAGGTGCTGGCGCAAACCGGATGGGCCGGATTCGACCTCGCCGACTTCCGCCGGCTGGCCCGGCAATATCCGGTTACTTGGATTGTGTCGCGGCAGCCGGGTCCGGCCGGCCTGCGTTGTCCCTACCACAACAGCGAACTGGCGGTCTGCCGCATCAACGCGGGGGCACTCACGCGCAATCTGCTGCCGCCTGTGGCCCAGAGCGGGCGGTAGCGGAGGTACGGTGGTCTGTCCGACCACTGAGCCGAAGACTTGCCACGGTTACCGTCTGTGAGACTGGTGACCTCCAGGGTCAGGCCATCCGGCGTGCGGGCCTCGATACGGGCGGAATTACCATCCACATCAACGATTACGTAATTCTCCACGCTGGCGACCTTTTTCGTGATTCCGGCAGGTGGCAGGTCCACATCGTAGAGTGGCGCGCCTCCGCCCCCGGTAATGAAATAGTTCACCCCGTCTTTCAAATAGTGCTGATAGTTGTGGTCGTGACCGAAGAAGGCCGCGGAGACACGATATCGCTCGAACAGCGGTTCCAGAGCGGTCATATGCGGATTGTCGCCCTGCCGGCGTTTCACCGCGGTCATTGGTGGATGATGGGCGAATACGAAACGGAACGCGGCCTTCCCCGCCTTTTGCAAGTCGTCTTCCAGCCATAGAGTTTGTTCGCGCCAAAAGTTGACACGCTGCTCTTCTGTGGGGGCGGCGTTGTCAATATCGCTGTTAAGTACCGTGAAATGGGCGCTTCCCCAATCGAACGAGTAATAGGGCTTCACGCCAAGAAAATCGAAATAATTGGCGGCGTTCCGCTCATGATTGCCCAAGGCCGGAAAGATCGGAGCGTTGCGGAGCAACTCGCGTTCCGCATCGAAGAAAATCGGCCAGAGCGAGGGGTCATTGCCATCTGCCACCAAATCCCCGGTGTGCATGATGAAATCGGGTTTGGCGTCTCTCAGAATAGCGGCAATCACCTGACGATGGACCTCGTGACGCGTGCGCGTATCGCCATAGACGACAAACTGAAAGCGCGCATCGCCGGCCGGCGGCGTTTTGAAGGATCCCCTTCCAGCCTCGCCCGGGAAAGCCTGAAAGTAGTAGGTAGCGCCTCTTTTCAGGCCGAGGAAGGTGGTTTTTTCCGCGCGCAGCACCGGGGCGGTTTTCTCCACCTTGCCCGGTTCCGAGCCCACGGAGACCGTGGCTGTCTGGACGAGCCACATGACGGTTGCGGATCGTGGCCCCACATTGACCGAATACGGCCCCCCGACAATTTTCTCGGTCGCGGGCGCCTGGGCGCGCACGAACGCGATCACGCCGAGCAATATGACCACAGGGGCCGCCATGGTTCGCACCGGTCAAACCTCCAGTCTTGATTTTCCAAGTATCACCCGCATTGATTACGCTTTGGTGACGACAGGATCTCTCCCCCAATGTGAGGGCCGGCACAGATTCCCTGTTGGTTGACACCTTCGTAACGCGCCCGTCAGCGAACTTTCATCGACGACCCGCTAAGCTCGATCATCCAGCACCCAAGACTCCCGAATTCCGAGGAAAACCATGATGCAACGCGCAACCCTGCTGTATCTGTTCGGCGTGTGCTCGGTCGCAGTATGGGCGCAAGACCGGGCAGCCATCACTGGAACCGTCACCGATCCGGCCGGCGCGCTCGTCGGCAGCGCCAGTATCGATTTGAGGTCGGCGAGTACCGGCCTTCATCGCACGACTTTGTCGAACGAGAACGGCCTGTACCAGTTGGAGGCTCTGCCGGTGGGCAGCTATTCCATCACGATAAACAAAGTTGGTTTTAAGCCGGTCGCGATCGAGGGCATCGAGCTGCAATACGGAGAGACCAGAACAGTCGACGCGCAACTGCAGGTTGGGCTTGCCACGGAATCGGTTCAGGTGGTGGCCACGGCGGAAGCTTTGAACCGTACCAACGCCGAAGTGAGCGGGGTGATCGAGTCGGCTGAGATCAAGGAGATACCGGTGAGCGGGCGCGACTGGGCAAGCCTTATGGTTTTGGCCCCGGGAGCCATCAACTATAAGGACGGCACGCAACGGCAGATCCGCTTTTCGGGCCACTCCCTCGATGACAGCAATTTTACGTTTGACGGAGTTGACACAAGCGGAATCCAGGAGCAGACGCAGAAGGCGGACACCCGGCTGAACATTGCACTCGATGCGATCTCCGAGTTTCGCGTCAGCACCTCGAATTACACGGCCGAATCGGGCGCGGCGGGCGGAGCGCAGATCAACGTTGTATCAAAGACCGGCACGAATGAGTTTCACGGCAGCACCTTCTATGCGGTGCGCAACGATGCACTGGACGCGCGCTCGCCGTTTGACGGCCCGGACCTTCCTCCCTTCACACTGCACCAGTTTGGGGCAAGCTTCGGCGGTCCGATTGTTAAGGATAAGGCGTTCTTCTATGCCAATTACGAGGGGTTGCGTCAGAGTCTGGGGCAAACGTTCGTCAATTTCGTACCCAATGCAGCGTTCCGGGCCCAAGTCCTGGCGCAGTCGCCGGCGCTGAAGGCGATTCTCGATGCTTACCCGCTGGGACAGACTCCCAACGACAGCGTCTCCGACATCCTGACCAGGGTAGCATCAGACACGATTCGGGAAGATGCCGGCATGTTCCGGTTCGATTACCGTTTCAACGACACGAACACGGCGTTCGTCCGCTACAACGTAGACAACGCCTATATCGACAATCCGACCGATGCGATGGGAAGTCACAACGTAATTCCGCACGTTCCTACGAATTTAGTTCTGCAGTATCAGCGCATGATCTCGCCGTCGACGATCAACGAGGTGAAGTTCGGGCTAAACCGCGCCAATTATCACAATTGGGGGTACGGAACTTCGCCGGTTGCCGTAAGCGTGCCGGGTTTCGACCCGGTGAGCGACACATCGCTCGACACCGAGGTAGGCACGTCGTTTTCTTATATCGACAACCTGTCGCTCGTGCACGGGCGCCACAATCTGAAGTTCGGCGTGGATATCCGGCGAATCCGGCTGAATAATTCCGGCAATACACTGACAACCTCGTCGATTACATATGCCAGCAACGACGACTTCGTCAATAACCATGCGGATTCGGCGACGTATCTACAGGGCGAGGGTGTGGTCGGCAGCCGGCGCACTTTTGCGCAGGCCTACGCCCAGGATGACTTCCACGTGCGCCCCAATCTCACTCTGAATCTCGGTCTCCGCTATGAGTATTACTCGGTGGTCCACGAGATTCTGGACCGGTCGGCGGTGGTGGACATCCTCGGGTGCGGCGGGTTCTGCCCGAAGGGCACAGCGTATTACGATCCGAACCCGAGAGATTTCGGACCGCGCGTGGGTATCGCTTGGGCACCGAGCGCGCTTCATGGGAAAACAACGCTTCGCAGCGGATTCGGAATCTACTATGGCGGTAATCAGAACGACGATTTCAGTGATCCGGCGGAAAGCGCCGTTCCCCGATATTCGCTGTCATCCACAGACTTTCCGGCGCTAGCGTTTCCTTTGGTGGCTTTTCTCGATCCCGCGAATCAACTGTTCAGTCCCAAAGCGATCGATCGCCATCGTAAAGACCTCCGTTACGAGAACTGGGATTTCGTCATGCAGCAGCAACTACCGGCAGACTGGCTGTTTCAAGTCGGGTATACCGGCGGCGAAGGCCACCATCTGTTCGACCGGGCCACGGTCAACCTGATTAATCCGCTTACCGGGAAGCGGCCGCTAGCCGGCTTCGGGTCGTTTGGATTGAAGGAGAACAACGCGAACAACAATTTCAATGGGCTGCAGGCCTCGATCCACCGGCGATTCGTACGCGGGCTCCTGTTTCAAGCCAATTACATGTGGTCGCACGGGATCACCGACGCATCGATCGGCTCGGGGGAATCCGTAGCGTTCCAAAACCAAAGCTGCCGCGGGTGTGATCGCAGCAGCACGAATATCGATGTTCGCCATAATGTGACGATCAACGGAGTCTACGAACTTCCGTTTGGCCCCGGCAAACACCTCCTGAACTCCGGGCTGGCTTCGCAGATCCTGGGCGGCTGGGAAGTGGCCGGCATTGCGAGTGCCCGGACCGGCCTGCCGTTGAACGTTACGATGTCCCGGAAGGCCTCCGCCCTCCCCGACGGCAACACATCCAGCCAGCGTCCAAATTTGGTTCCCGGCGTGCCGATCTATGCGGCCAACCAGACCATTAATAACTGGTTTAACCCCGCGGCATTCGCGTTGCCGGCCAACGGAACCTGGGGTAACTTGGGACGCTACATCGCCAACGGTCCGGGACTGTATGAGATCGATAGCTCCCTGCAGAAGCGGTTCCGGCTCACGGAGCGCCTGGGACTGAACTTCCGGGCCGCCGCGTACAATCTTTTCAATCACCCCATCTACACAAATCCCTCAGCGAGCATCGGATCCCTCACGGGGAATCCACCTTCAGCCAGCGGTAGCTTCGGCAAGATCACGAGCATTCTGAACACAGGCGCGGTGGGAACGGGTGCGCCCCGGCGTATTGAATTCATGTTTCGAGCAGAGTTCTGAGCCACCAGGTCCGGTAGCAGAGAGCGCTACATCGGAAGGGCGGCCCGGCGTCTCGCGGTCAGTGTCCGATCATGTGGACGGAACTTTTTTCGTTCTCCTGGCAGACGTATTCGGTGAGCTCCATTCCGGGGCGCCAGCGGACGGTGTTACTGGTGGTCCAGGGCTTGGAATAGGCGCCGGGATCGTCGATCAGGACTTCGTATTTTAGGGTAAGCGAATCGGTTCGGGTGTAGCGCTCGACGATGTGGGACCGCGGGGTTTGCGCGTGGCCGGCCTGGTCGAGCCAGGCGAGGCCATTGAAACCCACCACGTCGACCACCAGCGTGTCGCCTTCGTAATGGCCAATGGCATCGCCCATCCAGGTGGGATTGACGTCCTTGGGATGCTCCTTGCGATCGGTGGGAACGATGCGCCAGGGATAGTTGTCGCCTTCGAAGAGAAAGATGACGGCGTCGCGGGTCTGCAGCATCTGGAAGGGATAAGGATCAAACATGTAGCGCGGCACGCCGACGGGGAGGCAGCGGGCCTCGGGATCGTCTTTGCCAATGTCTTCGACGCGCTCGTTGAACAAGGCGAGCGACCCGGGGAGGAAAGGAACGTCGACGTGCTGGTCGGCGCTTTTCACACCCTTCCATTTGGGCTCGGCGATGTTGCCGGCGAAGCCGGGATACCAGGCGCCGTTGCCGCCGAAGTAGGGTCGGCCGTCGGGGAGATGCGGCGCGGGGCCGGCGGGCAGCCTGGGGCGGTCTTCCGGCTGATCGGCGAACTGGCCGGGCTGGAGAAAGGGTCCGGGATCTTTGGCGAGGCGGGGTTGCGCGGCGACAAAACCCGTGAGCAGAAAAGGGCAGGCGAGGAGTGCGGCTCGCATGCGGCTACCGGTTGCCCGGGCTGAACTGATGGGCGCTGGTGTCCCTGCCCTGCTTCTCCAATTCGCGAGCGCCTTTGAGGGCGTTGAGCATCATGTAGTTGCCTTCATGGCAGGCGTACTCGTAGATGGGGTAGCTGGAATCGAGCTTGTAGGGGTAGTGAATGGACCAGGGCCTGGTCCACGTGCCCGGGTCGCTGATGGTGGCATCGTAACTGAGCTCGTCGGAGGCAACGCGCGTGAAGCGTTCGACAATCCGGAGCGCGTCGGTGGTTGGCGCTGCGCCGCCTATGCCGATTTTGCCATTGAAGTTGGTGGTCTCAACCACCAGCGTATTGCCTTCCCAATGGCCGCGCGAATCTCCCAGGTACGTGCGGAGGTTCTTGCCGACGTGCGGGCGCCGATCGAGCGGAATGACCCGAGACTCGTGGATCATCTCGCTGCGGATGACGACGTAGCCGGGGCCCTGCACGATCTGGTTGCCGAAATTATAGAGAGTGGGCAGCAGGCTGTTGAGCATGCCGCGCGAGATGCAGCGGCTGTAGATGTCGAAGTCTTCCCAGGAATTCACGACGTCGGGAAAATGGCTTCCGGGACCGAGGCCACCGCGAAGAGCTTTTATCCGCGCCTGCGCTTCGGGCGTGAGCGGCGGAATCCGGCCGTCGGGCGGATCGACCACGAGAGAAGTCTGCTTGGTCGGCCTGGCCCGCTCGATCCAGTAACCAGGCGGATTGATGGAGACATTACCGCTTGGGCTGGAGAACTCCTCGCTATCGGCATGCTCCTGCTTGTCGAACTGGGCCTTCCGCTCGGCCAGCTCCTGATCGCTCAGTTCGGTTTTCGCCGCCAGGGTCTGCGGGCGCTGCATGGGGATCTGAGAACTGGCCGGCCAGAGGCCCTGCAGGTCGGGATCGCCCCATGGGAGCTTGGGTGGGGTGAAGGTTTTCTTCGAACCTGCAGCCTCACGCGCGCGGCTGGCCGATTGCGGAATGGCAGGCGGCGCCGAGAGCAGTAGCGCACCGATTAGAGGAAGAGCGAGATAAAAAAATCGACGGGTCATGGAGACCTCCTGGTTGACTACTGGGGCTGATTGCGCTTCGATTCCGCATCGTCCGGATTGGAGCCGCCCACGAACAGCCGATGGCCATCCTGAAATGTGACACTGCTGCCGTTCGCCTTGTTGTCGCCGCTCTTGGCCTGGTAACCGCGAATGTCCAGAATGGTGCCGGCCTCCAGCGATCGCTTGGTGAACCCGCGGCGCAGCATGATGTTCGGGCTGCCGCACTCGACCATCCAACTGGTCACTTTGCCATCCGGCTCGGTGACATCAATGTGGATCCACGAATGGGGGTTGATCCACTCCATCGCAGTCACTTTGCCGACCAGATGCACGGGCTTCTTTTGGTCGTACTCGGCCTCAAAGGCGTGGTGGGCCGACAAGGGCACGGCGGCCAGCCAGCAAGCGACGCCGGCGGCACACAAGAAAAGGGCTCTGCGCATCGACACAAATCTCCTGAACTCTCTAAATCCCCGCTGGCATCCTACATTATCGGAGTCGGCGGCTAAAATCAACGGGAGGCGGCACCTGCGGTCTTCTCGCCGGCCAAGGCTTTGCTGGTTACGGTGTCGACGGTGCGGGCGTTGAACCAGTTGGGGTAAATGGCAGCGGGAGCGGTGAGCTGATCGAGGTTGGCCATCTCCTCGGGAGTCAGGTTGAGGTCGGCGGCGCCGAGGTTGTCTTCGAGCTGCGCCATTTTGTTGGCGCCGATCAGGATGGTGGCGACGTGCGGCTTGGCGAGCAGCCAGGCCAGGGCTAGTCGCGCGGGGCTGGCGTTGCGGGCCTTGCCGATGGCGCGGAGTTGATCGACGACCTTGTGGCCGTGCTCGCGATCATAGGGGAGGAAATCGAAGCCGGTGAGACGGCCGCCATCGCCTTGCGGGTTGTCCCGGGTGTACTTGCCGGTGAGGAAGCCACCGGCGAGAGGGCTCCAGACCATGATGCCGATGCCCGCGGACTGGCAGAACGGCGCCAGTTCGTGTTCGACGTCGCGGCCGACCAGCGAGTAATACAATTCGGCGGCGCGGAAGCGAGCCCAGCCGTGCTGCCGCTGCAGGCCGACGGCTTCAGCGGCGCGCCAAGCCGGCCAATTGGAAAATCCGAGGTAGCGGACTTTGCCCTGGCGGACCAAGTCATTCAACGCATCCAGAGTTTCCTCGACGGGCGTGAGCGGGTCGAGGCGGTGGACGAGGTAGACATCAATGTAATCGGTGCCGAGGCGGCGCAGACTGTCCTCGGCCGATGCCATGATGTGTTGACGCGAGAGGCCCTGGTGCAGGACCGCTTCGCCGCTGCGGAAGCCGACTTTGGTGGCGATGACCACATCTTTGCGGCGGTTGCCCAGAGCGCGTCCGAGAATCTGCTCGGACTGGCCGCCGGTGTAACCGTCGGCGGTATTGAAGTAGTTGATGCCCCCGTCGAGAGTGCGGGCGATCATCTCATGCGCGAGTTTTTCTTCGACCTTGGAAACGCTGGCGAAGATGCCCTGGCTGACGCCAAAGGTCATCGCTCCGAAGGAAATACGAGATACAAGAAGTCCGGTGTCGCCTAAGCGGGTATATTGCATAACACCGATTGTAGCGTCAGGGCCGGCGGTGGTTGTGCGTCACAGGGACGCCGAGGCGTTCGACGGTGTGGCCCTCGAAATCGAATTCGATGAGGACGGCGGGCTCATCGCCCACGACCCAGCCGGAGTGGTTGGGTTCGACGGCAACAAATTTGGGGGCCTTGAACTCTTCCACGCAGCCATCCGCGAAACGGACATTGATCTGGCCTTTGGCCATGAAGCCGACGTGAGCGTGTGGACAAAACTCCTTACCGAGCACGGGGCGCAGATGAGTGTCCCAGGAAAAGCCGGGAGGATAGATCATGCGTTTGACCCGGACGGCGCCGGCGCGGGCAATGTCGACTTGGACGCCGCCAATGTCGTGGCGTTCGTCGGAGCGGACGGAAGCGAGAAGGGGATCGGCTGCACTCATCGGTTGTGGAATCTCCTTAGAGCAGGATAGCAGCCGATCCGCCCGGGAAGCCCAGCGCTTCGCTTAGGGCTTTTCGACCTGCAGATTATTATCTACGGAAAACACGCCCGGAACGCCGTTGGCGCGGGTATAGATTAACTGGGAATCCATCCTGGTGGCGACGACTCCTTCCAGCATGACATGGCCGTTCTTCACGATAATGTGAATGGTGGGCACCGCGCGGATACCATAACGAGGGCCGATGAACGGATCCCCGTAAATGGCGCGGTACTCAGCAAGACGGATGTGGTCGTCGTTTGGCGAGAGCGGCAGTAATTCGATCTGATCATTCACCTTGGTCACACCTTCGATTCGCTTCACCGAATTGACGGCATCACTCTTGAGGGTGGGGTTGGCGGTCGCGCCGAGCAGGGTGACGATGCTGCCGTCGACGCGGTAGGCGAGATCGTCAAAGACACCATAAAACGGCTGTGTGAGCAGTTCGTGCCGCACCTCGCGCGCGATGCGGTTCTCGCCGGCGGCTCCCGGCGTGAATGCGTCCTGATGGTTGTCTGGCTTGCTTTTATCACGATCGGCGGTGAAGCCGGCGGGAATCACGAGCGCAGCCAACAACAAGAGGCTTCCTGTGCGGAATCGTACGTCGCTGGCGATTCGAGTAACTAACACGATAGGTCCTCCTTTCCCGGAGTTGAATATAGCAACTTAGGAGCCAGTTAGTGAGGTGATTCTGTTTAGTAGAAGACACGGGTGGCAAGGCCACCGGCGTTACGGGTGTGAGCCCAGGCTACCGGTAGGCGGCGGCCTGAATGCCGTAGAGTTCGGCGTAATGGCCGCCTTGGGCCATCAAGGCATCGTGGGTGCCCACTTCGGCGACACGCGCGCCGTCGAGCACGACGATCAAATCGGCCATGCGAACAGTGCTGAAGCGGTGGGACACCAGAATGGTGATGCGGCCGCCGCCGCGGGCGGCCTCTGCGTAGCGCTCGAACAGCGCGTGCTCGGTCTCGGCGTCCAAAGCGGCCGTCGGTTCATCCAGCACGAGGAGGAGCGGGCGGTCGCGCATGAAGCCGCGCGCGAGTGCGAGCTTTTGCCATTGGCCGAAGCTGACCTCGACTCCGTCGGGCCATGTGGGGCCGAGCTGGGTGTCGAGGCCGGAGGCGAACTTGCCGACCACGTCGCCGGCGCCAGCCCGGTTGATGGCGGTGACTACGGCAGGTTCGTCTTCGATGCGCGGCATGTCGCCGATGCCGACGGTGTGGCGGGCGCGGAATTCAAAGCGGAAGAAATCCTGAAACGCGCCGGCGAGACAAGCGCGCCACTGGTCGGCGCGGATGCGCGCGAGGTCGACGCCATCCACGAGAATGCGGCCCTCGTTCGGCGGATACAGCCGGCACAGCAGTTTCACGAGCGTGGTCTTGCCTGCGCCGTTCTCGCCGACGATGGCGACGACGGAGCCGGGCTTGAGATCGAGGCTGACATCCTGAAGGACGAGCCGGTCGGTGCCGGGATAGGCGAACGAGACATGGTCGAAGCGGATGCCGTCCACCAGGCGTTCGGGCGCCGGCGTATCGGCGGGCTCGAGCAGGGAGGCGGCATAATCTTCGAGCCACGCAAGACGGCGCGAGCCTTCGAGCCAGAATCCGCGCAAGAAACCGATTTCGCCGACGGTGGCGCCGAGGTAAGCGGAGAGGCGCGATCCGGCCGCCAGGACGAGCAGCACCTGGCCGGCGGTCGCGTTGGGGCGCGCGGATACGAACACTACAGCGGCCGCGTAGGCGGCGCCGAAGACGGCCCACGAAAGCGTGTGCCAGAGCGCGGTGCTCCAGCGCGCAGCCGCGATCGGCGTGTACCAGCGCTCCCAGGTCTCGCGCCGCTGCTTGACGAGCCGTTCGCCAATCCGAGTGACGCGGACCTCTTTGCCGGGAGGGGCGGTGGTGGCCGTGGTGAAGAGATGGCGGGCGAGCCGGTTGGCCGAGGTCACGCGCGCCGCGACGGCCTGCTCGACGCCTGGACGCCATGTCGAGGTCAGCACGGTCGGAAGGGCGAAGGCTGCGAGGAGCGCGAGAAGCGGGTGAATCGAAATCAACAACGCCAGGGTTACTCCGAGCCGCAGGATCCAACCGCAGGTCGAGAACAGGGACATGTACATGTGGTCGAGCACGAACACCTGGTCGCGCAGCATGGCCAGGCGGTCGAGGAATTCGGGCCGTTCGTGGTGCGCGATGGTGGCGATGGAAGCCTGCAGACGCGCCACGTGCGACTCCAAGGCTACGGCGACGCGGTCGCGGAAGCGGCGCTGTGTGCGCGTGCTGGTGACGCCGAGGAACCATGTGGCCACGGTCGAAACCCCCAGGCCGGCGGCCGACGCGATTACCAGAGTGTGGCGATGCTGGAGGACGCCATCGGCGAGCAGCTTGATCCAGAGCGCCAGCAGGGCGTCCGGCAGCGCGGACAGCAGCGCCAAACCGAAGGAGACGCCGAGCAGCCGCGGTTCGGCTTCGTGCGCCCGCTTGAGCGCGCGCCACATGGAGGGCAGGGAAGGCGGGAGGGCGTCAGGCGAGGGCATCGAGGGTCACTCCTTCCTCCGCTTCGCCGCCGCCAAAGCGCGAAGCCTGCAGATCGAACATCGTGCGATAGCGGCCGCCGGCTGCGATGAGCTCGTGGTGAGATCCTAATTCGACAACACGGCCGTGCTCGAGGACGCAGATGCGGTCGGCGTGGCGCACGGTTGAGAAACGGTGGGAAATCAGAATGGTGGTAGCGTGCCGGGTGGCGTCGAGAATGCGCTCGAAGATTTCGGCTTCGCCGCGCACGTCGAGCTGGGCGGTCGGCTCATCGAGCAGCACGAGGCCGGCGCCGGTTTTAACGGCACACAACGCGCGGGCCAGAGCGATGCGCTGCCATTGGCCGCCGGAGAGATCGGCGCCGCCTTGGTATGCGCGCGAGAGCACGGTGTCGAGGCCGGCCAAGTTGGCCGCGCCTGCCTCCGCGAGCGCCGCCTGGATTGTAACGTCGGGCGCTCCCGCCGGGGCCACGTTGTCGCGGAGCGGCAATTCGAATCGGACGAAATCCTGGAAGACGGCGGTAAGGCGCGCCCGCCAGGCGTCGATCTCGATCTGGCGGAGATCCACGCCGTCGACTTCGATCACGCCCTCCTGGGGATCGTAGAGACGGCACAGCAATTTTGCGAGCGTGGTTTTACCCGCGCCGTTTTGTCCGACGATCGCAAGAGAGGATCCGGCCGGAATGGTCAGGTCGAATCCGTCAAGGACCGGCGCGCCGCCTCCCGGATACGCGAAGCGCACGTTGCGGAAACGAATTTCGCGAGCCGGCATTCCGGCTGCGGCGGCGGTGCCGGTAGCCAGAGCGCCGGCTGGGGCCATGGCGCTTTGCAGCCGGAGGACCGCGCCGACGGGCGCGGCGGCGCCATCGAGCGCCCACGACAAGCCGCCGAACGCGATGCTGCTGGCGCCAATGGCGGCGCTGGCAAACGTTACCAGCCGCGACAAAGCCAGGCGCCCGGCGGCGGTGTCTTCTGCGATCATCCAGAAGACCAGCAGGTTCGCGGCGAGCACCAGCAGCAGGCTCCAGAGGACAGGGCGCTCGCGCAATCGCGTGGCCTTCCATTGCAGATCGAGGAGGCGGCGGCGTCCGGAGGTAAACCGCTCGACGGTCCAACCGGCAAGCCCAAAGAGGCGCAGCTCCTTAGCGGACGGTGGATCCACAGCGAGCCGGTATGCGTAATCGGCCTGGCGCTGCGCCGCCCGCACTTCGCCGGTATTGCGATCGCGCCACACCGCGCTTTCGCGCAGCAGCCAGTGTGTCGCGACCCACGCGCCCGCCACCACCAGCGGCGCCCACCACGCGTACGCGGCCAGAATGATCGCGCAGACCAGGCCTGCGACCATCTGCACGAGGCCGGAGGCGATGAAATCCATGGAAGTGGAAAGAGGCGGGCCGGAGATGCCGAGATCGAAATCGCGCGCCATCGTCAGATCGGTGGTCAAGCGGGGATCTTCCAGGTGACCCATGCCGGGCGGGCGGACGCAGGCGGTGGTCAGCTCATCGTAAAGCCACGCGGCTAAGACACTGCCGAGATTGGCGCCGATTGCCTGGTGCAGGGGGGAGAGCACCTGCAGGAGCACGAAACAAAAGCCGACCAAAGTGAGCGGCAGCGCCAAGGACGAGCCGCGCTGCACCGCGCCGACCAGCACGCCCATGGCAATCACAAAGAGCGCCGGCAGAGTTCCGCGCAACACCAGCACGAGCCACCAGGCAGCCGCGAGCGGGGAGTGCGCTTTCGGCAAAACGCTGAAGAATTTCCATTCAGGACGTGCCCGCAGCCTTCCGAACATAACACCTCACCCGGTTCTATTAAGATAATCCGCGGGCGCGGACAAAAGGTGACGCGGCCGGAGGGAATTTTTTCGGGGAGCGGGCGACGGAGGTCGCAGGAGCCTTGCCGGCACCTCTTGGAGGTTTGAGGATCTGTGGCAATCCCACCAGGGACGTCAGCCACGCGTCAAACTTCCGGTCGGCGTTGCGCTGCGGCCTCCCAAGCTGAGTGTAGCACCCGGCGTGGAACGCGGCGGTCGATGCGCTACGGTTTGCGCGGCGTTCCGAGCGAGCCTTCGAGCGCGATGCGCACGAGCTGGCTGCGGGTGCGCACCTGTGTCTTATGGAATAACTGCTGTAGACAGGCCTTGACAGCGCTTTCGGTGACACTCAATCGCGCGGCGATTTCTTTGTTGGCCAAGCCTTCGAAGACTCCTTGCAACACCTGCTGTTCGCGCTCAGTCAGGAGCGGTCCCGGAGCGGCTTCTTCCGATTGTTGCACTTCGTCGACCATGAGCTGGATCACTTTCTGGTCTACCCACATCTCGCCCGCCATAACCAGCCGGATCGCTTTCGCGAGGGAACCCGGGGAGTTGTGTTTGAGAAAGATGCCGGACGCGCCCAGCTTTAAAGCGAGAGAAGATTCCTTGGCGGTCATCCCGGCGGTCACCATCAGGATCTTTCCCACGTATCCGGCTCGGCGCGCCGCGGAAATGAATTGCGCCCCGTGGTCCTTGCCGATATCGAAATCGAGAAGAATGAGATCGACCAGAGCACGATCGAGAGTCTCCAAAGCTTCGTCGGAGGCGCCACAACTGCCGGCAATCTCAAAATCGGGCTCGGATGCCAGCAGGCGGCCTACGCCCTCGCGGAAGAGGGAATGGTCGTCAACTAATAGCAGCCTGGTCCTTGACATTCTGTTCTGTCCGCTCCGCACTCTTCTCCGGCGCCCCGGCAACTGCAAATTCGATGACAAACGAGCAGCCCGAGACGGCGGGATCGTGGCGCAAGTCGCCGCGCAGGGACCGCATCAACGCCCGCGAAAGATATAGCCCCAGGCCTGTCGCTTCGGCGCCCTGCTGGAATGGCTGGAAGAGTTTCTCAACCGAAGCAATTCCGGGGCCGGTGTCGGTGACCCGGATGAAGACGCGCCCGCCGCTGGAGGACGCCGAGATATCGATCTGCTTGAAATCGGCTGTCTCCAGCGCGCGCTTGCTGTTCTTGATGAGGTTCAACAAAACCTGTAAAAGCCGGTGTCGGTCGGCCCAAACCGGCGGCAGAGATGGCGGGATGTCCCAGTTCACCGTAATCCCCGCCTCCTCGCAGTAGGGGTCGAGCACGATCCGCAGATCGCCCAAGGTCTCGACCAGGTCGATGCCGGACAAGTGGGGCCCGCCGGTACTTTGCTTCACTTCGAGCGAGGCGATCTTGTTCAGGGTCTCGACCATGGAACCCAGGGCTTCGAAATCCTTATTGCCATTCAGGCGCCCGCTGCGCACGAGGTTCTCGTGAATCACCGCGATGGCTCCGCAGACATTGCGGACTTCGTGAGAGACGGCGCCCACCAAGATGCGCGAGGCAGCGAGCAGTTGTTCCATGCCCAGTTCTTCGCGGGCCCGCAGCTCATCGGATGCATCGAGGACGAGTGCCGCCAACCGCGGCCCGAGTACGGTATCGTACGTTGAGAAAAACACGTTGGCGAGGAAGACTTCGCCTTGCTCGCGCGCGCCCCGGCACTGCATCTCGGTACGGTAATTCTGCTTGGACAAATCGACGTGGCCCAGCGCCGGGATATAGCGGCGGATGCTGTTTCCCGCCAGCTTGCCTGCCGGGGCGCCGAACAGCCGGTGCGCCGCGGGGTTTGCGCGCAAGACGGAGTGATCGGCGTCCATAATGAGTATCGCAGCCGGACTGCTCTCAATCAGGAACTCGAGTTGCTCTTCGGCAATGCGGCGCGCTCCCGCCTCGCGCTCGACGGTCTCGAGATGTTTCGTCTCCCGGCGCCGGCTCCGGGTGATCTCGTAGGAGTACAGTCCGGTCCCGGCCAACGAAGTGAAAACGAGAATGTCCTGGGGCAATCCGACGGAAAAGCTGAAGACGAACGGGTCGAAGGCGTCGGCCAGCACGGTGCAGATCAGAGCCGTTACCAGAATCTGCCAAAGCGGCAAAACGGTGGCGACCAGCAGGATCGGCAACAGGTACAAAAATCCAAAGGCGATGTTGGCCTGGATGTACCAATCGACAACCGCGATGGCGACGATGAGAACACCTGCGAGCAAGGCCCGAGGGACCCTTTGCAGGTAACCGAAAACCATGAAATAACGCCTGCCTCATTCTAGGAAGAAAACCAGCTTCCCGTACAGGGCTGCGCTGAAAGATAGGGCGAGTCTGGCGAATGGGGATTCGTTACAGGCAGTTCCAGACATAAATAAAGATAGTTTTTTCAACCAGATAGCTCTGGAATTATGAAGTTGTTTAGAGGCGGGAGGGGGGAGGCAGACTCTGCCTCTAAAAGATAGCCTGGCTGGTACCGAAAGATGGATCTGACCAGGCGTAAGAACCCGCTATATTTTATGTTGGCAGGAGAGGGTCCGGCGTGGTAGCGCCACGAGCCGTTCCGTTCTCGACCGCCTATCAAGCCGTGAGAAGCGACAACCGCCAGTTCTGTTTCTGCGCGAAGGCCATGCCGTTCCAGCGCCAAAGTCGAGCACTTTTGTTTTTGGTTGGAGTATGCCTGACCGACAGCGGATTCGCACAGACGATGTACACATGGCAGCAGATCAAGGAGAAATTCGAAGGGGGCAATCCGACGCTGAAAGCGGCGAAACTCAGCATCGACGAGTCGCGCGCAGCCGAGATCACGGCGTATCTGCGCCCCAACCCCGATCTCACGCTGACCACGGATGGATATCAAATTGCGCCGCACGAGGGAATCTGGCGTCCACTGAGTGGAGTGCTGGAAACACCCGGCGTCAGCTACCTGCACGAGCGGCAGCATAAGCGGGAATTGCGGCGTGACAGCGCGCGGCAATCCACGGCTGTGGCGGAATCGAGTTATACGGACCAGGAGCGGGGTCTGCTGTTCAACCTGCGAAGCGCATTTGTGCAGGTCTTGCAGGCAAAAGCGGTGCTGCAAAATGCCAGAGAGAACCTTGACTACTGGGACAAGGAGCTGGGCGTCAACCGGAACCGGTTTAATGCGGGCGATCTGGCGCTGCTGGAACTCAACCGGTTGGAACTGCAGCGCGCGCAATTCGAAGCCGATATCGAAAATGCAACGGTGAGCCTGCGGACCAGCAAAATCCAGCTATTGACGCTGTTGAACGATCGTACGCCGATCGAGCAGTTCGATGTCACCGCGCCGTACGATTTCAGTGCCCAGCTGATGCCGTTGGAACAGTTTCGGACGGTGGCGCTGGAGGCCCGTCCCGATTTGAAAGAGGCGATGCAAAACGTGGAACTCGCGAGAATCCAGCACCAGCTGGCGATCGCCAACGGTTCCACGGATCCGACGTTCAGCGTCTGGTACTCGCACAATCCATCGTTCAGCAACCAGTTCGCGAACCAGACGGTGGGAGGGAGCGTCAGCATCCCGCTTCGCATTTTCGACAAGAATCAGGGCGAAAAAGCGCGAACCCAGATCGATATCGGCCGCAACGAGCGGCTGCAGGATGCCACGCGGGCACTGGTGTTCAGCGATGTCGATTCGGCGTACTGGACGTTGATTCAGGCGTTGAATCTGCTGAAGCCGTACAGGGAGAAGTATCTGCCGCTGGCGGAGGACAACCGGAACCGGATGACCGTTTCGTTTCAGAATGGCGGAGCGTCGCTGCTGGATTTCCTGGATGCGGAAAAAGCCTATCGGGACACGCGGCTCACCTACCTGAACCTGATCGGCTCGTATTTGACGGCAGCCGCGCAAATGAACATGGCGGCAGGCCGGGAGATCGTGCCATGAGTCGCTTAATCGTGTTGGAAGCGACGGTCTGTCTGGGTCTGGCTCTCGGCGCCGCGAGCTGTGGTAGTGATGTGAAGGCCAAAGGGACGGACACCAGCACCGGCCCGGTTCCGGCGGAAGTGGTGCCCGATTTCGATCCCAACCACTTCAAGGTGGACCACCCGGAGCAGTTTCCGCTGGTAACGGCCGCGGAGCACCTGGCGGCTCCCGAATTGAATGTGACCGGAGTGGTGAATCCCGATGTCTCGCGCCAGGTGCCAGTCCCATCGCTGGCTTCGGGGCGCGTGGTCGAAATCAACGCGCGGCTTGGCGACACGGTTCAAAAGGGCCAACTGCTGTTCAAGGTGCGCAGCAACGATATCGCCGGCGCGTATGCCGACTATCGCAAGGCCATCAAGAATGAACAGCTGGCGAAGACGCAACTGAACCGCGCCAAGTTTCTGTTCGATGACGGCGCGATTCCGAAGAGCGCCATGGAAGTGGCCCAAACCAACGAGGACAACGCCCTCGTCGACGTCGAGTCCACCACCGAACACTTGAAGATCCTGGGGGCCGACCCGGATCATCCGTCGGGGATCGTGGAGGTATACGCGCCGGTAGCGGGGGTCATCACCGACCAGCAGATCACCGGGCAGGCCGGTGTGCAGGCCCTGACCCCGCCGAACCCGTTCACCATCTCGGATATGTCGCACGTGTGGATCATTTGCGACGTGTACGAGAACAACCTGGCCCAGGTGCACATTGGCGAATTCGCCGATATTCATCTGGTCGCATATCCCAATCGAGTTCTGCGGGGACGGATCAGCAACATCCTGCCCGCGATCGACCCGAACCTGCGGACGGCCAAGGTGCGCCTGGAGGTGGAGAACCCGGACGGCATGCTCCGCATCGGCATGTTTGTGACAGCCACATTCCACGGCCCTTCGATGGAGAAACGGGTGGCGGTCCCGGCGACCGCGATTCTGCACCTGCACGACCGCGACTGGGTGTACACGCCGGCAGGGGACAACAGCTTCCGCCGCGTGGAAGTCACCGCAGGCGGCATGCTGGCAAATGGCCAGCAGGAAGTCCTTTCGGGCATTCGGCCCGGCGACCGCGTGGTCGCCAATGCTCTGGTCTTGCAGAACACGGTGGAGCAGTAGGCACGGCATGATTCGCGGTCTTGTCGATTTCGCCTTAGGCAACCGCTTCCTGATTTCGTTGGTCGCGGTCCTGCTGCTGGTGTGGGGCGTCATCTCATTCCACAATCTGCCGGTCGAGGCCTATCCCGACGTCGCGAACAACTACGTGCAGGTGATTACGCAATGGCCGGGACATGCCGCGGAGGAGGTGGAGCAGCAGGTGACCATTCCGATTGAAATCGCGATGAACGGCATCCCGCATCTCGATCATCTGCGTTCCTTCTCGGTGTTCGGCCTATCCAGCCTTTCGCTTGTATTCGATGACGAATCGGCCAACGATTGGAACCGGCAAAAGGTGTTGGAACGTCTTGCCGACGTCACACTGCCGAATGGCCTGCAGCCCCAGATGGGCGCCGATTACAGCCCGGTCGGCCAGATCTATTGGTACTCGCTGCGAAGCACCAATCCGAACGTCGATCTCATGGACTTGAAAAGCATCGAAGACTGGACGCTCGAGAAGCAATTCAAATCGGTGCCGAACGTGGTCGATGTAGTGAGCTTTGGCGGAACGACGCGCGAATATCAAGTGGCTCTCGACCCCGACAAGCTCATAGCGTATGGCCTCAATCTCGGTCAAATCGAGCAACAGCTCGCGAACAACAATGTCAATGCGGGCGGCAGCTTCGTCGAAGCCGGTTTGCAGCAGATCAACGTGCGCGCGCTCGGGCTCATTCGCAGCGCCGCGGACATCGAAAAAATTGTTGTCAAGACGCAAAACGGTACGCCCATACGAATCGGCCAGATTGGAACAGTGTCCCAAGGGCCAAAGATCCGGCTCGGCCGCACGGCCAAAGCGTATCGCCGCGAAGACGGCAGGATCGTCGACAACGAGGACCTGGTCTACGGAATCGTTCTGCTGCGCAAGGGCGCCAACTCCGACGAGACCATCGACGGCATCCACGACAAGGTCAATGAACTGAACGGCCGTATTCTGCCGGCCGGCGTGAAAATCGTCCCATTTCTCGATCGGAGCGATCTGGTCCATTACACCACCCATACCGTGCTGCACAACCTCACCGAGGGAATCGTCCTGGTGGTTCTGATTCTGCTTTTGTTCCTGGGAAATGTACGGGGGGCGCTGATCGTGGCGCTGACGATTCCGTTCTCGCTGCTGTTCGCGTCGATTTGTCTGAACCTGAATCACATTCCGGCGAACCTGTTGTCGCTGGGCGCGTTGGATTTCGGGATGGTCGTGGAAGGCGCGGTGGTGATGGTCGAGAATATCATCCTCTACTTGCAGAGGGAGCGGCCTCCGGGTGGAACCAAGATCTCATCCATTCGCGACGCGGCGCACGAAGTGCAGCGTCCCGTGTTCTATTCGATCGGCATCATCATCACGGCGTACCTGCCGATCTTTACGCTGCAGCGCGTGGAAGGGCGGCTGTTCAAGCCGATGGCCTGGACGGTTTCCTTCGCGCTACTAGGCTCGCTGCTGTTCTCGATGTTGATCGCCCCCGTGCTCACGAGTTTCGTCTTCGGCAATCGAACCAGCGAGTGGCGGAACCCGGGAATGGAACTGCTTTCCCGGCTGTACCGGAAGAGTGTTGGTCAAGCCATCCGCTTCCGCTGGCTCACGGTGGCCGTTTCGACGGCGGCTCTGGGAGTTTCCGCATATCTCGCATTCGGCGGCGCCATCGGCTCCGAGTTTCTCCCACACCTGGATGAAGGCGCCATCTGGGCGCGCGGCACGCTGGCTCCCAGCACCGGGCCTTCAGAAGGAACGCGCGTCATGAACCAGGCGCGCCTCGTCTTCGCGTCCTTTCCCGAGGTGAAGCAGGTGGTCAGCCAAGTCGGCCGGCCCGACGACGGCACCGATATCGCGGGCTTCTTCAACACGGAGTACTTCATCGATCTCAAACCGAAGGAGGAGTGGCGGCCAGGCTTTAGGGAGAACAAGGAAGCGCTGATCGCAGCGATAGACAACGCGGTCGAAAGAATTCCGGGCGTGCTTTGGAACTTTTCCCAACCGATCGCCGACAACATGGAAGAAGCCGTCAGCGGCGTGAAAGGCCAATCGGCCATCAAGGTATACGGCGACGATCTCAAGAAGCTGGAAGAGACCGGCAGTGAGATCGTCAGGGTCTTGAAAACCGTGAATGGCGTGGCGGATTTGGGTTTGTTCCGAGTCATCGGCCAACCCAACGCCGAGTTTGAAGTGGACCGCGACGCCGTGGCGCGCTACGGCATCAATGTCGCCGACGTGCAGGACGCGATGGAAACGGCCGTAGGCGGCAAGGCAGTGAGCCAGGTTTTGCAAGGAGAACAGCGCTACGATCTGGTGCTGCGTTATCAGCCGCGGTACCGGAACACGAAGGAGGCGATCGAGGACATCCGCCTGCTGGCGCCCTCCGGGGAACGCGTTTCGCTCGCGCAGCTCTGCCGCGTGAAGGTGCTGGATGGCGCTTCCGAGATCTATCGCGAGGCCGGCTCGCGCTATGTGGCCATCAAGTACAGTGTGGTCGGGCGCGATTTAGGCAGCACGGTAGAAGAAGCGATGCGCAAGGTGGAACAGCAGGTGAAGCTGCCTCAGGGATATCGCACCGATTGGGCCGGCGAGTACGAAAGTCAGAAGCGCTCCTCGCGGCGCCTCATGATCGTGGTGCCGGTCACATTGCTCGTTATCTACATGATCCTGTTCACAATGTTCAACTCCGTCAAATGGGTCATGCTGATTCTCGCGAACGTCGCTATGGCTCCGATCGGAGGTCTCCTGGCGCTTCTGCTAACCGGCACCCATTTCAGCGTTTCATCGGGAGTTGGCTTTCTGGCGCTGTTTGGCGTCGCCGTACAGACGGGCGTGATTATGCTGGAATACATCAACCAACTGCGTGCGCGGGGACACAACATCCGGGACGCGGCGATCGAAGGGTCGGTGCAGCGGCTGCGCCCGATCATCATGACTATGCTGGTGGCGAGTCTGGGTCTTCTTCCCGCCGCGCTTTCGCGTGGCATTGGTTCTGATTCCCAGCGGCCGTTTGCGATTGTGATCGTGGGTGGCCTGATGGCGGCGCTAGTGCTTGGCGTTTATCTGCTACCTACGCTATATGTGTGGATCGCGGGGGAGAATGACATTCTGCCTACAGCGGACCAGGGCGCCGGCGAGACAGAGTGAAAAAGCCGTGAAAATCGTCCGGCCAATCGTTTGATTGGCGTTCGAAATCGAACGGCGATGGCATAATAACCGGTTCAAAGACATCCATGTCCCTCGTGTCCTTAGCGGGTTTGTGGGAAGGACGCAATCGAACCCGCGTTCTCGCGTGTAGTGGCGCCCTCCTGACGGGTATTGCGTTCGTCGACTGGCGGACGGAACCGTACTTTTCGCTCGGCTTCCTCTACCTGTTTCCGATCATGTTGACCGCGAGGTTCTTGCCGCGGTGGGCCATTGTGTTCGTGGCGCTTTTCTGCGCGGCGCTAAGCCAGCTGTTCAGTTCGCTGGATCCCTCCGACGCGCTCATTCGCTTCGGGTTCGAGGCGCTGGCCTTGGCCGGATGCGGCCTGTTTGTTGCGGAGCTGATCCGCAATCGCAAACTGACACAGGAAGCCGAGGAGCGGCTCCGGGTGCTGGTGGAGACCAGTCCTGCAGCCATCGTGACTGTTGATGAGCAGGGATTCATCGAACGCGCGAACCATGCAGCCGCCGAATTGGTCGCGCCTTCTGGGGGGGATTTGGTGGGTCAACCCATCGCCGCGTTTCTACCCGAGTTGCATCACGCCCTCCGAAAAGAGGAGGGGCCGCAGTTCCGCGCCTCAATGCAATGCCAGGGCCATCGGGGCAACGGCGAGTCATTTTTGGCCGAGGTTTGGTTTTCCACATATAAAGAAGGTGTTGCGCCCAAACTGGCAGCGATCATTGCCGATGTCACCGAAGAACGCGCCGCGGTGAATTCCCATTCCGGCGCCGCTGCCCCGGCCGATCGCTCGAACTTGAATCCGCGAGAGTTAGGCGTGCTGCGCCTGCTGGTTCAGGGATTCGCTAACAAGGAAATCGCATCCAAAATCGAGATCTCGGAAAGTGCGGTTAAGAACACGGTTCAACAGCTCTTTGCAAAAACCGAAGTACGCACCCGCAGCCAACTCGTTCGCGTAGCCCTGGAGCAGTACCGCGATATGCTCTAGCCGCCTACACGTCCGGCCTTTCGATTAATCGAATGATTGGATGAGACAAGGCTTAAGATTGCCCTGACCTGCCGCTTCGATATCTGGAAATCGGCGAGACCCGCACGTACAGTCAAATCTGAGCCGTCGTGTCGGTCAGTAAGAGTATTTCCTACAAAGTTCTATTCGCGGTGGGGTGGTGCCTGTTCTGGATGGCGGCTTCTCGCGGGGAACAGGTTCCGGTTGTGGCTTTGCTGGTGGGGCCGGCCATGATGTTCATGGCCATAATTCTGCTCCGATCATTCCGGTCAAAACTCCATCAGAGGACTCGAGCGCTCCTTGACGCGACGCCCTCCAAACCCGGTTCCGTACCTCAGCATCCTCTTCAGAGTGACGGAGAAGCAGTGAAGCCTTCCACACGGAGCCGGGCCCAAGGGGCGTCCCGTGCGGGAGCGCCGGCGTAACGCTCGAAGCGCAGGCCATCGCCAATGATCTCAAGGCTCGTCGATTTTGCGCTCCAGAGCCGCTTTCTGGTTCTGGCTGCGGCCGCACTGTTGTTTGCCTGGGGTGCGATCTCTTTCCACCAACTCCCGGTGGAAGCCTATCCCGACGTGGCCAACAATTATGTCGAGATTATTACGCAGTGGCCCGGGATTGCCGCGGAGCAGATCGAACAACAGGTTACGATCCCGCTGGAAGTCGGGATGAACGGTATTCCCGGCGTTGCCCACTTGCGTTCGTTCTCCATCTTCGGTCTCTCCGACTTGAAATTGATTTTCGAAGACGATACTTCGAATTTCGAGAATCGCGAGCGGGTTCTCGAACGGTTGTCTCAAGTGGCGCTCCCAGTGGGTGTCACGCCGCAGATGGGAACCGATTGGAGCCCGGTCGGTCAAATCTATTTCTTCACCCTGCAGAGCACGAATCCGGCTTACGACGTGATGGAGTTGAAATCGATCGAGGATTGGGTCGTGGAAAAAAACCTCAAGTCGGTTCCGGATATCGTGGACGTAGCCACGTTCGGCGGCCCGACGCGCGAATACCAAGTTCGCGTGGATCCGAAGAAGCTGATCGCGTATGGCATCGGTCTGGCGCAGATCGAGCAACAGCTCACCGCCAATAACGTCAACGCCGGCGGCAGCTTCATTCAAGCGGGCCTGCAACAGATCAACGTGCGCGAAGTCGGCCTGGTGAAGAACGTGCAGGACATCGAAGACACGGTGCTGCTGAGCAAGAACGGCACGCCCCTCCACATGCGGGATATCGCCGTGATCGCGCAAGGGCCGAAGATCCGGCTCGGGCAGTTTGCCCGCGCCCTCCGGCGTGAAGATGGCAAAATCGTCGACAACCCCGATGTGGTATCCGCCTGGGTGCCGATGCGCAAGGGCGCGGACGCCGAACCGACTCTGGAAGGATTGCACGCGAAAGTCAACCAGCTGAACGACTACGTTCTGCCGCCGGGCGTCAAAATTGTTCCGTTCATCGATCGCAGCGATCTGGTGCGGTACACCACCGACACGGTGCTGCACAATCTCCGCGAAGGCATCATCCTCGTTGTCATCATTCTGTTTCTGTTCCTCGGGAATGCGCGGGGTGCGCTGATCGTGGCATTGACGATTCCGTTTTCGCTGCTATTTGCCGCCACCTGTCTGCGGTTGAAAGGAATTCCCGCGAACCTGCTGTCGTTGGGAGCGCTGGATTTCGGCATGGTTGTCGACGGCGCTGTCGTCATGGTGGAGAACATCGTGCGCCACCTCAGCCGGCAGGAGACGGATCATAAGACGCCGAGGGAGAAGATCTTCGAGGCGGCCCACGAGGTGCAGCGGCCCGTGTTTTTCGCCATCGCCATCATCATCACGGCGTACTTGCCCATCTTCACGCTCCAGCGCGTGGAAGGGCGTCTGTTTAAGCCGATGGCCTGGACTGTGGCGTTCGCGTTGCTGGGCGCAATCTTGTTTTCCATGACCGTGGCTCCCGCTTTGGCGAGCATACTGTTCCCGAAAGGCGCGCAGGAGTGGCACAACCCGCTGCTGATTTGGCTCACCAACCGATACCGTAGCGCCGTCCGCTTGGCCATCCGCGTGCGGTACCTGACGGTCGCCGCCGCGGCCGCGACGCTTGCGGTGGCGGTGTTGCTGGGAAGCACGATCGGCTCGGAGTTCCTTCCTCACCTGGACGAAGGGGCGCTGTGGGTACGGGGCACGCTCGCGCCGAGCACCGGGCCAGATGAAGGCATTCGAGTGGCCAATCAGGCGCGAATCCTGCTCTGCTCATTTCCGGAGACCACCGAATGTACCAGCCAGGTCGGCCGTCCGGATGACGGCACAGACACGACCGGCTTCTTCAACACCGAATATTTCGTGGGGTTGAAGCCGAAGGAGCGGTGGCGTCCCGGCTTCCGACAGGACAAAGACGAGCTGATCGCCGCCATGAACCGCGAACTCGCGAAAATACCCGGTGTCACCTGGAACTTCTCACAGCCGATCGCCGACAACATGGAGGAAGCGGTCAGCGGCGTCAAAGGGGAACTGGCCACCAAGGTATACGGCGACGATCTAAAACTGCTGGAGGACAAAGCCGACGAGATCGTGAAGATCATGCGCGGCGTCAAAGGCATTGAAGACCTGGGAGTCTTTCGCGTCCTCGGCCAGCCGAACTTGAATATCGCGGTGAGCCGGGCGCAGGCGGCCCGATATCAGATCAACGTCGCCGACGTGCAGGATGCCATTCAGACTGCGGTCGGCGGGAACGCGCTGACACAGGTATTACAGGGAGAAGCCCGGTACGACCTCGTGGTGCGGTATCTGCCCGAATATCGCAATACCAAGCAGGCCATCGAAGACATTCGTCTGCTCGCTCCTACCGGCGAGCGTGTTTCGCTGGCTCAGCTTTGCACAATCGAGGAGCGCGATGGTGCTTCGGAAATCTATCGGGAAGAAAACCAACGCTACATCGCAATCAAGTACAGCGTGCGGGGCCGCGACTTGGGCGGCGCAGTCGAAGAGGCGATCCGTAAAGTCAGCACCCAGGTAAAGTTGCCGCGCGGGTATCGGATCGACTGGGAGGGCGAGTATGAAAGCGAGAAGCGCGCCCAGGCCCGGTTGTTTGTCATTGTGCCTCTTACTATTTTGGCAATCTTTATCATTCTGTATACGGTGTTCGGTTCGCTCAAGTGGGCCCTGCTCATCATGGTCAACGTGCTGGTGGCTCCAATCGGGGGCTTATTCGCCCTTCTTCTCACGCACACCAACTTCAGTGTTTCCTCCGGAGTGGGCTTCCTCGCTTTGTTCGGTGTCTGTGTGCAGACCGGAGTCATCATGCTCGAATACATCAACCAACTGCGGGCGCGTGGTCATACGATCGTGGATGCCGCCGTGGAGGGCGCGGTTCTGCGTCTGCGGCCTATCATGATGACCAGCCTGGTGGCGACGCTTGGCCTGTTCCCGGCGGCCGTGTCTCATGGAATCGGGTCGGACTCCCAGCGTCCCTTCGCCATTGTCATCGTCGGCGGCCTGATTGCCGCGCTGCTCATCAGTATTTTTCTGCTTCCGACTTTGTATGTCTGGATGGCCGGCCGCGACGACGTGCTTCCCGAAGTCGAACCGGGCCAGGACGAGGTATGAGAGGCGTACGGCGGCAAAGTTTAATACAATAATAACGGGTCTGTTAGTGTTATTGCTGCGTGGAACAGCGGCTAAACGAGCGGCGTTCTGCGCATCGGCTAGAAACGCGACCCAGTTGATGCCATCGCATGATCCGCCGCGGTCCGTGGTCGATGGGCCGCGTTCGGGAGAATGTCGTGACACTGCATGGCATCGACGTCCTGATCATACTCGCGTACCTGCTGATCTCCGTCCTGGTGGGTTATTGGGTTTCGCACCGCGCGTCCCGCGACACGAAAGCCTACTTCCTCGGCGGAAACACGCTGCCTTGGTATTTGCTGGGCGTCTCGAACGCTTCCGGCATGTTCGATATCGCGGGCACCATGTGGCTGGTGTATCTCCTCTTCATTTATGGTCTGAAGAGCATCTGGATTCCCTGGTTGTGGCCCGTGTTCAACCAGATCTTCCTCATGGTGTTTCTCTCCGCCTGGCTGCGGCGCTCCAACGTCACCACAGGCGCAGAATGGATCCGGACCCGATTCGGCGATACGCGCGGCGCGCGCCTCTCGCACCTGATCGTGGTGATCTATGCCCTGGTGAGCGTGATCGGATTCCTGACGTACGGGTTCAAAGGTATCGGCAAATTTGCCACCGACTTTCTGCCCTGGCACCTTTCCGCCAACCAGTACGCGCTCATCCTGATGGGCCTCACGACGTTCTACGTGGTGAAGGGCGGCATGTTCAGTGTCGTGATCACCGAAGTTCTGCAGTTCTGCATTCTCTCGGTGGCGTCCGTCGCGGTGGGCCTGATCGCCATCGCGCGCGTCAGCCCCGAGGCGCTCCACCGCGTGGTGCCGCCGGGATGGGACCAGCTATTCTTTGGATGGCGGCTGAATCTCGATTGGTCCGGCCTCATCGCCGCCGCCAATACCAAAATCGAGCAAGATGGCTACGGGCTTTTCGGCTTCTTCTTCGTGATGATGCTGTTCAAGGGCATCCTGATCAGCGCCGCCGGACCGGCCCCCAATTACGATATGCAACGCGTTCTGTCGACGCGCAATCCGCGCGAAGCCTGCATGATGAGCGCGGTGGTAAACGTTGTGCTCAATGTCCCTCGCTACTTTATGATTACCGGGCTCACCATCCTGGCTCTGGCGTTTTACAGCGACCGCATACGCGCCATGGGCACAGATATGGACTTCGAGCTGATTCTGCCCCACGCGCTCAGCCAGTTCGTGCCGGCGGGTTTGCTGGGGTTGTTGCTGGCTGGGCTGTTAGCCGCGTTCATGTCGAATTTCGCCGCCACGGTGAACGCCGCGCCGCCGTATCTAGTCAACGATCTGTACCGGCGTTTCTTCAATCCGTCTGCGAGCGAACGAACGTGCGTCCGGCTGAGCTATGTGGCGTCGTTCGGAGTCGTGGTGCTGGGCGTCTCGTTCGGCTGGTTTGTTGGTTCGATCGACGCTGTAATCAAGTGGATTGTCTCCGCGCTGTGGGGCGGCTATACGGCATCGAACGTCCTGAAGTGGTACTGGTGGCGCTTCAACGGCTTCGGCTATTTCTGGGGAATGGCGGGTGGAATTGCGGCGGCGATTGTGGTGCCGGTGGCCTTGCCCCACGTCTCTCCCTTAAATGCCTTTCCGCTGATTCTTGCGATTTCCGTGGCCGGCTGCCTGCTGGGAACATTGCTGACGCCGGCGGAGGACGAGGAGGTGCTCAAATCGTTCTATCGCCGCGTGCGCCCGTGGGGTTTCTGGGGACCGATCCGCGAGAAGGTGAAGCGCGAGAATCCGTCCTTCCGTCCTAACCCGGATTTCGCGCGCGACGTGGCCAATATTGTGGTCGGCATCGCGTGGCAGACCAGCCTGGTGGCCTTTCCGGTCTATCTGGTGATTCGCCGGCTCGACCATGCGCTCGTCGCCTTGGCTGTCATACTGGTTACGTCCGCCATCCTGAAGTTTACCTGGTACGATCACCTGAAAACGATCGAAACGGAGAGCACGTCTTGGGAGCACCCGACTTCCGTGATGCCCGCCGCCTAGCTAACCGATCGCGACTTCAACAGCTACCTGCGCGCGGCTGTCCATAGGAGGGGGGACGATATCGACGCCAAGCGGTTGGCCGTCCACACGCAGGCTCACGCGATTGCCCGGCCCTTGGCGGTGGACCTCGATGTTGTACGTGACCCCGCGGAACTTCCGCAGCGCCCGGAATCCCGGCCATCCTTCCGGAATCACCGGCGCGATGCGCAGGCCGTCATATTCGGGCCGAATTCCCAGGATCCACTGGGTAGCCGCGTAGTAATTCCATGCTGCCGTGCCGGTCAGCCAGGAGTTCTTGGCTTCTCCGTGAGTGGGGGCGTCCCGCCCGGCGATCATCTGCGCATAGACATACGGCTCGTTGCGGTGCACCTCGCTGATCGGCTCGCGCGCCGAGGGGTTGATGCAGAGATAATAGTCGAACGCGCCGCCGCCGTTGCCAGTCATGGTTTCGGCGATGATGATCCACGGATTGTTGTGACAGAAGATTCCGGCGTTTTCCTTATAGCCCGGCGGATACGAGGAGATTTCGCCCAGGTGCGGGTAGTATCGCGAGTAGGCGGGCTGCTGCAGCACGATGCCGTGGGGCGTGGCGAGATGGCGCCGCACCGAGTCGAGCGCCTCCCGGGCACGCCCGTCGTCGAGGCCGATTCCGGCCATCACGCAGAAGCCCTGCGGCTCGATGAAAATCTGACCTTCCGCGCATTCCTTCGATCCGACTTTGCGGCCGAAGTCATCGTACGCGCGCACGAACCACGAGCCGTCCCAGCCGTGCGAATTCACCGCCGCCGTCATGCGCGTGGCTGCGTCGAGGCAGCATTGGGCGTCGGCGGGCGCGCCGCGGCGGCAGGCGATCGCCGCCAGTTCCTTAGCCGCGAGCACAAATAAACCCGCGATGAACACCGATTCGGCCACCTTGCCGTCCTTATTCGTGGTCGTTTGGAACGATTGGCCGGGGGTCTCGGAAAAACAGTTCAAGTTGAGGCAATCGTTCCAGTCCGCACGACCGATCAGGGGCAGACCGTGCGGACCCAGCCGCTCGAGCGTATAGCGGAAGCTGCAGTGCAGATGCTCGTAGAGGGGTTGCTCCGAACCCGGCTGGTTATCAAACTGCACCGGCTGATCGAGAATGCTCCAGTCGGCGGTTTCTTTCAGGTAAGCCGCGACTCCCAGGATCAGCCAGTGCGGGTCGTCATTGAAATTGCCGCCGATTTCGTTATTGCCTTTCTTCGTCAGCGGCTGGTACTGGTGATAGGCGCCTCCGCCTGGAAGCTGTGTCGCCGCGAGATCGAGAATGCGCTGCCGGGCGCGCTCGGGCGCCACGTGGACGAAGCCGAGAAGGTCCTGGTTCGAGTCGCGGAATCCCAGGCCGCGTCCGATCCCGGATTCGTAGAACGACGCCGACCGCGACAGGTTGAACGTCACCATGCACTGATACGCGTTCCAGATATTGACCATGCGGTTGGCATGCACGCTCGGGGTCTCCACCTGGCAGACGCCCAGCAAGCCGTCCCAGTAGGTGCGCAAACGGCAGAAGGCCGCATCCACGGCCGCGACATCGCGGTATCGCGCAATGATCGGGCGCACGGTCTTCTTGTTGAGGGTCTGTGAGTCCGGCGGGTCGAACTTGTGGTCTTTCGGGTTTTCGTGATAGCCCAATAAGAACAGGACCTGGCGCGTCTCGCCGGGTTCGAGCCGGAGCCGGACGTGATGCGAGCCGACCGGGGCCCAGCCGTGGGCCACCGAGTTCGCCGATGCCCCCCGCTCCACCACCAACGGCCGCTCCCAGCCTCGTGCGGGGCCGAAGAACGCCTCCCGCTGCGTATCGAATCCCTCCACCGGCTCCGAACACGCGAACCAGGCGAAGTGGTCGCGGCGCTCGCGGTATTCCGTCTTGTGATAGATGACGCCGTCCGCGATCTCCACTTCTCCGATGCTGAAATTTCGTTGGAAGTTGGTGGCGTCGTCCTGGGCGTCCCACAAACAAAATTCAATGCAAGAAAAAATCGAAAGCCACGCAGGCCGGGGCCTCTGGTTGATCACGGTGAATTGCCAGATTTCGAGCGTCTCATCCAGCGGCACGAAATAGCGCGTGTGCGCCGAGATGCCCTGATACACCGAGCCGATCACGCTATAACCCATGCCGTGCCGGCAGCTGTACTGCTCGAGATCGCAGTTTGTCGGCGCGCCCGAGGGAGACCAATATCTGCCGCTTTCGTCATCACGCAGATAAAGGTAGCGCCCTCCCCGGTCGAGCGGCAGGTGGTTGTACCGGTAGCGCGTGAGCCGGCGGAGGCGCGCATCGCGATAGAACGAGTAACCGCCCGCCGTGTTCGAAATCAGGCCGAAGTATTCCTGGCATCCCAGATAGTTGATCCAGGGCAACGGAGTGTCCGGCTGAGTGATGACGTACTCCCGCCGCTGGTCGTCAAAGTAGCCGTATTGCATGAGGACCTTTCCCAAAAGCGAGTCGTTCGGCGAGGCGAGCGGGGCCGGAGCGTGCGGCCGCGGCTCCGGCACTCTGAAACCGCACTATAGTAACTGGCGCACGCCGCCGCAACATGCCGCGCCGCCTATACAAGCTTCCCGCAATGGTGTTAATAAGGAGTTTCAGGTTTGTTTATGAATAAATTCTACATTGCCGCCGGGTGGCTGGCGCTGCCCGCGGTCCTCTGCGGGATACTTGCGGTCGTATTCTCGTCGTTGTTTGCGCAGGCGCCGGCGGCACAACATCCCTGGATGGACAAAACCCTCTCGCCGGATCAGCGGGCCAATCTGGTTCTCGAGCAGATGACCCTGGACGAAAAGATCCGGATGGTGCACGGAGGCGGCATGGTGGGTTACGACACCACTCCGCAAGAGGCCGCCGCCGGGGTCTTGGCCCGCTCCAACGGGGGCGCCGGCTACGTGCCCGGCATTCCGCGTCTCGGCATTCCCGATCTCAATATGGCGGATTCCGCCGTGGGCGTCACGCGGGGCGCGGCCCGCAGCCGTTATTCCACGGCGCTGCCATCGACGCTTGCCGAAGCCGCCAGTTGGGACCTGAACCTGGCCCACGAATACGGCGCCCTGATTGGCCGCGAATTGCGCGATCAGGGCTACAACGTCTCGCTCGGCGGAGGTGTCAATATCACACGCGAGCCGCGCAACGGGCGCAATTTCGAATACCAGGGCGAGGATCCGATTCTCGCGGGGAAAATGGTCGCCCAGTTCATCAAGGGGATTCAGGAGCAAGGTGTCATCGGCGACATCAAGCACTTCGCGTTTAACGATCAGGAGACCGGGCGTCACGTCGCCAACGTGATTCTAGACAATCGGGCGATGCGGGAAACCGACCTGCTGGCGTTTGAGATCGGCGTCAAAGAGTCGGGTGTCGGCGCCGTGATGTGCGCCTACAACCGGATCAACGGCGACTATGCGTGCGAGAACAATTACACGCTGAATGAAGTATTGAAAAAGGCCTGGGGATTTCAGGGGTTTGTCATCTCGGACTGGGGCGGCACGCACAGCACAGTGAAGGCGGCGTTGGCGGGCCTCGATCAGGAACAGCCCGGCGGAGTCTATTTCGGAGACGCTCTCAAGAAAGCCGTGGAGCGTGGCGCGGTGCCTCAAGCGCGCCTGGATGATATGGTGCGGCGGATTCTACGGACCGAGTTCGCCGTCGGCATCGTCGACAACCCGCCCGTGCAGCGGGTGGTCGATGTGTTGGGCGGTTTGGAACGGGCGCAACACTTTGCCGAACAGGGTACGGTTCTGCTTAAGAACGCCAACGGCCAATTGCCGCTGAATGCACGCGAAATCCAATCGATCGCGGTCATCGGATCGCACGCCGACGTAGGAGTCCTTTCCGGCGGCGGTTCGGCGCAGGTCGATCCGCCGGGTGGAAACGCAGTGCCGCATCAGACTGCCAACCGGCCGGGCAGCGAAGCCGAAGCCATCTTCGGCGCCGCCGCGGTTTGGTATCCCTCTTCCCCATTGAAGGCGATCCGCGCCAAGGTGCCGGCGGCGAGAATCGAGTACAGCGATGGGACGGATGTCGCGGCGGCGGCCGCGTTGGCTCAGCGCTCCGAGGCGGCGATCGTGCTCGTGAACCAGCCATCGAGCGAAGGCCGCGATCTGTCCCTGACTCTGCCGGGCAACCAGGACCAGTTGGTGAGCGCCGTGGCGGCGGCCAACCCGCACACCATCGTCGTTCTGGAAACCGGCGGCCCGGTGGCGATGCCGTGGGTCGGCGAAGTGAACGCCGTGCTGGAGGCCTGGTTCCCCGGCATCCGCGGCGGCGAGGCGATTGCCAACATTCTGTTCGGCGCCGTCAATCCGTCGGCCAAGCTGCCGGTTACGTTCGCCAAAAGCGAGGCCGATCTGCCGCACCCCGAGGTGCCGGGCTCCTCAATGCCGGCCGCCGTCTCCAGGGTCGTGGGCTCGTCGCGGGTCCTTATGCAAGCTTCCTTCGACATCCGTTACAGCGAGGGCCTTCAGGTCGGTTACAAATGGTTTGAGGCGCGCGACAGACAGCCGCTGTTCGCCTTCGGCCACGGTCTCTCCTACACCACGTTCGCGTATTCCGGCCTGCGGGCGACGGCGCATGATGTGATGTTCGCCGTCACAAACACCGGAACGCGCGCCGGCGCGGAAGTCGTCCAGGTCTACGCGAGTCTTCCGCCCGGTACGAACGAGCCGCCCAAGCGCCTCGTGGCTTGGGACAAAGTACCGCTCGCTGCCGGCGAATCGAAAAGCGTCACGTTGAAACTCGATCCGCTGTACCTTTCGATCTTCGATGTGGACCGCGACGATTGGAAACTGGTGCCGGGAACTTACCGGGTGTTTGTCGGCGGCTCGTCGCAGCAGACTCCGCTGACCGCCTCGGTGCAGATTCCGTGAGAACTGCGCGACGCACGGCTCTGCCAGTTGACGTTGGATAGCCTCGCACGATTAACGGTTGGCGAGTTCTCCCGCGTCTTC
>CAYTJD010000137.1:0-17851 GCA_964438005.1 uncultured Solibacteraceae bacterium | reverse complement strand
CCGATAAACGCGCCGGCGCATATTACAACTTTGCCATGGGCCGCCTCTATATGGAATTGGCGGGCTCATCCGGAAATAGCCGGGAATATGTTTCCAAGGCCATTCAGTTCTATCAGGAGGCGCTCAAACTCGATCCCTCCTCCAAGGTCGTTCTCGACGAACTAACCGATCTCTACATCCAGACGAACCGCCTGCGCGATGCTGCTACCCAGGCCGAGGACATGCTGAAGCAGAATCCGGACAACCTGGATGCCCGGCGCATGCTCGGCCGCGTCTACGTGCGCCAGCTCGGCGATCCGCAGCAGGGCAAAATCGACGAGAACCTCCTGCGTCGCGCCATGGAACAGTTCCAAAAGGTAACCGAAAAGGATCCGACCGATGCCGACAGTTGGGTCATGCTCGGCCGCCTCTACCGCGTTTCCGCCAACTCGGTCGAAGCCGAAAAAGCTCTCAACAATGCGCTCAAGGCCGAACCGGATAACGAGGATGCACTCACCCAACTGGCGCAGCTCTATCTGACTGTCGGCGATGTCAACAAGGCCGTCGAAAAGCTGAAATCCGCTACCGACAAGCGGCCCAACGAGCGCACGCTGGTCGTCCTGGCTACTGCTTACGAGCAGATGCGCGACTTCAAGAATGCCGCCGACGCGCTCAAGCGCGCCCTGGAACTGTCGCCCGATGACGGCCGCCTGCAGCGGAATCTCGCGCAGGACTTGTTCGCCTCCGGCCAGTATGATGAGGCTCTCAAAATCTATCAGCAGCTTTCCATGGAAGATGCCCGCAACGCCATGTTGTGGGTGCGGATCAGCGAGATTTATCGCGCCAAGCGTGATTTCCCCAAGGCCCAGGAGGCCCTCGGGCGGGCGAAGGCCATCGAGCCCGACAATCTGACCGTGCGCGACGCCGAAATCTCCCTTCTCGAAGCACAAGGCAAGACCGAGCAAGCCATCGCCTCTTTGAAAGGCCTGCTTGAAGAGACCGCCCGCAAAACTTATTCGGCCGAAGAATCCGCCAATCGTGCCTTGCTGCTCGAGAAACTCGGCATCCTTTACGTCAAAGCCGGCCAGTATCAGCCGGCCATCGATGCGTTCCGCCAGATCACCCCGCTCGATGCCGACGGCGCCCCGCGCGTCGCCGTGCAGATCGTCGAGACCTACCAGAGCGCCAAGG
Source organism: uncultured Solibacteraceae bacterium (assembly GCA_964438005.1). Taxonomy (GTDB): domain Bacteria; phylum Acidobacteriota; class Terriglobia; order Bryobacterales; family Bryobacteraceae; genus PSRJ01. The sequence continues at coordinate 16,681 of CAYTJD010000137.1, read as the reverse complement.
ACTACGACAACGCCCTCAAGGAAGCCGACGCCGCCAAGAAAAAATTCCCCAACGAAAAAATGGTCGTGATGGCCCACGCCTCCGTGCTGGCCGACCGCGGCAAAGCCGATGAAGCGGCCAGTGAGGTCCGCGGCCTTCTCAAAGCGGGCCCTGATTTCGACACCCAGCTCGCTCTCGCCCGAATCTTAGATAAGGGCAAGCGCTTCTCCGAGCAAGCCAAAGTCCTCGATCAGGCCGAAGCCCTCGCCAAATCCGACGATCAAAAGGTACAGGTGCTGTTCACCCGCGGCGCTATGCATGAGCGCATGAAAAATTATGACGCCGCCGAGACCGAATTCCGTCAAGTGTTGAAACTGGACCCCGATAACGCCGGTGCGCTCAATTACCTCGGCTATATGCTGGCTTTCCGGAATCTGCGCCTCGACGAAGCTCAGAAGTTCGTCGCCAAGGCGTTGGAATTGGACCCCGACAATCCGGCCTACCTGGATAGCTTGGGCTGGGTCTACTATCAGCAAGGCAAATTGACAGAGGCCGAGGCTCCGCTCCTGCGTGCCAACGAGCGAATGGGAGACGACCCCACCGTGCACGACCACTTGGGCGACCTCTATCTCAAGATGGGCAAGACCAAGGAAGCCATCGCCGAGTGGCAAACTTCCTTGCGCCGATATCAGGCCGGCGCTCCTGCGGACAACGACCCCGACGACGTCGGCAAGATTACGAAGAAGTTAGAGAGCGCTCGCGTGCGCCTCGCGAAGGAGACCGGTCAGAAGTAAAATCGAAGCGGACCCCAACTCCCTTTTCGATTCGGTTTTTGGGCCCGGCCGTGGTGTTCTGTTCTTTCTCTCCCATTCTTGATTATCTATATAAACCTTTAATTTTCAAATATTTACAAGAACTACCGCAGAAGTAAACCTACCGTTTTCGACGCCGGTGTGGGATACTCTTGGGAGTAGGTTCCCTAAGTCGACCATGTCCTACTTGGACGACGCTGTCGTCAGATACAATAAGTCACTGGAAAGCGGCCCATACAAAGACGTTGCCTGGGCCGAAGCGCTCCATCACCGCATGGAAGAAACTGGTCTTTCTTCCGGCGGAAGGTTGATTTGCCCCTTCCTGCGGCCCAACCTCATCTCCCGGCGTCAATACGACAACTTAGTCAAGACCAGCGAAGCGTTGCTCGGCGCCATTGGGCGTATGGAACAGATGGTGTTAACCAGCCCGGCGCTGCTTTCGCGTCTCGAATTGCTGCCCGCCGAAAAAATGCTGGCCTCGATCGACCCAGGATATCCCTCGCTCCAGGTCGCCGCCCGTCTGGATACCCATGTCCAGAACGGACATCTTCATTTCGTGCAGTACAATGCCGACCTGCCGGCAGGCGCCGGATACGCCGAGACGCTCGCTGACCTGTTTTACGATACGCCTCCGGTTAAGGAATTGCGCAAACGCTACTCGCTGGCGAAAGTGGGCGGCCGCAAGCATTTCCTGCACGCGCTCTTGAAAGCCTACAAGCAGTTCGGCGGCGCCAGGAAACCGAACATCGCCATTGTCGAGTTCCGCTCGCCGTTTAACTCCGGCGAGGGCGAATACAAGGTATTGCGCGACTATTTCCGCGACGAAGGATACGCGGTCGAGATTGTCTCTCCCGAGCAGTTGGAATACCGGAACGGTGTTCTCCGCCGCGGGCCCTTTGAGATCAACCTGGTCTACCGCCGCGTCGGTGTCCAGGAGTTCCTCATTCGCTTCGACTTGAACCACCCCCTGGTGCAGGCCTATCGCGACCGCACCGTCTGTGTGGTAAACAGCTTCCGCTCGGAACTCGCTCACAAGAAAGCCATGTTCGGCCTGCTGACCGACGAAGCCCTGGTCTCCAAATTTCCGGCGGCCGAGCGCAAGGCGATCCGCGAGCACGTGCCGTGGACCCGTCTGGTGGCGTCCACTAAAACCACGTACGACGAGAAGACCATCGATCTCACCGAATTCATCACGCGCAACCGGGAGCGCCTGACGCTGAAGCCGAATGACGATTACAGCGACCTGCACACCTACGAAGGCTCCGAAATGGACGATACCGGCTGGGAGCGCGCCCTCAAGCAGGCCCTCCGCACACCCTACGTGGTCCAGGAGCGCGTCCAGCCCGTGCGCTCAGTCTTCCCGGTCATGACGTTTGGCCTCATGGAATTCCGTGAGTTGCAAGTCGATGTGCGCCCCCACGCCTACATGGGTAAGGTCCAAGGCTGCTCCAGCTGGCTTTCCAGCGGTGCCAGCGGCTTTTCCTCCGCTGAAGGCATCGCCCCGACCTTCATCCTCGAGCCCAAAGGCTAGCCCGTTCACCGTACCGTAAACTTTTCCTTCAGCCTCAAAATCCTCGACTCGAACACCGTCCACGAAATCCACGCCAGCACCAGCGTCACCCCCATCGAAACAAAAAACTCCGCCGTGCCGGAAGGCGCCAGCTTTACCACGTGCGCGGACAGGATCCGGCCAATCAACTCTCCCGGCATGTGCAGCAGATACATCCCGTAGGAGATCGTTCCCACCCAAACCAGGAACCGCCACCGGCAGATCCGCAGGAGGAACGGCTGCCGCCAGTGCATCAACATCACAAGAATCCCGGCGAACACCAGGTCGATCGCCGTATACCCCACTGTCCGCATCCCGAACGGCCACGGATCGCTGTCGGAGTAGAACAGTACCACCGCCGTGACCGTCGCGGCGGCGGCTAGCGTCATCCATCCGATCCAGCGGCTCTGCAGCCACTCCGGCCGCTCGCGCTCCGCGATGGCGATCAGTCCGCCCATCGCCAGCGCGTCCATCCGGCACGGCATCAACGTGTAGACACCGAGCATGTTCTTCGGCAGCGCCACTGACAGCGCCACCCGCAATCCCAACGCCACTACCACCGAGACAGCCAACACCTTTCCCAAAGTCCGGCGTTGGACCGCCCAGACCAGCAGCGGAAACGTCAGGTAGAACTGCTCCTCCACTTGCAGAGACCACAGCGGCGTCAGAATCGCCAGCCCCGGCCATGCTGCATCCAGGAACACCTTCACATTCCCCAGATACGTCGCGTACCACCATCCGCCCGCGTGCAGAAACTCTCCCCATCGCGGCGCGAACGGGTAGTACGTCAGGATGCAGCAGATCACCAGCGAAACATAATACGCCGGGAAGATGCGCAGGCAGCGCCGTACGATGAAGTTGCGATAGTAAGACCGGTGTCCCACCGTGTCCACCAGAATCCCGGTGATCAGAAACCCGCTCAACACAAAGAACAAATCGACGCCCGTCCACCCTAGCTGGAACACATGGGCCATGAAGAACAGCGGCCCGCTTCGCGGCGTGAAATGAAATACCAGAACGAGCAGAATGGCAATGCCGCGCAAACCGTCGAGTTCGGAGATCCGGCTGCCGGCCTTTTTCCGAACGGCGGGCGCAGCGGCCGCCGAGCCCGTTACCGGCAGAGTCATTGTGATTGAAACCAGTGGCGGAATGCTTCGCCCTGCGGTGTCAGCATGCGGTCAAGCCGGTATTTGCCGAAGTGCGAAGCGTCGCGGCCCCATTCATCTTTATTCCCCGGCTGGTCGTACAACACCCAGTTAAACAGGTATTCGACCCCGTTATCGAGGCTCGCATCCACCAGCGCCTTGAGCCGCGCGCCGTCCGGGTGCACGTTCCAGTATTCTCCAAACTCTCCGATAATCAGCCGCGCCGGCAGCTTCCGCTCCGCCGCCGCACTCCGCAAGAACCCCGCCAGGTACGCGAAATCTTTGTAAACCTTGGCCTTATCCGCATCCCATCCGATCGACCACCACGCGCTGTACGAAAGAAAATCCACTCCTTTGAGCTGCGGAGCGAAGTCCGCCATCCCGGATTTCTTCCCTTGGAACCCCGGGACCACGTTGAATTCGAACGCGGTGAAAATCTCGCCTGGATATCCCCCTGCCTTCGCCTGCTTGCGTCCTTCCGCGATCCCGTCCAGCCGCGCTTGATAATATTCCCGGCACGCCGGCCATTGCGCCAGCGTGCAATCGTTCTCGAATTCCCAATTCGAGATGATCTTGCGCCCCGGTGTCTTCGCCAGCTCCCTGGCGAACCGCCGGAATTCCTCCTTCGTTGCTGCCAGGTGCTGCGCGTCCAGCCGCTCTTTTTTGTAGTGGTCCCACGACGCGCTGTCGTAGCTGGTCAGCATCACCACCGGAAAGCCCGCCAGAAAGGCTTGGTAGTCCGGCCGCCGGACTTTCACGTCGAGCGGCGAGTTGTCTGCCTTCCCCGTTGGATCCCACAACGCGCCCGGCCCGATGTAGACCCGCACCACGCGGTCGGCTCCAAGCTTCTTGATATCGGCCGTCACCGCGTCGAGCCCGCCCCCGAGTTTCCCCCACACGTAGACTCCGACTTTATCCCTGTAATCGCGCGGAGCGCCCGCTGGCAGGCCGCCCGCGAACAGCAGCGCCCCCGCCATCACGGCGATCGCGCGCCCTTCAGACCTCATCATGCCATCCGCCGGCCATAGCCACATTATCGCGCTACCATCGGTAGCATGATCGAGATCGACGGCGTCTCGAAGCTCTACAAGCTCTACCAGAAGCCCGGCGACCGCCTCAAGGAAGCCGCCTGGCTCGGCCGCCGCCATTTCTACCGCGAGCATTGGGCGCTGCGCGATATCACCCTCGAAATCAAGAAAGGCGAAACGTTCTGCATCGTCGGCGAGAACGGCTCCGGCAAGAGCACCCTGTTGAAGCTGATCGCCGGAATTCTCGAGCCCACGTCCGGATCTGTGCGGATCCATGGCCGGTTGAGCGCGCTGCTCGAGCTCGGCGCCGGCTTCAATCCCGAATTCACCGGCCGCCAGAATCTGTTTCTGAACGGCGCGCTGCTCGGTCTCTCGCCGCGCGACGTCGAGCAGTCCGTCGGCGGCATCCTCGATTTCGCCGAGATCGGCGCGTACATCGATCAGCCGGTCAAAACCTATTCCAGCGGCATGGTCGTCCGGCTCGGCTTCGCCATCGCTGTCCAGTTGAACCCCGAAATCCTCGTCGTGGATGAGGCGCTCGCCGTCGGCGATGTCTACTTCCGCCACCGCTGCATGCGGAAGATCCACGAATTGCGCGCGCGCGGCGTCACCATCGTCTACGTCACCCACGACGTCGGCGAGATCAAGGAAATCGGCCACCGTGCCTTGTGGCTGGAAGGCGGCTGCATCCGCGAGCTCGGCGATGTCACCGGCATCGCGCATCGCTACCTGGCCGCTCTGCTCGACAAGGATTCCGAGCGCTGGCGCAGCCGGCAGGCCGCCGCGGCCCACGTGCGCCGCGTCCCTGACTCTCCCCCGGAAGTCGTGCGCCGAATCCCCACGGGAACGCCCCGCTATGGCGACGGCCGCGCTGAGCTGCTCGGTATCGAGGTCGTCGACCGCGCAGGCCGGCCCCTCGACTCGATCCAGACCCCCGCCGAAATCGTCGTCCGCGTCAGCGTCCGCGCCACCGAACCGATCGACGCGCCCGTCGTCGGCCTCTTGATGCGCACCGGCCAGGGAGTCGACTTTTCCGGCACGAATACCTCCCGCCAAAACATTCCTGTGGCCCCCATGGCTCCCGGTGAAGTCCGTACGTTCGACTTCCATTGGAAGCTCCCCGAACTGGCGCCGGCTCACTTCTCGTTCACTCCCGCGATCGCCGACGGCGACTGGGTGGAGTTCCGTCTCTGCGATATGGCCGAAAATGCCGCGTCCCTTCGCGTCCTCGCCGGCCCCAAACCCATCCAAGGCTATATGCGCCTCCCCTGCACCGTTTCAGTGCATGCTGTCGCGCTTCAGCCGCGCTCGTGACGGCGCCGGTTCTTCGCCACTCTGGCAACGAGCCCCTCCAAGTGCCCTGCTAAAATGGCACCGCTGGAGGTTCTCCTACGAAGCTCACCATCGACACGGAAGGCCGCACTCTGACACGCGAAGGCGACGGTTCCATCCCTCTCTTCAGCCCCGAAGCCTTCGAAATTCTGAGCCGCGAGTGGGTGCGCGTCGGTTGGGCTCTCGCCTACTATTACACCTTCACCTGGTGCGGACAGCCCATCCTCCAATTGCCCGAAGATCTGGTGCGCTTCCAGGAGGTCGTATCCTCCCTCCGGCCCGACGTCATCATCGAGACCGGTATCCATCTCGGTGGGTCTCTCTTGTTTCATGCCACCCTGTGCGAAGCCCTCGGCAAAGGCCGCGTCATCGGCATCGACCGCAGCCTTGACAGCGACACCCGCTCCGCTCTCACCAGCCACCGCCTCTCGCCTCGCATCGCCATCGTCGAAGGCGACTCCACCGCTCCCGCCACCGTCGCGCAAGTGCGGAGCCACGTCCGCCCCGGCGAATCGGTTCTCGTGATTCTCGATTCCGACCACTCCTGCGCCCACGTGGCCCGCGAATTGGAGACCTATGCCCCGCTCGTGACGCCCGGCTCCTGCATCATCGCTACCGACGGCGTCATGCGCGACTTGGCCGATGTTCCCGGCGGCGCTGCCAGTTGGATTGACGACAATCCTGCCACCGCCGCGCGCCAATTCCTGGCCCATCATCCGGAGTTCGCGATGCATCCGCCCGCCTGGCGCATCAATCGCGGACCACTCCGCGAAGCGATCACCTACTGGCCCAACGCATGGCTCTGGCGAAAGGCCTGACGCTGAGCTCTCGTCTACCATAAAAGGAAATGAAATCAGATCTCGATTCTGTGCAGAGGGAACTGGATACCCTCGGCTGGTGGTATCAGCATTTCGAGTTGCCGAACGGACTCTGGACCGGCGACGGCCAGGAGCCTGGATATCTGCCCGAGAACCGCTGGCGGCTCATCGAGCCGTACATTCCCCAAGACCTTTCCGGTTCCACCGTGCTCGATCTGGGAGGTAACGCTGGCTACTTTTCGATCAGAATGAAGCAGCGCGGAGCCGCCCGCTGCGTTCTCGTCGACCCCTATCGCGAATTCTTGCGGCAGGCCGATTTCGCGGCCCGTCAATTCCAATTGGACATCGAGCTCGTCAATGACGATGCTCACACCTATTGCCTCACCACCGACGAGCGATTTGATTACGTCCTTCTTCTCGGGTTGCTCTATCACCTCAAGTACCCCGGCCTCGTCCTCGACCGCGCCGCCGAAATGACCCGCCAGCGTCTGTTCATCGCTTCCGCCGTGATCGGAGGCGAAGCCGAAGAGGCCCCGCGCAAACAGAACTACGAGCGGTACACCAACGAGGACATTTTGCTCAGCCCGGCATTTCCCAAGCTGGCGTTTATCGAGGAGCGCTACGGCAACGACCCCACCAATTGGTGGCTGCCCAATCATTCCGCCCTTCCGGCCATGATGCGGAGCGCCGGCCTGCGCGTCATCGCCCGTCCGCACGCGCACGTTCTCGTCGGCGAACCCGAGCGCTATTTCGGCAAAGTTACTTTGGAAAAGCTCGTGTTTCCACGCTATGCCAAGCGCGACGGCGCGATGCATCCCGGTCCCCAGGACGTCGATCCCCGGTTGTGGGCCGATCTGGGAAAACGCGCCGAGGAGTTTCGATTACGCCAGAAGCGCGAGCGAAGCGGCGAATAGCCCGCGCCGCCTATTTTTCCGCCCGCAGAATCGTGCGCCTGTATTCGTGTCCGGACGGGCGCAGCGCCCCGCTATGCGTGCCCATGTCGCTGACCGTGCGAAAGCCCAACTTCCTGAGCAGCGCCATCATGCAGGGCTTGTTCGGCAGCCACCAGCTCACTTCATCCGAATCGAGCGAGTCGCCACCCACGTACAGCATCGCCGCTTGCCCCTCCTCCGCCTCGGGAATCGTTTGCGAGAGCACCAGACTTCCGCCGCACAACGGGGCAATCGCCGCTAACGCCTCCAGCGGATTCAGCGTGTGCAGCAGGACGTCGCCCACGAACACCAGATCGAAAGAGCCTCCCGCCTTCGCGCGCGTCAGCTCGTACACCGGCGAATAGCAGCGCGTCACCGAAACGCCGAGTTGCTTCCGGCAGAACTCGAAGGGCCCCTCCAGCAGGTAGAAATACATCTGCTGCGCGCTGTATTTGGGCTGATCCCCCGCTTCGCCCTTCGCCTGATGGCCCAGCATCTTCCGGATCTTATCCAGCGACTGTTCGACGCTCTGCCCTGGAAATCGGTCGAGGGCCTCGAGCGAAGGCAGCTCCATCGAAACCACTTCGGCGCCTCGCCGCACGAACTCGAACGCGAAAAATCCCGTCGCCGACCCCACATCCAGTACGCGTAACCCGCGCATGTCCGCGGGAAACGGAAAGGCGCCGAGAGACCCCCGGAAATCGTATTGGCCGGGAGTCACCAGTCCGCCCGGCAATTCCACCGTGTGATACCAGTAATAATTTCGGATGTCCGGATACCCGAGGGCCTCCGCTTTCCGGTAGAAAACCTCGGCGGAGCGCCAGAATGCTACGGTTGCTGTTTCCATCCCGGAGGCCATCGTGCTTATTTATATGCCGCGCAGACGACGCGCTTGCCCCGGCTGTGCTGCTCGTAGGCGTCGCGCGGCGGCTCGATCGTCTCCACCCGCCGGAACCCGGCTTGCCGCAGCATGAACTCGAGCGCTTTCGGCGACGGGCACGTCGCGATCGGCGACGCCCCCGTTTTATTGTTCTGTTCGTAGAACTCACCCGATTCGTCAATCAGCGCCAGTATCCCGTGGTACGGCCGCGTCCACGCGCGCGCCCCCCATTCGGCCTCGCCTTCTACTTCGTCCACCACTTGCGTCTCGAGAAGGCAGACCTCGCGCGTGAGGCGGCTGATGTTCCTCAGGCACAGAATCGGATTTTCCAGATGATACAGGATCCCCAGAAACAGACACAGATCGTAGGGCGCGCCCGCCAGTTCCTCCGCATTCCGTTCCTCGAATGTGACATTCCGCAGCCCCAGCACCTCTGCCACAAACCGCGCTTTTTCCAGACTGGCCGCGCGGACGTCAACTCCCCGAACCTCCCGCATCCCCTTGCGCGCCATCGCGACCGTGTAAAAACCTTCATGGCAGCCGACGTCGATGCAGCGCACCTGCTCGAGCCGCCCGCGAAAATGCTCGTCCACCACGCGCTCCACCATCGCCAGCCGCGTCTGGTGAATCGGCAGCACCTCTGGAGGCAGTTCCGACGTGGTGCGCCCGTATTCGCCCAGATCGAACTCATAGAACCACGGCCCGAGTTCCTTCAGCCGTTGCTGCGCGTCCGCGCTGGTCATCGCCGGCACCCCCGTATTTTAACCCCTTTGCTCCTGCCGGCCCTGATCCTTATACTTCGCGGCAATCTTGCCCCACGCGTCAGCGCGGGCGTCGGCTAACGCCGCGAGATCGCAGCCTGGAACCCCTCGCGTTGATAGACGATCTTCCCGCCCACCATAGTCATCAGCACCTTCGTCGACGGTATCTCTCCGGCCGGCATCGTCATGATGTCCTGCCCCAGCATCACCAGATCGGCCAGTTTCCCCGGTTCAATTGACCCCTTGATTCTTTCCTCGAATGTCAGGTAGGCGTTGTTCAGCGTCTCCACCCGGAGCGCTTCCTGCCTCGAAATGCGCTGATCCGGACCGAGGACGCCGCCTGCAATCGTCTCGCGCGAAACCCAGTGATAGAACACCCACAGCGGCGGATACGGCACAACCGGCGAATCGGTGCCGCCGGAAACCTCGATTCCCTCATCCAAATACGCGCGGACTGGTGTCACCCGGGCCGCGCGCTGGGGCCCCCACATCTTCACCAGGCTGGGGCCGGCCAGATACAGATGATCCTGCACCGAGATCGCCAGGCTGAGCTTCTTCATCTCGGGAAATTGATCCGCGCGCGGCAGGAAAGCGTGTTCGATGGACCAGCGCCGGCCCCGGATCGATCTTTCCCCATCGGCCGCTTCATATCCCGCCAGCACCTCGTCGACGGCCGCATCGCCCGCCGCATGCGTGGCCACGCGCCAGCCACCGCGGTTTGCTTCCTGAACGAGCGCGCGGAACTCGGCGAGCGGTAGCGTGTTGATGCCGCGATACCGTCCCCCCTCGTCGAACGGCTTCGCGTAAAGGTCCGTCATCCATCCGCCTTCGAATCCGCCATCGACTGCGAACTTGAGGCCGCCGTTGCGCAGCCACTCATCGCCTTCGTCCGGCTTCACGCCCCACTTATCCAGCAGCCCTTTCAGTGCCGCGGGCGTCGCGGCGGCCGGCCGCAACAGATGGTTCACGCGAATCGTCAGCAAGCCACGCTTTTCCATCTCTTGCAGCAACCGGTAATGCTCGATCGGCGCGCCCGGATAGCGGATGCTGGTTAACCCCGCCGCGTTCAGCTTCTGATGTTCCGCCCTCAGTGACTCGATCGTGGGCGGCGCCGGCTCGGGGAGAGGCGCTAGCGCCTTGGCCCGGTCCACCAGTTCCCCGTTCAGCTCGCCCTTCTCGTCGCGCGTGATGCGCCCGCCCCGGGGCTCCGGCGTGGATTTGCTGATCCCCCACTTGGTGAGCGCCGCGGAATTCAGAATATATTCGTGCCCGCCGCGAATCACAACCACCGGTGTATCCGGCGCAATCGCATCCAGATCCTTCCGGAACGGCAGCCGCTGTTCCTTGAGTTGCGCTTCGTGCCAATCCGCATTCGTCGTCACGATTTCCCCGGCCTTGGCCTGCTTCACGCGCGTTTCGATGCGCCCCAAAACCTCCTCCAGGCTGCGCGCGCTCGAGAGATCCACGCCCGGGCCCCCGCCCGCGCTGTGGAGATGATTGTCCTGCAAGCCGGGAATAATCGTTCGGCCCTCCGCGTCCAGGACCCTGGTCTGCGCGCCAGCCAGGCCGCGGATCTCCCGGCTCGTTCCCACCGCCGTCACGTGCCCCGCCCCGATCGCGAGGGCCTCGGCCCTGGGCATCGCCGGATTCACGGTGTAAATCCGCGCGTTGACAATCACGAGATCCGGCGCCTTTGTCTGCGCCGAAAGCAGACCCAAGCCACTGACGGCCGCGAGCAGCGTCAATCGAGGCTTCGGCACTCCCGTATTCTACCCTCCGCGCGCCGGCTCTACCCTATCCGCCCCAGCGCCTTCTGCGCCAGCCGGCTCCACCGCGCAGTGAAACGGCGCCGGTAGCGCGGGGCCGTGCGGTCGGCCTCCACGGCGCGCTCGTACATTTCGCGAGCCTGTTGCCTCGCGTTCAGCCCCTCCAGCGCCTGACCGTAGTAGTAGAGCCCTTCCGGATCATACGGCCGGCGTTCGACGTAGTCGGCCAGCATCTGGCGTGCGTCTTCATACTGCCGGACCGCGATATACATCGCGCCGAGTTCGCGCAGAATTTCGCTCTGGCTGTGATGCTCGTCCTGATCGAGCACCTTCTGATAATGCGCCAGTGCGTCATTGAGGCGGCCTTGCTGGCGCGCGATGCGGCCTAGCTGGAAATGGGCGTCGGTTTCTTTCGGATCGATCGCCACCGCGTTCTGGAACCGCTGGATGGCCTCGCTGTACTGCCGGCGCTGCTGGTAGATGAGCCCCAGCTGATACTGGGCCTCGCCATCGTGCGGGTTGACTGCCGCGGCCTGCAGCATGCGATGAAAATTTTGCCGCGTGCGCAGGCCCCCGCCTAGATTGCGAAACTCGTTCGCCAGGTAGTAATACGCAAAGAACAGGAAGAACGGAGAGGCAATCCAGCCAAGCACGAACCGCAGCGGACCCCACAACAATCCGGCGGCGGCCAGCGAAATCCATGAGAGGCTTACCGCCGCGGCCGCCTGCCGGTTTTCCGTGCCAAACACGGTGCGCACCGCAAAGAACATCAGTACCGCGAAGTAGAGATAGACGGGCGCCGCCAGATACAGCAGAATTTCGGCCGGGCCCATCCAGGCGGCCACCGCCAGCGGCAGGTTGGCGGCGGCCCACGCCATGCCTGTGCACGTCAGCAGCGATGCGTAATCGCGCTGGAAGGCGTCGCCGAAAGAACCGCCCAGCCGCGCGATCAGCCGGCTAAGCAGCAGAGTGCCTGGCACGTAGAATACAGCCAGCACGAGCAGCGGCGTGTAAAACGTAATTCCGAATCCACGCGCCAGGGCAAACGATACAACGCACACGGCGATGCTGGCGAAGAGCAGGCTGCCGCGATCCAGAATGTCGCTCATAGCCGCCGCCGGCTGCCAATAGAGACGCGCGAGTAGCTTGACGTGATCCACCCACATCGCAGGATACCAGCGCCGGCGCCGGGTATCGCGGCTACACGGACGCTCCTCTGGCTTGATACACTCCGTTCGATGGATCCCGAAGTCCTGGTTGTGAGCGGTCCGCGCCTCAGCGAGCGGTTTTCCCTCGGCCCCGCCGAAGTGCGCATCGGCCGCGCGCCGGCCGCGACCATTCGGTTGGACGAGTCCGGCGTGGCCTGGGAGCATTGCGTCATCCGTCCGTCTGGTGGGCGTTACCGGCTGCTCGATCAGCGCACCGGCTCCGGTACCTTCGTCAACGGCATGCGCGTCACCGAGCATTGGCTCGAGCCCGGTGACCAGATCTCCATTGGCACCACCGTGCTGCTTTATAGCGACGGAGCCGCGCCGGATACCACCGTACCTCAGCACGCACTCCTGCAAGCCTGTTCGCTGCTGTTTCTGTTTCGCGCGCTGGCGGCCTCGGAAAATGAGGCGCTGCGCTCCACCCTGGAAGCGCAGCTCTTGCGCTTGATCTCCGATCTGGTGCCGTGTACCGGAGGTTCGGTGCAGTTGGGACGCGATGTGTCTGAGAAACAGCAGGCTGGCAAAGCCGCCGTTACCAGCGCCCTCGTCGATCCGATGAACGGGACGGTGACCGTGCCGTTGTACGTGCGTGCGGACTTGGCCGGAGTGATTGTGGCCCGCTTCCCGCCGGAAGAGTCGTCGCGGCTGCAAGAGCATTGCGATACGCTGGCGGCGGTCGCCACGTTGGGCGCTATCGCCCTCGAGACGGTGCGTGAGGTCGAGTCGCTCAACCTCGAAAAGACTCTGTTGCTGGAGCGGCTCGGCGATGCCCAGGACGGCATCGTCGGCGACAGCCCGGCGCTGCGCAAGCTGATGCAGATGGTGTCGCGGGTGGCTGCCTCGGAAACTTCGGTCCTGGTCCTCGGCGAAAGCGGCACCGGTAAGGAAATGGTCGCCCGCGCCATTCACCGCCAGAGCCCCCGCACCGCGGCCCCGTTTGTCGCCATCAACTGCGCCGCCATCACCGAAACCTTGCTCGAAAGCGAGCTGTTCGGCCACGAAAAAGGAGCGTTCACCGGCGCCGTCGCGCAAAAAAAAGGCAAGCTCGAGCTCGCCGAAGGGGGCACCGTATTTCTCGACGAAATCGGCGAACTGGCAGCTCCCCTCCAGGCCAAGCTCCTGCGCGTCCTGCAACAGCGCGAGTTCGAGCGCGTCGGCGGAACCCGCACCTGGAAGCTGAACGTCCGCGTGATCGCGGCCACCAACCGCGACCTGCTGGCTGAAGTCCGCCGCGGAGCGTTCCGCGAAGACCTGTTTCACCGGCTCAACGTCGTGGCCCTCAATGTGCCGCCGTTGCGCGAGCGCCGCGAAGACATTCCCGCGCTGGCGGCATATTTCCTCGAACGCGCATCCGCGCGTTGTAAACGGCGCGTGACGCAGATTGCCCCGGAAGTGCTCGGATACTTGAAGGCCTATTCCTGGCCGGGCAATGTCCGCGAACTGGAGAACGCCATCGAGCGCGCCGTGGTGCTGGGAGACGGAGAGACGCTGCTCGCGGACGATCTGCCGGAAACCGTGCTCGAATCCGGAGGCGCTCCGGCCGGCGCGCCGGGCGCCCTGCTGTCTTCGGTCACCGATACCAAGCGGCAGCTGATTTTGCGCGCCTGGGATGAGGCCGGCGGCGACTACAAGCTGGCTGCGCTCAAGCTGAACATTCATCCCAATTCGCTCCTGCGTCTGGTCAGGACTCTGGGGCTGCGGGAGATCTTGAAATAGATAAACGGGCGCTTCGCGCCGTGCAAACAAGGCGGACCCTGATGCTACTCAAAACCATGACGGCGCTCGGCGTGCTCGCCGGCGTCTTGTGTGCCCAGAATACCCGGCCCGAAGCCGGACCGTTCAATGCGTCCCATCTCGATATGCAGCCGCCGCCCCCGCAGGGTGTGGCCGTGCGCGCCGGCCGGCTCTTCGATCCCAAATCGGGGAAGAATCTGGTCAACCAGGTCATCCTCATCCAGGGAGACCGCATCGCGGACGTCGGGCCCGCTGACCGCGTCACCATTCCGCAAGGCGCGCGCGTCATCGATTTGAGCCGCGCCACCGTGCTCCCCGGCCTCATCGACCGGCACGTCCACCTGATTCAAGACGCGCAGGTCAACGACGGCCGCGCGGCGCTGACCGGGCTGAACTACGCCCTCAAGGATTTGAGCGCCGGGTTTACCACGCTGCAAGACATGGGTTCCGCGTTCAGCTACGCCACCGTAGAGCTGCGTGATGCCATCAATAGAGGGCTGGTGCCGGGGCCGCGCTTGCAGGTCGCCGGCCCGCAGATCAACCCGCGCGGCGCGAATTATTATCCAGCTCCGTCGGCGGCGATGCCATTCGGTCTCAACACCGGCTACAACAACTGGCAAAACACCGGCAACGTGAATTCGCCGTGGCTGGCTCGCGCGGCCGTGCGAGACCGCTCCCACTATGGCGTCGACTGGGTCAAGATCTACGAGACCGAGGATTACGAAGGGGGCGGCTATCCGGCGCCGGGCGGCGGCGCCTTCACGCCGGATGGAAAGATGATCAACGTCCCCTCGCTCACCCTGGAGGAGAACCAGGCAATCGTCGACGAAGCGCACCGGCGCGGCCTCAAAGTGGCTTGCCATGCGTACGGCGGCGAGGGACTGCGGAACTGCCTGGAGGCGGGGGTGGACCTGCCGATCCATATCATCGTGGGAGTCACAGGAGCCGCTGGGCTCGATGATGAAACGATTCGCCTCTTAAAAAAACCTATGGCGGATGGCAAGCCGCGCCAGGTACAACAGACCCTGTGGGATCTGATCGGCGACCTCGAAGAACGAGACTTGAAAGCCAGCGGCGGCCGCGCCACGCGCTTCCAGCTCACCGAAAAAAGCTTCAAGCGCCTCGTGGCGGAAGGCCTCGAAGAAGTCTTCGGCAGCGGCGCATACACCGTCGGCCACGGCATGCAGGCGTTTCAATTCGGATATTTCGTGAAGTGGGGCATGACTCCCGCGCAGGCGCTCCGCATGGCCACCAGCAACGCCGCCGAAGGCCTGAACTTTGACCTGGGCAGGCAGGTGGGCATCGTCGAGAAAGGAAGATTCGCCGATCTGGTCGCGGTGGCCGGCGATCCGTTGACCGACATCACCGAAACCGAACGGGTCAAGTTCGTCATGAAGGGCGGCGTCGTTTTCCGGAACGAGCTGAAATAAAATATGGAAACCGATTTCTCAGCCGGCGTGAGCCGGCGCACGGCTCTGCAAACCGCCGGCGGACTTCTGGTAGGCGCTGCGCTTCGGCCCGGTATCGCGCGTGCCGCCGAGCCCCCCGGTCCCGTCATCACCACGCTCAGCACCTACATGGGCGAGGCCGCCGCGAAGCCTCTGCCGGACGAGGCGGCGGAGAAAACCAAACATCACATCCTCGACACATTCGCCGCCATGATCTCCGGCTCGGAACTCGCTCCGGGACGCGTCGCGCTGCGTCTTGCGCAAGCTCATGCAGGCGGACCGTCCACCGTGGCGGCGTCCAAGTTCCGCTGCCCCGCCGGCGAGGCCGCCCTGATCAACGGCATGCTGGCCCATTCCGACGAGACCGACGATTCGCATGCCCCTTCGCTATCTCATCCCGGCTGCTCCGTCGTGCCGGCCGCCCTCGCGGCGGGCGAGGAATTCGGAATCGATGGCACCCGCTTCCTGCGTGCCGTGGCGCTGGGTTACGACGTCGGGCCGCGCGTCATGATGACGCTCGGCGGCTCGCCGTTTCAAATGGCGACTCACCACAGTTCGCATAGTATCGCGGGCACCTTCGGCTCGGCCGCCGCCGCCGCGTGCGCCGGTGGGTTCAATGCCCGGCAGATGCGCTGGGTGCTCGACTTTGCCGCGCAGCAGGCCGCTGGCATTGCCGCCTGGCAGCGCGATACCGATCACATCGAGAAGTCCATGGTCTTTGCCGGCATGCCGGCCCGCAACGGCGTCACCGCTGCCACGGTGATCCACTTCGGCGGCACCGGCGTCGACGATATCTTCTCCGGTGCCGACAACTTCCTGCTGACGTTCAATCCCAAGGCCGACCCCGCCGGCCTCATCGACGGCCTTGGCTCGCGCTACGAGGTGACCCGGACCAACATCAAGAAGTGGACCGTCGGCTCGCCCTTCCAGGCGCCGCTCGACGCTCTCGAAAATCTCCGAAAACGGAGGCCTTTCGAAGCGGCAGACGTCCGCCAGGTGGTCGTCCGCTTGGCTTCCGCCGAGGCCAAGACCGTAAACGACCGCGACATGCCCGATATCAGTCTCCAGCACATGGTGGCCGTCATGCTGATGGATAAGACAGCATCCTTCCAGGCAGCCCACGATAAGGCGCGCATGAAAGATCCCGCCCTGCTGCAGCTGAAGGCCAAAGTCGAGTTGGTCGCCGATGCCGAACTCGACCGTCTCGCGCCGCGCCGCGAGACGGTCGTGGCGGTTACGCTCCAGAACGGTGAGACGTTGACCGAACGCGTCGGAGCCGTGCGCGG
>CAYTJD010000136.1:0-25532 GCA_964438005.1 uncultured Solibacteraceae bacterium | reverse complement strand
TTATGCGGCACGGCTCCGGCCCCAACCCGCGCGTTTAGTCCGAGGCAGCTCCCGACGGATCATGTCCATGCGGTTCCGACCCGCGAATATCAGAGTGATCAATCGTCGCGTTCGCGCTTGGGCTGTCATCGGCCCTGCTGTTCAAAACCGCTGCTCAAAGCTCACCAGCGGGAATGTGTTCCCGCTGCGCAGCCCGTCGAAGGTGCCGTAGATGCCAAAACGGTGCTCGCCGTCAAGGGTTCGCTTCGCCGCGCCAAACGACGGCGCGCCCTTGACCGCTGCGCGCCGTTTCGGCCTAAGGGCAATCGCGACGGGCGGCTCCGGCGGGAACACACGCGTCGCTGCACCAAGAACAAAGGCCGGCGTTCCTCGCGTTGGTCGGAACGCCGGCCGAAATCAAATCAAAACACCGTCAAACCCGGAGGGGCTTGACAGGGTCGCTCCATATCAGAACAGCAGCTTCAGCGCAAACTGGATCTGGCGATTGAAAGTGGTCGTCGCCGTGATCTTGCCGAATGTCGGGTTCGGAATACCACCGCCGTTCGGAGTCGCCACGAACGCGCCTGCGATGGGCAGAGCGAAGTTGGCGTGGTTGAGCAGATTGAAGAACTCGGCGCGGAACTGCAGGCGGGTCTGTTCCTTGATGGTCGTCTCCTTGATTACCGAGTAGTCCACGTTGACAATGCCGGGACCAGCCAGGAAGTCTCGTTGCAGATTCCCAAACGTCCCGGGCGCCGGAAGCGAGAATCCGGCCGGGTTGACCCATTGCGTCACCTTGTCTTGCATGATTTGATCCCTCGGCATGACGAGGTTCGGCCGCTCGCTGCCGGCCACCACATCGCCGGCCTGGTCAAAGCCGACGGTCACGTTCCACGGCGACCCGCTCTGCGCCGTCACGCCGCCGCTCATCTGCCATCCCTTGACCAGAATGTTCTGCTTGAACGGGAACGCGTAGACTCCGCTCAAGTGAAACACATGCGGCCGGTCGAACAGGCACCGTCCGCGGTCATACGAACCGTTCAGCGGAACCGACCACGGAATGCCGCCTTCCAAACCGTACGTGCCGGAGGCATCGTCCATGCATTTCGACCAGGTGTAGGAAAGTTGGCTTTGCACCCCATGTGAGAAGCGGCGGTTCAAGCCGACCTGCAAGGAATGGTAACTGGAGTCGCCGACGGGCGCCTCGCTGCTCAAGGCAGCCCCCGCCGGATTGAGGCGCGGGTTGCTCACGAAGCCGGCTCGAGTCGGCCCGATGGGCACCCCATAGACCTGCACGCCGTTGATCACGCTCGGCAGCACCGGATTGATATCGCGGGCGGCATAGAGATGCACGCCCCGCGAGCCGACGTAGCCGACCGTCAAACTCGTGGACTCGAACAACTGGTGCTGAATATTGAAGTTCCACTGATACATATGCGGCGTGTTGGTCGTGTTATAGTCCACGCCCACCAGCTGCGCCGGAGGCGGCAGGGTCGGGCCTGTGAACGGGTTGGGGAACGTGGGCGCCCCACCGATGAACGCGAGCGCGTAAGGCGGATTGAAGTAATAGCCCGACGCGTAACTGCGCGCGTGAATCGGATCGTAGAAGATTCCGGCCCCGGCGCGGATCGCCGTCTTATGATCGCCGAACGGATCCCAGGCAATTCCGATCCGGGGATCGATATTGTGCAGCGCGGGATTGGAGGCGAACACGTTGGGCACTTGCTGGAACGTTCCAAAGGGCGGATTGATCAGGGTTTTGAGCGGATGCACGTTGGTGGTCGGATTCGTCACATATTCCCAGCGGACGCCGATGTTCAACGTCACCTTGGGAGACACCTTCCACTCATCGTGGATGTACAAGTCCAATTCCCTTTCGCGAAAGTCGCGATAGGAGTCCGTCAGCCCCGGTTCCGGCCCCTGGAAGAGAGTAGGCTGGCCCTGCAAGAAAGGCACCAGGCCCGGGAAGGTGTAGAAGCCTCCCCACCAACCTTGTTGCTGAAAATTGCTCTGGATTCGATCCAGGGTTGCGCCGAAGCGGAGGCTATGGGCGCCGCGCGTCCAGAATACGTCATCCGAGACAGGAAATTTGTTTTGCACTTCCAGAAGCGGAGCGAAGATACTGGTGCCGATCGACGACAGTCCCGTAATGTTCACGCCGCCGTTCTGTCCGCGCTCGGGAAAGAAATCCAACGCCTTCGCTTGGTCCGGCTTGGCTTGCACGTCCGTCTCTCGGGTGCGGGTAAAGCTGAAGCGCAGCAGATTCACCACTGTTGGCGAAATTACGCGCCGGTATTCGATGGTCGCGAACTGGTTGCGGGTGGAGCCGATCTCCGGCCAGCGCGGAGGCAGCGGCGAACCAAGAAACGGCAGGGTGGTGTCGCCGTGGTCTCGCACATAGCGCACGAACAGCGAATCCTTGCCCGACATCGTGTAGTCGACCCGTGCCAGCAGGTAATTCTCGTTGCCGGTGGTGGTGTCCACCTCGGGGACCTGAACGATGCCGGTGGGGGACGTTAA
Source organism: uncultured Solibacteraceae bacterium (assembly GCA_964438005.1). Lineage (GTDB taxonomy): Bacteria > Acidobacteriota > Terriglobia > Bryobacterales > Bryobacteraceae > PSRJ01. The sequence goes on along the minus strand of CAYTJD010000136.1, from coordinate 23,033 downwards.
GGTGGTCGCCGGATAGAGGTCCAGGATGGGCTTGATCGCGGGATTGACCCCAACGTTGACTCCGTTCACGATTCCCAGGTGCGCGTTGGCGTCGGGAATCAATCCAACGAAGGTCTGGCCCAAGGACTTGCGAAGCTCTTCGTCGTTGACGAAGAAAAACAGCTTGTCCTTCTTGATCGGCCCTCCCACGCTGCCGCCAAACTGATTCTGCCGGAACGGCGGTTTGGTGCTGCCTGTGGAGTTGTCAAAAAAGTTCGCGGCATCCAGAGCGCTGTTGCGCAGATATTCGTACGCGGACCCATGGAAGTTGTTCGTGCCCGACTTGCTCACCGCATTCACCACGGAACCGTTGCCGCCGAATTGCGCGCTATAGGTGTTGGTGAGAACCGAGAACTCCGAGATCGCTTCGATTCCCAGCGTGGTTCCCATGACGCCCGACCCCGAACCATGATTCCAGAAACCCTGAATACTCGTGCTGTCCAAAAGGTAGGCTTGGCCTTCCGCCCGCGCGCCGGAGACGGCGAAATTGTTCTGCGTTCCGTAGAGGAGATTCGCTCCGCCGTTTCCAATTTGAGATCCGCCTGACACGCCCGGCACCAGGGTCACCAGGTCGGTGAAGTTGCGGCCGTTCAGCGGCAGGTCGTTGATCTGCTTCTGCTCCACGTAAGAGGACACCGCCGTGGACACGGTATCGACCTGCGACACCTCTGACTCCACCGTCACCGTTTGCTGGGCTTGTCCGATCGACAGCGAAAAATCGACGACTGCTTGGGCGCCCACTGTCAGCGTGATGCCCCGGCGCACCGTAGTCTGGAAGCCTGGGGCGGTAGCCTGCGCTTCATAGTTCCCGACCGGAAGATCGGCGATCGTATAGCGGCCCTGGGCATCGGTCGCCGTCTGTTGCACCTGGCCGGTGCCCACATTCTTCACTTGCACGGAAGCATTCGGAACCACGGCGCCGGCGGCATCCGTGACCGTGCCTAAGACTGCCGCGTTGGTAGAACCCTGCCCGTTCAACTGGCTGGTGAATGCATACATAACGACCAGCAACAGGGCCGCTTGGCTAGTATGGTGGTGCAAACGAAGACGGATTTGCATGCAAGTTAACCTCTGGGGCCTTACGATATCCGGACCGGGCACCGATTGTCAACCATACCGGGCGGCCAGAACGCGGGATCTGATGTTTTGCCGGCCAATGCGTTGGAGTACGGCCCATGACTCCGCGGCGGAACCGCTTTTATTTCGCCGTCAGGCGCAGCAGTTCATTGCCCGACAAAAGATAGATTTCGCCGTATGGGCCTTGCCGGATATCGCGCACGCGCTGGTGGCGGTCGGTGAGCAAGTGCTCCTCGGCGACAATCTTGTCGCCGTTGAGCACCAGGCGCACCAGAGCCTGCGCGCCCATGCCGCCAACGAACAAATTGCCTTTCCACTCCGGGAAGAGGTTGCCGGTGTAGAACATCATGCCGGAAGGTGCGATGTCCGGATACCAGAAGTAGGCAGGCTCTTCGACGCCCGGCATGGAGGTCTTACCATTGCCAACGGGAACATTTTTCCGGCCGTCGGTGCGCTGAAAATCGTACTGTGTTCCGTAGGAGACATCCGGCCAACCGTAGTTTCTGCCCGCTCGGATGATGTCAATCTCGTCGCCGCCCTGCGGGCCGTGATCGGTCACCCACAGTTCGCCGGTTCCAGGATTGATCGCGGCGCCTTCTGGATCGCGCAACCCGTGCGCGAAAGTTTCGCGAGCCACGGTGGCGCGGCTCAGCCAGGGATTGTCTTTCGGGATCGAACCATCGCGGTTGATGCGCAGTACGCGGCCGGAGAAGTTGCGGCCGATGTCGGGATTGTCGGCGAAGTCGTGCTCGACGCCGTCGTACTTGGAATCATAGAAGCGGAAGCGGTCGGCGCCGGTGATGTAGATGGTGGCTCCATCGGGCGCGAGCACAATGCGGCGCTCCGCGCTCTCGGCCATTGTCCGAACGTCTTCCAGTCTGGTTTCATCCTCGCTGAGGCGCGCGCGCGCCATGCGTTCCGTGCCGATGTCGGTCAGGCGGCGCTCGGCGAGCGGCTTGGTCCAGACCTTTTGATAGAAGAATTCCACCGGCCAGATGGCGGGCTGCTCCTCGGGCGGCGGGGCGAAGTAGGTGAAGTAGACGAAGCGATTGCGAGAGAAGTCAGGATCAAGCACCACATCGTGGAGTCCCTGAGCGGCGACCACTTTGACGCCGGGCACGCCGGCCAGCGGCGCCGAGACCGCGCCGTCGGGGCGGACGATGCGCATGAGGCCGATGCTCTCGGTGACCAGAAAATTTCCGTCCGGCAGCAGCGCCTCCGACCAGGGGCCGCTGAGCCGGTTCGTGATGCTTTCAATTTTCGGGACCGCGGAAGGCTTGGACGGCTCGGGCGCATCAGTCTGGCCGGGGAAGGCCGGCTTCGGCTTGCGCGGGGCGTCGCCGGCGAAACGGCCTTGCGCGATAGCGCACGGCGCCGTCAAAAACGCCAGGGCCAGCAGAAGGGTCGCAGTCACTCTCATTGAAGAAAACCTCGCTACGATTTCGAACCGTAAGTCACATTGACGGTGGTCTTGCCGGAACCCTGGCCCACGACGATGTTGAGCGTGCGGTCACGCGTGTCGTCGGTTGCGGTGATCACGCCCCCTTGCGGCGTGGCCGCGTTGACCTGGATCCGCATCCGCAAAGTCTTGATGTGGTCCTGGTAAAAAGAGAGCACCTCGCTGGGAGCATCGGAAGTGCTGAACGAAAAGGTGCCGCCCGCGCCATCGGAGCCCCGGCCGGTGATGGCGAAGTCATGGCTTTCAACGCCGGGATAAGAGGGAAGCCAGGAGGGCAGTGAATGCGTAGAGCCGGAGCCGATGTCGACGGTGGCGTTCTTGCCATCTTCCGCTTCCGCGGTGATGCTGATGCGGCCGCGCCGGGCTTGGTCGAGATTCCAGGTGGTCGTTTTCCCGGTGGACCGGTCGCGCACGGTCACCGTTCCCGAACCATCGTCCTCACTGACAATCTCAATGTCGCGGTTGGCCAGGGCGAGCGCCCGCGCGGTGGCCGCCGCCGGATTGCGCCGCCAGAGATCCGCGGAGATGCCGGCTTGGCGGGCTTTGTGAACGACGAACATCGAAAGGCCGGCCACGGCCAGCCCACCCAACATGACGACGCCGAGCAGGGCCACCAGGACCCAAACGACCGGACTCGTCCTGCGGGCGCCGGGATGGGCCGGCGGAATGGGCGCCGCCGAAGGCGGCGCAGGGGCCGACGCGGGCGCACTCTGGCCCGCTGCGGCGGCCGGAGTTCCGCACTGACCGCAGAAAGCGCCGGCTACCGACGCGCCACACTTCGTGCAAAACGGCATTGAACTCTCCTTACTGCGATACTCTAACGCATCCGGGCCCACGACGGCCCGCCCAGACCTGGCGCAGGCGGCGCAGCGCGTCGATACCGGTCAGCTCGACGAAATCCCGGAAGGCCTGCAAGACCAGGTGGTCGTCCGGCAGGAAGCGGAAGTCGTTCCACGGCGTGCCCATGATGGTGTCGAACCCCAGAGGCACGGCCACCGTCAAGAACGCATTTTCGAACAGGAGGCGCAAGGGCACGCCATCGATTTTGAGCGGCGGCAGCAGGTTGCCGATGTTGGAGAGGCCGCCGAGGAGGTGGACGCCCTCCAGGTCCGGTTCCTGGCGGATGGCCCGGATTGCCTCGAGCGTCATGCGGATCCGGCCTTCGGTGTCGGACACCAGGCTCTGGATGGTGACATCGACGAAGACATCGGAAAGGTCGAAGCCGTGGGCGCGGCGCAAGCCGGTAGTCACGCCTTTGACCAGATCCAGCACGTCCCCTGCATGCTTGTTGGGCTTGACGGCGCCGGCTTCGACGCGCTCAGTGGTCATCAGCACGAGCTGAAACGGCTGGATCTTCAGCAGGTCCAGCATGTCCATCCGGGTTACGGAGAGCGAATTCAGCAAGGGCCGGCGCCCGCGCGCCTGGGCGGCGTTGTAGGCCCGCAAGCAGACCTCCTGCACGGCGGCGCTGGGATAGTCGAAGCATAGCGGCACATCGACGGCAGCCTGGACCGCGCGGATGACCTCGGCGAGGAACGCGGCATCATTGTATCCGCGGGGGCCGACGGTCAAGTCGAGATAGCGGGCACCGGACTGCACCTGGCGCACGGCGAGCTCCTGCAAGCCCGCGAAGTCCGCAGCCTCCATCAGGGCGCGCGTCTGCGAGAAACCGTCGGGATTGAGGCGGTCTCCGATGACAGTAACGCCTGGCAGGGCCATCATGTTCTCATTCTTGCGCGGGACGGCGCGCGCGCAGGGAAACGCGACGGCGGCGCAAGTTTACGATTGGATCCAATCGTAAATCGAGAAGCGTTTGTTCCAGGGAAAGGGGTTAGCCAGCAGATCCCGATTGGATCCAATCGAACCGTGCCGGTTAGCCGGCGGGTGTCCCGGCGGGCCGACCCCGCGTTGACGGCGAGCTTCTCTCACGACCTCATTATCGCGCTGGAGTTCCTGCGGGGCGGGTTTCCCGAAAGGGGATTTTGGCCGTAAGTCGCTGAGTTCCAGGGAGATCGGATGATTTTTCAATTCGGTGACGGACTGATTGACTGACGCTGAGGGGCGCCGGCCGATAGCGGGTCCCGGTTCCCGAGCTTTCGATTCTTTGACTATTCAATAACATTATTGAATACTTAAAACGTGGATGCGGCACGGAAACGGGTTTTCAAGGACCAGCTTTTTGAGCAATTCGCCCGAATCGGCAAGGCACTCGCCAGCGGACCTCGTCTGGAGTTGCTGGAGCTGTTAGCACAGGGAGAGCGGAGCGTCGAGAGCCTGGCGCGGGATGCGTCCTTGTCGATGGCGAATGCATCGCAACACCTTCACGTGCTACGCCGTACGCGGCTGGTGGAAGTCCGGCGGGACGGCAACTACATCTACTACCGGCTCGCCGATGATAGAACCCTCCAGACATGGCTGTCGCTGCGGGATCTGGCGACGGCGAGGCTGGCGGAGATCGATCAGATTGTGGACAGCTTTCTCAGCGATCGCAAGGCTCTGGAACCGGTCACGGCCGAGCAACTACGAAGGCGGCTTAAAGACGTTCTGGTTCTGGATGTCCGGCCGCGCCCGGAATACGAGGCAGGCCATATCGCGACGGCGCGCTCCATTCCGGTGACCGAACTGGCGGAGCGGATCAAGGAACTGCCGAAGCGGCACGAGATCATCGCCTATTGCCGGGGACCCTATTGCGTGTTTGCGGACGAAGCGGTGGCGCTGCTGCGTTCGCGCGGATATCGGGCCTTTCGGCTGGAGGGAGGCTTCCCCGAGTGGCGCGCGAGCGGGCTGCCGGTAGAACTCAGGCGGAATCGAGTGGAGCGCAGAGCATGACAGAACACGTGGATGCGGCGACTCTCCGGGAGTGGCTGGAGCGCGGCCGAGCGGTCACGGTACTGGATATCCGGCCGATCGCGGACCGGCAGGAATGGTACATTCCCGGGAGCCTGCATCTCGACGCCTATGAGGCTCTGAAGTCGGGGGATGCGAGCGCGCTGGACCGAGTGAATTTTCCCAGGGACACACCGGTTATCACGGTGTGCAATCGCGGCAAGGTCAGCGAATCGGCGGTCGGGCCCTTGTGCGCACGCGGTATTCAGGCGGCGTCGCTGGCGGGGGGCATGCAAGCCTGGAGCCTGGCGTGGAACACAGCTGAGGTTCCTGTCGCCCAGACATCGGCAAGCGTGATACAGGTCCGGCGGACCGGGAAAGGATGCCTCTCCTATTTGATCTTGTCGCAGGGGTCGGCGGCGGTGATCGATCCTTCGCTCCCACCTGAAATTTATACCGGGCTGGCGCAGGACATGAGGGCAGAGGTGCGGTTGGTGCTGGAAACACACGTCCATGCCGATCACCTATCCCGTGGGCGCTTACTGGCCGCAGAAGCGGGCGCCGAATATCTCTGTCCTGTACAAAACAGGCTACGCTTCCCGTTCCGAGCGGTTACGAATGGCGCTGACATCTCCTTCGGCGGCGCGCGTCTCCGGGCTCTCCGCACGCCCGGGCACACGGAGGAAAGCACGTGCTATGTTCTGGACGATGCCGCCGTGTTCACGGGCGACACGCTGTTTCTGAATTCCGTAGGACGCCCCGACCTGCTAAGCAGCGCCTCGGAATTGGAAGCACGAGCGCGAACACTCTACCGGTCTCTAGAGAGGATCTGGTCATTGGATTCGGGGACGGTGGTCCTACCGGGTCACGCCAGCCAGCCGATACCATTTGACCGAGTGCCGCTCTGTGCGCCGCTCGGTGACGTGAGCGCGAATCTCAGCCAGTGGCGCCGCTCGGAATCGGAGTTCGCCGAACAGATCGTGAAGCGGATTCCACCGACGCCGCCGAACTACGGGCACATTGTGGAGTTCAATGAAGCGGGGGTTTGGCCCGAAGGGGATCCTGCGGAGTTCGAAGCCGGAGCCAATCGTTGTGCGGTCCGCTAAAGACCGGGATCGAGAGGCCGTTGGACCGGTGCGCCTGGGTTTGCGCGCGAATTGGCGTCAATTTACCCTACTGGTGGCCATCAACGGCCTGGTTGGGGCAATGGTGGGGCTGGAGCGCGTGGTCCTTCCCTTGTTGGCGCAGCAGGATTTTCAGATCTCCTCTCGCGCGGCAATTCTCTCTTTCATCGTCAGCTTCGGAATTGTAAAGGCGCTGGCAAATCTTTTCGCGGGCCGCATCAGCGATCGGATCGGGCGGAAGGCAGTTCTGGTAACCGGGTGGATATTCGGGCTGCCGGTTCCCGTGCTGGTGTTCGTGGCTCCGTCCTGGTCGTGGATTGTAGCGGCGAACATCCTGTTAGGGATCAATCAAGGGTTATGCTGGTCGACCACAGTGATCATGAAAGTCGATCTGGCGGGTCCGAAGAGGCGCGGGCTGGCGATGGGCCTCAACGAAGCATCCGGATACCTGGCCGTTTCACTCGCGGCTCTTGCTTCCGGATTGCTGGCGGCTCAGTATGGACTGCGCACTGCTCCATTCGTTCTGGGAGAGTGCTTTGCCACCGCCGGGCTCCTCCTCTCGATCGCGTATGTGCGGGACTCGACGGCCCATGTGCGGCATGAGTCGGGCAGCCATTCGGCGGGTCCAGACTTCAGCCCGCCGTTTTCCGAGATTTTCTACCAGACGAGCTGGAAAAACCGTTCTCTGTTTGCCATCAGCCAGGCCGGCCTCGCGAACAATCTGAATGACGGCATGGCCTGGGGATTGTATCCGCTCTACTATGCGTCGCTGGGTCTATCTCTAGGCCGGATCAGCTTCCTGGCGGCGTTGTATCCGGCCGTATGGGGTGTTGCTCAGCTGGGAACAGGAGCACTGTCCGACCGTGTGGGCCGCAAACGGCTGATCGCGGGCGGCATGGTGTTCCAGGGAGCGGGGATCTTCTTAGTGCTCCTGACGGCCGAGTTTCGCGCTTTAGTGGCCGGCGCTTTCCTGCTGGGATTCGGCACTGCGATGGTGTATCCGACGCTCCTGGCGGCAATCGGTGACCTGGCACATCCCAACTGGCGCGCCTCTGCTGTGGGGGTGTATCGGCTTTGGCGAGACAGCGGGTACGCGCTCGGCGCCCTTTTCTCGGGAGTCCTCGCGGACTGGTTTGGGATGCGGCTTGCCATCGGCAGTGTCGCCGCCCTGACCGTGCTATCCGGAGTTCTGGTCGCAGTCTGTATGCGAGAGACGCTATCCCGAGCCGGCCCCCCGACTATCGCCGAGATGGAGCAGGCCTGAGAAGGCGAGACTGAGTGAAACGCCGGACCAAGAGTGCGGCGCGGACGCCAGACGCATTCGTTCTTATTCTGTGATCTGACTGTCAAACCCGCGTAATTCTCGAGTGGCAATCTCGACGAGACGAGATTGCGATTTTGAGGAGGATCCGCCATGAAACTTGCAAGAGTATGGTTAGCCATCACGGCGCTCACTTCGGGAGTACAGGGATTGGAGGTAACGTACCAGCCGTACATCCAACCAGGCGATGCGGCATCCTTCGGCCCGACCGATCAGATGGTGGTTGCGTGGCAAACCGACGAAACGGGCCCGAGCAATACGGCTTATGTGATTCGGTACGGGATGGATGCGGACCTGGAGCATGCGGTCGAGATGCATCCAACCGGCCGCGTAGTCGATAACTACCTCTCCGTGGATCCGCTCTTCTCTGCGTTTCCCATCTCCACGGCCTATGGGGCTCACACCGATTATTACGGCGTGCTGGCGGGCCTGAAATACGACAGCCGTTACTACTTTCGCGTTTTGGGACCGGGACTGCCGCCCGGCGGGTTTGCCTCCTCGTTCCGCACGCGCAGCCGGAAGAACCGCTTCTCTTTTCAAGTGCAAGGGGACGAGGGATATTACCCGGGAATTCCGAATACGGGCTTGATCGCCAACTACGAGGCGCGCATCGTTCACACGATGTACGATGTGGATCAACTCGCGTTGCCGGGTCAACCGAAGCTGCCTCGTCCCGACCTGGCGCTCAACACTGGGGATAATGTCTACGTCGCCGGCGGTGACAGCAATTACCACGACGTGTGGTTTCGGACCTGGAACAACAACACGGACTCGAATGAGACGGGAGCGCCGTTCATCCGAACCATCCCGTTTTACATTGTCGCCGGCAATCATGACGTGGGCAGCACGGGTGCAACGGCCAACCTGCTGGCCGACAACGGTCCGACTACGCCAGGAAGCGCGGGCCCCGGGCCGTTCGGAGGCGGTCTGAGCGGAGGGGATGCGCTTGCCTATTTCAACAACTACTACTTTTCCTTGAATGGTCCGACGGGCGTGGATATCCAACAGCGATTCCATGGCGATGTGTCGGCGCCCTCGAACTTTTTCTTTCAGAACAACGGGTTCAACGGCGGCGCTGCGGTGACTGCGGGGACGGCTTTCGACAAGACGGTCGAAGCCTTGCGCGCCAGCAGTGCAGTCAATACGGGCGGGGGCCTCAAGCGGCAAATCGATCACATGAGCAACTACTCATTCGATTACGGCAACACCCACTTTGTGTTCCTGGATGCCAATCCTCACTTGTTCGACAATCAATTGCCGGGCGACGCGACTTACGCGAGCGCGCCCGGCTTTCCCTTCCCGCCCTATCCGCCGGTTCTGGCGGACTGGCTGATTCACGACCTCGACGCCTCCAACCAAACCTGGAAGGTGGTGGTCTATCATCAGCCCGCGTTCTCGTCCGGTAACGCCACGCTGCGTAACGACCAGATGCGCAACGTTGCCAAATTGCTGGAGGACCACGGCGTGAACCTGGTGTTCAACGGCCATGAGCACAACTACCAGCGCACATTTCCGGTGCGGGCGCTGGCCGGTGTCACGGCCGCACCGAATCCTTCGGCTTCGGCCGCGGTGGCGATTGATGCGGCGTTCAATGGAGTAAGCCATACCGTGCCCGACGGCGTGATTTACTTCGTCGAAGGAGCCGGAGGCAATCGCGATTTCGACGATGCGCTGGGGAACCCCCGCGGCAGCAGCGCCGCCACCATCGACCAGGATGACTCAGCGAGTGGTGCTTCGGTTGCGCTCGGCGGCCATTCCTTTCCCAACGGGCCGGCTTCCTGGCTGGACACCAACTTGACCAACACGGCAATGGAGTTCCTGCCCGGCTTTGCGGCAGCGGGGAGCGGGCCGAAAATCACAACGCGTTTTAAAGCAAAGGTATTTTCCTTCGCGGACATAACCGTGGATGACAACAGTCTGACCCTTTACCAGATTTCCGAACCGCTTTCGAATTCCTCTTCGGCGACGGCGGCAAATCCTCTTCCCTTTGGCACGGACATGAATGGGAATCGCCTGAACGATCCCATCCCGGACACGGTCATCGATCCGGTGACGGGAAATGTGACTTCTCCGCCCGCCACCGGCACATCTGCGCTTCTCGACAAGATCACAGTCGTCAAACCCGAACTCGACGACGAACTCAGAACGGAATTGTCCGCTCCCGAGAAAGCCGAGGCGGGCGCTTCGTTCGCGGTAACGTGCAGCGTTTCGAACCACGGCGGCCACAACCTGAACGGAACGCAGGTTGTATTTGATTTGCCGGAAGGCGTTCAATATGCGGGTCCTGCCGGAAGCGCGACGGCCGAGGGTAATCGCGTGGTCGTCACGCTCGGGCGCTTCGCGGTGGGAGATAGCCGGAGCGTAGAGCTAGCCCTTGTGGCGTCGAAGCCGGGCGCGATCCGCATTGCCGCGTTCGTGCGATCGGCGACAGCCTTGCCAACCGAAGGCGATGAGATCAAGGTAGTGGTAAACCCGTAGCCTGATCTCGACATCGTGGCGGTTCATCGAGCCGAGGGCAGCGGCACGAATTACGCCTGGACGGATTACCTGTCGCGGGCGAGTCCGGAGTGGAAAACGGAGTCGGCGCGAGCCTGCTTCCCCGGTGGCCCAAGGGCCGCGGGGCCTCCGGGAATGACGGCGTGACGATCGCGTCCAAAGAACTGGACGCGATCGTCAAGGTCCGCTGATCGCCAAGAGAGCGCGTTCGGCCGGGAATCAGAACATAAATTTCAAACCGAGTTGCATCACACGGGAGCTTCCCGAACCAACGATCGGGTTGCCGGCCGCGACGTCGGGTGTCGTGCACCCACAACCGAAGGAACTGCCGCCGCTGGGGTCATTGAACCCTGCGCCGACCGCTGCTCCGTAAGGATTCGCGAAGTTCGGGTGATTGAACAGGTTGAAGAGCTCGACGCGAAACTCGGCGCCCATCCGTTCCTTGAACTTGAAGTCCTTGAACACGGAGAAGTCCACGTTCTTGAAACCCTGATCGCGGAATGTGTTCCGCCCCATCGTGCCGAACTGTCCCTGTTTGGGAGGGACCATCACCGATTTGCCTCTCACGTAGCAGCCGCCTTGATCCAGCGTACCCCCCTGACTGGGGTCGGGGGCCACCGCCTTGCACTGGTTCCACATCGCCGTGGACTCGGAGGCGGTGAAGTAATTCGTGTCGCCGGTGGCGCCGTTGGTGATACTGCAACCCTGAAAGCCGGGACCGGTGCAATAAGGAAGCGAATTCGATCCCGACTTGAAGTCATTGGGGTTGCCGTAGAAATTCCAGCGATCCCCGAACTCCGACGTTCCGCTGAAATCGTTCCCCTGATCCTGCACCAGCCAGGGCAAGCCGCTCTGCAGGTTCAGAACGGTGTTGAGCTTCCAGCCTTCCAGTAACTGGCCATAGCCTTTCTTTCCGGGAATGGCGTAACTGGCGGTGAGGGTGAAACGATGCCGGATATCGGTGTCGCTGCTACCGTACTCCATCATCGGATACCGGCTGTCCTGCGGGAGATTTCCGAACCGATTCAAGGAGCCGTTGTCCAAGCCATGACCGTAGGTGTAACCCGCGGTGAAGTTCAGGCCGTGGGAAAGCCGCTTGGTCAGGGTGGTCTGCAGGCTGTGGTAGTTGGAACGGGCATCGGTGGTTGTCTGAGTGATGAACCGCAGATAGGGGAATTGAGCAGCATACGGACGGTTGCCGGTTACCGGGTCGATCTGATTGACGTCGATAAATCCGCTCAGGTTGTCGCCGTGAGTGCCGACATAGCCGACTTCCAGCGAGAGGTTGCTGTTGAAGGCGTGCTGAATACCGAAGTTCCAACTCAACATATAGGGGGTTTTGAGATTCGGGTTGATGACAGTCAGGTCGCATTGTGATGTGGCCGTGCAAGCGACCCCGGCCCCTTGCGGAAAAACAACCCCATTCCAGTTGAGGGCGGAGCGCGGGATACTGGCCGTGCCGAGTTGGATGGTGCCGCCAAAGGTCTTGGGACAGGGCGTTCCGGGGGCCACTGCGGTGGTGCAGGCGCCAGTCGGGACGGCGGCAATCGTACCGTTCTTGAAGTTCGTAAAGGGAGATTGCATGAACTGGGCGGGGGTAAAGATCGAGAAGATCTTATTGAACCCGCCTCGAAGCACGGTGGTCCCTTTGCCGCCGATGTCATACGCGAAGCCGATGCGGGGCGAGAAGTCCCGGTGGTCGGGGTGCCAAAGCGTATCGCCGAGCGCCGACTGACCCTGCTGGACCATTCCCAGGGTCGGGTCGAAACTGCCGAGCAGATTGTTGGCCTCCTGGATCGGCGATACGTAGCCGTAGCGAAGGCCGAGGTTGAGAACCAATTTCGGGGTAATGCGCCAGTCATCCTGTATGTATCCCGCCAGGTTGATCCAGTTGAGGAGCCGATCCGTGGCGCCGACGAGCTGAAATCCTCGCGACGGGCTTCCGGCGAAGAAGTCCTCCAGGGGCGTGGAACCGGGGAACGCTACTTTGCCCTGAAAATCGATCCGGCCCCGCGTATCGTGGATGTTGACATCGGTCTGGATGTGCGTGTATTCGACGCCAAATTTCAAAGCGTGTCTGCCGCGCAAATACGAGAGGTTGTCCTGGAAATCGTAATACGGGTTGGCGAACTCCAACGGGCGGCCGCGCCAGGCGCCCAGGGGAGCCTGAAACCCGGTAATCGTTACCGTTGGGAACCCGCCCACCGTGGTGATACCCGTATTGATGGGATAGCCCTTGCCATCGGGGATGACGCCGGCATCGTCGGACAAGAGGGCGAAGTAAACGTGGTTGTATCCCATGCGGAATTCGTTCACTACGCTCGAGGATGGGACGTAAATATAGCTGCCGCTGGCGGTGTAGGTGCGAATGGGATTGGAGTTCTTGAAGGCGTTATTGACGATCGGGTGATCGGCTCCATCGCCCTGGTAGTTGCCGACCAGCAACATCCCGCTGAGGCGGTGCTTGGCGCTGAGATTATAGTCGATCTTCCCGATTCCGTTGTTGCTTGTATTGATGGTGGGGTAACCGGCGTTCAACAGAGTTGAGTTCGCCGAGGCCCCTTGAATGATTCCCCCACTGCAGGGGAAAGTGGGCGCCGCGGGTGTGCCGCACCCGAAAATCGCCATGCTGACCGGACTCAGGGCCAAGCCTTTTGCCTGGTCGGCTTTGATCGCATCGACCATGCTGTTCCTCGGATCCGCGGTGGATTGGCCGGCCAGTTCCGGAACCGTGGTCGGAATCGCGTTGCCGATGATGGAACGCAAGCCTTCATAGCCGCCGAAGAAGAAGAGCCTGTCGCGGATGATCCGCCCTCCGACCACGCCGCCGAACTGCTCCAATTGAGTGGGCTGAATCGGGTTGGGCGCGGGGTTGAAAAAGTTGCGGGCATCCCAGTCCTGGTCGCGGCCAAACGCGTAGGTGGAGCCGTGAAAGCCATTGGTGCCCGATTTGAGTCCGACGTTCACGATCGCGCCGGGCCTCCAGCCGAACTCCGCTTTCGGATTCTCCTCGAGATTGAATTCCTGGATGGCGTCGATGGGCAGAATGGTCGCCCCGTCGGTGAACGGACTGGGCATCATGGCCACCGGGCGGTAGTCATACAAATTGACATTGAGAATGCCGTCCAGCATCCAGACTGTGTCATCGGGCCGGCTATTATTCGTGCTCTGGGTCCAGGGCGAGCCGCCCGGCTGGATCTGCACGCCCGGGCGCAGATTCAACAGATTCTGGTAATTGCGGCCATTCAGGGGCATATCGTTGATGTCCGCGTTGCTGAGCGTGCCACCGAGAGTAGCGTTGGTCGATTCCACCAACGGCGCGGCTCCCTCGACGGTGACGGTCTGATTCTGCTCACCGGGCTGCGGCGTCAGATCCACGCGAACCTCTTTACCGACCTCGACGACAATGTTCGGCCGGGTGAGCGTCTTGAACCCTTTCATCTCGACGCGGACCGTATAGTTGCCCGGGATCAGGGTGGGAGCGTTGTACTCCCCGGCTGCATCGGTGACCAAAGTGCGCGGTGATCCGCGGTCTACATCAATGACGGTGACCGCGGCGCCGGCCAAAACGGCGCCGGTCTGGTCCGTGACGCTTCCCAGAATACGGCCAAAATTGCCCTGCGCCAGGAGCGCGCAAGAGAAAAACATCAGACTCAGCGTTGTACCGAGCACGCGTACACGTCTCCCCGCGCGACTCATCGTCGATGATCCAGATTGCATAAACCACCCTAGTGGACGCCAAGGACGCAGCGCGCCTTGGGCTGAGGGCGTTATTGTCGAGAGACGTCTAACCGCGTCCAAGCGGGCGCCGGAGTTTCAGGAACTCGGTCTGGCATCCCCATCCCCACGCAACCGAGGGCTCACCCATTGAACCCGTCAAAAACAAGGCTGAAAGCTGGGAGGGAGTATATGATTTGAGAAAATGGATGTCAAGCGCCCCGTGTATGAAATTGACAAACCTCTTTTGCGATCAAACAAGATCTCAGCGGGCGACAGTGTGATCGCTTGGGGCAGCGACTTCAGTCTCGGACTAAATCGCCTGGTTTGGATTCCGGCCGGCGGCAATGGCCCGAGCATTGTACTTAGTGAAAACGATGGCCGTTAGTCTTGGGACCGGTCCACTGGTCAGATCAACGCGGCCCTAGATTCCGGCGCTCCGTGCGCGCGCCGATGGCCCCGGCGGCGGCGGCGCGCAGGATGCGGCGGAAGGCGGGACACTCCATGTGGCTCGGCGCGCGGCAGGCAGCGGCATGCCGCAGGCCGTCGCGCATACCGGTGAGCTTATGAATTGTCCGGTCCAACTCTTCCGCCTTGGCTAAGAGCATCTGCCGGTCGATGCGCAGCCGCCCATCCGGCGCGAACATGAACGCAATCTCATCGAGTGAGAAGCCCGCGGCCCGTCCCATGGCGACCAGCGCCAGCCGTTCCAGCACGCCGGCAGGGAACACGCGGCGCAGACCGCGCCTGCCGATGGAGGCGATCAGCCCCTTCTCCTCATAGAACCGGAGCGTGGAGGCAGGAAGGCCGGAGCGCCGCGCCACTTCTGTTATGTCCACGGCGATTTTGCTCTTGACCTCAAGTCGACTTGAAGTTGCATAATACGGTTTCCAGCTCTCGAAGGCAAGGGACAAAGAGTATGACCAACAACACCGACACCGGAAAGAAGGGCGGGCCCCTGCCGGGCTTGCTCAGACCGCCGATTCTGTTTCTGGCTGCGATTCTGGTTGGGATCGCGCTGAACCGGGCCTGGCCGCTCTCTTTCGTGCCGGCGACGCTTCGGGTGGCCGGGCCCGTTATTGTGCTGGGCGCCGTCGTGCTCTTCGCGCTGTCACTCCGCGAGTTTCGGGCGGCGGGCACATCCGTGCGGGGAACGGAGCGCACGACCGCGATTGTGGGAACCGGTCCCTACCGGTTCAGCCGCAATCCCATCTACGTGTCGTTCCTCCTGCTGGTCGCCGGATTGGCCGTTTGGTTGGATGACCTTTGGCTGCTGGTCACGCTGGTTCCCGCGGCCGGCGTCATCGCAGTGGTGGTGATCCCCAGAGAAGAGCAGTTTCTGGAGCGCCACTTCCAAGAGGAGTATGCGAGCTACAAGGCGAGCGTCCGCCGCTGGCTATAAAAGGCCGGCCGCGGCAGCGAAGGTGATCTACGGCACGGACTCGGGTGGCGCGAGGTTGCGATCCGCAGCTTCCTGGCACGCCACGCAGTACCTGGCCCAGGGAACCGCGTTCAGGCGCTCGGGCTTGATCCCGGCATCGCAGCGAAGACATGTGCCGTAGCTTCCATCGGCCAATCGGCTGAGGGCCGCCTGAATCTCGCGAAGGATTGTGGATTCCCGATCCAGGTTACTGATCGCCAGTTCGCGCTCGCCGGCAAACACTCCTTCGTCGATGGCGTCGGGCGTCTTCTCAATCGCAATGTCGTCCCGGTTGCGAAGACCAGCGGACAGCTCGGCCTGTTTGGCCTCGAGCATCCTCTTGTATTTGTTCAGTACGGAGCGGGTCATGGCCATCAATCACGTCAAAGTTTGGATTGTATGCGAGCCGGGCGGGTCGCTCAAGGGCGTTTGAGTAATTTTGGTACTAAGCGAGGATCAAGCGCCCGTGCGGAGGGGGCTTCTACTTGCGGCGCGAGGCGGTACGATCGCCTTCGGTCCAGTGCTGGACGACCCTGGCGACCTCACCGGTGCCATCCTTGAGGAACTCGACGATGTTGCCTTCCATGCTGAAGCTGTTCTCGGAGATCGCGATCAAGGGAATCTTTCCCATCCCGCCCGGATCGATCATCAGGCGGTCGCCTTCCAGGGTGACCACTACGGGCGCGGCGGTTGGGGACGAAGCGTAGGTTCCTGCGTATTGGCTCAGGACGGCCTTGGATACAGGAAACTCCTCATCGCGTTTGCCCACCAAGTGCTTTTTGTCGCGGTCTTCGCAGATGTACTCGATCAATTCTCCGTCGGGCATCAGATCGAGATCCACGGGCAGCACCCATTTCCGGTTGTAGGCTTTGGGATCCTCGATCGTCACCTGCAAATCGATATGGCCGGCATCGCGACGGCGGAAGCGCTCGGTCATGCGCAGCGCCTCGGAGTGGGGGTGGCCGCCGAGGTCGAGCGAGGTGCGGTCGTTATAACCGGCGGTCGTCACGACCAGCGTGTCTCCCTCCCAGTGCCCCACCGAGTAACCCATCCAGGTCGGATTGGGATCTTCCGGGAGGCCGCGGCCGTCGGTAAAGACCTGGCGAAACAGGGTCTGATATTCGTACAGGAAGATCACCAGATTCGGTGTCTGCACGATCTTGACCGGGGAGCCTACCGAGATGCTGGCCTTGGGACCGGGCGGCAGACAATTGATACCATCCGTATCGCTGCGAAAACTGTCCGCGCTTTGCTTGTAAAGAGCGGCCGCCCACGGCTGAATGTCCTCGGGTTTGAGATCGGACACGGCGTCGAGCAAATAGCTCTTGTGGATGCGCCAAACGCCGGAAAGATCGGGCTTGCCATCCACCGATCGGGGGGCAGGAGCGGAGAGGTTGGGCTTGCCATCGGGTGTTCGGGGCACTCCCAAAGTGGGGCGGCTCGGCCATTGGGCCGTGAGCGGCGACAGCGCCGCGGCAAGAACGATCAGGCTAGCAAGTGTTCTCATCTGCCATCTCCCGCCGGGTATCATAGCAAAGCGGGGAGCCGGCCGCGTGTCAGCGCCGGCGGATCTTCTCGAAAACGGTGCCGGCCAATACGAAGGAGGCGAGGGCCGCAACGTAAGCCAGCCGCGAGTTTTCGCGAACCTTGTCGGGACCGTGCAGGTCGCACCAAACGGGCATGCTGTTGGGATACTCGGAGCGGTTATACACGTAGACGCCGTTGGCGCGCAAACCGTCGGCGATACGCTGCAGAGTGCGAGTGGCCTTGCGGTCGCACACCATGCATTTGGCGTCAATTCCATGGAGCGGCGCCAGCCTTACCTCGCGATGCAGCATGGCGACGAAAGCCAACGCCGGCACCCCGATCAGGATCAGCAAAGCGGCGAGATTGGCTCGCATAGTTTCTTTCGGAAGCCGTCAAACCATCGAGTCGCCAACAGTGGGGCTCAATCGAAGGCGGGATCGCCGTCCTGGAACGTCTCGAGCTGCTTCTCGATCCTGGCTTTCAGCAGATCTGGAAGCAGCGATTGGGATTCGCGCAGGCGGGCGGGAAGAATGGTGGAAACCGATTCCGGTTGCGGGATGATCTCGGCGCGATTCACCTCGGGGTAACCGAGACACTCGGCGACACGGCAGGCGACGCCGACCAGCTCAAAGAACTGACCTGCGTGGACGGCCACGTCCCAATGATGAAACCGAATGCAGTCACAGAGAATGGTCGGGAATCCCCAGGCGGCGCCCAGAAACGCGCCGGCATCGTCGTGAGCGCAACCGAACAGAAGTTTTTCCAGGTTGAGGTACTCCTGGTTGGTGGCGCACTCGGCAGTCAGCACCTGGCCATATTTCTCAGCGGAAATCTGGAACAACGCGAGCCTGCCCACGTCGTGCATGAGACCGGCGGTGTAGAGCAGGGGGACGGAGGTTTCTTCCGCGGCGCCCAGCGCTTCGGCCACGACGGCGGTGGCGATGCTGTGACGCCAGGAAACCTGGAGCTCGCGGGCCCACTGGCCAGTCCGCAAGTAGCCTTTTACGGCAACGGCGAATGCCAGGGAACGGATCCGTTCCATGCCGAGAAGGGCCATTGCATGGCGAATATTGTGGACCGTGGCGCGCACGCCGAAGGCGGGGGAATTGGCGAGGATCAGCAGGTCGGCGGCGAGCACCGGGTCCGACCGGAACACGTTTTCGAATTCCGAGAGGGCCGATTCGCTGTCGACCGAAATCGAGAGCAGTTTGAGCGTCGAGGGCCGGAGCGCCGGAAGTCGCGAGAGGCGATTGAAGACACTGGGCTCGTCGCTGACGGGAGGAGGGGGCAACGTTTCCTGGACCAGACGGCTATGCAACGCAGCACCCCGGGCGACAGCACTGGGAAGGGCGAATCCACGCTGGCTGTCAGCGATCATATCGAGTTGATTATAAGGTGGTTCCACCGGATTCCGGTTCTATACATTAGTTAACCGGGGCTCATATCCGGTCTGGATTCACCCGACTCGCAGGGGTACCGATCTGAAAATGAAGTACTTTCACGGCTGCATCGAGTAGTACGTGTCAGCCTTGTTCGCCAAGGGCGATTCGGTCATCATCGTAGTGAACTGATATCTTTGGTGAGCTTGCCAACGTCAACTGAACTCGTCACCGGGGATCGCCGCGCGTGCCCCCGCTACCGGTACGAAAGCGAAGTGCGTTTCGAGCAGCGGAGCCGGGACGGCTCCCGCCGCATCGGGCATGGCACTACGGCCGACCTCAGCCGCCGTTGTGTGCGGTTTCGGCCGGAAGAGAAGCTGGAACCGGGGACGGAATTGGTTTTGCGCATGGCGTGGCCGGAAATGCTGCAGAACGTCTGCGCGCTGGAGATGCTGGTGAGCGGAGTAGTCACCCGGGTAACGGAGCGGGGCGCCATTCTCTCGATTGGGAGCTACGAATTGCGGACGTGCGGGCCGCGATCGTTCTGCGAAGCGCCGGAGCTCTCGAGCAGCTGGCAAGTGGCGTAAATACCGCCGGGCTGGGCGTACGAGCGCCACGCCTTCCCGGCGTCCCGGCTCAGAACGCAGTTTCGGCCGTAAGACCAACCTTCCACACGGACGGTGCCCTTTTTCCGTTCGACGCGGTACAACGCGGCAGCTCCCAAATCGAGCGCCAGGGCGGGTAACGACCACCCCGTCATATCCGAGAGAATGCGGAGGGATCCGGTGCGGGAGACGCAGATCACGTACTCGGGCGTGTTGGATTCGGCGGCTGCGGCGGTCTCAAGAATGCGCTCAGCGTCTCGAAGGAAGCTCTCCACACCTCTCTTTTCGGACAGAGGAGGCGGGCTTTCCGGTGAGTTTTTGTTAGTGTTGCTCGGGGACCTGGGATAAGACCTTCTGGACGTAGTCCAGGGTCTCGGGGTAATCGGGCAGACCTCCGGCCTGACTGACCTTGCCGGGACCCGCATTGAAGGCACCGAGGGCCAGTGAGACGTCGCCGCCATACGCGGTAAGGAGCTGTTTGAGGAGACGGGCGCCGGCGGTCACGTTCTCTTTCGGATCGAACGCGTCGGCTACGCCAAACTGCAGCGCGGTGGCGGGCATCAACTGCATCAGGCCCATTGCGCCTTTCGGGGAAACGGCGCAGGGACGAGCAGCGGATTCCTGGCGGATCACGCTGCGAATCAGATCCGGCTCCAATTCCTCGCGTTCGGCCGCATCGTCCACCAGGGCATCGAGCTCGGCAGCCGGCAGGGGCGGACACAATTCCAAGAGCGGCACGCCGGGAATGGAGAGAGGGGGTACGGGCTGGAGCGGAGCCAGCGAGGAAACCGTGGAGGGCGGAGGCGCGGGCAGGTGCGTCACTTGGGTCTGGAGCGACCGGCGCTGCGCTTCGACGGAGGCGGCCATCGAGGCGACTGCCTGGCGCTGGCGGGAGACCGATTGCTGCATGGCTTTGGCGGCGGCTTGGGCCGGATCGGCGGCGGGCAGCCGGGCGGCCAGTCCAAGGGCCAGCGCCACGGCCTGGAAGTTGTTCAAACGGAGCGTCATAGGAATACCGTAGAATCGGCAGTCCGGCCGGCCGATATGAGGGTTGAGTTGCAGGACGCAACTCGTGAGGCTTCTATGCAAATAGGTTCAGTGAATTCCCTGATGCCGGCACCGCCAGTGGATCCGACGCCGACAAACAACCAGGAACCAGCGCACCTGAGGCAGGTGGCAACGGCCGTCCGCGCCCTCAACCAATCCGGCATGTACGGGCAGGACCGGGAGCTGCAGTTTGCCAAGGATCCGGGGACCAAGACCATGGTGATCAAAGTGGTCCAGCAGCAGACGGGGGAAGTGATCGAGCAGATTCCGCCAGAGGAAGTGCTGCGCGCGGCGGAAGCCTTGAAACAACTGGAGAAAACGCCCAAGTGATGTGGAAAGAGGCATACCTCGCCAACGTGGTATCGGCCGATCCGATGGAGCTGGTGTGTCTGTTGTACCAGCACGGGTTGGGTGCGGTACAAGAGGCGCGGCGGCATCTGAAGAGCGGCGACATTGCGGCGCGGGGAAAGGCGATCTGCAAAGCGGTGGCGATCATCGGCGAGCTGACGAGTTCGCTCGATCTCAATGCGGGTGGGACGATCAGCGCGAACCTGGAGCAGTTGTACGAGTACATGAGCCTGCGGCTGACCGAGGCCAATATCCGGAAGCAGGACGAACTGCTGGCGGAAGTAGAAGGGTTGTTGAACACGCTGAACGAGGCTTGGCGGGAAGCGAAGGCCAAGCAGCCTGCGGCGGCAGAACCTCCGGCGGCGCCGAAGCCGGCGGTATGGCAGGAAACGAATCTGGAGCCAGCGACCCAAGGTTGGAGCGCCTAATCCTTCGGCGGAGGCGGGATCAAGCCTTTCGCCACGAGATTCGCGAGACCTAGTCCGCCACCGGCGGAGAGCGACTGCGCGAACATTTCCTGAGCGTATTCCATGGCGGAAGAGGAAGCATCGTCCTCGTCAGTGCCCATCCAGCCGCCTTCGGAATCGCGCATCGACTTCATCATCTGGCTGATGAGCAGGGATTCGAACTGACGCGCGGCATCTTTGACCTTGGCGGGATCGTCTTTGGGAGTGGGAGTAACCGCGGCGGCCGCGGTGTCGGCCAATCCGGGAGGAATCAGCGGCGCCATACAGGTTTGCTCCTAAATGACTTCGAGCTCGGCGTCGAGGGCGCCGGCGCTTTTCAGGTTTTGCAAGATGGCGATGATGTCGCGGGGGGTGCTGCCGATCGCGGTAAGGGCGCGAACCAACTCCTCGACGGTAGCGCCTTCCTTGAGGATGATGTCGCGGGCGCGGTCTTCCTTGGCCTCGACGGCGACTTCGGGAGTGACCTGCGCGGCGGCGGTGGAGAAACCAGGCGGCTGGCTGACATTCAAGGTAGTCTGAATGGCGACGGTGAGATTCCCTTGCATGACGGCGACGGGGGCGATGCGGACGTCCTTGCCCATGACGATGGTGCCGGTACGCTCATTGACGACGATGCGCGACTGGCGATCGGTTTCGACCGTGAGAGCTTCCAACTGAGCGACGAACTCGGTGGGTGTTTTTTGGTATTGCTCAGGCAGATTGACGGAAACGAGGCCGGCGTTTTCGGCATTGGCGACGGCGCCGAATTTCTGGTTGACTACTTCGGCGACGCGTGCCGCGGTTGTGAAATCGGCCTGATGCAGCTGGAGGCGGACGGCGTTGCCGATCTTGATGGAAGGAGCGGGAAGCTCTACGATGGCGCCATCGGGGATTCTTCCCACCGTGGGGTGATTGACCACCTGAGTGGCGCCGGCTGCGCCCGCGTTGGCGCCCGCGGCATAGCCGCCTAATACGGCGGCGCCTTGAGCGACGGCATAGACTTTACCATCAGGACCGCGAAGGCCGGTCATGACGAGGATGCCGCCCTGGAGGCTGGGGGCATCGCCCATAGCGCCAACAGTCACATCGATCCTCATGCCAGGCTGCGCATAAGGCGGCAAGGTGGCGGTGACCATGACGGCGGCCGTGTTCTTTACCTGGATCAAGATGGGGTTGACCGACACGCCCATGCGCTCCAACAGATTGGTGACGCTCTGTGCCGAAAACAGGGTCTGCCGGCGATCCCCGGTGCCATTCAAGCCGACGACCAGGCCATAGCCGAGGAGCTGGTTATCGCGCACACCTTCGAGCGAGACGAGTTCCTTGAGGCGGCTAGCGGCCGGAGCGGGGAGCGGAAGGCCGGCGGCGAACAGCAGGGATAGCGCGAGAGTCTTTCGCATAAGCAATCAGAAGGGGAGAAGTCCGATGAGCACGCGCCAGAGGATGAAGGGCCGCCTGACGGCATCGCCGACAACGCCTTTGCCGTTGATGGTGAGTTCCATTTGGGCGATCTGGTTCGAGCTGATGGTGTTGGCGGTGCTGAGGTCGGTGGGCCGCACAACCCCGCGCACGGTCACTTGCTGCTTTTCGGAATTCACGTCGACTTCCTTGTCGGCGCGAACGACGAGGTAGCCGTTCGGCAGGACCTGGGTGACACGGGCCGCCAGAGTTGCCGTAATCGTGGTGGAGCGCGTGGTAGCGCCCTGGCCGTTGAGCTGGGATTGAGTGTTGAGGCCGGCCAGATTCGCGAGAGCGCCGGTGGCTTTGGTAGCGCCGCCGGCCGCGGTGATGGTGCTGTTCAACTGGGCCTGGCGCTGCGTCTTGGTCGTGCCCTGGGCGACGGCCGAAGCGCTTTCGGAAACGATGATAGTGATGAGATCATCCACCTGGCTGGCGCGGATATCGCTGCCAAGATCGGTCAGCCGGGAAGCAGGCGCCCAGAGAGAGCCTGGGGAGGCCGTATTGGCGGCGCCCTGCCGGCCCATCGCCTGTTCGACATACTGGTCGAGTGGAGTGGGTTCGGGGGCCTTAGCCGCCTTGCTCTTCTTAGCCACGGCACCAGGGGCGCCGGAGAGGAGACAGAGCAGGAGGAAATAAGCTCGTGAGCGCATATCAGTTTCCTTGGAATTGGGCGGCATCGACGAGGGCTTTGTTCTTCCCCTCGACACGCGCCTGAAAGATCTTGTTGCTGCGCGGGTTACG
>CAYTJD010000135.1:0-10845 GCA_964438005.1 uncultured Solibacteraceae bacterium | reverse complement strand
CTGCTGCATCGCTACGAAACGTTTCATCGCTCCGACGGCCATGCCGTCAAGCTGCCGATGGACCGCGGCGAAGGGCAGTATTGGAATCTGGCGCCGGGCAATCTGTACAGCAAGCCGGCCAGAATCTCCGTCAGCGGTTCCACAACGGTGGCGCTCTCGCTGACCGGGGAAATCCCGCCCATACCTTCGCTGAAAGACACGAAGTATGTCCGGCACGTGCGCATTCAGTCACAAATGCTGACTCGCTTTTGGGGGCGGCCGATGTATCTCGGTGCGCATCTGCTGGTGCCGGAAGGCTTCGACACACACCCGCAGGCGCGGTATCCGCTCGCCGTTTTTCACGGACATTTTCCGGTAGACTTCGACGGCTTCCGCACCACGCCGCCCGACCCCACCCTCAAACCGGATTACAGCGAGCGCTTCCACGTCGCCGGCTACAACCGCATCCAACAGGAGGAGGCGTATAAGTTCTACCAGCAGTGGATCGCGCCGAACTTCCCGCGCTTTCTCGTGGTCGAGATCCAGCACGCCAATCCGTTTTACGACGATTCCTACGCGGTCAACTCGGCCAATGTTGGGCCTTACGGCGATGCCATCGAGACCGAACTGCTTCCTTACATCGAGAAGCAATTTCGCGCCATCGGCCAGGGCTGGGCGCGCTTCACCTACGGCGGGTCGACCGGCGGCTGGGAAGCTCTCGCTGTCCAGGTCTTCTATCCCGATCACTACAATGGCGCATTCGTGGCGTGTCCTGATCCGGTGGACTTCCGCGCCTACACCAACATCAACCTGTACGAAGACAAGAACGCCTACGTCATCGCCGGCGCGCACCGGCAGGAAGAACAGCCCGCCGCGCGCGACTACCTCGGACGCGTGACCGTTACGCAGCGCGAAGCGAACACCTATGAGCTGGCGCTCGGCACGCACTCCCGGTCCGGCCAGCAATACGACATCTGGCAGGCGGTGTTCTCTCCCGTCGGCGCTGATGGCTACCCCGCACCCATCTTCAATAAGGAGACGGGTGTCATCGATCCGGCAGTCGCGCGTTACTGGCGTGATCACTTCGATCTGACGCACATCCTGCAGCGCGACTGGGCTACGCTCGGGCCGAAGGTCCAAGGCAAGATTCACGTGTATGTGGGCAGCGCGGACACGTACTTTCTCAACGACGCGGTCTACTACCTGGAAGATTTTCTGAAGAGCACGAAGAATCCTCCATACGGCGGCGAGGTGAAGTACGGCGACCGCGCCGAGCACTGCTGGAACGGCGATCCAAGCCTACCGAACTCTCTCTCGCGCCTGCACTACAACACGATGTATGTATCGAAGATGATCGAGCGGATGGATAAGACCGCGCCTCGCGGCGCCGATTTGAAGGGCTGGCGCTATTAGGCAGTAGCATACGGCTCTGTCCTGTGCCGGCGCAAGGCGGAGCCTTACGCTACGTGCGCCGCTGATACACGTAGAAGATTCCTGCGCCAAGCACATTGAATAACACGATCACCGCCATCATTTTTATCGTGAATTTCAGCGGGTTGGGGACATCGATAATCGGAAACACCGACGTGGCCGCGTACAACGCCGTCATGAGGAATCCGGAAACGGCGGCAGCCTTCAGCCCCAGCGGCGGTCGCGGCGTGACGCCGCGAAACCCGAACAGCGGTAGCGCGAACATCACCAGGTAGGCGAAGGAATAGAAGGTCATGGCGGCGTTGTTTAGAAGCTGGAAGGCCTCTTGCTGGCCCGCGCCGCTGATCGAAGAAATCCCCAGTATGACCGTCACCGCGCCGATGAACAGGATGGAATTCGACGGAGTCTGGTGCTTGGGGTGCAAACGCGTGAACCATTTCGGCAGCAGATGGTCCCAGCCGGCCACCAGCGGTAAACGGCTTGCCGCGGTGAAATTGAAGCTTTGCTGCGCGAGATTCGATACAAGCAGAACCAGAATGACGAGAGGAATCAGTCCTGCTCCGGGGTCGCTGGGCCGCGTGCCCGCGGTCAGGGCCTGGGAGATGGGGCTCACCAAGTCGACTTTGTCACCCGGCACAAAAGCGCGCACCGCACTGGTGCCGAGGATGAACATGAGGGCGATCACCGGCGCGGCCAGCAACACTGCGCGCCCGATGGACCGACTGGCGTCGCGGCACTCGCCCGCGAAAATGGCGACGTACTCGGAACCCGCTAGCGCGCCAAAGCCGAGCTTACCGAGAAGATTCAGGTTCAACAGCGAGACCGTCGGCAGCGCCAGGGCCAGCGGATGATACTCGCGCATCCGGCCGATCGCGAGGTTCCGAAACGGCAGCACGATGAGCGCGGCAAAGACCAGGATCATCAACGCGCCGCCCGCGTTGGTGACCCACTTGCCCACGCCCAGACCGACACCGGCCACTCGCAGGAATGCCATGATCGTCAGGACGCCCGCCGCTGCCATCAGCCACTTGTTTTCCACGAAGGCGGCGCCGCGCGGGCCTGCTGCATAGCCCAGAATGTTCACTGTTTGAATGCCGACTTCGGAAACCAGCACCACGCAATTCAGCCAGATCGACCACGCCACCATGAAGCCGGTGAAATCGTTGAAGCCGAGGCGCGCCCACGTGTAGAGGCCGCCTTCGAGCGGGCGTAACCGATTCAGGTAAACCACCACAGCCACCGAAGGCAAATAGAACAAGGCGATCGCCAGCACCCAGAACGTCACTTGCGCCGGCCCCAGCTTCGCGGCCACTCCGACCCATCCCAGCCCGACGATGTTCACTACTTGGGCCAACAGCAGGTCGCGCAGCCCGAGCTCTTTGCGGAACTCGCCGCTGTGCGCTGCGACGGCGGGCTCGGGTACGGTGGCGCTCATGCGTACCCAGGATACATCGGGGGGTTACTTCAACAGCAGCACCGCGACTCGGCCGTCGGTATCGAGGCTGTCGCCGGTGGCGTTCTGGCCGTGCTGCGGCACCTGCGGCCGGTCCACCAGTTCTACACCTTGAACGTGTCCGGAGAAGATCAGGTCGTTCACCACCTTGGCGCGCTCGCGGTCGATCTGCGAATCGATTTTGTGGATGAAGGTGCGGTCCTCAGCCGAGAAATCGATGCCGGTGTCATGCGTGGCAGCAATCGACCAAACGGGGTTGCCTTGAAAGGTGACCGGCCGCCGCCAGACACGGAGGTGATGCCGCTGCGCAAAGGTGTTGTTCAGCTTCTCAAACACCACATCGGGCGGCCGGCCGTCGAGCAGCAGAATGGAGACGGGAGCTTCGCTGTAACCGCGCGATTCCGCCAGCGCTTTGAAGGTTTCGAACTTGGCTTTGGCATCGAGGCTCGCCGCCGTCGACCAACCCCCGTCGGCGAACGCTTTTCTGACGGCATCCTCGCTGCCGATCAGCATGATGTTGGTGACGTCCGACGGCTTGGACGGCCGTTGCGCCATAGTCTGGAACGGTTCTCGCGCCACCAGCGCCGCCAGTGCCGCTTCGTTGGGAATCGGGCCGATGCTGGCCGCGGGACCCGGGCCGCCCGGCGCCGTCAACTCCAAAGGCGCTTTCAGCTTCAGGGTGAGTTCCGTGCCGGCATCATAAGCAATGTCTGTGTCCGCGGGCTTCAGCACCGCGCCCTTCACCGCCCCCAGCACATCGGCGAGACCGGAGTAGCGCGACGCCAGCTTGTTGAGGCCCGAGTCGAGTTCCCCCGTAATCGTTTCCGACGGCAGAATGCCGGTGATCTGCCCCTGGTCGTCGATGCTCTCGCGCGCGTTGTCGATTGCCGCCAGTTGCGCCTGTAGCTTTACCTTCGCGCCGTTAACTTCAATTTCGCTAAAACTTAAAACAAGCGAGGAGCGTTCATCCGCTCTAGCGGTCTGCGCCTTTTCTACGGTGCCGTGTACCGGGGCACCCGCCGGAATCGCAAACTCATCGCCGGCCATCACCGGAGCGATCACCACTGCTTCCACGGGGTCTTTGGCTTTGGCCGTCTGCGTGGAGATTCTGTTCTTGAGCCGGATTTCGATCTGGGTTCCCGCGGGCAGGGACAGGGCCGCCGCGCGCGCAGCGAACAGAGGGAACAGGCAAACCGCTCCGCTGAGGAGCAGCCGATACTTCATGACACAATTTTAGTCAGACTGGGGGCTTGCTGAAGTACGCAGGCATACAAATCTGCAACTCCCAGTTCCAGAGCTCGTTGCTCTAGCGTTTGGAGACTGCCTAAAACGTGGGTGCGCGGCGCCGAAAGGCTCTCGACGTCGGAACGGGCAATTACCCAAAGCAGGTGCTCGGCCTGCGAAATCAACTCCGTCAACGTGGACACGCAAAACTACCCCTGCTACTTGTATGAACGCTGGCGCGGGCCGGGCGTTGCGGTGATCCCGATAGCTATTTCGGGCTAGGAACAATGGCTCAGGTGCCGCTGGGGCCGGTTTGATACCATGAAGAATCGCCCTTGATCGAAGCAATTCCAGACATTTTGGCCCGCATTGTTGCCAAGAAGCGCGAAGACTTGGCGAAAAGACCGGCCCCTGTCGCGGCTTGGGAACGGCTTGCGGAACAACACCGTGCCAGCCGGCGTGACTTTTGCGCCGCGCTGAGCGGGCGCGGTCCCGCGATTATTGCAGAAATCAAAAAGGCATCCCCGAGCAAGGGAGTGCTCCGCACGCATTTTGAGCCGGCCCGCCTTGCCTCGGACTACGCGCAAGGAGGCGCGGCGGCGCTGTCGGTGCTGACCGACGAAGAATTCTTTCAAGGCAGCTTGGCGGATCTGGAGACGGCGCGGACGGCAGTTGCGCTGCCGGCGCTGCGCAAGGACTTCACCATCGCGCCGGAACACGTGCTGGAAGCGGCGGCCCACGGCGCCGATGCGATTTTGCTGATCGCGGCGATCTTGACCGAGCGCGAGATCCGCGATTTTCGCGAATCGGCGGCGCGCTACGGGATGGCCGCGCTGGTCGAAGTCCACAACCGGCCCGAGTTGGACATGGCCGTGGCCGCCGGCAGCGATCTCATCGGAGTGAACAACCGCGACCTGACCACCTTCGAGGTTTCGCTCGAAACTTCGCTGCGGCTAGCAGAGCACTTCCCGGATGGCCCAGTGCGCGTAAGTGAGAGTGGAATCCAGGACGCCGACGACATCGCCACGCTGCGGGCGGCCGGCTATTCGGCGTTTCTGGTGGGCGAGCACCTCATGAAATCGGGCGATCCGGTCGCCGCCTTGAAGAGGCTGGTGCGGCGATGGTCGTGAAGATCTGCGGCATCACCAACGCGGAGGACGCGGCCGTGGCAATCGCGGGCGGGGCCACCGCCATCGGATTCAATTTCTGGCCGCGCAGCCCGCGGTACGTGCCGCCGGAAAAAGCCGCGCGAATCTCCTCGGGCGAAGGGATCCGGCGCGTCGGTGTGTTTGTCAATGAGGCGCCGGCGCGCATCGCCGAGATCGCGCGCCGGGCGCGGCTGGACGTCGCGCAATTGCACGGAGACGAACAGCCTGTCGCGTATCCCGCCGGTATGACGGTGTGGAAAGCCGCTCGCGTACGTGCGGGGTTTGACTTTTCCGCGTACGACGATTCCCCAGCCGAAGCGCTGGTGCTCGACGGGCCGGCCGGAGAACTCTATGGAGGCTCCGGCCGGACCTTCGATTGGGGGCTCGCGGCAGCCGCGCGCAAACGGATTATTCTCGCCGGCGGCCTCGATGCGTCGAATGTCGCGCAGGCCGTGGCGGCGGCGCATCCGTGGGGCGTCGATGCGTGCTCGCGAATCGAAAGCGCGCCGGGGAAAAAGGACCATCGGAAGATGAGCGAATTCTTGCAGGCGGCCAGGACGGTGCTGCGCGCATGACACCGCAACCGGACCAGAGTGGCCACTTCGGGCCTTACGGCGGGCGCTTCGTGCCGGAAGTGCTGATGGCCCCGATTGAAGAACTGGAGCAAGCCTATCTGGCCGCCCGTGAGGATCCTGCCTTTCACGCCGAGCTGCAAAGCCTGCTACGCAATTATGCCGGCCGTCCGACAGCGCTCTATTTCGCGCGGCGGCTGACCGAATCGCGCGGCGGCGCGCGCATTTATCTGAAGCGCGAAGACCTGCTCCACACCGGCGCGCACAAGATCAACAACTGTCTCGGGCAGGCATTGCTGGCAAAGCGCATGGGGAAGAAGCGCATCATCGCGGAAACCGGCGCCGGCCAGCACGGAGTAGCCACGGCCACCGTCTGCGCCCTGATGGGCTTCGAGTGCGTCGTCTACATGGGCGCGGAAGACATGCGCCGGCAGCGGCTGAACGTCTTCCGCATGCGCATGCTCGGCGCCAAAGTGGTGGCTGTGACCACGGGCGGGCGCACTCTGAAGGATGCCATCAGCGAAGCGATGCGCGACTGGGTGACTAATGTGGCCGGCACGCATTACCTATTGGGGTCGGTGCTGGGCGCGCATCCGTATCCGATGATGGTGCGCGATTTTCACAAGGTGATCGGCGAAGAAGCGCGCCGCCAGATTCTGGAAGCTGAAGGGCGTCTGCCGGACTCGATTTTCGCCTGCGTGGGCGGCGGCTCCAACGCCATCGGCATCTTCCACGCGTTCCTTCCGGATCAAGCAGTACGGCTGGTGGGCATCGAAGCCGGAGGGCGCGGCACGGGCATTGGCGAGCACGCAGCCCGCTACCGCGGCGGCGCTCCGGGTGTGCTGCAGGGCGCGTACAGCGTGGTGCTGCAGGACGAGCACGGGCAGATCGCGCCGACGCACTCGGTCTCGGCGGGGCTCGATTACAACATGATCGGTCCCGAGCACGCGTGGTTGCACGATCAGAATCGCGCGGAGTACACGGCAATATCGGATCACGAGGCGCTCGATGCCGCGCGGATGCTCTCGCGCACTGAAGGCATCATTCCCGCGCTCGAATCGGCGCATGCGGTGGCGGAAGCGGTACGGCGCGCTTCGTCCGCGAAGGGGCAAGTGTTCCTGGTGAACGTGTCGGGCCGTGGCGACAAAGACATCGACATCTATCGCGAAAATTTCAAGGAACTCGACGAGGCATGACGCGGATCAGGCGCCTGTTTGACTGCTTGAAGCGCGACAACCGCAAGGGCCTGATCGCGTTTCTGACGGCCGGAGACCCCGCGCCGGAGCGCACGCCGGCCTTGGTGGAGGCGCTGGTGCGCGGCGGCGCCGACCTGATCGAACTCGGCGTTCCGTTTTCCGACCCGATCGCGGATGGCCCGGTGATCCAGCGGGCGGGCGAACGGGCACTGCGCGCCGGCACCACGCTCGAAGGTGTGCTCGAGATCGCCGCGCAAATCCGGCGGCGCTCCGAGGTGCCGCTGCTGCTGTTCACCTATTTGAATCCAGTGCTGCGGTACGGGCTTGACCGGCTGGCGCAGGATGCCGCCGCGCGCGGCATTGATGGCTGCCTGCTCACCGACGCCAGCGTGGAAGAAGCGCAGGACTACGTCGCGGCGATGCACCGGCACGGGCTCGATACGGTGTTTCTTGCCGCGCCCACCAGCACGCAGCGCCGGCTGGAACTGGTGGCGCGCTATTCGACGGGCTTCGTCTACCTGGTTTCGCGCACCGGTGTGACCGGGGAGCGCGAGACGCTTTCGGCCGCCGTGACGCCGCTCATCCGCGCGGTGCGCTGCGTAACCGATTTGCCGCTGGCGGTGGGCTTCGGCATCTCGCGGCCGGAGCACGTGGCCGAACTGGGACGCCAGGTGGAAGCCGTGGTGGTGGGCAGCGCGTTCGTGCGTCTGATCGAACGCTACGCCAACAGCCCTGCGCTCGAATCGGAATTGGAAGCCTTTACGCGCGAGTTGAAGCAGGGATTCGGAGTGCACGCATGACGAGGGACCAGGCGCGGCAGAAACTCAAGGATCTGCGTGTCTTCATCGACGATCTGGACCGGCGCATCGCCGGCCTGCTCAACGAACGCGTGGCCGTGGTGGAGGATATCGGCCGCGTCAAGCGCGACGCCGACATGCCTGTGGTCGAGCCCGACCGCGAAGCGCGCGTGTTCGAGAACGTGCGCAGCGTCACCAGCGACGAACCGCTGGCGCAGCAGGCCATGCAGCGCATCTTCGAACGCATCATCGAAGAGATGCGGCAGATCCAGAAACTGCGGATGGAATCCAACGGAGACTTGCCGGACACCAAGAAATGAACTGCGTCGCAATCATCGGGACCGGCTTGATCGGTGCCTCCTTTGGTCTGGCGCTCAAGCGGGCGGGCTTTACCGGAACGGTGCTCGGCGTGAGTTCCGAGCGGGCGCTCTCTGACGCCATAGCCGCGGGCGCGATCGATCGCGGCCTTCCCCTGGCGGAAGCTGCCGCGCAGGCCGATCTGGTGTTTCTGTCGCAATCGATCGGGCGCATTTTGGACACCATTCGGCACCTCGATCCGCTTCTGACGCCCGGAACTCTGGTGACCGATGCCGGCAGTACGAAAACCGAAATCGTAGACCTGGCGCGGCAGTTTATGCGGCGTGGGCAATTCCTAGGCGGCCACCCAATGGCCGGCAAGGAAACGCGCGGCGCAGGCGCGGCCGAGGCGGAACTGTTTCAAGGACGCACCTGGGTAGTGACACCGGACGAACCGGCCGAGTTGGAAACTCCGGCGGCGCGCGACTTGCTCGGTTGGCTGAGAAGGATCGGCGCGCGCGTGGTGGTGCTGAATTGCGACGAACACGACCGAGTGGTCGCCTTCACCTCGCACCTGGCGCAACTGGCCTCCACCGCGCTGGGGTCGACGGTCGCGGAGAATCTGGCGCACGAAAGCCATCTGCGCGTCGCGGGGCCCGGGCTCGCCGACATGACGCGCCTGGCGCTCAGCTCTTATGAACTGTGGCGCGACATCCTGGCCACCAATAGCGAGCACATTGACCGGGCGCTTGCGCGCTATATTCAGGAACTGGAGCACATTCGGGAAAACCTGCGGACGCGACAGCTCCAGGACGAATTCTCTCGCGGCGCGGAACTGGCGGCGAAGGTAAGGAGGCGCAATTGATGAACTTGCATCCGCCTGCGAGCGGGAATTTAGGATACACTACGGATAAGGGTATCGGCCGCAAGAGGTTTGCCAATGGGCACTGAGACCAGCCGCCGGACCCAATCGACTTTGCGGCGCGGCGGTCCCCCGGGCTCGCCCCACCGAATGTCAGACTTAGGAAATTTCAAGATGGAACAGAAGCTTAAAATCGCGGTGTTTGTCGATTTCGATAACATCGAGATCGGCGTGAAGTCCACGCTGCACCGCGAATTCGACGTCGCCGCCGTGCTCGACGCGCTGAAAGAACGCGGCGAGATCGTCACCAAGTTCGCCTATGCGAACTGGGGCCGGCAGGAATCGGCCACGCGCGCGCTCTCGGAACATGCGGTGCAGATGGTGCAACGCGATCCCTCGCCGCGCGGCGACAAGAACGGCGCGGACATTAACTTGGCACTCGACGCACTCGAGATGGCCTTCACCCACGACCACATCAACGCCTTCGCAATTGTCAGCGGGGACAGCGACTTCATTGCGCTCGTGAACAAGCTCAAGCAATACGACAAACGTGTATTCGTGGTGGGCGGACGGGCGTTCACGAGCACGATTCTGCAAAAAAACTGTCACGAGTTCGTCGCATATGAATCGATCATTGACGACTCGCGGCCGCGCTCCCAGGCGCAACCGCCCCGTGAGCATCAGCAGCAGGAGCGGCCGCCGCGGGGCCAGCAACCCCGCCGGGCGGCGCTCGATCTGGCCCAGGCCATGCCTCTGGTGGAGCGCGCGCTCAGCGTACTCGAACGGCGCGAAGTGCGCCCGCAGCTCGGGCTGTTGAAATCGACCATGTTGCAGCTCGACTCGACGTTCAACGAAAAGGCCTACGGCGCCAGCTCGTTCACAGATTTCGTCGAGAAACTGCAGCGGGCGGATTTCGTGGAAGTGTCGGGCGGCGAAGGCCGCTACATGATCCGCATGAAAGGAGCGGCACCCGCCGAAAAGCTCGGCGCGAAGCCGGAGGAGGCGATCCCCATCCTGCGCGACGTGCTCGAAACGCACCGAATGGAGATCGACAACGGCGCGCTGGCCGACGAACTGGCCGAATGGGTGCGTCAGGATCGGCCGAATTTCGATACGCGCGAATACGGGTTTCAGGAGTTCGGCGAACTACTGAACTATGCGCAGGACAAGTCGCTGGTGCGTATCGTGGCGGACGAAGAGAAAGGGCTCATCGTGTACCTGGGTGCGGAGTTTCATCCGCCCGCGCCGCCACCCGAGCCCGAGCCGGTGATGGCGGTCGAGGAGGAAGAAGAGATCGACGAGCCGCAGCCGCTGGTGCCCGGCCAGCCGACGGCCACAGGTGAGATTCCGATCCCAGAGCCACCGCCGAAGCCGATGCGGCGCCCTCGCGTCCGCAAGCCTGGCGGCGAAGGCAAGAAGCGCACGCCGCGCCCGCGCGGTAAAAAGCAGCCGGTGTAATTCGAGACGCCGCTCAATTCAACGTTTCGGCGCTGTAGCGGGCGATCAGGCCCGTCCGCACGGCGTGTCGATAGATTCTGGTGAAGATCCACGCGGCGAGCATCACATCGAGAATCGCCAGACAACCGCTCACGGCGAGCGCGGATCCAGACACCGCGCGGCGGGCGAGAATGTCGCGCAGGCTTTCGAACACATAGGATGGCGGCAGCAGGTGCGCGACGGCCTGCATCCAGGGCGGCAGCGTCGCGAGCGGGTAGAAGACGCCGACGAAAGGCGAGACCAGCGCCGGAATCGGCCAGATGAACCACTCCGCCGCGGGTCCGAACCGTAGCACGATTGCGGTGGCGCAAACGCCCATCGCAATGCCGAACAGGAAAAGCACCACCAGAAACGGAATCACCAGCACACCATAGGCAAAGAACGAGAGG
>CAYTJD010000134.1:0-71654 GCA_964438005.1 uncultured Solibacteraceae bacterium | reverse complement strand
CCAGGCGTTTTACGCGCAGTCGGCCTATCGGCTGCCATTCGCCAACAAGTGGAAGCCCTATTACCGGTTCGAGCAGATACACGTGCCGCGGTCGGACGCAATCTTCCGGCCGGTGGTGCCAAGCTTCTCCGGATCGACGGCGGGGCTCCGGTTCGATTTCGCCAGTTTTGCCGCTTTCAAACTCGAGTACCGGAACTATTGGCGGCGAGACCTTCCGAATATCAGAGGAATCTTTACGCAGACGAGCTTCACCTTTTAGGAAAATGGAGATGGCCGTGAAGAACATTTATTCCAGAAGATTGATGCTCGCGGCGATGATGGCGCCAAGCCTGCAGGCCGGAGCGCCGGCGGCGGAAAGCGGCAGTGCGGTGGCCATTGTGGTGCGGCCGGATGTGCCAGTAGACAACCTGAGCTTCGCGGAATTGCGGCGGCTGATGCTGGGCGACCGGCAATACTGGTCTTCGAATCTGAAAGTGACGCTGCTGGTGCGGGCGCCGGGGGCCCGCGAGCGGGACGTCGTGCTCAAGACGATCTACCAGATGTCGGAGGCGCAATTCCGGCAGTACTGGATCGCGAAGGTGTTTCGCGCGGAGGCGGCGGCCGCGCCGCGCATCGTGTACTCCAACGATATGGCGGCGGATCTGGCGGCGCAGATTCCGGGCGCGGTGGCATTCGTGGATGCAGGGCAGGTGCCCAACGGGCTGAAGGTCCTGAGGATCAACGGCATGTTGCCGCGCGAGGTGGGGTATCCGCTGCGGTAGGGCGGCTCCCTCCGGCCGCGGTTCTGTGTCAGCGTTGGGCTGACACGACGCGGAGGAAGTCGGGGAGCTCGTGGAGCGAGACGATGCCTCCGGCGGGACCCAGCAGGGCTAGACGGCGGGCTTCGTCGGGATCGTTCATCATCAAAATCGGAGGGACGCCGGCAAGGTGCGCGGTCTTCAGGCCTTCGGCGCTGTCGGTGAGATAGACTGCCTGGTCGCGCGGAAGCCCGCGGAGCGCGGCGATGAGCGGGACGGTTTTCACGCCTCCGGCGTTGGTGCGGGTCCAGACGAAGGAGAAGAAGGGGGCGGCGCCGGACCGTTCCAAAAGGCTGGTAACGGCGGTATCCGAGAGCGAGGACGCGATCAGCAACTGGACCCCCATCGATCGGAGTTCGGTGAGGGCGGGGATGACGTCCTCGTAGACAGCCGCGGCCTCGACGGCTTCCAGTTCAAGCGACTCGATGGAATCGGGGTTGTCCGCGGCTTCCATCAGGTTCAAGAGATGCCAGTAGGCGCGGCTGGCGGAGCGGGCCGGTTTCTTTTTGCGCCCGAAGGCGCGGGCGGCAATTTCGAGGAATGGAGCGGCGGGGAATTCGGCGAGGCAGCCGACCGGTTCGATGAGAATGGCGCGGATTGGCTGCACGCGTCGTCAGGCGGCCTGGAATTTCGTGAGGGCCGAGGCTAGCAACCCTTTGGCCATGTCGATCTTGGTGGCGTTGTATTTCAGAGGGGCGGCGTTGGCGAGAGCCACGGAAAGGGCTTGCGCGGGCAAATCCGGAGTGAGCGGCTTGCCTTTGAGAAATGCCTCGACGGTGTACTCGCGGAGCGGCTTGCCGGCGATGCCGCCAAATACGACGCGGGCATCTTCGATGGTGTTGGCGCGGAGCTGGACCGTGATGCCGAGCGATGCCATGGCGAAATCCCAGACGCCGCGCGGGCGCAGTTTTTCGAAGCTCGCGCGCAGGTTGGCTTTAGGCGGAGGAATGACGACCTCGGTAAGAATCTCGTTGTGACGGACCACATGCGATTGGATGCGGCCATCCACCAACATGTCACCGGGAACCACCTGCTCCAGAGATAATTCCTTAGCGCCGGCGGGCGTGGCGAGTTTCACGCGAGCATCGTAGGGGATGAGCGCGGTGGCGGCGTCGCCGGGATACACGGCGTAGCAAAGGCGGCCGCCCATCGCGGAGTGGTAATAACTGTTGTCGCCGATGGCGCCGTAGCAGAGGTAGCCGCCGTTGCGCCAGCAGGAATATCCGCCGCGCAGATACTGGCACCAGACTTCCTGCAGCAGGTCGCCGCCGAGGGTCGAGGCATTCCGCAGTTCCGGCGAGGAGATCATGTGGACGGCGTCGACCAGCATCGGATAATTTTTCCGGAGGAGTTCGGAGTCCGCCAACTCGGCGAGCCGGGTGGCGGCGCCGATGCGCACGCTGCCGTCGGCATCCTCTTTGATGTAGTGCAGGTCGTTGATCTTCTTGATATCCACGAGATAGGTGGGCGCCTGCTGGAGGCGGTTCTTGAGCCGGACGAGGAGATCGGTTCCGCCGGCGTAGACAGCGGCCTCATTGCCGTGCTGCGAGAGGATCCGGATGGCCTCATCGGTAGTCGACGGGCGATAGATAGAGACTTTCTTCATGCGCGACTCCCTTGCGTCCGCAGGCCGGCCATGATTTTTTCGCGCGTGATGGGATGCTCGCGGATGCGAACGCCGCAGGCGTTGTAGATCGCGTTGGCGATGGCGCCGGGGACAGCGCCGATGCTGGTCTCGGAGAAGCTTTTCACGCCGTAGAACCAGCGCGGTTCGAGGCTATCGATGTAGATCTGGGTCTGCTTAGGAACGTCCATGATGGTCGGCAGGCGGTAGGAGAGGTAGCCGACCGCGTAATGGCGCGTGCCGGGAAATTCGCGATCCCAGGGAATGCCGTCGGTGGCGATCTGCGTGCTTTCGACGAGCGAACCGACCATATCGGATTCGGCAACGAGCGGGTTGATCACGAGGCCGGTGTCGTGCGGATAGACGGCGCGGAGGAAGCGCCAGTGGCCGGTCCAGGTATCGACTTCGACTTCGACGAAGCAGGCTCCCACGCCTTTGTTGGACGCGCCGCGCGGACCGCCGGAAACGCCGCGGCCGGTCATGCGGATCGCCCCTTGATTGGCTTTAGCGAGCGCGGCGAAGGTGATCGACTTCTTGGAATCGGATAGGGAGGAGATGACGCCGTCACGCATCCGCAGGTGCGCGGCATCCACCTTTAACATAGCGGCGGCGCGCTGCAGGAGATCTTTGCGGAGCTTATCGGCGGCGCTGCAAGTGGCGGCGCCTTGCAGGGTGATGGTGCGGCCGCCGAACCACTCATCGCTGGATGGCGCCATGTCGGTATCGCCCCAGACGAGCCGGACGTGATCACGGCCGGTGAAGCCGAGCATTTCGGAAACCAGATGCGCGAGCGCAGTGGCGGCGTTGGAGCCGCTGTCGGGGAGCGCGACCTTCAAGGTGACGAAGCCGTCGGCGGCCAGCTCGAGCTCGGTGCCGAAGACTCCTGCGCCCGGGGCTGCGGCGAGCTTCTCAAATTCCGCCTCGCCTTCGTGATAGCCCATGAGACCACCGTGATGCTGGCTCATGCCGAGGCCGAAACCGCGCTTGAAGCGGCCGGGCGCGCCACCGGCGACGGGATTGCGTTTCTCCCAGCCAAACGCCTTGGCGCCTTCCTGCAACACTTCGACGGAGGGGAAGGAATCGTAGGGATAGCGGGTGTCGCCGGGCTTGGGCCGCGTGATATGCATGAGGCGAAACTGGACGGGGTCGAGGTTGACGGCTTCGGCCATCTCGTCCATCATGCTTTCCCAGGACCATTTCGTTTCCTGCTGGTAATAGCTGCGCGACGGGCCCGGCCGCGGCGCGTTGGTGCGGTAGGCACACCAGAGGGAGCGCCAATTCGGCACCTGGGAAGTGTAGAGCTCGAGCTGGTTGGCGGCGTTGCCGGGCGTGGAGGCGTGGCCGCCCGATTCGATGTCGCCGACGCTCACGTAGACTTCATGGGCAAGCGCGACGATGCGGCCGTCTTTTCTAGCGCCGACTTTGAATCTGGTGATGGTCTCCGGTTTGATCTGCAGCTGCGCCAGTTCCTGATCTTTGGGCAGCATGACCTTCACCGGGCGGCCAGTCTGCTTAGCGATGTGGGCAATCAGAGGGTAGTAGCGCTCGGCGGCCATGCGTGCGGCGCCGAAGGTGGAGCCATTCCACTTGTTGATGAAGCGGATCTGCTTTTCGTCGATGCCGAGCGAGGCGGCGAGCGTGGCGCGCACGGGATAGATGCCCTGGCCCATGCCCCAAAAGGTGAGGCGGTCGTCATCCCACTTGGCGACGCTGCCGCTGGGCTGGATGGGAACGGAGACACCGCCGACGAAGCCGTATTCGAATTCCTTGACGATGTCGGCCTCGGCGAAGGCTTTTTCGACGTCGCCGCGCTGATCGGCCCAGGTAGCATGCGGGAAGTCTTTGGGCGAAGCGGGGTGGCGCAGGAGATTGCCTTTGCCGCTGCGCAGGTCGGGTGCGTCGGCGGCCATAGTGTCTTTCAGGGTGGAAGCGAAGGGCAGGACTTCGTAGTCGACTTTGATCGCCTCGGCGGCGTCTTCGGCGAGGTCTTCGGTCTCGGCGGCGACGAGGGCGACGACTTCGCCTTGGAGATTGAGCTCGCGTGGGAGCGGCTCCGGCATGGGTCGAAACGTGGCGGGCGCGGGGCTGCCGACAATGCGGCCGCCGGTAGAGATCGCAACCGCCTGGGCGGGCGGCGCGTTCTTGTAAGTAAGGATGTAGGCGACGCCCGGCATCTTTTCGGCGGCGGCAGTGTCGATGTCCGTGATGCGGGCGTGGGGATAGGGGCAGGTCAGGAATTTCGTGTACAGCAGGTTGGGGAACCAAACGCGGCTGGCGTATTGTGCTTTGCCGGTGAAGCGTGGAATGGAAACCTCGGGGAGAGCCGGAATGGCTTGACCGAGCACGCGGAGGTTTTCAGGCGGGTAGCCCTGCCATTTGCGGGTTACCGTGGTGCCCTCGCGCACTTCGTCGCCGGGAAGGTGGCCGCCGTAGGTGGAAAAATCGCGGATCATCGGCTGCTTGATCTGGATGACGGACTCGGTTGCGGGCTCGATTCTGGTTTTTTCGCCGCGCAACACGGCCGCGGAATCCATGACGGCGCGAATGATGTTCGGATAGGCGGCGCAGCGGCAGATGTGGCCGGCGAGCGCGGCTTTGACGTCGTCTTCGGAAGGGCGGGCGTTCTTGTCCAACAGCGCTTTGGCAGTGACGATCCAGCCGGCTGTGCAGAAACCGCAGTCGGCGGCGACGCGGGTGTGGCCGACGCTCTGCAGGGGATGGAGCTTCTTCTCGTCACCCACGCCTTCGATGGTGAGGATCTTCTTTCCTGCCGCCTCGGTGGCCAGCGTATGGCAGGAATAGATCGGTGTGCCGTCTACGAGCACGCTGCAGGCCCCGCAGCTCGCTCGATTACAGCTGCGGTTGGTGCCGGTCAGGCCGAGTTGTACGGCCAGGACCTCCCAGAGTGTAGTGCGAGCTTCGTAGTCGGCGACTTGCAGCTTTCCATTGATCAGGAAGGAGGCCTTCTCGCGGCTGAGCGGACCGGGAAGAGCGGTTGCGGCGGCCAAGGGGAGAGCGGAGCCCGCGCCGACCGCCGTGAGGACCACGCCCGAACCAGCGGCTTTGAGGAAGTTTCTGCGCGAATAGTTCATTTCGAGCCTCCTTCGCGGCGGAAGACATTGGGGCGGAATTGCTTATGGCAGGTAGTGCAGGACGCATCGAGCGGTTCGGCGATCGCGGCGAGCGCTTTGGCGTCCTTGGCCTGCGCCGCCTTGTAGGCAGTGGCGCCGGCGTCGGAAAGAAGTTTGGCGTCGCGAGCCCATTCGGGTTGCGCCGGCCCGCGTGCGCGCAACAGGGTTCCGGATTCGGCGAGAGTGAGCGCGCTCCGGCGGACGGCCGCCCATTCGGCATCATCCCTGGGACCGCCTCGGAAAATGGAAAGCAGGATGTCGTTGGAGGCCGGGTGGATGAGATCTAACATGAGCTGCCTGGTAGTGGCAGACTCGGTTTGCGGCAAAGCCGACGAGGCGAAGAGGAGCAGGCCAATCAGGCACGCGCGGGACATTACCGATACAGTCTATCGCGGACATGCGGCGCTGGCGGAAAGATAAGGCGGCGATATGAGGCGGACCGGAGCCCGCCCGCCGGTAGGGCGGTACACTAAAGTCTATTCGTCATGCAGGGGAAGACGATTTCCCACTACCGGATTCTTTCGCCCTTAGGGCGGGGTGGTATGGGAATCGTCTACAAGGCCGAAGACATACGGCTGGGGCGGACCGTGGCGGTAAAGTTCGTGCCGGAAACCATGGCCGGTGACCGGATGGCGATGGAACGGTTCCTTCGGGAAGCGCGCGCGGCCTCGGCCTTGAATCATCCGAACATCTGCACGGTCCACGATATCGGCGAGTTCGAAGGGCGGCCGTTCCTGGTGATGGAGTGCCTGGAAGGGAAGACGCTGCGCGACCTGATCGCAGGCACGCCGCTGACCATGCAGGAAATTCTCGAGCTTTCGATCCAAATTACGGATGGGCTGGATGCGGCCCACAG
Source organism: uncultured Solibacteraceae bacterium (assembly GCA_964438005.1). Lineage (GTDB taxonomy): Bacteria > Acidobacteriota > Terriglobia > Bryobacterales > Bryobacteraceae > PSRJ01. The sequence continues at coordinate 65,246 of CAYTJD010000134.1, read as the reverse complement.
CTCGGGAATCGTGCACCGGGATATTAAGCCGGCGAATATCTTTTTGACCCGCCGCGGCCAAATCAAAATCATGGACTTTGGGCTCGCGAAAGTGACGTCGGGCAGGGCGACGGGCTCCACAGACTCGCAGGCGCCTACGGCGGCATTGGACGAGCTAGTGACCAGTCCGGGATCGACGCTGGGAACTGTGGCTTACATGTCGCCAGAACAGGCGCGCGGGGAAGAGCTGGACTTGCGCAGTGACCTGTTTTCGTTCTCCGTGGTTCTGTACGAGATGATCACGCGCGCGTCGCCGTTCCAGGGGAACACGACGGCGCTGACGTTCGTCGCCATTCTGCACAATGCACCGGCGCCGCCGGCTCAACTCAGGCCGGATATTCCGCCGGAGCTGGAGCGGATCGTTCTCAAGGGGCTTGAGAAGAATCGCGACATGCGGTATCAAAGCGCGGCCGAGATCCGGGCCGATCTCAAGCGATTGCGGCGCGATGCGGATTCGCAAGGGATGTCGGTCAGTATGTCGAGCCTGCCGCCAGCCGCCGTCTCCGGACCGGCGCGGATACCAGCGCGGCCGGCGTCGGCGCCATCGGTGCAAACCGAGACGATCCACGCTCCGGCATCGAGCGCCGAACACGCGGTTGGCACGATGCCGCGGAGCAAGCGCCTGCTGGGGCTTCTGGCCGGAGCGGCGATTCTGGCTGCGGCCGGAGGTGTTTACTGGGCGACACGCGACAAGCCGCTGGATTCCCTGGCGGTGCTGCCGTTTGTGAACATGGCGGGCGATCCGGGGACGGAGTATCTGAGCGATGGGATTTCGGAAAGCATCATCAACAACCTGTCGCAACTGTCGAAGCTCTCGGTGAGGTCGTTCAGCTCCGTGGTGCATTACAAGAACAAGGACGTGAGCCCGCAGACGGCCGGCCGCGAGTTGAATGTGCGGGCGGTGCTCACGGGGCGCCTGGTGCGCCGCGGCGACGAATTTCAGATCAGCGCGGAACTGGTGGATGTTAACGGCGACCGCCAGATTTGGGGGAGCCAGTACACACCCAAGGCGGCCGATCTGCCGGCGATCCAGCAGCAGATCTCGCAGGAAATCTCCGAAAAACTGCGCCTGCAACTGACCGGAGCGGAGATACAGAGGGTGAATCGGCCGACCACGCAGGACACCGCCGCGTACCAGCTGTATCTGCAAGGCCGCTATCAATGGAATAAACGCACGCTCGACGGTTTGCAGCAGGGAATCGATTTTTTCAATCAGGCGATCGACAAGGATCCGCGCTATGCCCTGGCGTACGCGGGGCTGGCGGACGCGTACGCGCTGCTGGCCGATTTCAATGTTCTTCCGACGCGGGAGGTGACGCCGAAACTCCAAAGCGCGGCGGCGAAAGCGCTGGAGCTGGACAATACACTGGCCGAGGCGCACACGTCGCTGGCGTGGGCAAGTTTTCACGTGTGGGACTGGGCCGGCGCCGAGCGGGAGTTCAAACGCGCCCTGGAGCTAAATCCCGGGTACTCGACGGCGCACTTGTGGTACGGCGAGTATCTGACGGCTCTGGGACGGTTCGATGAGGCGCAGCCGGAACTCATCCGCGCCGTGGAGCAAAATCCGCTGTCGCCGGAAACCAACCTGGCGGAGGCCAGCCGGTCTTATTATGCGCGGCAAGCCGCGAAAGCCATCGAGCAGGCGCAGAAGGTGCTGCGCATGGATGCGAACTTCGTCCCGGCGCACGATCTGCTCGGACGCGCGTACGTGCAGCAAGGCTCCACGGCGGAAGCGGGCGCGGAGTTTCGCAAGGCCCTGCAACTCTCCGAAGGCGACACCAATGAACTCGCGGCGCTGGGGTACGCCCAAGCAGTGTCGCGGCAGGAGAGTGAGGCGCGGAAAATTCTGGAAGAGTTGATGACGCGTTCTCGCGACACCTACGTGCAGCCGGTGTGGATCGCGGTGATCGAGCTAGGATTGGGCGACCGGGACCAGGCTTTCGAGTGGCTCGAAAAGGCGTACAGCGACCGATCGGCCTGGCTGGTCAATCTGAAAGTGGATCCGTTCTTCGATTCGGTGAGAACCGATCCCCGATACGCGGACCTGCTGCGGCGGGTGGGACTGGCCCAGGCGTCGCGATAGCAGGGGCCGGAGTGGCGCCCGCGCGGTGGCTTACAATGGAGGCACGGCACCCCAAATGCCGAAGGAATTTCCTTGAGCCAACTAAAGGTATTAATTGTCGACGACGAGGCGAGCCAACGGACGGGGCTGGCGGCCATGCTGTCTGCCTGGGGCATGAAACCGGAGACAGCCGGCGACGGCAACGAGGCACTGGCGAAGCTGACGTCATTTCCGGCCGATGTCATCATCACGGATCTCAACATGCCGGGGCTGGACGGCTTCGGATTTCTGGAGAAGCTGCGGGAAGGCGGAGATATGCCTCCCACCATAGTGCTGACGGCATTCGGCAGCATGGAGATGGCCGTGAAATCGGTGCACGAGATGGGCGCGTACTGGTTCGTGGAAAAGCCGATCCAGCCGGCCACGCTGGAAGTGCTGCTGCGGCGCGCAGGGAGCCACGCGGAGTTACGGTCCAAGTCCCGAAATCTGGAGCGCCAGCTTCAATACAAGGGTTCGCTCGGAGAACTGGTAGGGACATCGGTCAAGATGCAGGAGATTTTCGCGCTGCTACAGCAAGCCGGACCGAGTAAAGCGTGTGTGCTGATTACCGGCGAGAGCGGCACTGGCAAAGAGCTGGTGGCGCGCACGCTGCACCTGCTGAGCCCGCGGCACCAAGGACCGTTTGTCGCTATCAACTGCGCGGCGCTTCCCGAGACACTGATTGAAAGCGAGCTGTTCGGCCACGAGAAAGGCTCGTTTACGGGGGCTTCCGAGCGACGCGCCGGATGCTTTGAAGTGGCGCAGAACGGGACTTTGCTGCTGGATGAAATCGGAGAAATGCCGGCGGCGACGCAGGCGAAACTGCTGCGGATTTTGGAAGACTCCAAGGTCCGGCGGCTCGGCGGCAAGGCCGAATTCGAAGTCGATGTGCGCGTGGTGGCGGCCACCAACAAGGTGCCAGAAGAGGCGGTACGCGGTGGGCATCTGCGGGAAGATCTCTACTACCGGCTGAACGTGTTCCAGGTGCACCTGCCGCCGCTACGCGAAAGAAAGGAAGACATCCGGCCCATCGCAGAGGCCTTGATCAGCGACCTCAACCGCAAGCACGAGTGCAAAGTCGCGGACCTTTCCCCGGCGGTACTGGAAGCACTCACACGCCACAGCTGGCCCGGTAACGTACGCGAGTTACGCAACGTTCTGGAACGCGCTGTAATTCTGGGTGGGGAAGGTAGCATCGAGATGAAGCATCTGCCCGCTTTCCTGCAAGGAACCACGAGGGCACCGGTAACGGCGGAGGGAGGGGCGGAAGGGGCTCCGCCGGCCGCGCCGGACGACCCCAGTATGATCCGGTTCTCCATCGGCACCACGGTGGAAGAAGCCGAAAAGGGCCTCATTCTACGGACGCTCGAACACACACGAAACAACAAGACGCGCGCGGCCGAGATCCTGGGAATTAGCCTCAAAACACTCCACAATAAGCTGAAAGAGTACGGGGGCGGGAGGGAATTTGGGATCGGCGTGTAGGGCCGGCTCCCGATGGCACTGGTACGGCGCGAGAGGCTCTAGCGTCCAGTGTGCAAGTTGTTATGTATGGCGTAGAGTGCGAGTTCCAGGCGATCGGAAACTCCCAACTTATCGAAGATGTTGTGCAGATGGTTCTTCACGGTCTGCTCGCTGATAAACATCTTCTCCGCCATTTCCTTATTCTTGAAGCCTTGGGCTACCAGGGCGACGATTTCGCGCTCCCGCTGACTCAGAGGGGAGCGTTCCCGCTCTCGCGGCGCGGCCGGAGCCGCGTGGGGCGGAGGCGGCACATCCTCCGAAGAAACAAACTGGCGGATCACCGCGGCCGTAGTGTGCGAATCCAGCCAGATCTCGCCAGCATGGACCTTGCGAATGCTCTTGATGAGCAGGTCCGTCGCGGTCTGCTTCAGGACGATACCTGATGTACCGAGCTTCATCGCTTGAACAAATTCGTTTTTGTCGTCGGAAGCAGTCAGGACGATGACTCGCGTCCGGTTACGGGCGGCCTGCAGGCGCTGCAGGGTACCAAGTCCATCGAGTCCAGGCATTTTCAAATCGAGCAGTAGGATGTCTGGCTCGTACTGTTGAAGCACGTCCAAGACCTCCCGGCCGTCCTGGGCCTGGGCCACGACTTCAAAGTCCTCCTCAAGTGCCAGAAGCTTGCAGAGGCCGTCGCGGAAGATCGGATGATCGTCCGCCACCACAATCCGGATCTTCGGCTTAGCAGCACCCGGGAGGGATGCGGGCGCGTTCAGGGTCAAGCTGTTATCAGACATAAAGACTCTAGCTGCTAGGCACTATTCTAAAGTTCCAATAGTACCACGTCAATCGATGATTGGAAACCTCAGTAATAGGAAGGATATACCCAACCGGCGAGATAATTCGGTTGACTTCCCCGGGCGGGTGTGGCCACTCCCCTCAGGTGACACGCTTTCTCGTTTTAACTAAAAGAGTTCCGGTGAATTTTGGATGCACCTTTGATAAGGTGGAAGAGAGATGGGCGAAGAACTGGCCGAGGTCGACTTTCAGCGATTCTGGCGTCGGCTGCAGCAGTTGGGCCTGAATGCCTACGAATCGCGATCCTACCTGGTGCTCCTGGGGCACTCCCGATTTAAGGCCTTGGAACTGGCGGCGCGCGCTCACGTGCCGCGCCAGAAGATCTACGAAGTGCTGGACAGTCTGGTGGAGAAGGGTTTCGCGCAAGTAGTTCAGGAGAAAACGAAACTGTTCTCGGCCGTGGAGCCGAGCCTGGCTATTCCGGGGTATCTGGCGCGGCAGCGGCAGACCCTGGAGCAGGAACTGACCGACAACGGCCGCGCGGGCACCGCTCTGATTGACGATCTGAACAGCTTGTACTCGGAGGGCCAGGGAGGCCGGGGCACATTAGATTTCTTAAGAATTGTGACGGAGCCGGCGCAGACAGCGGCGGAGTACCGGCGGATGCTATCGGAGGTGAAGTCGGAGTACGTGGAGTTCTCGCGCCCGCCCTACGCCGTGGATCCACTGGAGGAGAAGCTGGTTCGCCAGGCGCGCTTGAGCGGAGTCGCTTGCCGGCTCCTGCTGGAACAGGCGTCGGTGGATGCCGAGCATCGGCAGCGGCTGACCGAATACGGAGCGGCCGGAGTCGACGTGCGCGTCGCCGATTCGCTGCCGATGAAGCTTGCTGTATTCGATGGCCAGCGCGGGATGATCGCACTACTCGATCCCGTGATCACCCGCCCTACGTGGACTGCGGTGATTTTTCACCACGAGGGGATGGGGCAGGCGATGAAGGGGCTGTTCGAGGACTACTGGCGGCGCGGCCACGCGATGTGAAAGTCGTTAGACGCATTCGCAGGGCCGCGTGGTTACGGCTTGTTTTCAGCACCATCCTGTCTCGACAGGACAAACGTTTTCACATCTTGTCCGTCCATTTGAAGTAGGGAGCCACAGCTCGTGCGCCCGGCGCTGGAGCCGTGGGAAACCCGCAATATCACATGGAGGACATCATGATCAAGCAAGATTTTGGGCTGCGGCGAAAGGGTGCCGCACTCGCCGTGGCCTTGTTGTTGGGACTGGGCGGATTCGGGATTGCCCGGGCGAGCCGAGTGGGAAGCGCGAACCCACCGGCGAACGTGAAACTGGCCGATGCGAACGAAGGGCCAAGCCGGACGGGCTTTGCGCCGGTAGTGAAGAGGGTATTGCCGGCGGTGGTCAACATTTCTTCTTCGAAGGTGGTCAAGACTCCGGCGGGCTTCGATCAGATGCCGGATGATCCGCTGTTCCGCCAGTTCTTCGGCAACCAGTTCGGCCGCGGATTCAGTACGCCGCGCGAGCAGCGTCAACAAGGAGTGGGTTCCGGAGTAGTTGTCAGTCCGGAGGGGTACATCATCACGAACAATCACGTGGTGGATGGAGCCAGCAGCGTTCTGGTGACGCTTTCCGACAAGCGGGAATTCAAGGCGCAGGTGATTGGAACCGATCCCAAAACCGATATCGCGGTAGTCAAGATCAACGCGAGCAACCTGCCCTCGATTATGGTGGGCGATTCCTCCAAGGTGCAGATCGGCGATTATGCGCTGGCTGTAGGCGATCCATTCGGCGTGGGACAGACGGTGACCATGGGGATTGTGAGCGCGACGGGCCGGGCCAATTTAGGCATTGAAGACTACGAAGATTTCATTCAGACCGATGCTCCGATCAATCCCGGCAACTCGGGCGGCGCGTTGGTGAACGACCGCGGGGAACTGATCGGCATCAACACGGCCATCATTGCACACGGGTCGGAAGGCAACCAGGGCATCGGGTTTGCGATTCCGGCGAACCTGGCGCGCACGGTGATGGATGAGATTATCAAGAACGGGAAAGTCACCCGCGCCTATCTTGGCATTGTTCCGCAAGACGTGACGCCGGCAATCGCGAGAGCCATGGGTGTGAAGGAAGCGGGCGGCGCGCTGGTGAGCGATGTCAGCGCCGACAGCCCGGCGGAACGTGCGGGGTTGAAGCGCGGCGATGTCATTCTGGAGGTCAACAGCAAGCCTGTCACCGACAGCAATCAGCTGCGGATGAACATCTCGATGATGCATCCGGATTCCCGCGTAACGCTGAAGGTTTGGCGCGACGGCTCCGCGCGCGAAATGACGGCGAGCCTGGCCGAGCTGCCCACGCAGGAAGCCAGCCTGGGACGTGAAAGCCAGGGGAGCAAGAACTCGTTTTCCGGAGTGTCGGTCGAGGATCTGGACCGGCAGACCGCGCGAGACCTGGGGCTGCCGGCGAGCGCGACCGGTGTCGTGGTAACCGGCATCAGCCCGTCGAGCCCGGCGGCGGACTCGGGTCTGCGAAAGGGAGACGTGATCCAGGAGGTCAATCGGCAGCCGGTCCGCAACACCGCCGATTTCGAGCGCGCGATGCGGAACTCGAAAGAAGAGAGCCTGCTCCTGGTGAACCGGCAGGGCCATACCCTGTACGTGGCGGTATAACCCGTTTCCCGCCGCCGCGGTATCTGTACCCCCGTGCAGAAGCCGCGGCCGCGGGAACGGAGCTTAGTCGAGATCAATATGCACGTCGGGCGGGGGCGTGCTGGCGACGCGCGATGTCTTCCGCAGCGTCAGGGACTGATCCGAACCGGTCTGCGAGATGGTGAGGTCGCCGTTGGGCTCGACGTGCCCTTTGAAGGTGACGACCTTGCCGCGCTTCAGATCGGGATTTTCGCACCCAAAACCGGCCTCCCGCGTGCATGTCTCCATGCGGCTGCCGTCGAGCGAGCCATCCTGATTAATCAGGATGGTGACGAGCCACCAGTGCTCTTCGGTGGTGGTCCTGGGTTTGGGATCGTGTTTCCGCGCGTCGGCGAAGATGAACTCCTCGCTTAAGGTGTTCTTTTCCAGCCAATGGCCGCGCACAGCGGTTTCACCATCTACTTTCCATAGAACCATCTCGCGAGAGAGCGGCGTTCGCAATTTGAACAGAGTGCGGCCGGCGCGGTCTTCGAATTCCTGTGCCGCCTGGTCGAGTGCGGCATCGTAGGTGCCCCATAGCTTGAGAGGCGTCACCTTCTTCTGCTCGGCCTCATTTTTCTTGATGGCGTAGCGGATGGAGGCAACCAGATCGGGGGCGCGGGCGGACTCGGGTCCGGGAAGGCCGAGACGCAGGGCTTTTTCCATGCTGGGGAGGGCCTGCTCCGGCTGGTGATTGCGCGCTTGAATCACCGCGAGGCCGTAAAGAACCAGGGCGTTCTCCGGCGCCGCCTGAGCGGCTTCATTCATTTCTTCGGCGGCTACGGCCAGGTCGTCTGCCTTCACAGCAAGCACGGCGGTTCGGTAATGCGCCTCGGCGTTCGGATCACCGGAAGAGGTGGAGAGCACCTGGCTCGCCGCGACGAGTTGCGCGGTAATCTTTGAAGCGTTGGACTCCGGAGTGTTCTTTGGCGGCTGATTGCCTTGCGGCTCGGCGGAGGAAGGAGGGGCTCCCGGAAGCGTGAAAACCCGCGTCGGGGTAATCTCGGAGACTGTACCTGCCGGCGCATTCGCAGAAGCGGCCTGGCTTGCGCCCGGCAAAGCGGATGCCAGCGCGAGGACGACGGCCAGGCAGCCCAGCACCGGCGCGGACAGCCCCGGCTCCGGCTGGACGTGAACGCGTTCCTGAAGCCGCCGCCAGGTCATCACAGCCATGGTGGCATCGGTCTGGTGACCCTGATGGTTGGTGAAGGTGTAGTGCGCGGTGTTGCCCTCGACTCGGATGAGCTCATAATGACCGGCTTTGTTGTCGAAGGTCTGCGCCACCGCCAGCAGGCATACCTTCGACTTCGCAACCACGCGCCCTTTTACTGCTCCTTTGCGTGCCTGCTTTGTCGCCATATTGAGATCCTGGCAAGATACTAGAGCGGCATCCGGAGACGAGCAAGCCGCCAAAAGGTTAATTGGGCGTCGTTGCGGGCCGATTTGGGGGCCCAGGATGGCGATCGAATGCTGCCAAAGGTTAGTGGAGGCCGGGATCGCCCAAGGCCGGCAACAAGATCGCGGGCCGTTACCTGGTGCCGCCGGCGACGCCGCGCTGTTTGCGTGTGAGGATCTCGCGGACGGCGTAGATGCGGCGGTCCTGGCTTTCGAAGTAGGTCCGCATGATCATCTCGCCAATCAGACCGGTGCTGAACATCATCATGCCGCCCAGCAGCAAGAGGCTGCTCGCGACCATCAACGGCCCGTGCTCGACCACGATATCGTAGCCCAGCAGTTTTTCCACGCCGAGCCAGCCCAGGACACCTCCCCCGCAGACCGTGCCGACCAACCCGAGGGTTCCGAAGAAGTGCATCGGGCGCGTCAGGTATTTCAGAAGGAATTTGATGGTGAGTATGTCGAACAGCACGCGGAATGTGCGGCCAATGCCGTAATGCGAACCGCCGCTGAGGCGCAAGGTATTGCGGATCGGCACTTCGATGACACGGGCGCCATAGAAACTGGCCAGCGCGGGAATGAAGCGGTGCAATTCGCCGTACAGGTTGATGTCCTTCAGAATTTCGGAGCGATAGGCTTTGAAAGTTGTGCCGAAATCGCGCAATTTCAGGCCGGAGGCTTTGGCCATGAGCCAATTCGCGATGCGGGACGGGAGCTTCCGGCTGAGCGCGTTGTCAACGCGATCCTTACGCCAGCCGCTGGCGATGTCATAACCGCGCTCGATGCCTTGCAGCAAGGCCGGAATGTCTTCGGGGGCGTGCTGCAAATCGCCATCCATGGCCACAATGATCTCGCCCTTAGCCTCGTGGAACCCGGCCGAGAGCGCCGCGGTCTGACCGAAGTTCCGCCGCAACCGGATCACTTTCAGATGGCTGTCGGTCTCGACCAGATTAGCGAGCAGCTCGAAACTCCGGTCGGTAGAGGCGTCGTCGACGAACAGAATCTCGTACGGTTTCTGCATTTCTTCGAGAACCGCCGAGAGGCGATCATAAAGCGGGAGAAGCGAGTGTTCCTCGTTGTGGACCGGGATCACGATCGACAGCATGACATTAAAACATCCAGTGTAGCACCCGATTTTTCCGCAGACCGCTGTCATATTCTAAAAATTACAGATTCCATGGAGCGTATTCCGTTTCGCGCGACCCACGCCGGCGCCGGGTACGATGGCCTGGCTCTGCCAGTGGCGATCCTGCTCGATAACGTCCGCAGCCTTTACAATGTGGGCGCGTTCTTTCGGACAGCCGACGCGGCGGGAATCGAAAGACTGTACCTGTGCGGCATCACCGGGCGTCCGCCGAAACGGGCGATTACCAAGACCGCGCTCGGCGCCGAGGCCGCGGTGCCTTGGGAGCATGCCTGGGAACCGCTGCCGGTGACCGAGGGGCTTCGCGCGCGAAATTACGAGATCGCGGCGATTGAAACGACGGTCCACGCGGTGGATCTGTTTGAATGGGAGCCTCGTTTTCCTGTCTGTCTTTTGTTCGGACACGAGGTCGACGGGCTTCGGCCGGAGCTGGCGGCTCTGGCTGACACGCACGTGCGGATTCCGATGCTGGGCGGCAAGCATTCGCTAAATGTGGCCACCGCCGGAGGTGTTGTCGTGTACGAATTGTTACGGAAGTACCGCTGCCGGGCCGGCGAGACGGCTGCGCTACGATGAAAGTTGCCCCAACTCCCGCGATTGCGTCTCACCTTGGACTTCATGCCCTCGCCGTCGGCGGAGCATCCGGGGTTGTTCATCCGCGATCCTTATCGGTACTCCGACGCGATGTTGATCATTCCGCCGGCTCTTACGACGTGTCTGGAGTGCTTTGACGGCGCGCACACCGATCTGGATTTGCGCGAGCATCTGGTACGGCTGACGGGCGATCTCAACGTCGGCCCGCTTCAGGAGCACCTGCTGCAGACGCTGAGTTCCGCGGGCTTCCTGGAGGATCAGCCGTTCGCCCGCATGAAGCAGGAGCGAACGGAAGAATTTGCGGCGAGCCCCGTGCGGGAGCCGGCGCACGCAGGCTCCGCCTATCCCGCCGACTCGAAACAACTGCAAGAGACCATCGGGCGCTATATGGACGGAGCAGCGCCAACCGCGTCTGACAGTGTCTTCGGAATTGCCGCTCCGCACGTGAGCCCTGAAGGCGGCTGGCAGTCTTATCGCGCCGCGTACAGCCTGCTAGGCCCCCGGCACCGCGAGCGAACCTTCATTATTCTCGCCACGTCCCACTACGGCGAACCGGAGACGTTCGGGCTGACCCGCAAGCGCTTCACCACGCCTCTGGGCGAAGCCGTGACCGACGTAAGCATGGTGGACTGGCTGGCCGAGCGCGGCGGCCCCGCGGTTCGGATGGAAGACTATTGCCATTCCTTCGAGCACACGGTCGAGTTGCAGTTAATTTTCCTGCAGCACCAGCTCGGGCCGGGTGTTCGCATCGTGCCGATCCTGTGCGGTTCCTTCGCACAGAGCCTGTTCAATGGCGGGCATCCGGAAGCCGATGATAAAGTGAAGCGCTTTCTCGAGGCGCTCGGAGAGTTGGGGGAGCGTGAGGCGGGCCGCGTCTTCTGGGTGCTCGGGGTGGACATGGCCCACATGGGCGCGCGCTACCACGACCAATTTCACGCTGTGGCGGATCAAGGTTTGATGACTACGGTTGGCGGCCGCGACCGGGCGCGGATCGACCGGATCAACGCCTGCGACCCTGCCGGCTTTTGGGAATTGGTGCGGGAGAAGCGCGATGATCTGAAATGGTGCGGCTCCGCGCCGTTCTATACGTTCCTCAGAGCCGTGCCGCAGGCCCGCGGCGAACTCCTGCGGTACGAGCAATGGAATATCGACGAGCGCAGCGTGGTCAGCTTTGCGGGGCTGTCGTTTTCTAAGGTGAGCTGATAGTTTTTGCCACCGGAGTTTTTATTTCACCGGCGCCGAGATCCGGTACTGGCGTTCGGTCGCCGGCGTTACGCTGCTTTTTGGACTTTGCCGGAGCGGATGCAGGACGTGCAGACGCGGAGGCGGCGGCTGGCGCCGTTGACGATCGCGCGCACCGTCTGCAAGTTCAGGTTCCAGCGGCGCTTGGTAACATTGTGGGCGTGGCTGATGCGGTGTCCGAACTGCGGACCGCGCCCACACACTTCGCATACTCTTGCCATAAGATAATGCCGATTGTAGCAATTCCGCGTGTTTTCCTGCAACATGCTCATGCGACCGAAGTTTGACTGGCGCAATTTCTGGCGGTCCTTGCTTGCCGTATTGGCCGGCAATCTCATCTACTATGCGACTTACCGCTACTTGCCCGTGGGCGCGCGGCACCGGCTCTATCAGATCGATTGGGGGCTGGCGGTGGACTTTTGGATGTGTCTGGTGTGCTACGGAATCGTGCGGATGGTCTGGTGAGTCACTTCAGCCGTTCCAACTTCTTGCGAATCTCGGGAGCGTTTTTGGCGTCGGCGGCCAGTTCGAGGTATTTCGCGTAGGCTTCTTTGACCGTTTTATCATCCTTCTGCTTCTCGGCGGTCTCACCCAGGCGAAGCCAGGCTTCGGCATCGCCCGCGTTCCACTTGGTGGCTTCGCGGAATCGCAGCGCCGCGGCGCGATAGCTGCCCTTCTTGAGGTAATAGTTGCCGACACGCACTTCCTTTTGGGCCTGAAGCGGATTGAATGAATACTCCTTGACGGAGAGCGACTCATCTTCTTCCTTCGGGATTTCCTCCTGATCGGAGACTGGAGGCTTCGGCCGCTCTTTTTTGAGATCGTCCGCAAGCCCGGCCGCCGCGAGCGACAACAGCAGCGCCAAAACCCAGCGTGACATAATCAGATTATAGCTTCCCCTCGATGGAACTCCGTGAAAAGGCAGGGCAACTTCCGCTCGCGCCGGGGGTGTATCTGTACAAAGACGCGGGGGGGAAGGTCATTTATGTCGGAAAGGCCAAAAGCCTGCGTCTGCGCGTGCGCAGCTATTTCTCCGACGACAAGCTGGCCGATGCGAAAACCGGCGGCCTGCTCGCCGAAGCCACCGACATCGATTACATCCTGGTCGACAACGAAAAAGAAGCGCTGGCGCTCGAAAACAACCTCATCAAGCAGTACAAGCCGCGTTTCAACATCCTGTTGCGCGACGACAAGACCTATCCGTACATCAAGCTGACCAACGAGAAATATCCGCGTGTCTATGTGACGCGGCGTCTGCGCAAGGACGGTTCCATCTACTTCGGCCCGTATTTCCCCGCGAACCTGGCGCACCGTCTGGTGCATTTCATTCACCGGCATTTTCTGGTGCCGTCGTGCAAGGTGGATCTGACGCGCTTTCACCCGAAGCCCTGCCTGCAATACCATATCCATCGCTGCCTTGGTCCGTGTGTGCAGGGTCTGACCACGGATGACTCCTATGCCGCGGCGGTGCGCGACGTCAAGCTGTTTCTCGAAGGCCGCCACGGAGACCTCGCGGGTTTGCTCCGTTCCCGTATGGAGGGTGCTTCCCAGGAGATGCGTTTCGAGGAGGCGGCTTCGCTGCGCGATCTGCTCACCACCGTCGAAGAAATCGAACAGCGGCAGAAGATGGCCGCGGCCAAGGGCGACGATGTCGACATCTTCGCCTGCCACGCGGAACCACCGCTGGTCGCGTTAAACCTGTTTCATCTGCGCAACGGCCAGATTGTCGACCGGCGCGAGTTCTTCTGGGAAGACCAGGCAGATTTCCACGAGGCGGAGTTCTTCTCGACCCTGCTGCTGCAGATCTACCTGGACCAGCAGTACGTCCCGGCCGAGATTCACATCCCGGTCGATTTCGAAGACCGCGAGGTGCTCGAGGAATTGCTTACGGAAAAGCGGGGCCGCAAAGTCGAGATCCGCACGCCGCAGCGCGGCCAGAAAAGGGCGCTGCTCGACCTGGTCCAGACCAACGCCAAGCATAGCTTCGATGCGCGCTTCCGCGTCATGAAGCCGAGTTCGAAGGCCATCCAGGAGGCGTTGCAGGACAGTCTCAATCTGCCCGAGGCGCCCGCGCGCATCGAGTGCTTCGACATCTCGCACATTCAGGGCACCGACAAAGTGGCCAGCATGGTGGTGTGGGAAGAAGGCCGGATGAAGAAATCGGATTACCGCAAATTCATCATCCGCACGGTCATTGGCAACGATGATTTTGCCAGCATGCGCGAAGTGGTGACGCGCCGTTACGCGCGTTTGCAGGAAGAGAATAAGCCGCTGCCGGGCCTGGTCCTGATCGACGGCGGGCTCGGGCAGTTGCATGCCGCTGCCGGCGCGCTGGATGCGCTGGGCATTATCAACCAGCCGCTGGCTTCCATCGCCAAGCGCGAAGAAATCATCTATGTGTACGGCCAGGAGGACGAGCCTGTCGTGCTCGACCGGTTCTCGCCGATTCTGCATCTGATCCAGTCGATCCGCGACGAAGCGCACCGGTTTGCGGTGACGTTCCACCGGTCCCGCCGCAGCGCGCGGCAACTCACTTCCGAGTTAGAGACCATCCAGGGCGTCGGCAAACGCACCGTGCAAAAGCTGCTGAAGCAATTCGGCAGCTCCGATCTGGTCCGCGCGGCGACCGAGGACCAGCTTGCGGCCGTCGTGGGCCGCGCGGCGGCAAGGCGCGTGCGATCACATTACATCGAGACCCTGCAGTAGCGCCGGCGATCTCGTTCGCGGGCGAAGGCCGGCAGGGCCGCCAGTTTGCGGCCCGATCGTGCAAGAGGTTCTCCAAGGCCTGAAACCGGGGCACGCCCGCGGCACTTTCAGGGAGGCTTTTGGAGCGCTGCCCGTTGAGCGACCCAGTCGGGCAGGATTTGTTCCTTGCCGCCGCCGATATATACCCGCTCGGAAGGACTATCCAGTCACCAGGCGATGAGACACTGCCTCCGTGCTGGGCAGTTCGTTCCCTCCCAGTGCTACACCGGCGGCCAGAGCGCCGGCTCTACAGGCGCCGTGCGAGAATGGGCTAAGGATGCGTTTCCGTCTGCTGGCCGCGGTGTTCTTGGTTTCGCTGGCTGCGACCGCCCAAAGTCTGTCCATCCAGCAACTCCGGAAGTTCCTGCAATCGTCGGTGCAATTGAAGCAGACGGACAAGGAAGTCGCGGGCTTTCTGGCGCGCGCCAAGCTGACCGAGAAGCTGGAGGATCGCACCATCGAGGAGTTCCAATCCCTCGGCATCGGCCCCAAAACGGTGGCGGCGTTACGGACTTTGCGGGATCAGTCCGACAGCCTCGCCGCGGCCGCTGTGGGCGCGCCAGAAGCGAAGCCGCGGCCGATTCCCCCGCCGTCGGCCGAGGAGCAGGCGGCCATCATCGCCGAGGTTCGCGAGTATGCGCTCAACTATACCAAAACCCTGCCGGATTTCATCTGCACTCAAGTAACCCGGCGCTATGTTGCGGCATCCCCCGGCGGCCGTTACGGCGGGCACGCCGGTGAGGATCCCTCCTGGCAGTTGCAGGACACGCTCACGCTACGGTTGAGTTATTTCGAGCAAAAGGAAGATTACAAGCTGGTGCTGGTGAATAACACGGTGACGCAGGAGGACTACCGCAAACTCGGCGGCGCCACGTCCACCGGCGAGTTCGGCAGTATGATGCGGGACATTTTCGAGCACGATACCGAGGCGCGCTTTGAATGGGACCACTGGGCCACCTTGCGCGGCCGGCGCGCTCTGGCCTTTGGATATCACGTGGCGCAACCCCGCTCGCATTGGATGCTGGACTTCGAACGCCAGCAACACATTTTGCCGGCATATAGCGGGCTGGTTTACGTGGATAAAGACACGCACCAGGTGCTGCGCGTCACGCTGATATCCGAGAACATTCCCGCCGACTTTCCCATCCGGCAGGCCGAAACCGTACTTGATTACGACTACCAGACCATCAGCGATCACCCGTTCCTGCTGCCGCTGCGTGCCGAGAACCGGATGCGTACCAGCGACGTGCTCACGCGCCTGGATATCGAGTTCCGTCTTTACCGCAAGTTCTCCACCGAATCGGAAATCAAGTACGACACGCCCGATCAGCTGCCCGAAGACCAGACCAAAGAGCAGGCTCCGCCGAAGTAGTGCCGGCTAGCCGGCGTTGGCCCGGCCTGATTTGACGATCCAATCGCGGAAGATTTCCGACAAAGCGAGCGCCCGCGGATCGGACTGCAGCTCCTCGATGGTAAACCGCATCTTCCGGCGCCAGTTGGGATATTGCCAGGTGGTGCCGGGCAGGTTCTGTTGATCCACTTCGCGCGTGATATCTTCCTGATTGATTGCCAGAAGCTGGGAAGGCGTGAGCGCAAGAAAACCGACGATTGCCTGATGCAGCTCATCGGTGAGCTCGGGGTAGTCTTCCGCTGCGCGGGGAAGGTGCTCGGCTAGCAGACCGGCGTGAAACAGGGCATCGAGAATCTTCTGTTTGTCGTACGCGCGCGCGGATGATTGCGCGCGATATCCTTCCTCATCGATGGTGCCGGCCTTGCGGCGGGCCTCGACGTCGGCGCTCAGCCAATAACCGGTCAGCGTCGGCAGGTCATGCGTTGTGGAGGACACCAGGGCCTGGTGCGGATACTCTTCGCTCCGCCGAAAACCGCCGTCATATTTCTCAAAATAGAAGAGCCGGTAGCTGAGAATGCCGAAACGGGCCAGGGTCTCCCGGATGGCCGGTTCGACTGTGCCCAGATCTTCGCCGATGACGATCACGCGGTTGCGCACGCTCTCCAGGGCGAGCAGGCGTAAGTAATTCTCGGAGAGTTCGCGGACGTAGGCGCCCTGGCTGGCGTCGTAGCCCTCCGGAATCCAATAGAGACGGAACAGGCGCATGACGTGATCGATGCGCAGGGCGCCGCCGTGCCGGCAGTTCTTGCGAATGGATTCGACAAACAGGCGATAGCCATTCTCCTCGTGACTCTGTGAATTCGGCGGTGGAAAGCCCCAGTCCTGCCCGTTGGGGGCGAAGTCATCCGGAGGGGATCCGACGCGGCAGCCGGAGGCGAAGAAGTGACGGTAGGCCCAAAGGTCGGAGCCGAACCGGTCCGTCGCTAGAGCTAAATCGTGGTACAGGCCGATGGAGAGGCGGCTGCGCGCTCGCTGCTGGGCGTGATCCAACTGGCGGTCAATCTGCCACTGCACGTATTGATAGAACAGCACCGAGCGCCAATGTTTTCTGGCGAAAGCCTGCACGGCCGGCCCCTCCGGATCCTGGTAATCCGGCGGCCACTCCGGCCATGTCCAGACGGTTGGATTGCGCCTGTGCAAATACTCGTCAAGCGCGCAGTAGGCCGCAAACTTCTCGAGAAGAGCGCCCTCGCGCTTCCGGAAGTCCTCGAACTCCACAGCGCGGGGTGTGCCGGCCCGGCGCTCGCGCAGGAACTGGACAAACAGGACCTTTAGGAAGCCAAGCTTCAACTTACCGACGCGCTCGTAGTCGACCAGCGGTTCCGCGCGCAGTGATTCGATTTCCGCGCAGATGTCGCCGCGGCGCCGCCAATTGCGCGCGCGTCGGGAGCGCGCAAAATCCTCGATCCCTTCGACATCCAGGTAAATGTAGTTCTGGTAGAAGATGGAATTCGGAGAGTAGGGGCTGGTATTGAAGGGCTCGCGGTTGTGAATAGCGTGCAGCGGATTGAGAGAAACGAAGCTGGCCTGGAGGCGGTCGGCCACCCAATCGATGACCGTGAGCAAATCGCAGAAATCCCCGCAGCCCCAATTCCGATGAGACCGCACACCGTAGAGGCTGACGGCGACACCGCCGGCGCGGCGGGCTTGGCCGTGGTCGGGACCGGACCAAGCCCGGTCCGGCGTCACAATGTAACGAGTGGTGGCGGTGGCAGGCCCGACTGAGACGGAAATGTCGTGGTAGCCGAGCCCCAGATCGTCGGGAAGGCGCAGCTGTTTGCGAATCCAGGTGTGATTGTCGATCTCGGCCGATCCGGTCTGGTTCAATCCCAGCAGGCTGGCGCTGAACTCGGTTGTAGAACCACTCTCCCGGCGCACCGTGACGCGAGCCGACTCGTCGAGTGCCTCCGCCGGCACCTGGATGGAGAGCCAACGCGGTTGCGATTCGGACACCACCACAACCGGCGTAAGCAAACGCGCCCATTGGCGGCGCGTCCGGTCCGTCAACGCGCGGATCAGCGACTCCGGCGAGTCCGCCGCCACTCCGATCGATGCCAGGATCGCCTGCTTTACGGTCGCGGGCGTGGTGTGATGATTGCCCCAAATGTCCCAGTAGCCCCCCTCGATTCCCAGGGCAGTGGCGGCGCTGTCGAGCAGTTGATCAAAATTTTCCAGCGGCATCGGGGGGTGGGTAAACTTCAATTTTACTAGAGGGGTCATTGCCGTGCGAAAATAAAATCATATGGAGAAACCGCTTGCCAGCAGCCCCGTCGAATTGTTTACGCGTGTAGATGACTACTCCGTGAATAATGCTGCCGCCGCTGCCTCCGAGGGGATTGTATTCACCACGCTGAATTCGGCCGTGAACTGGGCACGCAAGAATTCCATCTGGCCGATGGCGTTTGGCCTGGCCTGTTGCGCCATCGAGATGATGTCGATGAGTGCGTCTCGCTTCGACATTTCGCGGTTTGGCGCCGAAGTCTTTCGCGGCTCGCCGCGGCAGGCGGACCTGATGATCATCGCCGGCCGGGTCTCGAACAAAATGGCTCCTGTGGTCCGGCATTTGTACCAGCAGATGCCGGAACCGAAGTGGGCGATTTCGATGGGCGCGTGCGCAACCTCGACCGGCGTGTTCAACAATTATGCGCTGGTTCCGGTGAATCAAGTGATTCCCATCGACGTGTTTGTGCCGGGATGCCCGCCGCGACCCGAGCAATTGATTTACGCGATCATGCTTCTGCAGGAAAAGATCAACCAGCAGAGCGGAACCGTCAAGCAGGTGCTCAACCTCGCCTAGTCCACGCCACCCTTACTGGCCTTGGATATGCCGGAAACACTGGGTACCAGATTTCGGCTTCCCCAGGGGTCATGCGCAAAGGCGCGAATTCAGGCCGCTAACACAGGTTTTCCAACAGTAGGCGGCGGGAGGCGCGCCACTCGCTGGTACGGCCGCCGGTTGGCCTTCGCAACCGGAAATGATATCGTCCAGTCAAATAAAGTGACGAGAAACCGGCTGCACGGGACAGAGGGCAAGTGGAACGCGAACTGGATGCTGTGGACCTTCAGCTGCTTCGGGACGCGGCTGCTATCGGGGAAATAATTCCCAAGAACATCAACCAGCAGCGCCGCCTGGATCGCCTGGACCTGGAAGGCTACGTCGAATCCGCCGCTCACGAGCAGGCCGAAGGAGGCAGCCACCCGGCCCTGACGTACCGGTTGACCCCCAAAGGACGGCGCGCGATCGAGCGCCAGTAATCGGGAGGGGTGTCCCTCAGCCGCGCCGGCGATGATACTCGCTCTGGCCGAGCAGGCCAAGGTCAGCCAGTACGGCGATGATGAGGGCCACCAGATAAATGCCATCGAGGGAGTGCCGGCCGTTGACGATCCACGCATAGACGATAGTCGTCAGCGGCAGGAACACAAATCCCAGCACCACCAGCAGCAGGGAGTGGTAGGCGCGCTGCAGGAACCCGGTAAATAGAAACAGGACCACGAGCGCGAAGCGCGGAAACGCGACGCCCAACAACAACATGACGCACGGCATGCGACTCCCATTGTAGACGGTGGAAAGAACCGCGCCGCTACGGTAGCGGCGCCAAGCGCCAAGCCCGGAAAGGCGAAGAATTTGCCCGATGCAGCGCGTCAGATTATAATAGGGGGCACACCTTGCTCCTCAGTAGCTCAACGGTAGAGCATTCGGCTGTTAACCGAAGGGTTGTAGGTTCGAATCCTACCTGAGGAGCCAAATTAAGAATCAATCACTTCCAGCGATTCTCCAAACCCTCCAAAAAGCTCAAAATCGCCCGAATGTAGCGGATTTTGTAGCGACCGCACTTCAAAATTGGTCGTAGTGTAGCGAAAGCGGTCAAAGCCTGCTGCGCGTGCGGCAGGCGACTAAGCTGCGGGCTTCTCATGTCCGTCGGACTCTTGCTCCATCGAGCGTTACGCAGCATTCCGCAAGATCTTCTCCCACACCGCGGTGACGCCCAGACTGAGCCGGACATGGCGCTCACCTGACATGAGGTCGGCCTGCGCAGACGCAGGCTCGATGGTGCCCGATTCAGGGGACTCCGCTGCGCTGGGGTATACATGAGTGAATCTGTCGAGCGGGCGCCATGAGCGTCATGCGCAAGAGTTGGAGATAACTGTGTTCGATTGGCTGAGTCGTAAATCAGACGCCTGGTCGCTTGAAGAACTGCCGCTCCGTGGCTGGGCGGCGAGTCCTTGTACGAAATTGTCGTCCCAAACGCACGCCGCGAGGAAATCGACTTCTTGGTATGACCTCACCGAAGCCACAGTGCGACACGAATCGATCGCTTGGTCGCCTTCGCGGGGCGCGTGCGGATTCGCGAACTCACCGAATGGGAAAGAGAGCGGCAGGAGCAGGCCCGGAACATTGTCTCCAAGCTCGGCCAAAGAAATCGCCCCCACCGACGCGGCTGGCTTGTCTTCGAATCCCTCGAATGCGTCGCGGGCAATGCCCTCAATCAACGCAACTTCATCGTCTCGCAAGGCCTTGAACTCATGCTCGCGCCGGCTCTTGGACAGAGAGCCCTTGTTCTGGCGAATGAACCAGACAAGGTTCTCAATTGCAACGGATCAGTACGTCGTAACGTCAGAGAGACAATGACAAGAACGGCGGTTCGCTTCCTGGCATGCCTCCCACTGTTCTGGACACACCTTTGGGCGCAACAACTCGACGTGATGTTCGTGTTGGAAACGTCTCCCGGCACCGAGCAGCAGATCGGCCTGATCCGTCCACGAGATCTGAAGGAGGGTGATAGAGCGGGAATAATCGGCTACGCACGGTCGGTGTATTTGCATCAGCCACTTACTGAGGACCATGAAGCGATCGCCAAGGCGCTACAACAAGCCGGTATGCGGATCGCAATCGGCCTGTACTCCGGCCAGTCACCGGTCGGCGGTCGTCGCCCGCCGGGTGTCCAGGCCGTGCAAGGCGGCACAGTCGATCTCTCGGGAGCGCTGCGGCAAGCACTTCGCGAACTTGGTGATAGGGGTTCTGAAGTGCGAAAGCCTGTTGTGATTGTGCTGGCTGCCAACGAGGACCCTGCGCTTGGCGACAATCTCGATTCGCTTAGGGCGCTGTTGGCAGAGGGCCGGACCCGGCTATTTGCCATTGCGATTACAGTAGGTTCAGACCGTGCCTATTCTTTTCCTGTCATGACAGCCCAGTTCCTGGATCAACTCGCGAAGGACTCGGGGGGGCGGGAGTTCCGGGGCGGATGGGACCTCAAATCCATCCTGGCGGCGGCGCGCAAACCATAGTTCTGAGTTGCGTAGCGAACACGGCAGACCTTTTGTTGCGGGATTCCCGGCTTCATGGTCCGCAGGCAGCGACATTGTATCGGTACGACACCTCTCGAAAAGGAATTTTGGCTCAGCTGATGAACGTTTAGTCGCCAGGCAGCCGGTCCCCAAGGCGACAGTTCTACCGCGCCGGGCGGTATCCCCAGAAAAGGCATCGCAGACTGCGCAAGGAAATCAAGCCAAGCGTTTGGTATCTCTGTCGCCGTTTGAATCAATGCCAACTCAAAGGAGAATCTTCAGAGCATGAGAAAAGCTGTTGCGATCATGGGACTATTCCTGGTGGGTCCAATATTCGCGGACCCAGCGATTAATGGAACGACCTCAAAAGACTTCACGTTGGTCCACCCAGACCTACTGGCTTGCTCTGACGCCGCAATGCGAAATGTTTCGTTCTCTTTATCAATTCCCGGCGCACTCATGGGGACGACACCCACTTCCGGACAGTTTAATCCGAAAGCGTCGGGCACGCCGCCATGCACGCAGCGATTAACGATCACCTCGACGCCGTGCGGCGCCACGATCTACATCGACGGCATGCAGTCAGGACGAACACCCATTACCTTCCCGATGCCTCCGGGACGCTACAGCGTACTGATCGTGGCGCCTGGGCACCAGCGGTTTTCCCAACGGATCCTGATTTCCGACTCTCCTTTCGAACTGAAGGCCGACCTGATCCCGCTGCCATAGTCTGCGCGAAACGACGGTTTTAGGATGCCCAGCGTCGCTGGTCGGCTTCGTAGTCGGTCCGGCTTTGCACGATCGTCTCGCGGCGGCGAAGGCCAAGCAGGCCAGCCAGGCCGAGCAGCCCAAGCAGACCCCAGTTCCCAGCACCGGGGGTGCTCTCTCCAGACCGGTTGTAGGTAGTTTGCGGATACGTCTCGGGGGTGGGGTTCTGAGTTGCATCAGGTGGCTGGGCAAAACTGGACGCAGTTAACAACAAAACTCCGGCTAGCGCAGGTATTCGGTACATGTCTCTCCTCCGGTAAGGGGGATGGTCAAACGAAAACGCCGGGCTCATCCTGGGCGTGTACTTGCCTTGCCGGACTAAGCCGGCGCGACGGGTCAGTTCCCGGCGTGGGAAAAAAGATGCGGCTCGGATATTTCTGAATCATTGAGGTACTTTCCAAGCGTCAAGTTTTTGCCCGCCCTTTCCTCCGGGCATCCCTTGCTGGGGCGATCAGCCAACTCACTTCTGTCGCGCCGGAGGGGGCGTTAACGATCGTGCCGCCCCGCCCAGGTGCGGGTTGCTCCTGGCCTGTGCCATCAGTTCCGCCCGGCGTTGCCGGCGCATGGCTTGCAGTTGCTGATATTGTGCGGGTGTCAGGATCGCTTTCACCTGGGGGTCCGACTCATTGTGTACCGCTCGGAGCTGCTGTAGTTTTTCGGCCCGGGACAGCGACGTGTCATTCTTGATCGCTTGCAGCTTCGGTTCCTCTGCTCGCAGAATCGGAACCAGTTGTTTCTCCTGCTCACGTGTAAGGTGTAGCTGTTTTGCGACCGCCTCTAAGCGGTGCAGGCGGTTTTGGGGTATTGGCTGAGCGTATGATGTGGACGCCAAGGACACGCTCAGGGCTAAGGCCATCGCGATGCTACGTGGTTTCATCACTCCACTCCTTGCCGTTTACGATGCTGTTGACTTGGGGTGAAGTCCCAGAATTAGATGTGACGAAGCCCCGGCGACGTTTTCGCAATTAGTGGGTCAGATCGTAAATGAAATAGTTGACCGCGATTTGATAAGCCAGCCGCGCGTACTTCTCCGGATAGCGGGGATCGTCCGACCATTCCCAGGCGTCGCCCAGGTCCATGTTGTGGCAGATCGCGACCATCACGCGGCCTTTGTCGTCATAGATGCCGCGCCAGTGCGGCGTCATCCCGGTTGAGCCGGCTTCATACGTGCGGCCGCTGAAATGATATTGCCAGCCGGGAACCTGGAAGCGGTCGTCCAAATCGTAGACCGTGTGAAAGATCTGGTCGGTGTTCTGGATGTCGACGATAGGACGGTCCGGAAAGATCTTCTTCATGCCGGCAACAAAGACCTGCCATTCGCTGACGACATTGTGATAGGGCTGATCGCCGTGAAAATCGTCGACCATCAAGAATCCGCCCCGCAGCAGAAACTCGCGCAGTTGGGCCGCTTGATCGTCGGGCAGCGCCCAGTGCCCGACCTCGACCGCATAGAGCATGGGCCAGTTGTTGACCTCGCCGTTGCCGTCCAGCTCGACCACCTGTTCCACCGATCTAACGTCAATGCGGGTCAGGCGGCGGATTCCTTGCAGCAGATGGCGGTCCGAGCGTGGATAGTCAATGGTCCAGTTCAGATCCTCGCCGCCATAGCGCGCGTAGACGCTCGGGTATTTCAGCCGCGCGCGCGTCCACTCGGTTTTGGCGTTCCAGTCCGGGGGGAGGGGAAAATCTTCGTACTCAGCGGCATTGTATTGCCGGAAGGGCGCCTGCGCATAGAGCCCGGCCAACACGCAAACGATCGCCGCAAACAACAGGATTGCCGGGCGGAGTCGCATAGAGACCTGACTGTTTTCAGGGTATCACGAGCTTCCGGCAGGGCCTGTCCAAACCACGCATGGTCTGGACGGGAAACCTCGCCGCTCAGACTAAAGGAGTTAGAGAGCGGCGCCAAACCATCGTGGTCTGGCGCCCCTGTTTTATTGTTCGTCGGAATCTTCGGGATTGTGTCTGCCGTGCTTTCGTTGTCCCCCATGCTGGTAGACCGCGATACACCCGTTGGTCGTCCCGCAAATCAACTGGCCGACGGTCGCGCTGCCGGTACCAGCTGTGGTGTTCTGGTCGCCAAGAGGAATCGCCGTGGGCGAGGACGTGTAGGTCTGCGGAACGAAAATCAAGCCGCTTTCGGCGTCGGCGGCCACCGAATGAGAGCCGGACGAAACCGGAATGGTTTCGATCAGAACGCTGGTGTCGTCGATTACGCCGAGTACAGACCCTCGTCCCAGAGGAGAACCGGCGGGTTTGATCGCGCCGCTGGAGCCGGTGTAGTACCGGTTGTCGCCCTTGTTGAACCAGACCTCATCGGATCCGGTAATGCCGCCAACCTGGGCGTAGTTGTGAGTGGTGGCATTAATGACCAGCGTGGTGGTGCTGCCAGGCAGGTTGCCGGGAGTGCAACCCAACAGCAGATTGTCATGTACGCCAACGGTGGCCCCATTCGGTCCGCAGGAGTTGAGCGGGATCACCCCGGTGTTCGTGGCGGGATTATACGCTCCCTCGGGCGAAGCCGGCGCGTGCGGGTCGGTAACCAGCAGACCGCCGCTGCAGGTGATCGCCCCCGCAAGCTGGCCGTAATTGCAGCCCGGCGGGTTGTTGGCGATGATCGGAATCGACGTGTAGAAGCGCTTGGTCTGGGGATCCCAGGCGGGCTGCTCGATCCCCAGCCCGAAGCCCGACGGCAGGATAGACGGGTCGACGGTGATTTTCATGATCGGCGCGACCGTGCTCGCGCCTGAGTCGCCATTCGCCGAGAAGAGCGTGACGAACGACGGATCGTCCGCGTTGTTGGCGGCAATCAGCAGTTTGCCGTCGGTAGTGAGCGCCATTTCATCGACGCGAAACGACCCGCCCGTGGCGATGACCTGCTTGGTTTCGCTTGCCGGGGCGGATTCGAGATCGATCACGTGCAATGTGCTGTTGCCGTCGCCGGCATAGAGCCAGCGCCCATGCGCGGCGACGCCCGCGGGTCCGGAGGCCGCGTTGTTGACGGCCGTGCCCGCCTTGTTCAGAACAATCCCTTGAAACGGCTTATCGAGGCCGGCGGTGCGGACGAACTTAAGGTGGTGGATGTCGATAATATCGACGCCCTTGGTCGAACGATCGCCCAGATAGTATTCCGCGCGATCCGGATTGACGAAGCTGATATCGAACGAGGTCAGCTGGCTGCCGGTAATCGGGATGGCCGTCAGGCACTTGGTTTCAGTGTTCGTCGGAGCCCCGGGCCCGGTACAGGGGGCCGCGACGGCTGGTGTGAGCGATACGACTCCGAGCAGAGCCGGCGCGAGAGCTTTGAGTCTGAGTGAATGAGTTTTCTTCATGGAAATCTCCTTGGCGAGATACCCCGTGGATCCATGAGTATGGGGAAAGTCGTCCGGAGGCGCATGCAATTTCTGATCCACAAACGCGGAAGCGGAATCGGGGTTGGAATGTACTGTTTTTCACAAGCCGGCCGAAGGTCACGAAAATTTCGGGTGTAAATCTTACAGTTCGGGCAGACCTGCATTCGGTTTCCGGCTGGAGTAGAATCTCTGCGAGGTGCGCTCATGAGGGATTTCAGGTCATCGAGCCGGCGTCAAGTATTGCGGATTAGCGCGGCCTTGGGCGGTGGGCTGCTGGCCCAGCAGGAGGCCGCGCGGGCGGCGGAACTCGGGATTCCGCTCGGCCCCTATGGCGAGCGATCGCCGTTTGAGAAGGCGGTGCGCTGGCGGCGCGACAGCAAAACGCCAGAGACCGGTTCCAGTTTCACGCCGCTGCAGGATTCAGTCGGCATGCTGACGCCGTCGTCACTGCACTATGAGCGCCATCACGCGGGGATTCCCACGATCGATCCGGTGCAGCACCGGCTCATCATTCACGGGATGGTGGAGCGGCCCCTGTCGCTCTCGGTGGCTGAGATCCGGCGCCTGCCCTCGGTGTCGCGCATTCTGGTTCTGGAGTGCGGCGGCAATAGCGGGTCGGAATGGGCGGCGAAGACAGGGCCCGATGTGCAGCGCAGCTACGGGCTGGTGAGCTGCAGCGAATGGACCGGTGTGCCATTGTCGCTGGTGCTCAACGAGGCTGGAGTGCGGAGGGGCGCATCGTTTGTCATCGCCGAGGGCGCGGACGCGTGCCGGATGGAGCGCAGCATTCCCCTGGCGAAAGCCATGAACGATATTCTGGTCGCGTACGGGCAAAACGGGGAAGCGCTGAGGCCCGCGCAGGGCTATCCGCTGCGTCTGATCATCCCCGGCTGGGAAGGAAACGCGAACGTGAAGTGGCTGCACAGCCTGAAACTGACCGATCAAGCATACATGGCTCGCGACGAAACGGCGAAGTACACGGACCTGATGCCCGACGGCAAGGCACGGCTGTTCACCTACCAGATGGAGGCGAAATCGGTGATCACGTTTCCATCCGGCGGGCAGACGCTCGCCGGACCGGGCCTGTACGAGTTGACGGGCCTGGCGTGGTCGGGGCGGGGAAGGATCGAGCGCGTCGAGATCACCACCGATGGCGGCCGCAGTTGGGTCAAGTCAGCGCTACAGGAGCCGCGGCTTCCGATCGCGTTTACGCGCTTCCGGATGCCGTGGCGCTTCGAGGGGCGCGAGGCGGTGATCGCGTCGCGGGCCGTCGACGAATCCGGCTACGTGCAGCCGACGCGAGAGGCGCTCATCGCGGTGCGCGGCGTGAATTCCGGCTATCACTTTAATGGCATTAAGCAATGGAAAGTGGCCGCTGATGGGAAGGTGACCAATGTGGACGCCTAGCGCGGTTTTGCTGCTGGTAACGGCGGCCGTGGCACAATCGCCGAAGTACGGGGTGGGCCGGCCACCCACACCGGACGAGATACGCGGCGTGAGCGCCGCTGTTGCGCCGGACGGCACCGGCTTGCCCGAAGGCTCCGGCACACCCGCGGCGGGGCGCGAAGCATTCGCGGCCCTGTGCGCGCGGTGCCACGGCGAAAAGGCGGAAGGCGGCGTCGGGCCGGTGCTGGTCGGCGGGCAAGGCAGCCTGGCGACGGAAAAGCCCCTCAAGACAGTCGGCAGTTTCTGGCCGTACGCGACCACGGTGTGGGACTACGTGAACCGCGCCATGCCATTCGACCATCCCGGAACGCTGCAGCCGTCGCAGGTCTACGCGGTGGTCGCCTACATTCTGAACATCAACGGCATCATCGGCAGCGACCAGGTGATGGACGCCAGGACTCTGCCGAAAGTGAAGATGCCGAACCGCGACGGGTTCGTGCCGGACCCGCGGCCGGACGTGGGACCTACGGCGAAGGGGAAGCGGTGAGATTGCTTCCAACATTATTGGTCGCCGCGGCTGCGGTGCTCCCGGCGCAGGCGAAGAACCTCGATATTTATTGGATCGACGTCGAAGGCGGAGCCAGCACGTTGATTGTGGCTCCGTCGGGCGAATCGTTGCTGATCGACACGGGCTGGACTGTCGGCGACCGGGACGCCAAACGCATCCTCGCCGCGACGCAAGACGCCGGTCTGAAGAAGATCGATTCCCTTCTGATCAGCCATTGGCACGCGGACCACGTCGGCGGGCTTGCCGCGCTCTCGAAGCTCATTCCGATTGGCCGGTTCTTCGATCACGGAGACGCGATTGAGAAGGAGAACCAGCAATGGCTCGACAGTTACAAGACCGCTTCCGCCGGCGGTAAGCGGACCGTGGTGAAGCCCGGAGATGAGATTCCCATCAAAGGGATTCGAACCCTGGTGGTTTCCTCGAATCAGCAGATTCTTCCCCATGCAGTAAATGGCGGCGGCCCCAATCCGCTTTGCGCGAGCGCGGAGCAGAAGGCCCCGGTCGCTCCCGAAAACCAGCGAACGGTAGGGATGCTGCTGACCTACGGCAAGTTCAAATTCCTGGATCTGATCGACCTTGATTGGGAAAAGGAGATGGAGCTGGCATGCCCGGTGAACAAGCTGGGGCACGTGACTCTCTATCAGACCAGCCGTCATGGCTCGTTCGACGGCGCCGGCGCCCCGGCATTTCTGGGAGCGATCCGGCCGCAAGTCGTCGTGATGAACAATGGGCCGCGGAAGGGCATGGGGCAGGTGGACAACAACGTGAAGTCGGTGACTCCGCCAGGAACCCATACGGCTCCGTATGAAAGGAATTCCTATCTGCGCCTGGCGAAACTGCCGGGCATCGAGGGCATCTGGCAAGAACACCTCTCGCTATTGGATAAGGATCCAGCCCACAATACCGCCGAGAACATGATTGCCAATTTCGAGGACACGGCCGAGTGCCAAGGGCACTGGATCAAGGCATCGGTTGCGCGCGACGGCACGTTCACTGTGACCAACAGCCGGAATGGGTTCAGCAGGACATACACAGCGCGCTAGGCTAGAGTTTTGCACTTTTTGAACCGCGGATTTAGGGCATGCCATGTGGGAAGCGGCTATTCCTGTATGCGGTCTGCGCGGTGACCGCCAAATGCGTGGATGGTTCTGGTCTCAGCGAGAACTTCGCCACTATGCAGTATGCCCCGCGGGATGAAGTACTCCTGTCCGGCCGTTAGTGGAATCCGCTGCCCGTCAATGATCAGGGTATAGCAGCCTTGGACAACGATCATGTATTCGTGGTAGTCGTGGGTATGGGCTGCGGAAGCCGCAGTTTCACGGCAGGTCCAAAACGCCATCTGGCTCCCATCTGCCCCATCGAATATGTAACCCTCGACCCCTGGGGTCGCTTGATTGGTCTTCGCAATCCTGTTTGCCGGATGTTTCATGAATTGAGGAAAATCGTTCATAGTCGTGAATTAGTGTCGCATTCGTGACGGCAGGCTAGCCACTCTGCCGGCGGTCGCCACTACACTTGCTGAATGCCTCAAGAAGAAGTCTATGGCGAGCCGGCACCCTAACCGGCGCCCACGCAACGCAGGCTCGCCAAACATTTCCAGTCGAAACTGTCAATTTGCTATTGATGCCCGATCCGAGTATTGTCTTGGCGGGCGCGCTAATGAGCCGGATGATCCGTTGCAACAAGCCCGGCTGTCGCTATTGCGAAAAGGACAAGGGCCATGGCCCGATCTGGATTCTCTCGGTCAGTGCAGGTCACCGGAAGGTTCGGCAAATCCCTGTGCCCGCTTCACTGCAACCAGAAGTAGCGGAAGGGGTCCGCCGATTTGCCGAAATTCAGAAATGGCTCAAACAGATCTCACGCGTCAATCAAGATCTGCTGGAAGAACGCAAAAAGCGCTGAGGTGCTTTTTTGGAACTGTTTGTCTTTCATATATTAAGTGAAAGATTGGACATCTTCCTATGCCCGATCTCTTGGTCCGTTCCTTTGCGCCTTTGCTGCTCGCCTTCCAACCCTGCTTCACTCGGCCCAGCTTTGATTCCTTCTGGGCCTTGACCTGCGCCTGGATCCTCTGTTCCGGACGCCGTTCCTTGACCCGCATTATTCAAGCCGCCCAACTGACCGAGTTCAAACACTTCTGCTCCTTCCATCGCTTCTAGCCAAGCCCGCTGGAACCTCGATGATCTGGGCCACTGTGTCTTCCAACTGCTGTTACCCTCTTGTACAGGAGTCTTGGTCGCCGCCGTCGACGATACCTTGGCCCGTAAGTCCGGACGCCACATCCTTGGCGTTGGCGGCAGGTGACGGCTGATGGATTGACCGGCATACTCGCTATCCGCGAGGACGCGCAGCATGCGCTGGGGAATCCAGCCCGCCACGATCTGAATCATTTCCAAGGCCAGTTGGGGGCGGGTGCGATATTGCTTGGCGGTGGCCTGGCCGGTCTGCTTGCGCTCCAGTTTCCCGCCTTTGCCGGCAGCGCGCTGGTTGGTCTGGCGCTTACGGTAGAGGCGAACCAGAATGGGCCGCGACGATTGTTTCTTCTCCATCGATCTCACTCTCACCGCCACGCAAATTCTGGAGATCTTCTCGCGACGTTGGCCCTTGGAAGTTTGCTTCCGCGACGTCAAGCAGTTTCTGGGGTTTGAAGATTCCCAGAACCGCGTGGCCAAGGCCACCACGCGCACCGCTCCCCTCATCTTCTTTATCTATGATCTGGCCCTACTCTGGTAAGCGCAGTCGGGACACCAACTGGCAGCCAAATCCGCTCTCGACCGTTTGTGGTATCCGCAAAAGACCTCGGTTTCTTTTGAGGACATCCTCAGAACGTCACGTCACGCGACCTGGCAGGAAAGGATTTTCGGCGACCCCGTTCTGGATGCACACACTCGAAAACTCCTCCAACCCTTTGTGGAATGGGCGAAAGGACCGACGTAAAAGTGCAAAACTCTAGGCTAGGCCGCCGGCATTACTTCTTCCAGGCTTTTGATTCCTGCGCGACGATATCGAGCAGGTTGCCCATCGACAGGTTCACGTCGATCAGGTGCAGGCCCCAATTGGCCTGAACGCCGTTGGCGGCGCGGAGGTCGCCCGTGATGTCGCCGGCGCGCGCGCCTGAGGCGTCGGCGTGCACGGTCACTTCCAGATAAGTCGCGTTGTCGTTGGTCGCGCACCTGGCGGTGAGCAGGCCGGGCACGCTCACCCACGGCGTGTCGATGGTCTTGTTCGGAACCCACGGCTGGGGCGGCTGGGTGCCGACGATGGTCTTGCCGTCGGTCGCGAGATAGGCGTGCAACTCGCCGCTCCCACCATCGAGCGCGGCCGGGTTCACGCAGGCGGCAGTCTTATCGGCAGCGGGCGCTTTGCCGAACAACGTGTTGGCCGGCGGCGGCACGGTGGAGCGGAACGAGGCATACGTGATGACGCAGCCGGTCTGCGACGGCGCGTGGCAGAGCGGGATGTGTTGGAACGACCCGCCCACGTCTTTGCCCTTCGGGACATTCAGCGTGGTGCCGAGCAGGATGGCCGAAACCAGGCGCGCCTGCACGGGCTTGCCGTCGATCTCTTCGCGGATCAGCCGGTCGAGGATGAAGGAGCCTTGCGAGTGCGAGACGAGGACGAAGCCGCGGCCGCGGTTCTCGTGCTCGAGATAGTAGTTCCAGGCATCCCGAACATCGTCGTACTGCACGCCTTTGTCAAGTGAGCCCGTGCCGGTGAGGAT
The DNA here is from genome assembly GCA_964438005.1 of uncultured Solibacteraceae bacterium. Lineage (GTDB taxonomy): Bacteria > Acidobacteriota > Terriglobia > Bryobacterales > Bryobacteraceae > PSRJ01. The sequence goes on along the minus strand of CAYTJD010000134.1, from coordinate 34,532 downwards.
CGCGCGGAGACCGACTAGCGTCACCTGGCGGTACATCGGGGCGTACGGCTTGCACTTGGAGGCGAAGCGGGCGAACTGCTGTTTGATGACGTTGCGCTCGGCGTCGTCGGCGTTCATGTCGCTGTTGGGCGTCTGGTCGGTGGAGACGGTCGGATAGACGTAGAAGCAATCGACCGGCGCGTTGGGATCGGCCTTCCAGGTCTCGCGCGTCATTTTGCCGTCGGGCGCAATGACCGTGGTGGTATTGTCGATGTCGCAGGCGTCGTGCTGGCCGGGGCGGCAGAGCCAGGTCTTGGCATCGCTGTAGTCGTTTGGCTGAGCTACCGCCGCGAGCGCGGTGAAGGCGCCCAGGAGAATCAGTTTTCGCATTTTCTCGCCTCTACTTGCTGCCTTCCTGCAGACGGGCGCCACGCAGAATGTCGCTGAGCGCGTAGTTGCCTTCGTGGCAGGCGTATTCGTAGATGGGTTTGGTGGTCAGCGGCCACGTGTACTCGCCGGTCCAGGGCTTGTCCCAGGTGTTCGGGTCATCGACGGTGAACTTGTAGACCAGCGTGTGGTCGTCCATGCGGCTCAACCGCTCCACCACATGCAGATTCTCGGTCGCTCCACGGAAGCGGGTCTTGTCGTTGAAATTGGTAGTGTCGATGACGAGAGTGTCGCCTTCCCAGTGGCCTACCGAATCGCCCATCCAGCGACGGATGTTCGACGGCAGATGCTGCGCGTTCATGCGGACGATGCGGGCGTCGTGCACCATTTCGGTGAGGATCATGATGGAGTCGGGAGTCTGCACGATCTGGTGCAGATCGTTGTAGAAGTAGTCCGGCAGCGCCGGCGGCCCGGAAGTGGAGCCGAAGCCGAGGAGGCAGCGCTCGCCTAGCGGACGTTGCTCGGGATTATCGAAGGAGCCCGGAGGCTCGGCGGTCGGATCGTTGTTCTCGCGCTGGTCCGAGGTTGGGGTCGCGCGCGCCGCGGCCAAGCGCTTCCGCGCCTCCGCATTATAAGGGGGCACGTGACCGTCGGCTGGGTCGACCACGATGGACGTGCGAATCTGCCCGTCGACCACGGTGTACTGCGTGCCTTGATTCAGCCAGAAGCGATTGTAGCCGCCAACCGCGCCACCGCCGGCCCGCTCCAGAAGCTCAAAGAAAGACTTGGGTGGGGCACTTCGATCTATGCCGCCAACCGGTGGCGCGGAACGATCCGCCTTGGAAGGGATGTTGTCCTCGGCGCGCCGCGCCAACTCGGCTTTCTGCAGAGCTTCGGCTTTCTCCTTGGTCAGGAACGGCGGATCGCCGGGCAGGCGCTCCATCGGCGTGATGGTGGCCAGATCGTACGTGCCTTGCAGATCCGGATGGCCATCCGGCATGCGCGCAATAGTTGACTTCGCGGCCTGGCCCACCAGGGGCAGCGCCATTAACGACAGCAACGCGATTACGATTACGAATCGATTCCACATACGATTCCTCCTGACTACTTACTGAGCGGATGCTTCCGGTACGGGCCGTACAGCAGTTCTTCCACAAACTCAACGCACTTGAAATCGAGCAATTGGGCGTTCTTTTCCTGGCGCCGGTACAACGCCATACTCATCTTCCAGGGACGGGTGAAGACGTCGGGATCGGTGATGTTGGCTTCGTACGCGATCACGTCGGGGCTGGTGCGCGTGTACCGCTCGACGACGTGCAACTTGTCGCTATGAAAATTTCCGGCCCGGTCGAACCAGCTCTGGTCATTCAAGCCGGTGACGTCGACGACCAATGTGTCGCCTTCCCATTTGCCGTAGGACAGGCCCATCCAGGAATCGATCGGCGCTTTACCAGGGTCCTTCAGGTAGATGTTGCGCACAGCGCCGGCGTACTCGTAAACGAAGGTCAGCGCGCTGTTGCTTTGCAGGATCTGGAACGGATACGGCATGTAGGTAGCGCGGGGGACTCCGGGGAGATAGCACTTGATCTCCGGGTCCTTGTTCAGCCAATCTTCCTGGTTTTTCTTCTTTTGTGCCAGCGCTTCGGGCTTGTAAGGGAGCGCGCCGCCTTCGACCACGCCCACGCCAGGCGGGACCGAACCCGCGGCGCCCAGCGCCACAACCTGGGTGGCTGGCACCGGACCGTAGGGGCCGGGGCGCAGCGCCATCGCGGGGCGCGCTACGTGCGCTTCAATGTCGTAGTTGGCTTCGTTGAGCGCCTGCCAGATGCCGTTAAGATCGGCGTGGCCGTCGGGGGCTCGCGGTGCGCGATAGTTCTGAGCGGCCAGCGGCAGGACGAGGCACGCGGCACTCAGTATCAAGGTGCGGACGATGTTTCCCATGGAATGACCCTGCTTTTGAACCATTATCTCTCCGCCGTTATTTCTTCTGCGCTTCAAACCGGATGTCCTTGAGCACTTCGCTCTGGCGTGGCAGTTCCGTTTTGCCGGCCGGGAACATATTGACGGCCAGAATGTTGGCGAGGATATCGGCGGTTTTGTCGCGATTGAGCTTGCCGGGCGCGTCGGCCGGCATGGTGGTGCGGATGCGGTCGAAGAGGTCGCCGACCGTCAGGCCGTTCCAGTTCGACAGGAACTCGCCGCCGGTCAGCGGCGGCGCCATCTCGCCCCCGTTCAGCGACAGACCGTGGCAGGAGGCACATTGGTCGGCGTAGAGGTCGGCCCCACGCTTGGCTTGGTCGGCGGTATAGACGCCATCCCAGACCGAACGCGAGGGCTGTTGCGCCGCGGCGATGAACACAAGAAGCGCAACCGCCGCCGCGGCTTTCAGCAGCTTAGTCTTCCGAAGGCAAGCTATAGGCAATGTACTCACCTGAATAAGCGCCGCCGCTGACGGCGACGATGATGTATTGTTTGCCGTCCACCTGGTAGGACATCGGCGAACCGCTCTGCGGCGCGGGCATCAAGACTGCGCCGACTTCCTTGCCGGTAGCTTTGTCATACGCGCGGAGCATCGAGCCGCGCGGATGGGTGACGGAGGTGATCTGGCTGTCGCCCAGGACCACCAGCGTCTTAGTAACCAGCAGACCGACGCTGCCGGGCTGGCCGGTGTTCGGGATACTCATGCCCTTCAGCGCCGGATGATTGCGGACTGCGTCCGGAGTTTCGCCGTAGGGAACCTGCCACTGAAGTTCGCCCCGATCGAGGTTCACGGCGGAGATCACCGCGTACGGGGGCTTCACAATCGAGAGTCCCTGCACGGTCAGACCGCCCACGTTCTGTGCTGGCGCGCGCTCGGCGGCTCGCGGCCGCGGGGCGGGCTTCGGGGCGTCGGCGGCGCTGCCGAAACCAGGACCTTCGGAAACCACGAAGTCGGTCCCGTTGCGTCCCATCACGTAGCGGATGTCGGAGAAGCCTTGCGGCGGCGTGCGCATCGAAATCGGAAACAGGCCCGACTGGTTCGCTTCCGCGTAGACGATATGGGTTTCCGGATCATAGCCGGCGCCCGGCCAGTTGGTGCCGCCGCCGGCGGTGCCCAGCGTGAGAGCGGCGAGCAAGCCGTTCGTGTCGCCGACGATCGGTGGCAAGAACATGGGCCCGGTTTTGTAACGCGCCACGTTGTCCCGAGCTTGCGCCCGCATCTCGGGCGTGAAATCGATCAGGTCATCGGGAATTCTCAGAAACTGGCGGCCGTACGCGGGCGGCTTGGTGGGGAACGGCTGGGTGGGCGAAGTCTTCTCGCCCGGCACATCGGATTGCGGCACCGGCCGCTCTTCGATCGGCCATACGGGCTGGCCCGTGACGCGATCAAACACGTACAGGAACGACTCTTTACTCGGGAGAGCGACGGCCTTGATGGCGCGGCCGTTGACGTTGATGTCGGCGAGAATCGGCGCCGAGGAGAGGTCGTAATCCCAGATGGGATGGTGGACCACCTGATAGTGCCACTTGCGCTTGCCGGTCTTCAGGTCGACACACACCAGGCTTTCGGCGAACAGATTGTTGCCGGGGCGCTCCCCGCCGTAGAAATCGGAGGTGGGTGTTTCAACCGGAAGGTAGACCAGGCCGAGGTCTTCATCGACCGTCATCTGGGTCCACACGCCTGTATTGCCGTTGGTCGCCCAGGAATTGTTCTCCCACGTCTCGTTGCCGAACTCGCCGGGGCGTGGGATCGTGTTGAAGGTCCACAACAGTTTGCCGTTCTTCGCGTCGAAAGCGCGGACGAGGCCCTTGGTGTTGTTGTGGGTTTTGACGGTCATCCCTTCCTTGAAGGAAGAACCGACGATCACTACGTCCTTTACAACGAGCGGGGTCGAGTGCAGGCCGGCCTCGCCTTCCTCCAAGTCAATCTGCTGGCCGGCGCCGTTGACCATGCCGACCTTCAGGTCGACGATACCGTCTTTGCCAAAGTTGTCGATGGGACGGCCGGTGTGCGCATTCAACTCGACCAGGCGATAGCCGGTCGTGACGAAAACCACGCGGTCGTCACCGCGGCCGTCCGTCCAGTACGAGACGCCGCGCCCGGAAAGCTGGCGCGGGGCAATGGCGGCGCGCTTGCCTTCGTGCATGCTGTAGACCCAGTTCACTTCGCCGGTTTTGGCATCGAGCGAAATGACGTCGCGGCGCGTGCCGGCGGTCACGTAGATGTTACCTTTGACCATGAGCGGCGTGCCTTCGAGCTTGTACTCGGGTTTCGTGCCGAGGTTATCGGTCTTGAAACGCCAGGCGACTTCGAGTTTGTTAAAGTTGGCGGAGTTGATCTGGTCAAGGGGCGCATACTTGCTGCCCTTCAGATCGGCCGTGTAGTACGGCCACTCGCCGTTCTTGGTGGATGGCTGCTGGCTCCACGCCACCAGTGACATCGAAATCAGCGCAATTGGGAACACTACGAGGTGATGAAGTGTGCTCCGATGCATCTTCCCCTCCTGCAACACGCCGGCGATAAGAGCGCCGGCGTTACTTTACCGAAACCTTTACTAGGGCGTTGGTCCAGCAGCAAACGAAGCCGCCGCCGCCCCTGCCGCTCCAATCATTCGCCACCAGGTACAGAGTATACTCTCCGGGCTCGCTGAACGTGGCGGTGGTAGTCGCTTTCCCGCTGAACTCCGTCCCTTCGCTGGCTGCCGCCGCTTCGACCGCCGGGCGCGGATTGGCGAATTTTACAGTGCCGGGGCCGCGGTACTTGCTCCACGTCAAACTCACCGGCGGAGTCCGGGGCTTCCGCATGCCCGGAACCAGCTTGGCGTCGTCGGACGCCATCACGGTGAGGTTGAGCGGAGTGGATGGCGTGGCGCTGAGCGAAACCGTAACCGGCTTCGGCCCCTGCACCTGAGCGCCGTTCTCGAAACGAAGTGCCGGCGGAGTGTTGCCTGTGGCATCCTTGAACGGCTCGATCTCCCAGAGCGGCCGGATGTTGACCGGCACGGCCGTGGTCTGGCCATTCGCGGTGAGCGTCCAGGTGAGCTGCTGGTCGCCGAAATTCTTCGGCACCGTGATTGTGAACAGGCCCCAGCCGCGGCCCGGCAGGAAGTGCGTCGGCTGACCTTGATCGGGGCCGCCCGGTTCGATCCGGTTGTCCGGACCGATGGGGATATCCAGTTCCTCCCGCTGGTTGCGATTGTAATAGCCGATCAGAATGCTGTAGGTGCCGTCCGGGTTTTGAAACCAGCCTTCGAACGCAGCGGTCACGCTCTGCCCGGAATTATGGGAAGGTTCGAGGGGCAGGGATTGCTGCGCTCCCGCTCCCGTCGCGATGGCGAGGACGACGCCTGCGCAAATCACCGCACTCATCCGCCGTCGTGTCGCCATGTCAAATCTCAGAATTATCGCGACGCGACGGCTTGCGGCCTGGCCCTGTGCTGCTCCTGCCACTGCTTGTAGTCCTCATCGCTGAGGTAAGTGATGTTGACCCAGGCGTGCGCCATTTCGTCGACGGTGCGGTCACCCCAGCCGACCCACTGGTTGGGATCGGGGTTGTTTTTGTTGCCGACGGTGTTGTCGTGCCACGCCGTGATGTGCAGGATGGTGCCTTTCGGCAGCACGGGCGCGTCATCGTCAGCGTAGATATAGTTGATCATCCAGTTGAAGTTGAAGTGATCGACGTAGCTGAGCATCTGGCGCTGGCCGCTGGGCAGGATGGCTTCGATGGACATCGCCTTGCCGCGCAGGTGCATGTGCGGCTGGAAGTTTTCGAGGCGGGCGGCCTGCCGCAGCGGATAGAATCCCTGCGTTTCCGAGAGTGAATTCGGCGCGATGTCGAGCAGCAAGCCGCTCTCGCTTACAGGGGTCGCGGGTAGGATCGCCAGGCGCGTGCGGAATTTCGGCTCCTGCCCTTTCGGGTACAGATAAACGCCCAACTCGGCATGATCGCGGATCTGTTCGCCGACCGCGTGCAGGTGGAGCTCCCACCAGATATGCGCGCCGGGCAGCAGCAGCTTGCCGGAATTCGGCCGGTAGATATCGTAGTTCTTGCCGATCGCCCACTCCATCAGCAGGCCGGGGCCCGCGGTGGGATCGAGCTCATCGGCGCCAGCTTCCACGCCGGGCTCGGTCTGTTGCAAGCGCGCCAGCACGTGATGCATCATCTTGCGGCCGCCCGGCGTTCCGGGACGGATCTCGACGGCGCGCACCCAGCGCGCTTCGGTGACCGGAACTTCGGTGAGCGGCTTGAACCAGACATCCTGGCCGTGCGCGGGCATCGTGTAGTCTTCGGATTTCAAAACCAAGTCCGGCTGGCCGAACTGCTTGGCCAACGTCCAGCCGTCGTAGCTGGGGAACTCTTTGGCGGGCGGCATGTCTTTGGGATCGCCCATGGGCGCGCCCTGATCGACCCAGTGCACGATGGTGGCGATCTGGTTGTCGGAGAGCGAAATGTCGTTGGCGAAATGCTGGATGCCGACGGTCTTGTCGAGGTGCCAGGGCGGCATATTGCGGGTGAGGACACGCTCGCGGATGGCTTTTGCCCAAGGCCGCGTTTCCTGGTACGTCATCAGAGACATCGGAGCCATGGAGCCTTTGCGGTGGCACTCCTGGCATTTGGCTTGGAAGATGGGGGCCACATCCTTGGTGAAGGTGACCTGTTGCCCGGTGAGCGCCGCCGCATGGGCAGAGCCCGCGCCCCAGAAACCGATGAGAGCCAGCGCACTCACCCCGAAAGTTCCCCTCATGATCCGCTCCTTTTTCGGGACAGAAAAGTTACCTGTCGCTCGGTAGGTATTGTATTTCGGCAGGGCTCCGGATGTCAAGGCTGCCGGCGCCGAAGAAGGGCCACCGGCAGCGAGACCGCTGGCGTCAGGAATGCTTCGGCCAGAGCACTCCCTGATCCTGCTTGGTCACCGGGCCCATCCCTTTGTACACGAACTTCTGGATGCGCTGGCCGCGATAGGTCTCGGTGGTGAAGATGTTGCCCTTGGAATCGGTGGCGATGCTGTGCACGGCGTAGAATTCGCCGGGCTGGCGGCCGCCATCGCCGAAGCTGGTCAGCACTTCGAGCGAATCGCGGTCGAGAATGTGGACCTTCTCGTTGGAGCCGTCGGCGAGATAGATGTATTTCTGCTGCGGATCTTTGGAAAAGGCAATGTCCCACACGGCGCCGTCGCCGAGAGTGTTCTTGAACAGGACTTTCTCTTTCACAAAAGTCCCATCTGGTTTGAAGACCTGGATGCGGTCGTTCACACGATCGCAGACGTAGAGCAGGCCATCGTTCGACAGGTCGGCGCAGTGCACCGGATTTCGGAACTGCTGGTCCGGCGGATCGTCCGGGCTATATCGCGGTTGCGGGGAATCGTCGGGCTTGTGGCCATAAGCACCCCAATAGCGCTTGAACGCGCCGGTATCGCCGTCGTAAACGATGACACGCTTGTTGCCGTAGCCGTCAGCCACGTAAACCTCGTTGGTCTTCGGATCAACAAAAATCTTCGCCGGGCGGCCGAGGTTGGCGGTGTCATTGCTGCCCTTGCTCTGCCCGGACTTGCCGATCTGCATGAGGAATTTGCCATCCTGGGTGAACTTCATGATCATGCTGTCGTGATAGAGCGGGGGGCCTCCCGGCGCACGCGCGCCGCGGCCCCGGGCAGGGGCGCCTTCGCGCGGACCGCCGAGAGTTTCCTCCGCCGGCACGCCTTGCGTCGCGGCGTTGCCTCCGATCCAGACGTTGCCCTTGTAATCGACCGTAATGCCGTGATTCGATGCCGGCCAGACGTAGTTGGGACCGTCTTCGCCGCCCCAACTCGCGAGCAGGTTGCCGGCCTCATCGAATTCCAGAACCGCGGGCGCGGGCGCGCAGCATTCCGCTTCGACGACGCCCTTCTGCCGCTTAGGGCCCGGGGGATTGGCGACGGCGTAATTTTCCATGGCCTCGAGCGAACCCTGACGGTGAATGATCCAGATATGATCCTTGCTGTCGGCCGACACGCCGATCACGTTACCCATGACCCAATGATTGGGCAGCGGCTTCGGCCACATGGGGTCGACTTCAAATCGCGGCGCCTGCACGCCGGCAGCTTGCACCGCCGCGCGTTTCTCGAGAATCATCGATCCCACGCCGAGCGCGATAATCAGCCCCAACAATAGCGCGCCAATCGAAACTTTCCGCTTCATGCTCTTCTCCTCCATTCTTCTGGATCCCCTACTTCGCTCCATAGCCGGCGGGCAGAACCTTCTTAGGGTCTACCCGCACGACCAGGTACACAATCTGCGGTGATGTAATCTCGCTGAACCAATGCGGTGTGTTCGGCGGAATAATCACGACATCCCCCGGTGCGACCGGGCGGCTCACCCCGTTTTGTACCACGCCACCCTGCGTGCTGGGCCCGTTCAGCACTTTCACCACCGTGCTGTCGGGCGCGGACTCCTTCGCGTTCTCAATGGTCCCGCCAGTCACGAAGGTTCCGTTGCCTTCGATGAAGTGATAGACCTCGGTGATCTGGCTGTGCTCGACCGCGTTGCCGACGTCCTTGGTCTTGGCGCGATGCACCACGCCGACACCGACGTTGTAGTCGCCATTGATGCTCACGACGCGGATCGCCTGATCGCTGACCGCGGCCGACGCCGTCTTCTGCACGGTCGCTTCGACCTCGGCGCGGCTGACATCGGTAGCGGTGCCGCGCGGCATATGCTGCGTCTGCGCGTACCCGGCTCCGGCCAGCAGCGCCGCTGCGATCATCATCCGCGTTCCGTTCCGCATGGTGTGCTCCTACGTGGGAGTTTTCAGGCGAGTATACATCACCAAATCGCGGAAAGCAAAAGGTCTGGGTTTCGAGAATCTACCGATCGACCGGTCCATCGTGTAAGATGAAACGCTAGCCTACCGGAGAGGAGCGCGTCATGGCAAATCCGAATCGCTTGCTCATCGCGATGGCGGTGTTTTCGGGAGGGGCCGCGCTGGCGCAAGCGCCGCTGCCCGCACCGCACTTCCACCACCTCCATCTGAATTCGCGCAACCCCGAAGCCGCGATCGACTTCTACACACGCGAATTCCCCAGCACTTCGAAAGCGACCTTTGCGGGAATGCCGGTGTTGAAGACGGGAGACGTATATGTCCTGTTCAACCAGACGACCACGGCGCCCGCGCTGCAGCCGCAGACGGCGATCTGGCACTTCGGCTGGCATGTCACCGATGTACGGGAGAGTCTGAGGGTCTATCAGCAGCGCAAAGAAGTTCATCTGCTGCCCCTGTACACGACGGACGAAGGCGGTTTCGTCTATGTGAGCAGCGATACCTGGCCGGGCACCGGCGGCGTGCTCGGATTGACCAAGACGCAAATCGCCGACGCCAAGGCGAGCGGAGTGAAACCGGCGGGAGGCGCGGGCTTCGCCTATCTGCAAGGCCCCGACGGCGCCATCATCGAGTACCAGGGCAACATGCCGAAGGAGCGCTTCAACCATGTGCACATGTACTGGGAAGATCCGTTCTGTGCACAAATCTGGTATGTGAAGCATCTGGGCGCGACCGCGCGTAATCTGCACAGCGAAACGGATTGCAAAGCTCCGCGCGGTTCGGACAAGAGCTGGCCGGCACTGGATAAAGAAGGGATGTATCGAGTGCCCGGCGCCAACGTCGCGTTCGGCGATGTGACGCTGAATTCGTACATGAACCCGAGCGATCGTCCGCTCTCTCCGACACGCGGCCACATGGCCGACCACATCGGGCTGAGCGTCACCGATCTCGACGCGTGGATGAGCAAGCTCAAAGCGGAAGGCGTTACGTTCCTCGGACCACCGTACAAGGTAGGCGACGCGCGCGCGGTGATGATCGAGGGCCCCAGCCGGGAAGCGCTGGAACTGATCGAGATCAAGTAGCCAGTCTGCCTACTTCTTTTCGGCGGTGAAGGTCCCTTTACCCAACTGCCCGTATTCCGCGGTGCCTTTCATGTTCGAAGCACCGTCGAGGGTGCCTTGGAACGACACCTTTCCGGCCGGTCCGCCGTCGAACGACCACTCGACCTTGTCTCCTTTGACGGTCCCGGTGAGTTTCGCCTCTCCCAGCACGCCCGTGTAAGTGCCGGACAAGGCATCGCCTTTCTGTTGGAACACGAAGGTCGCGGTGCCGCTGCCGGCATCGAGCACGACCGCGGCCGCCCAAGTGCCGCTGATATCGGCGGCGTACAAGGCGCCAACACTCATTGCCAGCAACAGGATTACAGCAAGTTTTCTCATGACTCCTCCCCTCGCGCCTATGCGACAGCGCCCGTCAAGAAAATTACCCCCAGGAGTTGGCCGAATTCATGCGGCGATAACGGCCCGCCGCGGCGATACCAGACCTCGACCCGGTTCATCAGGCCGAGCAGACTCAGGCAAAGGTACTTCACGTGGATGTCCGGCCGGAGCAGGCCGGCGCTTTGCGCCTCCTGCAAGACGGAGCGTACCAGGTTTTCGTAAGCGTCGCGCAGCGCGCGCACCTGCGCCAGCCGCTCTTCGGAAAGCAGGTGCATCTCCGCCACTGCGACGGAATGCTTCTCCTGATCGCGCAAGAGGCTCTCGACGTGAGCGCAAATCATGGCGCGGATGCGGTCGAGGGGATCGGCCACGCCGGCGAGCGCGGTTTCTACATCCGCGCGAATTTGTTCGAGCGAGGATTTGCAGATCCCATAGAGCAGCTCCTCTTTGCTCCCAATGTGGTAATACAGCGATGCCTTCTGAATGCCTAACGCGGCAGCGATTTCGCGTGTGCTGGTGGCGCCGTAGCCTTGCGCGGCGAACAACGACGCCGCCGCAGCCAGAAGTTTTTCTGAGGTCATCTTGCGCGCCGCTTTGGAAGGCCTGACGGATTTCGCCGGGCGCCTGCGATGGTTGTCGAGATCCGGCAGTTCGAGGGTAACGCGGGCCGCGCCGGCGAGCGCGCCGTGCAGATAAATCGGCCAGAATAGATCGGCCAATTGTTCGGCGGTCAGCGCCTGGTCGCGGCGGAACCAGACTACTGCCCAGTTCAAAATATTCAGCAGCGCCAGGTACAGATAGCGGGACGGAACATCGGTTCGGATTTTCCCCGAGGCCTGCGCCTCTTCTAGCACGGAGCGCACGAGGTCGGCATATTTCCGGCGCAACCCCAGCACTTCGGCATGATGCCGCCGCGACAGGGCGCGCAATTCGGTCAGCATGGTCACATGCCGCACCTGATGCTTCAACAGCGTGGCGAGGTGGGCGCCGATGAGCGCCCGCAAGCGGTCCAGCGGATCGGTTTTGTGATCAACCGGCGCCCGTACATCGGCCAGCAGCTGCTCCATCGAGGACACGCACAGCTGATAGAGCAGACCTTCCTTACTGGCCACGTGATAGTACAACGAAGCTTGCTGGATTCCGACAGCGGCCGCGATCTCGCGCGTGGTAGTGGCGGCGTAGCCTTTCTCCCAGAAGAGGGCGGCGGCAGTGTCGAGCACGCGCTCCGGCGTCGACCGGTCAGATTTCGCCGGGCTGTCAACGGTAGATGCGGGGCGCTCGAGATCCATGGCAGCGGTGAGGGAAGTCACCGGTTCGGTTTCTAATCTTAACAAGTTTGCCGGGGCAAAGACCTTGACAACGGGGCAGGCGCGCCATAAAATCCTACCGATCGACAGGTTTGGGTGAGCGCCTCGCAACCGCCCTGCCTGTTTTGTAAGAGGGGTAAACGTAATGAAACATCAGGGGACGCGCCTTGTTTCCGTGGCAAACCAAGTGAAGTTTGCTGCCCGTGCCTTTTTCGGCTTGGGTCTCTTATTTCTGCTGCCGGCGATTGTCTCGGCACAGAGCACCATCTCGGGCGTCGTGCGCGACACCTCCGGCGCGGTTGTAGCCAACGCCTCCGTCGAGGCGGCGAGCGACGTGCTCATTGAGCGCTCGCGCAGCGTCACGACCAACGCCGAAGGCCGGTATGCGATTGTCGATCTACGTCCCGGCACCTACGTGGTGACCGTTAGCCTGGCTGGATTCGTGACGGTCAAACAAACCGTTGTGGTGCCTGCGAATGTGGCGGTGCCAGTGGATGCCGAATTGAAGGTCGGCGCGGTCGGGGAGACGGTGAACGTCGAAGCGCGCGTCGCCACCGTCGATGTGGAGAATACGGCGCACCCGGAAACGTTGACGCGCTCCGATATGGACAATCTTCCCACCGGCCGGTATATGCAGTCGATCGCGTCCTACGTCCCGGGCGCGCATTTGAACCTGCCCGACATCGGCGGTTCGCAGCAGATCGAGCAGAACTACATCTCCCTGCACGGCAACTCGCCGACCCAGGACGTCTATATGTACGATGGCATGCTCATCAACACCACGTACCTGGATGGCGCGATCCAGCAGTATGTCGATAACGAGACGATTGCGGAAACCACGTATCAAAACAGCAACAATACTTTGGACGCGTCCGGCGGCGGCATGTACACGAACATCATCCCCAAAGAGGGCGGCAATCAGTTTCACGGGGACTTCTTCGGCGGCGGCAGCGGAGGCAGCAACTTCTGGCAGGGGAACAACCTTGACCAAAACACGGCTCTTCGCGGTCTGAGCGCTCAGGATAAGACCGTCAAGATCGAGGATTTCGATGGCTCCTTCGGCGGGCCCATCAAGCATGACAAGCTGTGGTTCCTGATTACGGGACGGCGACAGGTGACCTTCACTCAAGCCGGTGCTACCACCTATCCCAATGGCGCTCCCGGCATCCAGCAGGGATACATCACCAGCGGCTCGGGCCGGCTTACCTATCAGGTGAACCCGAAGAACAAGATCAGCGCCTTCTGGATGCGCTACTGGAAAACGAAGCCCGTCGAGATCGTCGATGGCGGCCAGGAAGGGTACGTTCCCGCAGACCCGTCGGTGTCTTCGACGTTCCGCCACAATGATCCCTACTACATCGCGCAGGGCAAATGGACTGGCACCCTTACGCCCAAGCTGATTACAGAGGTCGGATTCACCATCAGCCAGCTCAATTATGTGGACATCTACCAGGGGGGCATCAATCAGGCGCCGTTCACCCAGCAGTGGTACGCCTTGACGACTGCCCGGGACCAAGGCACGTTACTCCGCTACTTTGCCGGGAGAAGCAACCAGTATTTCCAAACCCGGCGCACGTTCTTCACGGCCAATTCGACCTACGTGACCGGGTCGCACCAGATCAAGTTTGGTTGGCAGTATAGCTACGGGCCGTTCCACTATAGCGTCACCGAGAATGGCGATGGTTACACGACGTTCACGAACGGTGTTCCCACCAGCTTCACCGCCATCAATACGCCCTATTATCAGTGGCCGCATCTGAATGCAGACGTGGGGCTATTCGCGCAGGATACCTGGCACTTTGGGCGCTTCGCACTCACGGCCGGGGTGCGGTGGGAATATCTGTCCGGTGAGATCGAAGCGGAAAACGCTCCCGCCGGCCGCTTCGCTGGCCCGCGCACGGTTCCCCAGACAACCTGCTCCACGGTCAAAGGGATGGGTTGCTGGAAGGACTGGACGCCGCGAATCGGGCTGGTGTATGACGTTTTCGGAAATCACAAGACCGCGCTGAAGGCCGGCTTCGGCAAATTCAACGATCAGTACAGCACCGGCTTCACCAACAACTTCAACCCGATGACGGGTCTGACGCTCCCGGTGGCATGGACTGCCGTTGGCGCCAATTTGCCGCAATGCGTTCCCGTCACTGTTGCGGGCCGGCTGGCGCCAAATCCCCAGTGTTTTCCGACTGGCGGATTTAACGGGGTGGGAGCAATTCCAGGCGTCGGCGCCGGTACGCTGGGCCCCAGCACCAATTCGAGTTTCGGAAGCGTTTCCGCAGGCACCGGCGTGAATCTCGACTCCAACTGGCACCGCAGCTATAACTTCCAGTACAATGCCGGGATCCAGCAGCAACTGGCCAACGGCATCACGCTGAATTTCAATTGGTACCGGCGTTCCCAATACCAGCAAACTCTGATTACCAACTTTGCGGTACCGTCCTCGATGTGGCAGAACGTCAACATCACCAATCCGCTCGATGGCTCGCAAGTCCCGTTTTATTATTTGCCGTCGGCCGCGCTGCCCGCTCCCGTCACGTTGCAGACCAACGCTCCGCAAAGCCTGATCAAGAACGTGTACACCGGGTTTGAAACCTCGGTAATAGCCCGTCTCCCGCGAAACACTCTCGTCGTGTTCGGCTGGACCGTCGACCGCGACCTGGACCGTGCCTGCGGGATGACGGCCGGCAGCGCCACGGCCATCGCGGGCAACCGGTTAAATGACCCCAACACGCTGCGCTATTGTGATCAGTTCGGCCAACTGGATCAAAACCTGGGCGCGGTGTCGAGCCTCCCCTGGCAGAACGAATTTAAAGCGAACGCGGCGGTTCCGATCCGCTGGGGTTTTATCGGCAGCATGTCCTTCTATAGCAACCGGTACCAGGCAAGCTACTCCTCGAACCCCTTCGCGGCGTCCCTGGCTGGCGGCCTCAACAATGGCTACCTCCCGCGTACCTGGACGCTCAATGCTGCTTCCGTCTATCCGGCCAATTGCGTCGGCTGCACGCCGGGCACGCGCGTCTTCCCCACGGGTTTTGTGATGGGGCAGGGACCTGAAACCATCAACCTGGTGGCACCCGGACAAGTGCTCTCTCCGCGGCTCAATCAGCTTGATTTTGGGATGAAAAAGAGGTTCACATTCAAAGATCGGGTTACTGTTGAGCCCGAGGTCCAGGTCTTTAACGTAATGAACAGCAATGCGGCCGTGACACAAGCCACCAGTCTCGGCGCCAACGCGGCGCCGTATTTGCCGAAGTCCGCGTGCACGGGTGCCGCCGGTCCGACCTGCGGCCTCGGGGGCCCTGTGACCGTGATCACCAACCCGCGCCTGTTGCGCGTGGCGCTGCTGGTCCGCTTCTAATTGCTGACGCCCGGCGGGTTGCGGATTCACTCCCTCCGCAACGCCGCCATCGGATCAATCCGCGCGGCCCGGCGCGCCGGAAGATAGCTGGCTGCGAGGGCCACTGCTAGCAGGACCACAGGGGTAACGCCGTAAATGGCTGGGTCTCGCGGCGTCACGCCGTACAGGAGATTTTCTAACAGGCGTGCGGCTGCCAACGATCCGGCCAGTCCGAGGGCAATGCCCAGAAGTGCCAGCAACGCGCCGTTCCCCAGGATGAGCCGCAAGATCTGGTTGCGGCGCGCGCCTAACGCCATTCGGATTCCGATCTCTGTGGCGCGCTGTGCCGCGAGGTACGCCATCAGCCCGTAAATCCCAGCCGCGGCGAGTGCCATCGCGATCGCCGCGAACGCGCCGATCAGAATGAGGTCGAACCGCCGCGCGCCAACCGAATCGGAAACGTAATAGTCCAGCGGGCGGATCCGGGAAACAGGCAGCGAGCCGTCGAGCGAGCGCATCAGGGCGCGGACGTCGCGCGCCAGCGCGGTTTCACTGGCGGTTGCCCGCACGACGAGAGTCGCTGCGCCACGGGGCGTCGGGAACGGGCTGGCGGCGTACGGGACGTACACGTCCTCGGTGGGTTCTCGTTCGAGCGCGCTATTGTGAACCGAGGCCGCAACGCCGATTACGCTATACCACGGGCCTTGATCGCTGAAGAACGCGAACCGCTTGCCGAGCGCGTTCTCCCCGGGCCAATAGCGGAGGGCCGCCGTTTCGCTGAGCACGGCCACGTACTTGTTCGCCGCCACGTCGGATTCGCTGAAATCCCGGCCTTGTCGTAGAGGAATTCCCATGGTTCCTAGATAACCGGGCGTGACAATTCGTGGATGCAAGCGCCAGCGCTCTCCCGGTTGCGGAGTCCTGCCGAAGATCAGGATGCCGGTCCGGTTGTCTTCCCCCGAGAGTGGAAGCGTGTCGGTGATCGCTGCCGAAATCACCCCGGGCAGGGCATTGGCACCCTGCGCCACGCGGTCAAAGAAAGCTGCATGCTGAGCCGGCGTCCGATAACGGCTCAAGGGTAGCGTAAGACCCGCCGTCAGAGTGTGCTCCGCCCGAAATCCAGGATTGACCCGAACCAGTGCCAGAAAACTCTTCGCCAGAAGTCCGGTGCCGGTCAACAGAACGAGGGATAGGGCCACTTCCACCACGATCAAGGCGCTGCGTGCCCTGTGAGACCCGGGCGTGTTGCCACGGGCGCCCGGGCGAATCGCTTCGGCCAAATCCGCTTTTGACGTCGCCAGAGCGGGAGCGATTCCAAATACCAAGGCCGCCACGACGGTAGAAATCAGCGTAAATAGGAGAACACGCCAATCGACGGTTGCCGTTCCCAGTCCGGCGCGCGCGAACGAATCGATGCGCTGGAAAAAACCGGCGCGAAAAAGATCGAGCGTCCAAATTGCCAGCAGAGCTCCCGCCCCGCCCCCACCGAGGGCCAAGAGCCCGCTCTCCGTGAGCGATTGCCGCGCCAGCCGCCAGCGTCCCGATCCCAATGCGGCCCGCACCGCCATTTCCTTGCGGCGGATGGTGCCGCGCGCCAGGAGGAGTCCGGCGACGTTGGCGCAGGCGATCATCCCCAGCAGCAGGACCGCGTATAGCAGCGCGCGCAGCGCCGGCCGGACCTCCCGCGCCATTTCATCGCGCAACGGCAGCAGGGCCGCCGCATGACCGCGATTGGCGTCCGGATATTGGCGTTCGAGTTGTTGCGAGATGAGATCCATCTCCGCCGATGCATGAGGCGCGCTGACGCCCGGAGCCAGGCGCGCGACACCGAAGAACGGATGGATGCCTCGGTACTGGAGCACCTCGGGCCGAAACAGCAAGGGCGTCAGCAATTCGCAGTCTGCGGCGAACGGGTAGCGGAAGTCTTCCGGCATCACGCCCAAGATGGTGTAGGGCTCACTGTTCAGCTGCAAAGTCTTCCCCGCGATTCCCATGTCGGCGCCGCGCCGTTGCCAGAACGAGTAACTGAGAAGCACGACCCGTCCGTTGCCCACTCGATCTTCGTCGGGTCCGAACCCCCGACCCAGAAACGGGCTCACACCTAAAGCGTCGAGGAACTGCGAGGTGACCGCGGCGCCTGCCACGCGCTCCGGTTCGGAACCGCCTCCCACCACAAGCCCTGGGGACCAATCATAAAGAGCCATAGCGGAAAAACTGTGGGCCTGGCGCTGCCAGTCCTGGAAATCCGGAACCGACACAGAACCGCGTTCGACATTTTCGGCGGGCCGCTTCTCGCGCAGGAGCACGATCCGGTTCGCTTCTGCAAAGGGCAGCGGGCGGATCAGGACAGTATTCACGACGCTGAATATCGCCGTTGTGGCGCCGATTCCGAGCGCCAGAGTCACGAGCGCGGCAACAGTGAACCCGGGGTTCTTGCGTAGAACGCGTGCGGCGCCGGGCAGATCAGCAAGGAAGCTATCCATGGTGATTCTGCAAAGCAAGACTCGTTCCACATCCCCCGCCGCCGCGGACACCTTGTCTCGTCGCGAATCCTGCTGGTCCTGTCCGCTTATGGGAAAACGCGTCCGCCGCCGGACGCTTCGCCGAATCCCGAGATCAGAATACGAACTTCATGGCGAGCTGGATCACGCGATAGTCGCCGGCGCCGATGCCGTTATTGCCGCTGATGTCGTTGGTGATCCGGCCGAAATTCGGCGAATTCAACGCCAGCGGGATTCCAATGCCGACGCCCGGCGGCAGCGGGTTCAAGTGATTGGGCAGATTGAACGCTTCTCCGCGCAACTGGAGCGAGCGTTTCTCACCGATCGCAAAGTTCCTCGATAAGGCAAGGTTCAATTGAAAGACGCCGGGCCCTTTGAGGTTGTTGTAGCCCAGGTTGCCGTAGGAGCCGGTGGCGGCGGGAGCGAACGCGGGGGCGGAATCCTTGATGGGAGCGGCCGGCGCCGTGGTGATCAGCCAATGATCCACGCTTTGATTCGTCGGGTATGGACTCTGCGTGAGAAGGTTCGGAGTCTGATTGCCTTGCCCGCTGACCGCCGCGTCCACTCCGGAAGTTACGGTGAACAACTGCGCGGATTTGACTACCAGGATCGGTGCGACCTGCCAGTTGCTCGCCGCCATCCGCAGCGCCCGGCTCGAAAATTTCGGAGTCGTGGCGACCACGTTCAGATTCAACAGTTGCCGGATATCCGGGCCAAAGCAATTGCTTCTCCACTGCCTCCGGTTGAACGGAAGGGTCACTCCGGCGCCGGCGGGCGGGTTCTGATTGTACGGGTCGCCGATGCAGTGCGACCACGTGTAGTTGGCCCCGGCCGTAAATCCTCTGCTGAGCGCCCGGCGCGCGGACAGGTTCAGGGCATCGTACGTTTGCGTTCCGCCGTCGTCGATCTGTCCAATCCCCGAATAACTCTGGCCTTGCACCGGATTTTGCAGGTAGAGCGCCCGCCGCTGGTTGATATTGGCGGTGGTCGAGCAGGGGCCGGCGGCTCTCAGGCCATACTGGCCGGCGGCGCACGTGCCGGGTATGAATGTCGCCAGGTTGACGTTCTCCCCGCTGACCATGTGGATGGTGCTATTGCCCACATAATTGGCGCTCAACAGCCAGTTCTGTCCCACCTGCTTTTCGATGCTCAAATTCCACTGGTTCATGTAAACGGGATTGAAGCCCTGTAAGGGGCTGTTGACGTAGCCGCCAAAGGCGGGGAAGGGAAGGCTATGGTCATAGACTCCAATCCCGGCGAGCGAAGCGAGACGCGGCATCGGATTCTGTCCGGCCGCCAGACCCGTCGTGCCCGGGTAACTGAGCCATGGATTCTGAATGTCCACTCCCGACAAGTTCAGGGTGTTCCCGAACGGCGGGTCGAAGTACATCGCGCTTCCGGCGAGCATCATCGCGCGGTCCCCATACATTCCGTAGCCGGCGCGGATCGTCATCCGTCCCGTGCCCAGCGGATCCCAGGCCAGTCCGATTCGCGGAAAGAATTTGTTCCAGCGCGGACAATTGAAGTAATCGCCGCATGTGTATTGCGAATCGCCTGGAAACACCAGGCCGGCCGGGGCGTTGGTAAAGACTCCGCTATGCACGTTCTGCGCGAAGAGCGTGGGGTCGAAATGTTGATTCTCGCCCCGGTTGTTGTAGGGCGCCAGGTAGGGCTCCCATCTCACGCCGTAGTTCAGAGTCAGGCGCCGGCTGATCTTCCAGGAGTCTTGGGCATACAGCGACATGTAGAACTGCCGCGTGTAGAAGCCGTAGTTTGTGCCTTGGCTGAAGGTCACCGCGCGTCCCAGGACGAAGTCGGCCAGCGGCACTCCCGTGACGCTTCCGTCAAAGCTAGCCACGCCGACGGCATTCGTTCCGGACCAGTAGTTCAGCCGCTGCTGGAAAATGCTGCCGCCGAATCCGAATTGATGCGATCCCTTGACCCAGCTCACGTCGTCGAGGACCGACCAGAGCGGACCGTTGTGCTGCGCGCCCGGAGACGCGTTCCCGCCGCCGAACACGATTCCGGTTCCGGACACGTTCAGGCCAATGATATTGCCGGCCAGCGGAGTAATGTTCGCACCCAGGCTGGACCAGGACACATAATTGTCGCTGATCTTGGGGACGTTGGTCCGGTTCGCGCCCAGTCGCAGAGAACTCACCAGGCTCGAGCTGATGAGCCATGTGTCGCCAAGCGCGAAACCGAAATCTCGCGGCTGGACGGCATAAAAGCCGATCGAAAGCGGATTCTTTCCGTCAAACGTCGACCTTTTGTCCAGAATCGCATCCAGGTACCGGCCGTAAAAGCTATGCTTGGCGCTGATCTGCCAATCGACCTTCGCGGTGATCAGATCCTCGTCCTGGCCGGCATTCTGGCCGTTGACGGTCCTCCCCGTGGCGTCGAGCGGGGCTGGAAAGGTTTTGACAATGGCCTGCGTAACCGGACTGATCAAGGAAGCCGGGATCTGATTATTCGGGAAAAACGTCTGCCCGGTCGGATCGCGCGGGTCCTTCAGCGGAGTTTTGGTCGCGCTGAAATCGCCCAACATGTTCGCGGCCGTCGGAACGAAGGCCGTGTTCTGTACCGGGTCGGACCGAAGCGAGGTCCTTTGATACCCTGCGAAAACGAACAGTTTGTCTTTCCGGATGGGCCCCCCGATGGTGCCGCCGAACTGGTTGCGCTTCAAGGTATCGCGGGTCAGTGCGAAGAAGTCGCGCGCGTTGAGGTCCCCGTTTCGAACGAATTCAAACAGATCGCCATGATATTCGTTGGTGCCGGACTTGGTGACGGCATTCACCGTGGCCGTGGCGTGATATCCATACTGCGCCGGAACCGAGCTGGTCTCGACTTTGAACTCCTGCAATGCGTCCGGGAACGGGAGCGGCAGGCTCAGACTATTGTAGGGATCCTGGTGCACCACCCCATCCAGAAGGTACGCGACACCGTCGCCGTTGCCTCCCGCCACGGACACCACCACCGTCGGGTAATTGCGGATGCTGTTCATCGAGCCATCGCCCGGGTATGTCGCCATGCCCGCCAGAAACACCAGCTCGTGCGGGTCCCGGCCGTTCAAGGGCATCTCCATGATCTGCTTGTTGTCCACAACGCCGCCGACGCTGGCCGTGCGCGTCTCCACTTGGGCCGCGTTCGCCTCCACCGTCACTTGCTCGCTCACAGCGCCGACACGCATCGACACATCCACGGTCGGGTTCGTCTCCACCTGCAGCACGATGCCGCTCTGCACATACCGGCTGAAACCGTCCTTTGTGACCTCCACCAGGTACGGGCCGACGGGAAGATTCGGAAGCACGTAGTTTCCATCGGCGGCGCTGGCCGTGGAGCGCACGACGCCGGTTTGCGTCTGGGTCGCTTTCACGACTGCGCCCGGAATCGCCAGGCCGCTGGCATCGCGAACCGTGCCGTTAATCTGCGAGGTTTGGGCCCACGCACATGCGCCGGCCAATAAAGTGCAGAGTATCCCCAACCTAAACTTCATCCCCGTTTATCCCCTTTTCGGCGGACATGTCTATCAGAGCCAGTGATCGTTGTCAAGCCTAGATGGGATCAATGAGCGTTGCTCAATAGGGCCGTTTGGGGCCGCGGAATCAGCGTGGCCGGTGGGAAAGCTGGTCCAGGCGCGCGCGTGCTTCGTCGCGCGTCGCCGCGTCGGAGGAAGCTGCCGCCATCTGCAAATAGGCCAACGCGGCCGCCGTGTCGCCCGAATCTGCCAGAGCCTCGCCGAGATGCAGCTGGGAGCGAGCGAATTGGGGCCGAATGCGGAGGGCTTCCCGGTACTCCGTAATCGCCCGCGGCAGCTGGCCCTGCGCCGCCAGCACGGTCCCGAGCAGCTCGTGCGCTTCCGCGAAGTTCGGTTCGCCGAGCAACGCGGTCTGCAATTGCTGGCCGGCTTCGTCCAGGCGCTGCTCCCGCGCGAGCGCGACCGCATAGTCGTAACGCACGGCGCTATTGTTGGCCTTGAACCGCAGCGCCGCTTCGAAATGGTAGCGGCCTTCCGCAAAGCGGCTGGTGGTCGCCAAAAGATTCGCCAGATTGTTGTGGGCCTCGGCATCGTTCGGCCGCAGCCGGAGGGCTTCGCGCAGCGGCGGCTCGGCCTGTGCCCGGTCCCGCGTGAGCAGGAGAGCGGCGCCGAGGCCGTTGAGCGTCTCGGATGACTCAGGATCCAGCTGGAGCGCCTTCCGAAATGCCGTGGTTGCCTCCGGGATCTTGCCTTGTTCGACATACGCCGTGCCGAGCAGTTGCCAGCTCATGGCATCTTCCGGCCTTGCTTCCACCGCGTCTCTCAGGGCATCGACGGCCTGCGGATACCGGTGCAGCGAGAGCTGACAGAGAGCCAGATTCTGCAACGCGGCCAGATCCCTCGGATTAATCCGCAGCGCTTGCCTATATATATCTACCGCCTGCTGCGGCCGGCCATTCTCCTGCAAAGCGCGCGCCAACGTCACATAGTAGTCCGTTTGATTCGGATGATATTTTTCCAGAGCCGCGGATACCTGCGGAATCCCCGCGCCCGGGTTGCTGCCTTGCCGGACCTGGGCGAGAGCCAGATACAACTCGTCTTCCGGCTTGGGCAATGTTTGCGGATAGTACAAAACGACCGGGCCGCGGTACGGATTCGCGTCTGCCGGTCGTTCCGCCAGCGCGGCCACCAGATCGCGCGCCGGCTTGCGCCGCTGGATGTAGTGATCGGTCATCACCACGTGCACCACGTCGTCGGTGCGCCGCTTCGGCATGTGGCAGCCGATGCAGTCGGTAGACTGCGAATGCTTGCCGCCCGCTACCAGCCGGTTAAGCGCCGTGCCGTGGCACTGGCGGCACACCGCCGTGTAGTGTTGTGGTGGCGCGGAGCCTGCCGTGTGCGGATCGTGGCACGTCGTGCATTTGAGCGCGCCGCCGCTCTTCTCGAAGCATGGCGACTTGCGCAGCCGGTAGGCGGCGCCCGCGATTTCGAAGCGGTCGTCGGCGCGATCTTTGTCGAAATGCAACCGGAAATCGCTGAGCGGCTCGCCGGGGCGATACGAGAACGGCTCCCGCTCGAAGCGCACAATCGAATTCGGCAACGGAAAGCTGGTGGTCTCGAGGTGGCACTGCAGGCACACCTCCATTTGCCGATCGGGCGCGAGCCGCGCCGGGTTCACGATCGCCGCGCGGATCGTCGCGGCGGATCCGCGTCTCTGCGCCGCCTGCACATGCCGTTCCCCCGGCCCATGGCATCGCTGGCAATCGATGCCTTCGGCAAGCCGGCCGAACACCGCCTCCGCTCCCGGGGCAGTCTCCGGATACGCGTTGTGGCAGAACAGGCAGTCGTAGCCGACGACGCGGCGAAAGCCTTGGTGATCCGGGCGATCGTAACCGGGATTCATCGCCCACGTACCGCCCTTCTCGGCGTACCACGCCAGCGGCAGCTCGATCAGCGTGTTGCGGCCCGTACGGTGCAGATAGGTTCGCGAATGATTCCCGGAACCAACCACGTAATCGACCTGCTTCTCGAGTTCATTGGTCCGCTTGCCGTCGAAGCCGATCTGGTATTGCCGCTCGAAGGAGCGCCCGTCGCGCCGGATCATTTGGAAATATGTGTCCGACGCGGCGTGATAATAGCTGCCTTCGATCTGATCCGCCGGGCCCGGAGCGCGAAACGAGCGCCCCATCCCGGTGCGGCTGTAGCTTTCCGCGATCCGGGAATGGCAGGTAGCGCATGTCGCCGGGTCTACATATCCGGGTTGCGCCCGCGCCAGCGGTGTGCCCAGCGCCAGTGCCCAAATCACCGTTCCCAGAGGCGCTCCGCCCACGGCGCGTTACTTCACTTTCTTCATCCAGGCCAGGATCGGCCCCGACACATTTTGGTCGGCCGTGTCGATGGAAAACACCTCCGACATGTGGCTCTCTTCCTTGGCGAACAGCATCGCCGGGCAGTGTTCCGGACCTGCCTTGCACAGCTCATCGTGCAGCGTCTGGTAGAACCCGCTCATCGCGCCGTTGATACCGGGATCCAACTCCGCCGACACAAACAGCAGCTTCACTTTGGTCTTCTTCAACTCCGGGAGCGTGGAACGCGCCTCTTGCGTGGCCGCGTCCACCGGCGGCAGCGCGCCCGCGCGGCCGCCGCGGCCGGCCGGAGCCAGCTCCGCGCTCACCGCGCTCGGCCCTTTGATGATCCCCACTGGAGCGCCGGGCTGGTCCTGGCCGCACGTGCTGCCGGCACCGCCGAACGCGTTGCCCGCGCCGCGCCCGCCGCGTCCACCCGCCCCCGGAACTTCAAGCGGAGCGATGTTCCACTGGCCGGACATCAGGATCGCGCCCTTCACGCCCACGCCCTTCGGTCCCCACACTTCGGGGCGCCCGAGGTATGTGCCGAGGGGCCCGTTGCCGGCCGAGTGCGCCCAGATGAACATCCGCTCGGGGTTCCCTTTGTACTTTCCAATGTTCGCCTGCACCCACTGGATCATGGCCGATACATCCTTCGCCGGGTCGTCCCAGTTCTGGCCGGGATGCCGTTGCATCGTCACCGCCACCATTCCGTTCTTCGTCGCCCAGCGGCCGATGTTGTCATAGAACGCGTTGGCTTCCGGCGCCTGCTGCTCGGTTTTGTTCCCGCCGCCGCCGGGAACGTAAATGAGCACCGCATGATTCCCGCCGCCTTTCTCTGCGGTGAAGATATCCACCAGGTCTTTCGGGTGCGGTCCGAAGGAAACGTCGCGCGCGATCGTGATGCCCGGATACAGAGGCGTGGCGTCGCTGTTGACGTCGTTCTTAGGCATGAGCGGCCGGTAGAGCTTGGCGGTGCAGGCCGGGTCGACGATCTGCCCGATTTTGCGCAACCCCGTCTCGACGTCCGGCGGCACCTGCGCCGGCGCCAGTCCCGCCGCGAGCCACAACAAGGCGCAACACACTGGATGACGCTTCACGTTCGCCTCCTCGTTTCCCTCTGATTTCCACCTGATTCTATCCCAAGCGGCCGGCGCCGGCAGTCCCCCGGAGGCTGGTCTGCGGGCGCCTCACCTGCGGGAAACGGAAGCTGTCGTTCCGTCGACCTTGCAGCCGTACAGCCGCGGCCGTAACGGCGCCGGTTTTCCAGCGCTCTCAATTCGTGATCCGCGGCAGGAAGATGCGGAACGTGGTGCCGCGCCCGAGTTCGCTGGCCGCCCACACGGAGCCGCCGTACTGCCGGACCGTTCCGGCAATCGCGGCGATCTCGGTGAGCGCGGAGCCGCGGGAACCGGCTGGCGCGCCATCGGCCTGTGCCTCGTAACTCATACCAGGACTCGTGTCCGATACTTCGAGTACAGAATACGCGCCGGGGTTCACCGCCGGGTGCTCGCGCACATAGGCCGCGTCCACCGTCATGCTATAGGTGCGGAGCGCGAGCGATCCGCCGCCGGGCATCGAATCCTGCGCGTTGAGCGCCAGGTTCACGATCACCTGTTCGAGTTGCCCCTGGTCGGCGCGGACCGGCGCCAGTTCCGGTTCGCGCTCGATCCTCAGTTCGATATTGTGAGGCAGCGCGATGCGGATCAACGGTTCCAATTCCGCCACCACGTCGTTCAAATCGAGAACATCCACCCGAGCCGGTCGCCGTCCGCTCAACACCAGGAGTTGCCGCGCCAGCATGCCCGCGCGCTCCAGGGCGTGGCTGATTTCGATCACCTTGCCCGACACCGGGTCTTCGCTGCCAAGGCGTTGTTTGAGCAGGTCCGTGTAGCCGGCCACGGTTCCCAGCAGGTTGCTGAAATCTTCCGCCACTGCTCCCGCGAGCCGTCCCATGGCTTCCAGCCGCTGGGCTGCCGGCGCCAGGTCCCCCAGCCGCCGCACGCCATCTCCGTTTCGCTTTCTCTCCGTGACGTCGCGAATATTGAGTTGAATCGCGTGCCGCCCTCCCTCCTCGTAGACGCTTCCAATCACTTCCAACTCGGCGTGGCCGCTCCCCGGAATCCACCCGCTGATCAGCTTCTGGACTGTCTCGTTTTCATGCAACTCCTTGAGACTTTCCCCGCGTAGATCGGTTCCGCGAAACAGGTCCAGCTCCCAGTATTTGAGGCCCACAACATTGGAGCGGCTTACACCGAATGTCTTTATCAGGTAGGGATTCAGATCCAGAATCGCGCCCGTCTCCGCATCCGCGATGAGAATGCCATCCTTGGAAGCCTCGAACAGCCGCCGGTAGCGCACTTCGGCCGCATGCTTGCGCTCGGTGACGTCGACCAGCACCATCACCGCGCCGTCGATTTTGTTATCCGTGGTGCGGTACGGCCGCACCCACATGGAAAACCACCGCCCCTTTTTATCCTGCACTTCGCGCTCTCTCACGTGCAGGTTTTCGATCACGTCCTGAAACAGCGCTTCCAGGTCGGGAATGTCGATCTTCGGCTTGAAGTCGCTCACCGGGCGTCCCACGTCGATGGGCAGCAGGTTGAGCACCTTTTCCGCCTGCGGCGTGAAGCGCCGGATCTTCAGGTCGTTGCCCAGCATCACGATGGGAATGTTGACGCTGCTCAGCAGGTTGTTCAGGTCGTTGTTGATCTGGCTCAGCTCGGCGTTGCGGCTGTGCATTTCCTCGTTGACCGTGGTCAATTCTTCGTTGGTCGATTGCAGCTCTTCTTTAGCCGTCAGCAGCTCTTCATTGGTGCTTTGCAGCTCCTCGTTGCTCGACTGCACTTCCTCGTTGGCCGATTTCAGTTCTTCGGCGGTGGCCTGCTGCTCTTCGATCACCGATTCCAGGTACTGCTTGGTGGAGGACAGCTCCTCTTGCAGTTCGCGAATCCGCCGGGACGTCGCCGGCACTCTCCCCTGCCTGCCTGGCTTCCCCCCGCGCTTGTCCGTGTCGCCGGCGTTCTTGTGTTCTTCGAACAAGACCAGGTACTGGGATGCCGAGTCGATGGACAAGACCATCGGCGTGACGCATAAGCGAACCACGTAATTCTGCTTGAGATGCGAGATCCGGAGCAGATCGCCGCGCACCGCTGCGCGCCGCTTCTTAGCCCGGTTAAACAGCTTTCGGAACTCCACCAGGAGTTCGGGCCGCATCACCCGCGTGATACTTAGGGCCGGCTCGCCCGTCGCGCGTTCCAGGTATGGCGCCGTGTGCCCGTGGAACTCCAGGATGGCGCCTTCCTCTGTGATGAGAACGGCCGGCGGCGAGTAGCGGCTCAGAATGAACTGGTCCACCCGGCGCTGCGCGTCCAGAGCCGGATGGTTCGCCGCCGGGCGGCGCGCCGCCCCCGCCAGACGCACGTCTTCATAGGTGCCAAAGTCCTCGTGGCTGACGGCGGTATTGCCGGTCTTCCGCCTGTAGATCCTGAGGTGGCGGTCGATCGGGGTGAATTGATCGGTGGATCCCCCCACCGTCTCGGAAAGCCCTAATGCCAGGTATCCCGACTGCTTCAGCGCGTAGTGGAACAACCGCATCACTTTGCCCTGCAGCGCCGGTCCGAGATAGATCAGCACGTTGCGGCAGGTGATCAGATCCAGCTTGGAAAACGGAGGATCTTTGGTCAGGTTCTGCCGGGCGAAGATGCACATGTCCCGCACCGGCCGGCTGATCTGGTATTGGCCATCCACTCGGGTAAAGAACCTCCGCAGCCGTTCGGGCGAAACATCCGTGGCGATCGATTCCGGATAGACTCCCGCCCGCGCGCGCTCCAGGGCCGGCTCGCTCAAGTCCGTCCCAAAAATCTGCACCGGCACTTTGACGTCGCCCTCCCGCATATACTCCAGCAGGCAGATCGCCAGCGAGTACGCTTCTTCTCCCGTCGAACACCCCGCCACCCAGACGCGCACCGGGGTTTCGGCCGAGCGCTTCTCGAAAAGGGCCGGAAAGACACTCTTCGTGAGCGCGTCGAACGTGGCGCTTTCCCGGAAAAAACCGGTCACGCTGATCAGAATGTCGTGAAACAGAGCCTTCAGCTCGGCTCGGTTCTCGCGCAGCAGCTGCACATATTCGGCCGCGTTTTCGGCTTTATGCAGCGCCATGCGCCGCAGGATCCGCCGCTGCAGCGTGCCTGGCTTATACGGCGCAAAATCCACTCCCGTCGAAGTGCGCAGCAGGTTTAAGACCTCTACGAAGCGCGCCGGCTCGGAGACCGGCTCCGGCACCTCCGTTGCTGCGGGCGCCGCCTCCGGCGCCGCCACGTACGGATGCCGGCAAATGCGCAGGATCTCGTTCGCGATCTGCGTGGGCGGCATCACCAGGTCCACCCACCCCGCCGCGACGGCATTGCGCGGCATGGCGTCGAATTTCGCGGTTTGATCCTGCGCGAAGGTGATGCCCCCCGCTTCTTTCACCGCGCGCAGTCCCAGCGTTCCGTCCGAAGCCGTGCCCGACAGCAGCACCGCAATCGCGCGGCCGCCCCGGTCTTCCGCCAGCGAGCGGAAAAATTCGTCGATCGGCAGGTGCGGTCCGAAACCGCTGCTCCGCTCCGTCAACAACAGCTGGTTTTCCGAGAGCCGCATCCCGACGTTCGGTGGAATGACGTAGACCTTGTTCGCCTCCACCGTCATTCGATTCTTCACCTGCAGCACCGCCATCTTCGTGCCCTTGGCGAGCAGTTCCCCGAGGATGCTCGGATGGTTCGGATCCAGGTGCTGCACGAACACGAACGCCAGGCCTGAATTGTTCGGCAGTGCGGCGAGGATTTCCTGGAACGCTTCCAAGCCTCCCGCGGATGCGCCAAAGCCGACAACCGGGCACGCCGCGTGCACCTCCGCCGCCTCGACCCGGGGTTCGCCTGCGGAGGCTGCTGCCTTTGCCGGCTTCCGGTTCGCCGATTTCTTGTTTTTCACGGTTAGCTTCCGTTATACCTCTGTTTGCCGCAAAGGGATGAAGGGTGTCTACTTGTTTGTACTGATAGGCCAGGCCGTGAGGAGCGCCCCGTCGATGCGATCATCCTCGCCCCGGCTCGGACGGATCGAGATCCGGTAAACGACGCCATCTTCCGCGCGCGCCTCGCGCTTGTGCGACGTCAGATTCTCCGCAGTTTCCCGCAACAACGTTTCCAATTCAGGCGCGGCGTCGACACTGCGGAACAGGGCCCGCAACGCGGCCGACTCGCGGCCCGACTGAAAACCGGACCTTCTTTTCTCATCCGATTGTTGACATCATGGACGTGGCTGGAGGAAATCTTGAGCGCCCGATCGTCGCATCAGGAACTGATAGAGGAGAGCCAGCGTCTGCGGCAGGAGTTCGATCACAATGTGATCAAACTGCGGGTGCGCTCGAGCGCATCAAGGCGGTCACTGCGGCCGACTGGGTCTGGCTCAACGAATCGAAAGTTTCAATAACACCGGAGAACAGTGCCACCAAAACGCATCTTCTCGATAGCCTGACGCGGCGGGAAGTGGAAGTCCTGCGTCTCATCGCGGAAGGGAAGTCGTCTAAAGAGGTTGCGAAGGAACTCGGCATGGCGTTCCGGACGGCGGTCTGCCACCGCTACCGCATCTTCCAGAAGCTGAAAGTTCACGAGACCGCCAGCGTCGTCCGCCTGGCCGTTCGCGCTGGGCTAATCCACGCCTGAGCCATATACCAGATTGACGTTGCCGTAGGTTAGCTACACCGGTGTGGCAGCTTGCCCGCCTGTTATCTTCAACATCGGGGGCTGAAGAGGTTCTTGTTAACTTTCACCCTATGGTACTGGTAATACCAAGATCTGGCTTGCGGCGTTGGGCGATTCCCCTCTATCCTATCCAGGAAGGCTCGTCACTGGATGGAACTTCTGATCGTATTGGCGGTTCTCAGCTGTCTGGGTGCGGCGGTGGGAATCATCTACCGGCGCCTGAGCGCGCCGACCACCCTGCCGGTGACCGCGGCTTGGATTGACGACCTGTCGGTGGATCGGTATCAGCCCATGACCCGCCTCTTAGCCGAGGAGGATCTGCGGTTCCTGCGCTCCCATGCGGGCTCCGACAGAAAAACCTTGGCCGCGTTCCGCCGCCAGCGCTGCGCGGTGTTTCAGTCTTATCTGCGCTGCCTGCACGCGGATTTTCAGAGGGTCTGCATGGCGCTGAAGATCATCATGGTCCAGTCCCGCTATGACCGGCCCGACCTCGCGCGCGTCCTGATCCACGGACAGCGCGCCTTTGTCTTCGGGTTGATGATGGTTCAAGTTCGCGTACTGCTGTACCGCTGGGGCTTGGCGAGCGTCGAGGTGGGCGGGCTGCTCTCGCTGTTTGACGCCGCGCGTCTCGAATTGCGAACCCTGGTGCCGGTCCAGTTCGACATGGCCATGTAGTCCGGTGCTAGCATAGCCCTCTGCGCTTAGGCATCCACACTTCTATCGCGCTTTCCCTGGAAGACGCCGCGCGAAAAGCCGCCGCACTCGGCGCCAACACCTTTCAGATCTTTTCCGCGAGCCCCCGCATGTGGCGCGCCAGCCCGCCCGATCCCGCCGCCGTGAAACTCCTGCGGGCCGCGCGTGAACGCCACGACCTCAAACCGCTGGCCATCCACGTCAACTACCTGATCAACCTGGCCTCGTTTGATTCCATCATTCGCCGCAAGTCGATCGCCGGCTTTCGCGGCGAGCTCGAACGAGCCAAAGCCATCGGCGCCGAATACCTGGTCTTGCACCCGGGCAGCTACCGCGGCCGCTCGGTGGATGAAGGCATCGCGGCATTCGTGCTCGGTCTGGCGGAATCTGCGGAGGGCTTTCAGGCCCGCCGCCTCACCGTTCTGCTCGAGAACACGGCCGGCGCCGGCTCCCACATCGGCGGCCGCTTCGAAGAGCTCCGCGCGATTCGCGATCTCGCCCGCAAACACACGCGCCTGCCCATCGGGTACTGCCTCGACACCTGCCACCTGCTCGCTTCCGGATTTGACATCGCCACGGTCAAAGGCCTGCGCGCCACGCTGCGTCATGCCGAAGAGGTCCTGGGCTTGGCCCACGTCCACCTGATCCACGCCAACGATTCCAAAGGCGCCCTCGGTTCCCATCTCGACCGCCATGCCCACATCGGCGCCGGCCACATCGGCCGCGAGGCCTTCCAGCGCATTCTGCGCCACCCCAAGCTGCGCGGCAAGCCGTTTATCCTCGAAACGCCCGTCGACCACCCCGGCGACGACCAGCGCAATCTCGACACGCTGAAATCGCTCGCGTTACGATAGGGATTCAGCCCCCAAGTCTTATATTGATATGCCCGAAAAGCCGTACGACCATAACCAGATCGAGCTGAAGTGGCACGAGCGCTGGCAAAACGCCGGCTTCTACAAGGCCGAGGAGAACTCCGCCAAGCCCAAGTTCTATGTGCTCGAAATGCTGCCCTATCCGAGCGGCACCCTCCATATCGGACATATCCGCAACTACGCGATCGGCGATGCACTAGCTCGCTACAAGTGGATGCGCGGCTTCAACGTGCTGCATCCCATGGGCTGGGATGCCTTTGGTCTTCCGGCGGAGAATGCCGCCATCCAAAATAACCGGCCGCCGCGCGAATGGACGCTGCAGAATATCGCCGCCATGAAGAAGACCCACCGGCGTTTCGGGTTCAGCTACGACTGGGATCGGGAAGTCGCCACCTGCGAGCCCGAATATTATCGCTGGAACCAGTGGTTTTTCCTGAAGATGCTGGAGCGGGGCCTCGCCTACCGAAAGAAAGCGCTCCTGAACTGGTGCCCGAAGTGCGCCACCGTGCTTGCCAACGAACAAGTCGTCGAAGGCTGCTGCTGGCGCCACGAGGACACCAAGGTCGAGCAGCGCGCCCTCGAGCAATGGTTCCTCAAAATCACCGATTACGCCGATCAGTTGCTCGAGGACATCGCGCAGCTCGAAGGCGGCTGGCCGGAGCGCGTCCTCACCATGCAGCGCAACTGGATCGGCCGCTCCGAGGGCACCGAGGCTGATTTCCAACTCGTCCCGTCCGGTGAGCCCATCCGCGTGTTCACGACGCGCGTCGATACCATCTATGGCGCCACCTGCGTCATTGTCGCGCCGGAACATCCGCTGAACGAGAAGATGCTTGACGCCGCTGGTAAAGCGCGCGCCAAAGCCATGGTCGATTCGCGCGCCAATCGCGACCCGGCGGATATCGAGAAGGAAGGCTTCTTTACCGGCCACCACGCCCTCAATCCCTATAGCGGAGAGAAAGTCCCGGTCTGGATCGGAAACTTCGTCCTGATGGGCTACGGCACCGGCGCGATCATGGCGGTGCCCGCGCACGATGACCGCGATTTCGAATTCTGCACCAAGTACGGCATCTCCATCCGCCCGGTGATTCGCCCGGTCGACGGCGCGCTCGCTGTGAATCCGAAGCAGGCTTTCACTGACGATGGCGTGGTCGAAAGCTCCGGCCCCTGGTCTGGTCTCCACAGCGAGGAAGCCCGCCGCACGATGAGCGTTCACGCCGAAGAAAAAGGTTTCGGCAAGGCCGCCATCACCTATCGCATCAAGGATTGGGGCATCTCGCGCCAGCGCTACTGGGGCACGCCAATTCCCGTGATTCACTGTCCGAAATGCGGCATCGTCCCCGTGCCGGAAAATCAGCTCCCCGTGGTTCTGCCCGACCGGATCGAAATCACCGGCTCCGGCCGCTCGCCTCTGGAAAACGTTCCGAGCTTTGTCAATGTAGCCTGCCCGAAGTGCGGCGCCGCGGCCAAACGCGAGACCGATACCATGGATACCTTTATCGATTCGTCCTGGTATTTCTACCGCTACTGCGATCCGCGCAATGACCGTATGCCCTTCGACTCCGCCAAGATCGCCTACTGGTTCGAAATCGACCAGTACATCGGCGGCGTCGAACACGCCATCCTGCACCTGATCTACTCGCGCTTCTTCACCAAGATGATGCGCGACATCGGCCTCATCAAGAACAGCGAGCCGGCGAAGCGGCTTTTCACGCAAGGCATGGTGATCGCCGAGGGCGCCAAGATGTCGAAATCCAAAGGCAACGTCATCGGCGCCGACTCCCTGGCCGAAAAATTCGGCGCCGATACCGCTCGGATGTTCGTGTTATTCGCGGCGCCTCCGGAAAAGGAAGTCGACTGGCGCAACGAGGGCGCCGAAGGCATCTACCGCTTCCTCGGCCGCGTCTACCGCTTTGCCACGCGGAACATCGGCCGCGCCGATTATCCCGCTCCCCACGACACGGATCGCAAGATCCGCCGCAAGCTCCACCAGACGCTCAAGAAAATCACTGAAGACTTCCAAACGCGCTGGCACTTCAACACATGCATTTCCTCGATTATGGAGCTGGTCAACGTGCTCTACGCCGAGGAAGAAAAAATTTCGGCGCAACCGATGTGCGAATCCGTGCAGATGCTGGCGTTGATGCTGGCGCCGTTCGCGCCCTACGTCTCCCAGGAGCTCTGGGACGAATTAGGCAATCCGGGCCCGGTGTTTCGCCAGAGCTGGCCGGCCTTTGATCCCGAACTCGCGCAAGAAGACGAAGCTGAGATTGTCGTGCAGGTGAACGGCAAGCTCCGCGGCCGCATTCGCGTCCCCTTCGGCACCAACGCTCAGGAGCTGGAGTCCCGTGCCCGCTCGGACGAAAAGGTGAAGCCCTTCTTGGACGGCAAACAAATCGTCAAAGTGATTCCCGTCCCCGACAAGCTGATCAACTTCGTGGTGAAGTAACGCCGGCGATCTTGTCGCCTGTGTTCTTTTCGTCTGCAGCTACGCGATGTGCGCTCCCACCGTGTCCACGTACACCGCGTACAGCGACTGGCTCGCCGCCATGAACAGCCGGTTCCGCCGGGTCCCGCCGAAGCAGATGTTCGCGCAGTTCTCCGGCAGCCGGATCATCCCGATCGGCTTGCCATCCGGTGCAATCACGTGCACGCCGGGAAACGCGCCGCACCACAGGTTCCCGTCGATGTCGCAGCGGATGCCGTCGGCCGCCGCCGGAGCCTCCATCTGCACAAACCGTTTGCCGTTGCGTAAGGTCTTGCCGTCGACGTCATAGACGCGCACGTCGCGCCCCGTGCCCGTGTCGCAGACATACAGTTTCTTGTAATCCGGCGAGAAACAGATTCCGTTCGGCTCGTTCGGCTCGTCCGTCACCTTGTCGATCTGGCCGGTTTTCGGATCCACCCGGTAGACCGCTTCCTTCAGCTCCGAATCTGCCTTGAACCCTTCGTAGTATCCGCGGATCCCGTAGATCGGATCGGTGAACCAGATGCTCCCATCCGGGTGCACCACGATATCATTCGGAGAGTTCAGCCGCTTTCCCTGAAATTTATCGGCAATTACGGTCACGCTCCCGTTGGACTCGTAACGCGCCACGCGCCGGTTGCCGTGTTCGCAGGAGAGTTGCCTTCCTTCGAAATCGAAGGTGTTTCCGTTGCTGAATCCCGAGGGCGCGTGAAATACCGTGACGCGGCTGTCTTCCTCGATCCATCGCATCTGCCGGTTATTGGGAATGTCGCTCCATACCAGGTAACGGCCCACGCCGTTCCAAGCCGGCCCTTCTGCCCACAAGGTGCCGGTAAAGAGTCTTTGGATTACCGTATTGCCGACGATGTACCGGCGGAAGCGGTTATCGAGCGCGACCACGTCCGGGTCGGGATAGCGAACGGGCTGTTCGCCGCCCCAGTTCCTCGGGGCCGGAACGTCGGTGGTCCGAGCCTGCTGCCCGCGTGCCGGAATCAGCGCGGCGCCGCCCAATGCCGCCGCTGCAAATGTCCGCCGTGTCCAAGGAGCTTGCGCGTGAGCGGTACGATCCTGTTTTGCCATACCTGATAGGTGTATCACACCTTCGGCGGAAGCCTTAATGGCAGACGTGCCAGTTGAACCAGAACGAATAGAGCGGCCTCGCTTGCTGAAAGTAGGCGTGCCGCTCGCTGTCGTGGGCCTCGATGTCGATCTT
>CAYTJD010000133.1:0-5798 GCA_964438005.1 uncultured Solibacteraceae bacterium | reverse complement strand
GCGGGAAATCAGCAGCATGCGAGTGGAGCGGCTGACTTCATACACCGTGCCAGCGCGAGGTTCTCTCGCGTTTGATCCCTCCGGGGCCATCGATCTGTTTGTCGTACTTTCCCGCGAAGCGCGGCAGACACCGTATCCGGTACCGGAGGCCCGGCTAGATCAAGCGACGAGCGTCAACTTCCAGGAACGGCTGACGTACGTGGTGACCACGGCAAGCCTGGCGCAGGGGCAAGTGGTCGCATTCCCGATCACGCTATCGCACAAGTAGGCGCCAAATGCTACTGAACCGGGATGAACAGGGTTTGGGGCACGGAAGGGCCGGTCAATAAGGCCACGGTCAAAGCCTGGTCACCGCTGGGTACACCGGCAGGTACGGTGGCGTTGATCTGGTAGGTCCCCGGGCTGACGATTCCGCAGAACTGCACCGTAGCCGCTTGGCCGCCAATGGTCACCTGCGCCAAGGGAGCGCGGATATCGCCGCTCGTGTGAGCCAGCGGGTAAGCGACCGAGGCGACCATTTCGGGGTTTAGAGGCGTGGTGGTTGGGCCGAAACCGGTGCCAAAAAGGAGAATCGTGTCACCGGCTTTGGCAGAGCGCGATTGGGTGGAACCTCCCAGCAAACCGGCGGGCGCGAGGTATTCGAAGCTGGTAGCACTATCCATCACGACGGCGGCGGCATACCGGCCCTGATTCTGGGGGAAGGCAAACAGACCCGGCGAGACGTTCACGAGCACCGCGGTGGCCGGCTGGCTGGAGCCGGTGGCATTGGAGACCACGACGCTGAGGTTTCCGAGGTTCGGGGTCGCGGGCACCAGCGCGTTGATCTGGGTCTGGTTGACGAAGTTGATCGGCGCGGGCCTCCCATCGATGGCTACGGTCACGCCGCCGAGTGTTGTGGGTAACACGTTATTGACGATGGCGCTGTCCCATGTATTCGCCGCCGCCGCGAAGTTGGTGCCGATGATGGTGACCCAAGATCCGGCCTCGAGTGTGGAAGCGCCGCTCGCCGCATTGAAAATGCCTGTGATTGTTGGAACTCCCGTAGTGGCATTCGATGCGGGCGTGAGGACGTAATCCGCCGCGTAGATGTGATCTCCGCGAGGAGTGTTGTCTCCGTTGGTGGCGTTCGCGGAAACGTAGAGGTGCACATTCCCGGCGCCGGCCGCGGGCGGAGTCCACTGGACGGAGATGGTGTTGGTGAGCGATGGCTGCGTATGCTCGATCCACTGAATACCATTGCCGCCGCAGCCAGCCGCGGGCTCCACGGTATTGTCCGAGCACACGACCTTCTGAGTGGCAGCGGGCGTGAAACTGCCGGCCTGCTGCGTGGAAAGGCCGCTCTCCAAGCGGGCGGACATCTCGAAGCCGTAAGTGGCGGCGACCGCATCGTTGATGATTACGGTGAGGGTCTGAGCCTGTCCCGGCGCATAAGTCAAACCGTTGGCAAATGCGACGCGCACGCTGCCGCCACCGCCGTTCAGAGGCGTTCCCGCATGGCACTGGGTACAGGCAATTCCCGGTTTGTCGCCGGGTGCAATGGTAAATCCGTTTGGCGGTCCGAAAGGAAAAGCCCAAGCGGCGGTACTGCCGAGGCCGAATGTAAGGATCGCGAGAACTGTCTGGACACGTAGTTTCACCGTTGTGCTCCTGTTGGACATCAGCGTCAGCCCCGTTAAAGGCGCAAAACCCCCGTCGTTCCGCTCCGGTCGAGGAGGAGAGCCGAATTTTTCGGGATTCTGAAGCGAGACTCGATCGTAAATTATGGCGAAACTATTGCAATTCGGGAATATGTGAACGTGTAAACTCTTTGAGAACTCTTGCAGGAAAACGCAACGGTTTGTGGTGCGAGGTTGCGATCAGGCTACAGCACGAGTAGGGCGCGGCTCGGTGGCGGCGGCCAGGAAGAGGCGGGCTACGCGCGGAGCCACGTGACGGTGTTGTCGAGATGTAAGTCGTGCGCGAGGCGGCGCAGCGGCGGCGCACACGGACCGTTGCCGACGATGCGCACTTCCAAGCCGGGAATTGTTGGGTGCGCCAAGGCGGCGGCGCGCAGAAGGACGTCGACGCGCTTGCGGCGGTAGAGGCGGCCGACGAACAGCCCAGTGAATTGGGGGGACTCGGCAGGATGGCGCGGCGGTGGTCACCGCCACCGACACGGACTACGTTTCCGGCCTGTGCGGCTTACGAGCTAACCAGACGCGCGGGCGCTTCGAGGGCATTGATATCGAGAAGTTGAGGACGTGCTTCGTCATCATGCCCTTCGGCCCGGAGATGGAACCGGTTCATGCCGTGATCCAGCAAACGGTCGAAGAGCACGGCTCAACCGGGAGTTGGCGGCGGTCAGATCTACGAGCTGACGTCTCACTCATGGGAGCCCAGGGAGCGGCTCCTGGGCCTCAGATGACACGCGCGGCAGAGCACGGGATTTCCAGCGCTCGTAGAGCACCGGATACACGATTAGTTCCATCAGAAATGAGGTCGCCAGACCACCTACCATCGGCGCTGCGATTCGCTTCATCACCTCGGCGCCGGCGCCGGTGGACCAAAGGATGGGCACGAGGCCCAGGAACATCGTAGCTACCGTCATGAACTTGGGCCGGATACGGCGCACCGCGCCCGCGAGCACGGCTTGCCGCAAATCCGCAGGCGTTTGCATGCGGCCGTCGGCGAGTTGCTTTTGCCAAGCCAGGTCCAGGTAGAGAAGCATGAAGATGCCGGTTTCGGCATCCACGCCCAGCAGCGCGATCAGCCCTACCCAGACGGCCGGACTCATGGGGTAGCCCAGCAGACCCAGGCTCCAGATCGCACCGATCGCGGAGAAGGGCACGGCCAGCAGCACCAGACCGGTCTTGGCGGCCGACCGGGTGTTCCAGTAAAGGAGCACGGCGATGAATCCCAAGGTGAGCGGCACAACCTGCAAGAGGCGCCGGCTGATGCGCTGGAACGCTTCATACTGGCCGCTCCACTGCAGTGTGTAGCCCGCAGGCAGGCTGAGCTTCCGGGCGAGCACGCCGGAGGCTTCGGCGACGTAGTCCTGAGGATCCCGGCCATCGAGGTCCAGATATACGTATCCGGTCAACATCGCGTTCTCGTCACGAATCATCGCTGGTCCCGGGACAATCCGGACGGCGGCCAATTGTCCCAAAGGAACCGGGTCGCCACCGGCGGAGCCACCCACCAGCACCTGGCGGAGGGCATCCAGATTGTCGCGCGAGTCTCGCGGCAGGCGAACATTCACGGGGTAGCGCGCGCGCCCCCGAATCACGGTGGTGACATTGTCGCCACCGATCGCGTTTTGCACCGCCGTTTGGGCCTCGTCCATAGAGATGCCGACGCGCGCCAGTTCGCCGCGATCCCATTGGATGTCGATGTAGCGGCTGTCGTTGATCCGTTCGGCAAAGACGGTGCGGGTACCGGGGACATCGCGCAGCAGTTCCTCGACGCGGGTTCCGACCTGCTGGATGCGCTGCAGGTCGGGCCCGGCGATCTTCACGCCCAAGGGACTGCGCATGCCGGTAGCGAGCATATCGATTCTTCCGCGAACCGGCATGGTCCAGGTGTTGGCGACGCCGGGAAATTTCATGATGGCGTCGAATTTGGCGATCAACTCCCGCGGCGACATCTTGCGCGGCCACTGCTCCGGGGGCTTCAGCACGACAACGGTTTCCAGCATCGAAAGCGGGGCCCCGTCTGTCGATGTATCGGCGCGCCCGGCTTTGCCGAGGACCCGCGCCACCTCCGGCTGGCTCTTCAAACGGGCGTCGGTGAGTTGCAGGAGCCGCTTGGCCTCGGTGATCGAAATGCCGGACACCGTGGAAGGCATGTATAAGAGTACGCCTTCGTCGAGCGGGGGAACGAACTCCCCGCCGAGGCGGCGGTAAACCGGGACGGTGATCGCCGCGGCGATCAGGACCACGGCCGCGACCAAGCCCTTGTGGCGGAGGGCATGCAGCAAAGCCGGCTGGTAGATGCGGATCAACAGGCGGCTGAGCGGATGGTGTTCTTCGCGGCGGATCTCGCCGCGCAGCGCGGAGTTCATCAGGCGGCCCCACCACGGCGCTCCCCAGTCGCGGCGTCCCAGGCCGGCCAGGGTCAGCCGCAAGGCCGGGTCGAGCGTGACCGCCAGCAACGCCGCGACCAGCATGGTCAGGCTTTTGGCATAAGCCAGGGGATGGAACAGCCGCCCTTCCTGCCCGTCCAGGGCCAGCACCGGGAGGAAGGCGACGGCGATGATCAGGAGCGCGAAGTACGCGGGTCGGCCGACTTCTTTCACGGCGCGCAGGATGACGCCGTCCGCGTCACCGGGGCCGCCTTCGGTCTGCCACTCCTCCAATTTCTTGTGGGTCTGCTCCACGACCACGATGGCCGCGTCCACCAGCGCGCCGGCCGCAATTGCGATTCCGCCCAGCGACATCACGTTGAAGGACAAGCCCATGAGGTGGAAGGGGACGGCCACCGCCAGGACTGTCAGCGGGATGGTCAGGATGGGAATGGCCGCGCTCGGCGGATGCCGCAAAAACAGCAGGATCACCAGCACCACGGTGAGGATGATCTGGAGCAGTGTCGCGCGCAAGTTGCCGATGACGCGATGGATCAGCTCGGAGCGATCGTAGACCGGGACTACGCGCACCCCCGGCGGGAGTCCCGCGGCGATCTCCGTCAGCTTGCGCTTGACGCCATCGATGACGTCGAGCACGTTCGCGCCCTGGCGCATGACGACGATTCCGGAGACGGTCTCGCCCCGTCCGTCGAGGTCGGCGACTCCGCGGCGGATTTCCGGACCAAGCGTAACGGCGCCGACGTCTTTGAGGCGCACGATCTGCGAGTTCTCGCCGCCCGCCACCACGGCTTCTTCGAGATCACGCGGATCGTTCAGATAGCCGCGCCCGCGGATCATGTACTCGGAGCCGCCGAACTCCAGTAACCGGCCTCCGGTTTCGACGTTGCTGCGCCGCACCGCCTCCACCACGGCGGCAAACGGGATGCCCAAAGCCCGCAGGCGGGCCGCATCCACGGTGACCTGGTATTGAGGGACAAAGCCGCCGACCGACGCCACTTCCGCGACTCCGGGAACCGAGCGCAAGTGATAGCGCAGAAAGAAATCCTGGGTGGTCCGCAGTTCGGCCGGAGTCAGCTTGCCGGAGTCGTCTGTCAGGGCATATTGAAAGACCCAGCCGAGGGCGGTTGCATCCGGCCCGAGCTCGGTCCGGACTCCGGCGGGCAGAGAGGAGAGGACACCGGCAAGATACTCTTGAGCGCGGGACCGCGCCCAATACAGGTCAGTCCCATCCTCGAAGACGACGTAGACGAAGGAGTAGCCGAAATCGGAAACACCGCGGACGGCCTTGACCCGCGGCGCTCCGAGCATGGCGGTGACAATCGGATAGGTCACCTGGTCCTCGATGAGGTCGGGGCTGCGATCCCAGCGGGAATACAGAATCACCTGGGTGTCGCTGAGGTCCGGCAGGGCATCCAGCGGAATCTGGCGGATGCTCCACAGGCCCCACAGGGCCAAGGCCAGAACCACTCCGATGACGGCGCCGCGCCGCCGCGCGGAGAACTCGATCAAACGGTCGATCATCGCAGGCGGCGCGTTATGGACATCTGCTCGACAGATGCGGAGCGGAAGGAGTAAGCCGCGCCCTTCCAGCCCAGCCGGGATGCGCGCGCGCGGTCAATCTTCATCCCACACTCTGCATGGGCTAGTTCCTCCGCGGGTTCTTCATGCGGCTTTCGGAATCAAGGAGGAATGCGCCGGCGGTAACCACGCGTTCACCCGGTTTGAGTCCGCTGCGGAT